>JBKQLU010000012.1:0-44975 GCA_052326585.1 Desulfobaccales bacterium | reverse complement strand
GGTTTACTCCAGCTTTTTTGGCGGGGACCACGATACCCAAGGGCACAGCGTCGCGGTGGACCCCTCCGGCCGCTACATTAGCGTGGCCGGCTTTACCACCTCTTTGAACTTGCCCACCACCAGCAACGCCTACCGGAGTACTGCCCCGCCTGGTGGCTTTACCACCGGTTCAAGCAACGGATTTGTAACCGAATTCCAATCAAGCCAGCCCGGCTCCCCGTCTTCCCAATACACCATGCGCTACTCCACCTACCTGGGGGAGACTCGAGCACCGCCCGAGATGACGTCTACGGCATGACCATGGAGCCATCCGGGCTCATCGTGGCCACGGGCCGGACGCAGTCGGCGGGCTTTTCGATGACCAAGGGAGGCCCCACCATCTTCAACAGCGCTCCCTATCTCCAGGAGGGCGTGTCTGGAGATGAGCCCTTCCTCGTGAAGATCAACCCTTCTTTGAGCGGCACCGCCTCTCTGGTCTACTCCACCTTCTTGGGAGGCGGATCGGCAAGCGGACCGTCGGGCAGTTGGTCCACCAGCGTGGCCGTGGATGCGCGGGGAGCGGTCTATGTAGCCGGGCAGACCAACGCCAATGGCGCCCCATATGTGCCTTCCAACCTGACGGCGCCCCAGACCTTTCCTTACACCCCCAACGCGTTCCAAAAGACGCCCCAGGGGAGCGAAGACGCCATGCTCATGGAAATCAACCCAAGCGGCGGCTCCCTGGGCTACTCTACCTACCTCGGCGGGACAAAGAGTGACCGCACCTACGGACTGGCCGTCGATCCCGACGGCAACGTCGTCATGACAGGTCTCACCTTTTCTAGCAATTTTCCGTTACAAAATCCGGCCCAAACCTGGCCGGGCAACGCCAGCTATCAAAACGCCTTCGTGACCGAATTCTCGCCGTTATACACTCCTAATAATTTGATAATAGACAACGGTACCACCTATACGGTAACTGGAAACATCATCTATGATAATGAATATATCGGCCAGAACAGCACCGGCACGCTGATCCAAGGGGGCTTCAGCAACACGGTGAACAATAATCTTGAATTAGGCCAAAACGCCGGGGCTAGCGGTTCCTATACCCTGAGCGACTCCGGCAGCGGCAGCCTCCTCTCGGTGGCCGGAAATGAGTACATCGGCTACTCCGGCACCGGCACCTTCACTCAAAGTGGCGGCGCCAACACGGTAACCGGCATCCTGATCCTGGCGGCCAATGCCGGCAGCAGCGGCACATACTCGCTGAGCGGCGGCAGCCTCACGGTGGGAGACTATGAAGCCGTGGGCTACTTCGGCACCGGCTCCTTCACCCAGAGCGGCGGCACCCATACGGTGACCGCCCTGTATCTGGGCACCAATGCCGGGGCCAGCGGTTCCTATACCCTGAGCGACTCCGGCAGCGGCAGCCTCCTCGCGGTGGCCGGCAGTGAATTTATCGGCGAAGGCGGCAGCGGGGCCTTCACCCAGACCGGCGGCACCCATACGGTGACCAGCCTCACTCTGGGCGATAGCTCCGGGGCCAGCGGCACTTATAACCTGAGCGGCAGCGGCAGCCTCGCGGTGTCCGGTAACGAGACCATTGGCAATTACGGCAGCGGCGCCTTTACCCAGAGCGGCGGCACCAACACGCTTATTAACCAAGACCTCGAGTTGGGGCTTTATTCTGGCAGCGCTGGCACCTACTGGCTGAGTGGCGGCAGCTTATCGGCCCAAAATGAGTGGATCGGCCTCTCCGGCAGCGGCAGCTTCAGCCAAAGCGGCGGCACCAATTCGGTGGGCAGTAACCTCTTCGTCGGCACCCAGGGCGGCACCGGCTCCTATAACCTGAGCGGCGGCACCCTCTCGGTGGCCGGGGGCGAATACCTCGGCGACGGCGGTGGTTCCGGCAGCTTCACCCAGAGCGGCGGCAGCCACACGGTATCCGGCGACTTCTACCTGGGTAACAACGCCGGGGCCAGCGGCACCTATAACCTGAGCGGCGGCAGCTTGTCGGCGAATGATGAATACCTCGGCAACGGCGGCACCGCTGTCTTTATCCAGAGCGGCGGCACCAACACGGTGGTCGGCCTCCTGGACGTCGGGGCCAGCGGTAGCGGCACTTACTGGCTCCAGGCTGGCAGTGTGACGGCCCCGACCTTCAACGTGTTAGCCGTCGGCCTCTTGACAGGCAGCGGCACCATCCAGGGGAACGTCACCAACTGGGGTACGGTCTCGCCCGGGAACTCCCCCGGCACTCTGACCATCAATGGCAACTACACCCAGACCGCCTCGGGCACCTTGGTGGAGCAGATCGCCTCGGCCAACAGCTATAGCAAGCTGGTGGCGACCGGGAGCGCCAGCCTGGCCGGCGCCCTGACCCCGACGCTGCTGGGAGGGTATATTCCCGCCGTCAACCAGGTTTTCCCCGGGGTGATCACGGCCAGCGGGGGTGTCAGCGGCGCCTTCAGCAGCGTGGCCAACTCCACCCCCATCCTGGGCTGGCAGGTCATCGAGACAGCCGGCACCGTCGACCTGCTGGCCCAGCGCAATTACGCCGGCACCGGGCTTAACCTGACCCACAACCAGGCCAACGTGGGGAATATGTTGAACGGCATCCAGGGCGCCGCCACCGGCGACCTGGGCAATGTGCTGAACACCATCGCCGCCCTGCCCAGCAACAGTGCGGTGGCCAACGCCTACCAGCAGATCTCCCCGGATAAGGCGGCGGCCCTGTCCACCCTGGCCTTTGCCGGAGCCAACCTGCAAAAGAGCACCCTGTCCCGGCGGATCACCGACCTCCGCTTCGGCCCCGGAGACGCCGGCCTCACCGCCGGGGGGCTCGGCTCCTTCAGCCTCAATTATGCCCAGGGGGAGGGCCTGATGGTGGCCTCCAGCGCCTCCAGCCTCACCGGCTTGCTCAGCGGCCAGAATGACCCCGGCGCCCTGGAGCAGCCCTGGAGCGTCTACTTCGACCCGGGCCTGATCCTGGGGGGCCAGGGGTCCACGCTGGACCAGACCGGCTTCGATTTTACCATGGCCGGCTTCACCGCCGGGGCGGACTACCGGGTGTGGCAGGACCTGCTGGTCGGGTTGAATACCGGCTACACTTACACCAGCGCCGGTTTTCACGGCTCCGGGGGCTGGGTCCAGGGCAATACCTGGCCCATCAACGCCTATGCGGCTTACCTGCCCAAGCCTTTTTACGCTTACGGCTCCCTGGGCTATGCCTTGAATCTTTATAACCTGGAACGGGACTTCAACTTTGGCGGCCTGACCCGCGCCGCCAACAGCTCCACCACCGGCAACCAGCTCAACGCCTACGGGGAAACGGGCTACGACCTGAAATTGCACCCGGTGGTGCTGACCCCGGCGGTGACCCTGTCCTACTCGCAACTGTGGCTGAACGGCTTCACGGAGAGCAATGCCGGGGCCCTGGACCTGACGGTGGGCCCCCAGAACGCCCAATCGCTGCAGACCGGAGTGGGCGGCAAGATCGCCTTGCCCATGCAGCGGGACTACGTAACGGTGACCCCCCAGATATACGGCTTCTATCAGCATGAGTATTGCGACGGCAGCCGCACCCTGGACGCCCGCCTCAGCCAGGCCGGCAACGGCTTTAACTTTGTTGCCGATGCGGCGCACCGGAATTTTGCGGTGCTGGGCGCCGACGTCACCATCGCCAGCAGGAAGAACTTGAAGGTACAACTGGACTACAACGCCGAGGTGGGCCGGGGCAACTACATGGCCCATTACATCAGCGCCGCCTTGCGCTGGCAATTTTGAGATAGGCGGCAGGACGTTTTCCGTAACTTGTCAGGAATGAAAGGACCGGGTTACCCGGAGGTGGCACGTGCATGTGGCTTCGCTCCGGGCGCACCATTAGCGGGAAGTGCTTGCAGGGGGGCTTAATTGTTTTCTCAGGGAGATTTATGCTATCTTGTTGGTCACCAGAGCATTCTGATATCCACTCTAACCTGACCCCAGGAGATGTTCATGCACGTAATGGCCATCAATGGCTCACCCCACAAGGAAAAGAGCAGCACCTATCATATCCTGGGCCCGCTGTTGGAGGGCATGCGCGCCGCCGGCGCCACCACTGAATTGGTGCATCTGGGCCATTTGCAGATCAAACCTTGTCTGGGCTGCTTCCTGTGCTGGGTTAAGAGCCCCGGAAAATGTGTGCAGAATGATGACATGGCCGCGGTCTTGGAAAGGTTTGTGCAGGCCGACATGCTGGTCTTCGGAACTCCGCTTTACCACTATAACGTGTCCGGTCTGCTGAAGAACTTCATTGACCGGACCCTGCCCTCCTTCGAACCCTGGCTGGTGGAAGATCCCAACCATCCGGGTAAGAGCGGCCACCCGGACCGCTACCCCCGGGACCGGACCGTGCTGCTGGTCTCCCCCTGCGGCTTTCCGGAATTCGACAATTTTGGGCCGCTGGTGCAATATTTCCAGTTTCTCGCCCAAAAGCTGGGCTGGCGTTACCTGGGGGAAATCCTGCGGCCCGCGGGTGATAGCTTGAGCGCTGCACAAGATCAGGAGACCTTCGCCTGGTATTATAACTTGGTGCGCCAGGCTGGGGAGCAGCTCATCCTCCAAGGACAGGTTACGCCGGAGGTGCAGGCGGGATTACGACAAGACCTTTTTCCAGGCGGGCCGGAGGCCTACAGGGACGAAGCCAACCGCTACTGGAGCGAAACCATGGTCAAGTTCGGCCTAACCGGCAAGCCGCCAGGACAGGCCTGATGACCAACGGCTTGGGATGGGGAGTCGCCGCTCTCTCCGCTACTCTCCGCAAATGACTTAAACCTTAAGCTCATTTTATACTCATAAAAATGAAAGAGACATTAACCATCCTGCTGGGATTCTTGCCCTGGATCGCTTTTGGCGTTATTGCCGGGCCGTCCCTGTGGCGGTTGAACGCAGCCATCATCGTCGCCCTAGCCCTGGTGCTGGTCATGGGCTACAAACAGATGGCTAAAGGGTTCATTCTGACCTGGGGCTCGCTCGTCTTTTTCGGCGTCCTTCTGGTCCTGGTGGTGCTCTGGAAAAACCTGTGGGTAATCAATAACCTGGATATTCTGTCCCAAGGGGCCCTGGCGGCCATTGCCTGGTTTTCCATCTACATAGGCAAACCCTTTGTCCTGCAATATGCCCGGGAGACAGTGCCCCCGGAGCGGCAGGCATTGCCGACCTTTTACGCGAGCTGCCGGACTCTCGCGGTGATCTGGGGGGTGATATTTCTAATCAGTACAGGGATGACCGTGGCGAAAAGCTATGGCTGGTTGTCAGGAGGGATGGGCTATCAGGTGGTGTCCCTGGGCTTGATCGGCTTAGGCCTAGGGCTCAACCATTGGTATCCGCAATATGCGCGCCGTAAGGCAAAGATAGGTGCTAAGCCGGATTAGCCGGGATGATTTAAAACCGCCAAAATAGGCTTATTATTCGAGCCTTCCCGCCTTTTTTCTTCCCGCTACGATTGTCAAGTGCATAAGCCCGGAAAAAAATCTTGACAGTAGAAATTGTTATGTTGTAAGATTTTTCTGAATCATGCAGGGTGTTACAATATTATGCCCTGCGTTAAAAGTTCTTTTGACAATTCGCAAAAACGACCGACCTCTGTATAGCCAGAGGCTGCTCTGGTCAACCATCGAGAGGCGAGGTTTTAGGTTGCTTACCGGGTAAGAAGGGCAGATTTAGCGAGAACTTGGTGGCCAGCAACAGAGTTTAGGGTTGCCGGGGGAGGAAGGTTCTTCAACGAAAAACTGGTTATGCATAATTCAAACTAAGGAGGTTTAAGCTATGGACAGTTGGATTAGGGGAAAAACCGCTATAGTCATTGGAGAAAGGGATGGTGTGCCGGGACCAGCCATCGCCAAATGCTTGGAAGCGGCAGGTGCAAAGGTAGCCTACGCAGTCACCGAATGCTTCGTTTGAACGGCGGCAGGCACAATGGATCCGGAAAATCAGTTGCGTATCAAGAAGATTGCTGAAAGCGCTCAAGACGGCGGCACCAAGGAAGATGTCATAGTGGTCGTCGGCGCCAGCGATATTGAGGGTGCGCTCATTTCAGCAGAGACGGTCACCATAGGTGATCAGAGCTTTTCCGGGCCATTGGCCGGGGTCTCGTTGAGACTCCCCGTGTACCACATCTTAGAACCGGAAATTAGAAAGGCGGTGCCAGAGGAAGTCTACGAGGAGAACGCCGGAATCTTGTTACTGACCACTGACACGGAAAAGATAGGCAAAGAGTTCCAGGCCTTCCGTGAAAAATTTTCGCAAGGCTCTTAATCGAGGCCGGCGCCTCTTCACATTAAGGAAGTAGCCCCGCGTCTCATAAGTTAAGGTCCACTTTTAACTTATCAAAGTATGGACGGCAGTTATGAGGTGCGGCGTTAAAAGCCAATGTGGTTGGCAAGAAGATCGATCTATCTGCCAGGATTTGTCTGCCAGGTTCCGACTCTCCCAATGAGAGACAGCCTAAAAGGGAGGCGAAGTTAATGAGACTGGACATCGAAACGGTTCAGATCAAAGAGATCCAAGAGGGTCCTGAAACCTTGGCCAGAGATGGTGTTCTCTATCTGAATCTAAAAGAATTACAGGAGGAGATTCTAACTGACAGTAGATTCGCCTCGGTGGATATCAATTTGGTTTATCCGGGAGATGCAGTCAGGGTCGTGAACCTGATGGACGTGGTCCAGCCGCGCTGCAAGATAGATAGACTTGACGCTGATTTTCCTGGATTTATCGGTAAGATGCAGACTGCCGGCAAGGGCAGGACAAGATCTCTCGCTGGGGTCGCTGTGCTGGTCTCTGATCCCCGCACAACCAGGAAATATTCAGCATTATTAGATATGTATGGCCTGGGGGGAGAATTGAGCCTATATGGCCGGATGAGGCATATCTCCATTTCTCCCCAAATTGCCGCAGGTGTTGAAGAACGCGACTTCGAAAACTCAGTGAAGCTGGCCGGGTTCAAAACCGCAGTTTTTCTGGCTCGTGCTGCTGCCGGCCACCCGCCCGCTAGCGTGGAAACCTACGAATTGGATATTCCCAACCTGGAGAGAAATTCGGGCCTTCCCCGGGTAGCCTACCATTATCAGATGTACACTCCTCAGCATGACCATCATGGCCTACCGGACCTCTGCTTTTACGGAGGCGACGTCCGCAACCTTATGCCCACCATTATTCACCCCAATGAGGTGTTGGATGGCGGCGTAGTCGGCCACCACACCATCAGGGGTTTGGATACTTATCTCATTCAGAATCATGGAACCATTAAAGAGTTGTACCGGCACCATGGTAAAGATTTGATCTTCGCCGGGGTAGTCTGCGATGTCGCCAACATGGAACCGGTTGCCAGAAACCGGAAGGCCATGATGGCCTCCAGCCTGGCAAAGAATGTTCTGGGAGCCGACGGCATTGTCTTGACCAAAATTCACGGCGGGATGCCCCACGTCGACCTTGCGGCAGTCGCGATTGAATGTGAGAAGCTCGGAGTCAAGACCGCCATTTTCACTCACCCCCTCATCAACGACGGTACGCTGGCGGACTCGCTGCTATTCAATAATGAAACCTTAGATCTGATCATCACCGGCGGCGCTACCATGGAGAGAATCAAACTGCCCAAGCCGGAGCGCATCCTGGGTGGCACGGCAGATACGAAGATTTTTTGTCCGGATCCTTCTGTGCAGCAGCACGCGGGTGACCTCGAGATCGATGTAGAGCAGTTCTTGATCGCCGGCGTTCATGATTATACTGGCGGCGCCAAGGTAATTACCAAAGACTATTAAATGAGCCTGAGCTTAATGGCGCAAGGGAGGAAAATAGCGTGACTGGGAAAAAATTGAGAGTGGTCCATTATCTCAACCAGTTCTTCGGCCAATTGGGCGGCGAAGACAAGGCAGACACGGGCTTTGTTGTGAAGGATGGCCCCGTAGGCCCCGGCCTGGCTCTTCAAAAAGAACTGAATGGCAAGGCTGAAATTGTGGCTACTCTGATCTGCGGCGACAATTACTTTTCTAGAAACCCAGAAGAGGCTGCAGAAGAAGGGCTGAAACTCGTTAAACCTTTTCGGCCGGATCTATTCTTTGCGGGGCCGGCCTTTGAGGCCGGGCGCTATGGGATATCCTGCGGCGCCCTCTGCAAAATAATCGGGGAGAGGTTACACATTCCCGCGATTACCGGCATGTACGACGAGAACGCCGGAGTAGATATTTACCGGAAATATGCCTATATTTGCAAAACGGGCAACAGCATCAGGAGCATGGTGGAAAGCCTGGCCCGAATGGCCAAGCTGGCGTTCAAACTCACTTCCGGCGAGAAGGCCGCTTACCTGCTCTCTCGAGAAAATCTGCCGCGACCCAGCGAATACGGCTATTTCTCCCGTAACCGCCTCCGCAATGAACATTCTGAGAAAAGCGCCGCGGCGCGGAGCATCGAGCAATTGCTGGCCAAGATTAAGGGTCAGCCCTTCGAGACCGAGGTCATTCCGCCAAAGTTTGAGAAGATCGATCCGCCGGACCCCATTGATCCCAGCAAATGCCAATTGGCCATTGTTAGTGATGGTGGCTTGGTGCCCAAGGGTAATCCTGACGGCATGAGCGGCCGTGGAAATCTGCGCTGGACTACGTATGACCTGGACAGTTTTCTTCCTGATGATTTCGATTCAGCGAATTATGAAATTGCCCATACCGGCTACTACCCGGTCGAGATTTTGGAGAACCCGAATCGTCTGGTTCCCATAGACGTTATGCGGGAAATGGTCCAAGAAGGCAAGATTGGCAAGATTCACCCCCATTTCTTCAGCACTTCAGGGAATGCGACGGTCTCCCGCCGTTGTGCTGAGATGGGAACTGAAATGGGGCAGGCAATCAAGGAAAGTGGAATTGAAGGAGTAATACTCACCTCTACCTGAGGGTCGAGCACTCGTTGCGGTGCAACGATAGGGGTCGGTATCGAAAAAGCTGGTGTGCCGGTAGTTCAAATCACAGCCGTTCCAGATGTGGCAAAAATGTTGGGAATCAACAGGATTTTGCGTGGACAAACTGTTACTTGCGTGATAGGTAACTCTGACTTGTCCGGGGAACAAGAAAAAGAACTCCGCCGCAAATATGTTGTCCGTGCCCTTGAGTTGCTGCAAACGGAGGTTGATGAGCCTATGATATTCACCTTAGAAGGATCTCAGTAACTATCGTTGAAATCTGATGAGATGCCATTTTCGTCTTTTCTTCGCCAATCAGAGGAATGCTAGTTGCTTTGCCTATTTCCGCCGGCGGGATTTTCCTTTCAGAAAGCGGAAATGTATTTGGGTAGAAAAGAATTTAAGAATAGAGGACTAGCACCATGCCCAATGCAGCAGTCAGAGCTACGGCGTATTGCCTGAATCATACTCCGGAACTGGGGCTCCACTATGGCGCCACTCCCTATGTGGAGCGCCACGCCAAGCCCGATTCCGAATTTCTCGCCAATCTTCCCAGGTTCGTTCAGCCCTACGAAGATGCGGCGCGCTACGCGCCCAACCTGACTTTCATCGGCGCCATGTCCGTGGACGAGCTCGGGGTGCGGCCCCTCCCCTGGCATAGCAATCTGTGCTCTGCGGCCAAGCGCTACGGCAAGTACGGTGAGATCATGCCTGAGGATGAATTCCTCGGCCTTCTGGATGCCTGCGACGTTTTCGACCTCATCTGGTTGGAGGCTGGCTTTGCCGCCTCGGTGAAGGACAGGCTCGCCGCTCATCCCCTTTTAACCCCTGATATCCTGAAGCGTCTTGAAAGTGGCCGCGAACTCTCGGCAATTGAGGCTGAAGTGGCCGACGCGGCAGCCCTGCCCCTCTATTGCGGCGGCAAGGTGGTGGGTTGTTGCCGCCGGGCCCATGAGAGCGATGAGAGCCTCAACGCCCACGTGATTCTTGAGAACCTGGCCAATAAAGCCGGGAGTGTGCTTGCCCTGCTGCACCTGCTTAAAAACGCCGGCATGAGTGCGGCTGAAGTCGATTTCGTGGTGGAATGCTCAGAGGAGGCTGCCGGGGATATGAGCCAGCGTGGCGGCGGCAACTTTGCAAAGGCCGTGGCCGAAATCGTGGGGTGCGTGAACGCCAGTGGCTGCGACGTACGCGCCTTTTGTGCCGGGCCGGTAAATGCGCTTATTATCGGCGCCTCCCTGGTGGCTGCAGGCACGCGCCGGAACGTGGTGGTGCTGGCCGGAGGGGCTTTGCCCAAGCTATATATGAACTCGCGCGACCACGTGAAAAAGGGACTCCCGGCGCTGGAAAACTGTCTCGCCAGCTTTGCCGCGCTCCTCGCCAGCGACGATGGAACGGCCCCGGTCATCCGTCTCGACGCCTTGGGCAAACACTCGGTGGGGGCGGGAGCCTCCCCCCAGGCCGTGACCAGCGCTTTGGTGTGGGAGCCCCTGCAGCAGGCCGGCCTCAACTTTGCGGACGTGGACAAGTATGCCGCGGAGCTGCAAATTCCCGAAATAACCCAGCCGGCGGGCGCGGGCAACGTGCCGGAGGCCAACTTCAAGATGATCGCTGCCCTTGCGGTCTTAAAGGGCCAGCTCGATAAATCCGCTATCAGTGACTTCGTCACCAAGCACGGCCTGCCCGGCTTTGCCCACACGCAGGGACACATCCCCTCCGGCGTGCCCTTCCTCGGCCATGCCGCGGACGCCATAAGAGCAGGCGCCATAAAACGCGCCATGATTATCGGTAAGGGCAGCCTCTTCCTGGCCCGGCTTACCAACCTGGCGGATGGCGCGTCATTTTTTGTGGAGGCCGCCTCGGGCCAAGCCGCAGCCCCCCTCAGCCGCGACGAAGTGAAGCAGGTGCTCCTGGAGGTTCTGGCAGAGCTGTCCGAGTCGCTGCAGAAAGGAAATTGAGGTGCTCTCATGATGGACAAGCGCCAGCTCATAGGCCGGGCCTTGGGGGAGATCACGGCACAGGCCCGCTCCGGAGGGCTCAAGGTCCGCGTTGGCCTCATGGCTTCAGGGAGCGAGCTTGGCACAGAGGAGCTCTTGCGCGGCGCAGCCCTCGCCATGGCCCAGGATTCGCGTATCCAGGTGGTCGCCATAGGTTCCAGGGTGCCCGGATGCGGTGATCTTGACTGGATAGAGACTCCTCCTCATGAGGCAGACATTGCCGCGGCCATGGAAGCCGCTCTCCTTAAGGGGCGCATTGCTGGAGCCGTGGCACTCCATTATCCGTTCCCCGTGGGTGTAACCACTATCGGCCGGGTGCTTACTCCAGCGCGAGGCAGGCCTCTGATCGTCGCTTCGTGCACCGGTACCTCTGCAACATGTCGCCCTGAGGCCATGTTGCGCAATGCCGTATACGGAGTTGCAGTGGCCAAGGCCCTGGGCAACGAGGATCCCAGCGTGGGCATCGTGAACCTGGACGGGGCGGGGCCGGTGCAGCGGGCCCTGAGCCGTATGGCTGCAAGCGGTTATAAAATTAATTTCGGCAGGAGCGTGCGGACTGACGGCGGGGCTCTGTTGCGCGGCAATGATCTGCTGGCCGGCGCGGTGGACGTCTGTGTCTGTGACACCCTGACCGGCAACCTGCTCGTTAAACTCTTCGCAGCCTTCAGCACCGGCGGATCCTACGAAACCTTGGGCTGGGGTTACGGCCCTTCAGTGGGCGAGAATTGGCGGCAGATCGTCTCCATCATTTCCCGGGTGTCAGGTGCACCGGTCATCGGGAATGCCCTGTGTTATACGGCCGCCCTGGTGCGCGGCAATCTGCTGGAACGGCTGAGGCTGGAAATTGCCGCTGCCAAGGCCTGCGGACTTGCAGACGCCATTGCCTCGTTGGCGCCCAAGCCCCCGGACGTTGAAGCCGTGGCTGCTCCGCCCCGGGAGCCTACGGATGCCGAGATTCACGGTGTGGATGTGCTTGCGGTGGAGGCTGCGGTTAGGGAACTCTGGAAGTCCGGCATCTGGGCCGAACCCGCCATGGGCTGCACCGGGCCGGTGGTAAGAGTGTCCGCCCGTGAGCTGGGACGTTCGGAAGAGGCCTTGCGTCAGGCGGGATATCTTTAAGAGATTGATATGGCTCTTTAAACACAATGGGAGGCAGCTATCATGGTTGAAGTGAACGCAGAAAATTTTGAACCCGAAGTGACAAAGAGTGATCTGCCCGTGGTGGTCGACCTCTGGGGCCCCAGGTGTGCTCCATGCCTGGCCCTCGTGGACGACGTCGTGGCCCTGGGGGAGGAGTTCGCGGGGCGAGTCAAGTTCTGCAAACTCAATGTGATGGAAAATCGCCGCCTGGCCATAACCCTCCAGGTCATGGGCGTTCCGACCTTCCTCTTCTACAAGGGGGGGGAACTACAGGAGCGCCTCAGTGGCGCCGCGGTTAATCTGGACGCCATCCGCGCTCGTGCAGAAAAGCTTCTGGGTCAATGATTCGCACTCACGAAAAAATTGCTGGGCAGGACGGAGATGCTGGTCACACCAATAAGCTCGGCTCTGCCGGGGAGGCCTGTGCAAAAAGTCCAGTAAGTACGAGCTCCGGACAATTTCCGTGGAACCGCCGCAGGCGCTCAGGGGAATCCCGCGAAGATTTTCCTGACTCGCCCGGCGCATCAATCTCTGGTTCTATCGCTGGTTTGGCCTCTAGACTCGAGGTAAATAGGGATTCGCTGCCATGATTGTCCTCGTCATCAACGCGGGGAGTTCGTCAGTCAAATTTACCTGCCTGGAGATTGAGGGCTTTACGGTTCTATCCAGAGGTCTGGTAGAAAGGATCGGCCTTCACGGAACGCATTTCACTTACCTGCGCCCAGGCGCCGACCCGATCAAGAGAGAAGTGGACGCCAAGGATACTGGCCAGGCTATTAATCTGATTATTTCTTATTTGACTGATGAAGATGTTGGGGTATTGGAATCCCTGGCCGAGATCGAGGCTATCGGCCACCGAATCGTCCACGGCGGCGGGACCATCACCGCACCGGTGCTGATTGACGATCAGGTCGAGGCTATAATCAAGAAATATCTCCCTCTGGCGCCGCTGCACAACCCTCCCAATCTTGAGGGGGTCAAGGCATGTGAAAAAGTCTTTCCGGGTGTGCCTCAGGTAGGCGTCTTCGACACGGCGTTTCACACCAGCATGCCTGCGCCGGCATATTTGTATGGCCTACCTATCGAGCTCTATCAAAAGCACGGCGTGCGCCGCTTTGGTTTCCATGGCACCAGTCACAAGTACGTAACCGACCGGGCCAGTCATTTTTTCGATCGGGACGCAAAGGATCTGAGGATGATCAGTTGCCATTTGGGCAACGGCTGCAGCGTCTGTGCGGTCCATGGGGGTAGATCCATTGATACCAGTATGGGCTTCACGCCTATGGAAGGTCTGGTAATGGGGACCCGTTGCGGGGACATCGATCCTGCCATCATCTTCTTCCTTATGGACCACCAGGATATGAGCGCTGCCGAAGTCAACGAGATGCTTTATAGGAGGAGCGGCATCTTCGGCTTGGCCGGAATAGGCAGCAGCGACGTACGTGATATCGCCAGAAAGGTCCGCGAGGGCCACAAACAGGCTAAAGACGCTTTGGAGGTTTTCTGTTACCGAATTCGCAAATATATCGGGGCGTATCTGGCCGCGCTGGGAGGCGCCGATGCCATCGTCTTTACAGCCGGAATTGGCGAAAATTCGCAAGAGGTTCGTGCCCTGACGTGTGCAGGATTGGAAGACCTGGGGATCATACTGGACCAAGACAAAAACGCGACCATGAACGGCAGGGAAGGAGAGATCCACAAGCCGGAAAGCCGCGTAAAGGTCCTTATCGTTCCCACCAACGAAGAGTTGCAGATTGCCCGCGAGATGCTGGAAGCGCTCGACCAAACCGCAACTTCCAAGCAAGGATTAGCCGAGCCTCTTATCGGGTGGAACCTCAAAACCGGCTGGAAGAAAGGCCGGGCCAAAAGAATGCCTAATCTCCCGGAGGAAACGTCGGAGATGATCTCCCTGGCCAAGAAGAAGTAATTTGTTTAAGGCTAATCTCTATAGGAGCGGGGGAATCATGGCAATTATGATTGCTCCCGGCGCGATCGACCCAAAGGGTACCATAACCTCCCGATAGGAGAAAATAACCAGGAGGATTAAAATGGTAAAGCAAGGTAACTATGCAAATTCCGATCTCATAAAGCAGAAAACCCAGGAATTGGCCGCAAGATTGCAACGTTTGCCCTTTAGTCGATTTTACTTGATAGTACTCGGGGGGGCAATGCTTGCCAATCTGGTTGAAGCTATGGATACATCGGTTATTGCATCGGTGCTGGGGCCTCTTAAAAAGGTCTTGGCTCTTACTCCTGCTCAAACTGGCTTAATTAGCGTCGCGGCCATAATTACAACTGTGATTGGGATCCTTCTTGCTGGGGCTCTTGCTGACCTGTATGGCAGAAAAAAAGTGTTGCTTATCGGAGTGGTCACAGCAGAATTATTTACATGTGTAAATTACTTTGTCAATAGTTACTATTTATTGTTGATTTTCCGTCTTTTAGGTGGATTTGGGCTCGGACTCGTTTTCCCTATCGGGATACCCCTTCTGGCAGAATTCGTTAGGGCGAAAGAGCGCGCCTATTATGGCGGAGTGCTTACTGGCACGCTAAATCTGGGATACTTTCTGAGTATGCTGGTTAGTTACCTGGTTACGCCGGTTTATGGATATCATGCTGTCTTCCTGGTGCCTGCGATTCTCCTTATCAGTATACCCTATATCATCTATCTTGTTCCAGAATCTCCGAAGTGGCTTGTCACCCAAGGACGGGTTGCTGAAGCAGAGAGTGTCGTAGAGAAAATAGAAAATCAGGTGAGAGGTTGGACCGGGCGCGAATTGCCTCCTGTCACTCAAGTCAAGCTCGAACATGAGGAGAGCGGAAAATTCCTCGATATCCTTAGAAAGAAGTATCGCGCTAACACAATAAAGCTTTGGATCATGTTTAGCATGACATTCGTAGTATTCTATACAAGGGTGCTTTACATGCCGATAATCTTGACTGCTCACGGCATTGATCTCCAACATTCAATGCTGTATGCCTCGATAATGAATTTCGCTTCGGTGCCTGGAAATATCGTAATGGGAATATTGATGCACGTTATTGGACGTCGCTGGAGCATCGCAACTTATGGATTATTAACTGGTTTATTTTGTATCGCCTTCAGTTTTGCTACGGGCCATGTAATGCTCACGGTATTGGGTTGCGGTATCTTTTGGTTCGATACGTTTGCGGCCCAAAAGATGGTCATTGCCGAGAGCTATCCGACTGGAATAAGAGGCACGGGTATGGGAGCGGCTGAGTTTGTAGCTCGCACTATCGGTGGAATATTGTGGGCGGGAATTGTGCCAACGCTGTTAGTTTTATGGGGCGTGCATAACCTCTTCATCGTGATTGGAGCTTGTGCACTCCTCATCATCCCCATGACCGGCTTAATGATACGAGAAACGAGGGCGGCAGTACTATAGGAGAAGATGCCCCGTCCGATATTTTCCTTTAAAAAATTTTAAACCCAGGCGCTGACCTGCGCCCCAAAACTGATCCGCAAGTCGTGGGAGACGAGTGGATCGTTGGAGATACCCTCTTTTAACTCGGGTATCTTGGTGATATTAATCCTTTTATTTTTCCCGCCTGATCAAGTTGGCCACTCTTTCTGTACAGTCATTAACCCATTGGTCCAGGAGCGT
Source organism: Desulfobaccales bacterium (assembly GCA_052326585.1). GTDB lineage: Bacteria > Desulfobacterota > Desulfobaccia > Desulfobaccales > 0-14-0-80-60-11 > JAPLJC01. The sequence goes on along the minus strand of JBKQLU010000012.1, from coordinate 29,301 downwards.
CTTTTCTGTGGCTTGAATGGGGTGGGGAATGGTTACAAAGGGATAATCGGCAAGCCCGTGCGCTACGATCATGGCCTGGCAAGATTTTATAAAAGGCTCAGTGCATACCACTGCGGCCGGTATACCCTGCTTCTCCATAATAATTCCATCGAGCATACTGCCCGAGCTGCACGACCCTCAGTCACCTATGCCGGAAATTACCACCCGGCATTTTTCTGCCAGCTCCCGGGCCGCATCCTCTGATATGGGCCGCGAGGCTGAAGACTTTTTCAGATAAACCACCGGACCAATAGCGTACCTCTCCTTCAGCCTTTCCACAATCCCTTTTAAAACATAATCCGCATTTCTCTTGCCATTATCTATCACCCCGACAGTCACGCCATTAAGGTTTGCCGGGCGCGGGGCCATTTCTAATCCGGCCCTCTGAGGTCCTTCAGTGGGGTCGAGAACAGTATATTTCATGCAGAAATCCTCCTTTACGGTGGTATAAAAGTTCACCTGCACCCTCAAACATCGCAGGTGCCATCGGAACATGACGTGCCGATAACCTGAGTTACCGCCCTGGAATTGCGCAGCCCGGCCCACCCCGGAATAAAGGCGGAAAATCTTCCGGCGTTCCCGCCAGCCATAATCAGTAAAATATTTTCTGGTGCGGATACTGCGCCGACATAGGTATTTTCATCTTCAGGGCTCACTGCGGCCTCATAAAAACCGACCCTCTTCAGGTCTGCCACAGGGCGTCTGGCATGTTCAAAAAGAAATTTTGCTACATCGTGCTTTTGCCAGCCTGCCGCCACCAGAGATTGATAGTGCTCCCGGCAGATTATTACGGCACACTCGGTATCGGTACTCATGTTAGGAGTGCCCGGTGAGCTCATCCGATCGGCTATGGTGAGCAAGATATTCTCCGCCTTTAAGGCATATTGATTCCACACCTGGTTGGGGCCTTCAGCAGCCAAAAGGGTTACCGCGCTGGCATCCGGGGGCAGGCCGCGCCTGACATGCAACGGTTCCCAAAGGCTGTCCTCTTCCTCAGCAATGCAGTAGGTATACTTCCCGGGGTGGCCCAGTGTCGCCCGATCAAATTCCTTCCCCCCCAGATTATATACGATCAGCCTGATAGCTCTGCCGATAGTAGCATTGGCCCTATTGCCAGGCCCCATTAGATTTTGCCCGGTATTCATTCCCAGCAGCTTCACCATAGGGCCATTGACTATGATAAGTATGGCAACTCCCGCGGTAGTAGCAGTAATGCCGTGCAGTCCGAACTCCGGCTGGCACATGGCTCGTACCGCAGCCACCACCACAGGGAAGTATTCCGGCAGGCATCCCGCCATCACCGCATTAATGGCTACTTTTTCGGCCGTGAAAACCCGGTTCCTTTCCGGTAAAATACCGATAATTTCTTGGGGATAAAGGTTTGCCGCGTCCAGAAAGACTGTAACCTTTTCCGCGGTGGGAGGTATTACCGGCAGCCCGTCCGTCCAACCCTTGGTAAAAAAATATTCCATGGCCTGTTCCGGACCCTCAAAGTCAATCCTCTTTGCCGCAAGTTTTTTTGTTGGTTCTAACACTGCGTCCATATGGGTCTCCTGGTATAAATGGTAGTGTTAACTTTCTGGGGTGAATTTTTTACTCCGGGAAAATTTACGCCACAAACTTGGAGCTATGGTAAATGGATTACCTCAGCCAGTCTTAGGAAACGAATGAGGATTCCATTTCTAACAAAGTCTTAGATATCTCTTGCCCAGTACGAATCAAATCCTCAATCATGTTGGCCTCCATCTCCTGGCAGCTATGGCGAGAAGTAGGCGCCGATATACAGATTGCCGCCACCGCAGAGCCCTGCTGATTTAAGACGGGAGCTGCCACCGTGCTCAGCCCCACCGAAAGCTCCTCGTCATTTAGGGCGTAGCCTTTCATTCGCACGACTTCCAATTCTTTCAGAAAATCCTTCCGCTGAATGATAGTTCGCTGCGTAAGGGCCTTAAACTGTAAATTGGCCAGTATGGGACGGGTTACTTCCGGCGGTCCCATGGCCATTAGCACTTTGCCCATAGAAGTGCAGTAGACTGCAAGCTTTGACCCAATACGGATATCAAAGGGTAGTTGACTCTGGGACTCTTGAATCCGTAAGAGGTACATGATTTCTGAACCATCCAAGACCGCCAAGCTGACGGTGCATCGGACCTTTTTGAAGAGAATTTCCAGATGATGCTTGGCTACCTCCCGCCAGTCTAGTCCGCAGATTACCGGATAACCCAGAGTGAGTATCTTGGGGGTAAGATGAAACCTCTTATGCCGGTCGCGCTTGATGAACTTAAGTTCGCCCAGGGTATAGCAGAGCCTGGTGATGGCCATATTATTCATTTGCATGGCTTCCGCAATTTCAGAAAGGGTGAGAGGGGCGCCTTTGGCAGCCAGAACCCGGAGTAGATCAAGCCCCTTTGCCAAGGAGCGAATAAAATAGCGTGGTTTATCGAGATCAGCAAAATTACGCATATCGTGATTTCTTTCGTAATATAATCAGGGAATTATCCGGTTTAGAGAGCAGATAATTCCCTATATCTTACAGGCCATTCTTGTGCCAAGAAAAGTTTATCATAAATAGTCATTATGCCGCAGGCAAAAAAAAGGGGGCCCCTTACGGGGCCTTAACTTATTGAAATTATATGGTGGGCGATGGGCGACGCGAAGGCCCGGCCTTTGCTTTGTATTCCCCGGCCGCCGGGGAAAGCAAAGAACCGAGATTAAGACGGCCCCTGAACAGGATAAGAAAGACCATATCACCCTTGCCTTCCCACGCTGGCGAGCTCTCTTGACATGGAGCTCTTGGCACCTACCTTATAGGCATTCTCTACTCGATGATTGCCGTATTTGTCGGAAAAGCAGTCGAATGACCCGGGAAGCACATCTTCGCGAGAGAACCGTCGAATTGTGGTTTGGTCCAATTGGCCTTGAACAATCTGCGCATCATAAGCCTATGAGGTGACTACCATGAGCAGGACGACTGAAGGTAAAGGCTTTACACGCCGGGATTTCGTGAAGACCGTGGGACTCGCAGGACTTGCCGTGGCCGGGGCCGGAGTGACTGGGGCCCTGGCCGCCCCGGAGGCGCCGGCCGCGGCCGCGGCCACGATCGTGCCCAAGCGCCCGCTGGGCAAGACCGGGGTGGAGGTCTCCATCCTTAACCTGGGTGGCATGTTCGACACCATCAACAACCAACTCCTCCTCAAGCAGGCTCTGAAATGGGGTGTCACCTTCTGGGACGCGGCCGAGCATTATGGCAATACGCTGAGCGAGGAGGGCTTCGGCCGCTTCATCGCCCGCAACCCCGAAGTCCGTAAGGAGATCTTCCTGGCCACCAAGATTCAGGCCACGGGCGGCAACTTCACCGAGCGCTTGGACAAATGTCTGAAAAGGCTACAGACGAGCTATGTGGATCTATTCCTGGCCCCCGCCCTCACCGGCATCGATGAAATGGCCCCCTTCAAGGATTGGGCTGCGGAGATGAAGAAGGCCGGTAAGATTAAAGCCTTCGGCTTCAGCACCCATAGCAACATGGAGGACTGTCTCTTAGGCGCGGCCAAGCTGGACTGGATCGATGCGGTGATGACGACCTATAACTTCCAGGTCATGAACAGCCCCAAGATGCAGGAAGCCGTCAACGCCTGCGCCAAGGCCGGAATCGGCTTGGTGGCCATGAAGTCCCAGGCTGGCAGGCCGGGGGCGCCGAAGATTGCCAGCGAAATCAAGATGGAAATGGTCGATAACTTCTTGAAACGGGGATTCACCGACAAGCAGGCCAAGCTCAAGGTCATTTGGGAAAACCCCCACATCGCCAGCATCTGCTCTCAGATGCCCAACTTGACCATCCTCTCTGCCAACGTGGCCGCGGCCCTGGACCAGACCAAACTGGCCCGGGAGGAGTGCGACTTCTTGCGCCGCTATGCCCTGGAGACCAAGTCCGACTACTGCGCAGGCTGCGGCAAGATCTGCCAGGAGGCCACGGGTGGAGCCGTGCCCGTGAACGAAGTCATGCGCTGCCTCATGTACCACCACTACTATGGCGAGCCGGAGTTGGCCCGGCTGACCTTCGCCGGGCTGCCTGAGGGGGTTAAGCATCGCTTGACTGAAGTGGATTACTCTCAGGCTGAGCTGGCCTGCCCGCAGGGACTGGCAATCGGCGAGCTCATGCGCCAGGCCCGAGAAATGTTTGCTTAGAACCCAATCAGGCAGCACAGGCGTCTCACCTGTGCCAGGGTAAGCCAAGCCTACCCTGTAGGGTGGGGAGTGCCCAATTATAGTAGTTTGTTTTAAAGGTTAAACTCGGGGTAGAGGTCGCAAAAACCGTTTTTTGACTGTGGTGGCCAAGGTTGCTGCATAATCTGAGTTAAAAAGGAGAGCGCCCCATGCAAAGCAAGTTGGCGCTTGGCGGTTTATCCCTGGCAGTGATGGTTTGTCTGGCCGGTCTCTCCTGGGCATCCGCATCTCCCGAAGTTAAAGGGGCGTGGCAAGGTACGGCAACCATGGTCTTTGCCGCCCGGGCCGTTAGTCCGGCCACCTATCGGGACGCGCAAGTAACGATAACCATTACCGACCAGAACCAGGAGCGCTTCTTCGGCAAGATGGTCGTGGACCAGCAACTGAGCTCCCAACGCTATGATATTGCCGGCGTCATCTACAATGCCGAATTGCACTTTACTATTTATGACAGCAAGAAAGAGTTGTGGGCCATAGGATTCGGAAAATTATCCGAGCCCGAGACCTCCAAGGGCGCAGTGTCTATAAGCGGCTACTGGAATGGCGGCGGGGGTTATGAGTCGGCCCTGTTCTCCGTCAAACCAGAAGCAGGTGGCCGGCTGGGCGGATATCCAGCAGCACCAAGCCGCTAATGGGGAAGGCAAATGCCAGAGAAAGATAAATCACTGCTGTGATCCACCATTTATACGAAGATAACAACTTCCCATATCTAGATCAGATCTATCAATTTCCCCGCCCAAGCGCTAATTGATGATCCTGGCAAGTTAGTCACAACTGGCCATTCTTTCGGAAGTGCCCTCGACCTAGTTAATTTCCGACTTTTCCAATCCATATCCAGACTCATCTCTTATTCCATGATCATTTTGAGCATAGGGAAATGGTCATTCCGTGTACCTCTCAAACAGGGAATCCCTGATTATCTTTTTCCCAATTTAAAATTATAGTTGTATCAAATGCGGTTGGAGTGTGTCTCGTAGGATCTCGGCCTAAAAGGGCTGAATTGACAAGTTTCCCTGGGTTCACATTGGCAGGATTAAGCCATGCAGATTGTCACTTATAGTCTGCCAGATCGAAGGAAGAGAATAAAATTGATGGAGTCCCCGTTTCCGGAGCTTCATTTTACCTTGGATTCCCTGGGCAACAACCTTATGGCGATGCTATGGCTGACGGATTTAGCTCTTGCAGCATTGCACGAGGAGGGCAATATGGACCAAGCAAAGAAAAATCTGCAAGATGCCTTGCAGGCCGGGGACTGCGCTAAAAACCTGATGCGCACTGTTCTCAATTCTCAGAAATTTAATTATATTGATAGCTAAGGGCTTAGGCTCGACTAAGGTGAGGCAACCATGGATTCTTTGATATTATCAAACGAATTTTTGGAATTAATAAGGGATCTGATAACCTTTCCTTATATCCTCCTGATTATTGGAGGAATAGCGTTTTTTTGGGTTCTTAAAAAAGCCTAGCATCCTGACCCGTCCCGGACCATAGCGCTTTCTTCCCATCTCCCTGCCCCTTTGGCCATCACTCTGATTTTTCCTTATGGACCGGTTTCTGGACCAGTTTGTAATAATAACTAACTGCTATGGCTGGGGACTTCTCAAGGTCCTGAAAACTTACCTTATCCAGATCATATCTGCAATTTTCTCTGGCTTACCGATAGATGCCGACCCTGGCAAGTTAGTCGCTATTCTTGGCAGGCCCTCTTCACAGCAAGATAACTCTTCATGGGAACGAGTCAGGGTCTCTTACCATCCCCGGAAGTAGTGCTGAGGCAGATGAACTGGCAAGTTAAGTTCGGGCCAAATAAAACTGGCTGAGACCGGGGGAGTCTCAGCCAGCCAGCAATTGACCCTGGATTAAGGGGAACGGAGGAACCTTAATCCAAATTAATTATATGCGTTAAAAAAAAAGGAGCATATTATCCTAAATGATCATTTTTATATGGTCACAATGACCATATCGCAAGACTCGGGTAGTCAATGGTGCCCCGCTGCTGCCTCACGCCGGGCGCCAGAGCGCATTTCCAGAGGCGTCAGAAGCCGGATATACGCCTAGAGATTGGATTTAGACCGGAGCCTGCCCCCGAGACCCGATCCATGGGTCAGATGCACGAAATGACCATTTTATTATGATTATAACGACCATTTAATAGTGAAGAGCAGATACTTTTTTATGGTTTTAAAGAGTAACTATAAGAATTATATGAAAGTTTGTCTTAGCAATCTTGAGTAAGGAGTAGTAATTCCTCGCTCCCGCAAATAATCTCCCTTAACGCCTTCCCGCCGATCATTCTCTAATTAATTAGCAGATCCAGATTGCAAAATTTTTTTTTAGGAGGGCAAGCCGATGAACCTGACAAGATGGTTGAGCGTTATCCTGATGCTGGGCCTTATCCTGGCCTTAAACTCCTTAACCGTCCAAGCCGAACCATATCAACCATATCACCACCCCCATGGGAATGCCTATGGCTGGGATGGCTCAAGGCATCATGACTGTGACCGCGGCGATTGGCATTCCCGGCGCTTCTCCAGGGGGCCGGAGTATCCCCGCTATGCGGATCGAGTTTATGGAGGACCACCGCGGGTTGCCTATGTCACGCCCGTTGCTCCCGTCATGGGGATTCCTTTTATGCAAACCCAACCCTATTTCTCCCAGCCCGCACCTCGGGGTCTATCCGGCTCATTACAATATAATTTTTAAATGATCGGAAAAATTCAATTAACCTCTACATGAGGCCCACCTCTTAACCAAATCCGGAGAGCAAAATTTTTTAAGGAGGATAATTAAATGAGGTCAGAAAGATGGTGGAGCATTATTCTCACCATAGGTCTGTTTATGGCGCTGAGCCCCCTGAGCGCCCAGGCTGGACCTAATCGTCCGTTGGTCACGCAGCCGAATCGGCAGTCTTTCGCCCCGACCCAGCCGCGTGTCCAAGCTAATGGATGGAATAGTCAGCCACGCCAGTACCAGCAGGCTAATGGCAACGCCAATGGCTGGAACGGCCAGAACCGCCAGTACCAGCAGGCTAATGGCAACGGCAATGGCTGGAACGGCCAAAACCGGCAATGGCAGCAGCCCAATGGTAACGCCTATGGTTGGAATGGCCAAAATCGGCAGTGGCAGCAGCGTGACTATTGGCGGGATGATCGTCAGCGTCATTGGTGGGACGAGCACCGGCATGACTATGGTTGGGATGACCACCGGAATCAGTGGTGGGACCAGCACCGGGATGCCAACGGCTGGAATGGTCACCAGTCGCAGTGGCAACAACCTCGTCCTTCATTCGCCCAGGGGAATGGCTTAGGAAACCGGCAATTCCAGCCGCCCAATGGCACCTCTTATAATCGTGCCGGCTACTCGGCACAGGGTCAAACTCCCAATACTGCCACCGGTTCGTCAGGCTATGGCCAGCAAAATAATTCTGGCTCTTCTTACAATCGTGCCGGCTACTCGGCACAGGGTCAAACTCCCAATACTGCCACCGGTTCGTCAGGCAATAACCCTAATACCACTACCCCGGCGAGTCAGACTGGCTCTCAGTCCGGTTCTCAGTCGCAAGGCACATCGTCTTCAGGGACAATTTAGGCTGCTGCCTACCAGGAATCGCATGGTTTGGTTGGCAAGAACTGAGCGGTGCAAAACTCAGATGGATTCGAGGGAAGGGGCCGGCCTCTTCAGGACTGGCCCCTCACCCCCTTGGCCATAATGTTGCTAAGGTGAAGCGGGACTGGCTGAAAAAGCTGCTGATTAAAGCAGCCTTAAGGGAGGATCGGGTTGTGGCTAAATTGCAGCTCGTTTTGAGAAAGGTGAAGGCATCCCATCTCCTGCTGGGGGTGGTACTCGTGAGTTTTCTGGGAGGCTGTGCGGGCACCAATCTGGCGCAGCAGAACCCCTACATGCTTACTGGTGCGGGTTTGGGAGCCGCCGGGGGTGCGGCTCTGGGAATCGCCGCCAGTCCCGGCAATCCTTGGAAGGGCGCGGCCATCGGCGGTTTGCTGGGGACCGCCTTGGGTGGCGTGGCTGGAGAAGCCTATGGCCGCTCGGTTGCCCCCTCTCAGCCCTGTTACCAGTCGCCGCCGCCCCAGGCTTATTATCAGGGGCCGCCTCCGGCTGGCTATCCGCCGGCGCAACAGGGTTATCACTAGGCGCCTCCCGCTCAGGGCTATTGAACCCTGGCCATCATGGTTGGTAAGGTGAAAGGCAATTCATAACTTCACCGTGCCCCCGCTCAACACCAGAGCGCCATTTGTCCATGGAACTTTTTCTCAACTGGGAAAGGTACTGAAACTACGGGTGGTATCGCCAGATGTGCCGCTGGGAGAAGACTGAGGATCTTATCTCCCTCTGAAAGTGAATTATCCTTGACCAAAGGTGCGCTCTATCCTTACGGTTTATTTTTCAACCGGAAAAACAGAAGAAATTCGAATATGCCGGAAATCACTTTGAGCCCCACTGCAGCCCCGCCTGGCGCAGGGCGTCCAGGATGCGTCCTTTCTTGGCCTTTTCTTATATGGGAGTACGAAGCGCCCTATCAGATATGGGGGGGGCCAGACTTGAGGTTTGCGTGTTTATGCCATCAGAGCAGGTAAATGGTCTGAAAAACACAGTTTCATCAGGCTAACCGTATAATCTAATTATACAATCTAAAGGTTCAGCCTGTCATGGGGCTGTTTTATGCAGGCCAAGCCGAAGGACCGGAAGCCTTTACCTGATAATGGTTCCCAAATTTCATATCAGGATTTGCAATTTGAGCAAGTGCCGATTATGATGGAAACATTCCGCGGAACTAAATATACTAGTTGGGTGGACATTGGGATGCCCATAATCTCACCTCGTATTTTGGATTGTGTATTTTTTTTGTATGATAATCGAGAAGAAGCTCAAAAGGGGTCTAAGTATGGGGGAACCGGGTTTTTTGTAACGGTTCCATCTGCAATAGACAAACGATATGATTATCATTATGCAGTAACAAATTATCATAATATTGAGGATAGACATACAACGATTATAGTTAAAATGAAAAATGGAGAATATGATTTTCTTGAACTAATTCCCGATATTGATTGGAGGTATATTAAAGGCGGCGGCGATGTCGCGGTCGCTGAGGTTGACAATATTCTTAAAAGTAATAAATATGATACAACACACATCCCAATTAGTCTTTTTGCCATGGACAACATTGTAAAGAGATGGGGCATAAGCGTAGGTTCCGATGTTTTTATGGTGGGGCGGTTTATAAATCACGATGGTGGCCCCGCAAATTTCCCAGCGGCCCGGTTAGGGCATATTAGTATGATGCCAACCCCAATACCGCATATGAGAAATGGAGTTAAGGACAGTTATTGTGTAGATACTCATTCGCGTAGTGGTTTCTCGGGGTCGCCTGTCTTTGTCTATAATGCTCCTGGAAATAACCTTGATAAGTGTTTTCGGTTTGGAAGTCCCCTTACCGATAATTCACGTTTGTATTTGCTTGGTATCCATTGGGGACAATTTCCCGAGATTTGCGAAATTACCGAAAAAAACAAATCTAAAAGAACTTTAGATATTGTCAGTGGTATGACTTGCGTAATGACACCTGAACCAATAGTGGAGGTCCTTAATATGGATCACTTTAAGAAACAGAGGAGCAAAGGTGACATCGAACTGCAAGAGGATTTTGAAAAACATGGTTATCCGCCTAAGCTCGAAACAGCCAAACAACCTATTCCAAAAAGCGATAACCCGCGACATAAAGAGGATTTCAACTCTCTACTAACCGCGGCAGTGAAAAAGAAGCCACCAACTGATGAAACATAGCATAATGCGATTGTCTCATGTTGCGGCGATAGCTGAACTCACTTACATATTTCCACAGATGCTTGCGGGAAACATGAACATGGGTTCCCTTAATAGAGCGTTTTAAGATGCTCCAATGTCCTTCAATGGTATTGACATGATGCTTGCCATTGACATACTCTTTAAGAAGATGATTCACACGGCAGTGCTCATAACCATATTTTAGCTTATTATAACCATCCCATTCATCGGTGGTGATGGTGCTTCCAGTTTCGACATTGTTATAAACTATGGGTTCCAAGGTGGTGCCTCTGACATTTGGGATAGGGCCAGCGCGCAAGAGGCCATTACGTTCCACCATGCCCCTAACGATGGTTTTATTGGTGCCTTTTTTCTTGGTATCTTCGCGGGTTTGGTGGCCGCCAATAAGGGTTTCGTCAATCTCGATATGACCGGAAAGAATATCGTGGTTATCAGCCTGGGCCATAAGTTTTCGCAATTCGTGAGCCATGCGCCAGGCGGTCTTATAGGTGCAGCCGATTTGCCTTTCCAATTCTTTGGCCGCAACGCCGTGGCGCGTGCTGGTCATAAGATAGAGGGCAAAAAACCAATGCGTCAACTTGGTGCGGGACTTCTCAAACGGGGTCCCGACACAGGGATAAATATGGTGGCCGCAACGATCACAGGAAAAGGCGCGCCTTTTGCTGAGTTGATGGAATTTGGCGACAGCCTTGCAGCCGGGACAGGTGAACTCGGTTCCGCCATACTGGATTTGCATGATCTTTTTCAGGCAAGCCCGGTCATCGGGAAATTCTGTTTGGAACTCCTTAAACGTGTATTTCATGGCCCTGATCTCCTTATGGAGATAAGATAGCACATGGTTTTACGTGTGTCAAGGGGATAATCGTGGAGGTTTGGGCTTTGGGACTGCTGAGGATAGGGGAACGCGCCTGGATGCTGTGACTGAGGGCTCAAGTAATATAATTAATCCATTATGTATTTAGTTTCCGTCGATCTTGAGGGTTGTGATGGGCAGAAGGTGGAGCCCATCGGGGTGAAAGATAGTAGACAAGTTCCCCCACCGGCTGGGGCTTCAGCAAAGCATAAAGGCAGGAAACGATAAGTATCCCCCCGTAACCCCCCAGAAGGGCCCCTAGGGTAATGCTGCAAACAGCCCAGAACATCACCACCTCCAATTTTTCCTTGGTGACAGGTTAAAACGCAGCAGGTTAATAAGCAATGGGCAGAATTACCTATTTGGGTTTAGGCAAAAATACCCCAAAAAGAACCGGGCTGCCCCTTCTAACCAGGCAGCCCGGCTATCTTTATCCAATTAAAAGACCCGTGGCTTTCCGCCCCCACCTCGCGGCGGGTTTGGCTTTTTCCGTATCATATAATTAGGCCTGACGTTAAAAATTGTCAAGTTTTTTAAAGGAATTCTTTAAGAAAAGTTAGGCATATCATAAAAGTTATGCCACAGCTTGATAAGCTAACTGACAAGGATCTGGCCTCGCACATGTGCTGTGAGAAGCAGGATGCTTTTTATCGTATTTCTCAAAGGGGAAAGGCCAGCGGGTGCCAATATTTTTCCGGCCGGCTGCGGCGAGCGCCCCCCTAGCCGTTGTCGGCCTTCCTGGCAGCCGTGGGGGCAGAGGGCTTCTTCTTGGGGGTGACGATCTATGACTTAATCATTGGCTGCCGCTAGCTGGTTCTGGGCCGCGGCCTTGGTCCCTTTGGCGCCCGGGGCTTTGCGAGTTTTTGGCTTGAGGGTCGGCCTGGGCTTGGGGGTCATCGTCTTCCTGGCCAACGCGGCGGTGGGAGTCCCCGGATTCAGCAGGGCATAGCCCGGTTGACCCCCGGAGGCCGTACCCTTAATGGGAGGCTCTTCCAGCCGGGGACTCAACTTACCCGGCCAGCCCTCGGCGCACACCGTCCCCAAAAATCCCGCCAGCTTCAGATCCTGATGCTGCTCATCAAAAGATTGGGCCAAGGCCAAGGCCAACCCCAATCCCACGCCTGCGCCCGCCAGCAAGCGCAGCCAACCGGGGCGCCGCCATGAGCGGCCCCGCCGCAGAGTGCCAGCCCTACGCCCGGATAAGTTGGAAATGAGGGCATACATGCCGTAGGCCCAGAGGATGAAGAGCAGTGCTGAGAGCACCAATTCTCCTTCACTTCGGCAATCCCGCTACCGTAGCCGAAGGCTTTAAGCCGGAGACTTTGCGTCCTACCCTTTGCTCTTGCGTTGATGTTGCCCTTAGCTTCCTGGATTTCTCCAGCTTAGTAAATCGGGGATTCCCTGATCTTTCGGGGAGAATTTGCTGAATTTATCGGAGATTATGCGGCAGACTTGGCCACCGCCGTCAAAAAGCGGTTTTGGGGACCCTTCTGCAGCGGACTCAATCTAGAATTTTCCCGGGAATTCCCGGCTTGGCCCAATTATAAAAAAGAAAACGAGCATCAAGGGGAAATATCCGGATACAGCCGTGGGAGGCGGGATATCCAGGAACTATTCCTTCATGAATGAAATAGTCCTGGCCAATATGCAGGGCATGATCCATGGGCGCCTGTTCATATTTACTGGAGAAATGAACTTCATCCATATTGCTTACCACGAATTTTTTAAAAGGCATCCGTTTCGAGGTTCCGGAAGAGAGTGGAAAACAGTATTTCAAAATTCCCCATTCATAAAGGCCGAGATATTGCTGGCGGAGATCTAGCAGGATGTATTTTTCATGATTGGCCGCATCAGACAAAAATTCCGGCAGAATTTGCGGCTCGATCGAATAGTCGAGGGGCACGAACATTTTGTTCTTATCGGTGCTGACGTTATCGGTCCCATTCACAATCAATAGATAATGCGTTTTATTAATGAGAGCAATCTTATCCTGAACCATAAGAGACTTTTTCTTTAAACAAGGTTCGGAACGGACAAATGTATTTATGCTTTCACCACTATTCAGCATAATTTCTACGCATGGCACGCCATAAACAATAGTTATCTCTCCTGTCGTCAGCCTTCCTTCTTCAGACAATTCCTCATAAATGGGATTATTTTTATCCATGTCTCCAGCTAGAGCTGATGGACTCCAAAGTAACAATGAAATTACTGCAGCACTCAACAAAATTATTGCTTTCATAAGTTTTCCGCTTATTATCTCTTGGTGCTGATATGCTTAGCCCTGGCCACATCCAATTCCGGATGACAATAGAGCGCGGCCAGAGTCAGCATGGGAAAATCCCCTTGCAAAGCTGAAGGTGATTTGCTCCGGCGACAGAGGCCGCGGCTCAAACCCGACACAGGCCGCCATAGCAGCACTGAGCATTAATGCCAGGGATGTCGTTGCCCAAACCTTTTGCATAAGAGTATGAGAAAGATAAGAACAGACTGGTGCCTGCGCAACCCTGGCCGGAGGAAATAATCTCCACGGCGGGGATCGAACCGGTGCGGGACCGGGGCTCCCGGGAGCCCTGGCCGCCGGCCCAACGAACCGGCCAGCGGGTCATTCTGGCGGCGCGCCGCTGGGAATCATCCTGTGGCCCCGGGGGGACGCCATCGTCCTGATGCCGCCCCTGAGCATCTTCCTGATAATTTTTAAGGTCCATGTCCGGTCCTGTGGTATGATTAATTTTTTTATCGCGGCAGCGGCCGGAAGCGGCGGATGATGGGCTTCACCCGGATCAGCCGATATTACCTGACCTCTCCCTGGCGAGGCTTCGTCATCATGATTTGTCCGGCATTGCATCCAAAGACATCCACAATGAAAAACCTCTGCCTGTTGAACTTGCTTATTGTCCTATGCACCAGCGGCTGCGGCGATAGAAGCCAAGGCCTGAGCGAAAGGAATGCGGGTGCCGCGCCGGGAAGGATTAACGGCAGGAGCAGTGAAATTATGGCCAAACTGGCCGGTTCCTGGAAACTCATATCCTTCCACAGCAAGGACTCAAGCGGACAGACAGCTTATCCTTTCGGAAAGGCTGCCCAGGGAAGGCTCATCTATGAACCCGATGGGCGTATGGCCGTACAGCTCATGGACCCCAACCGTCCAGGGTTTACCTCGGGTGACCCCATGGTCGCGTCCGAGGCCGAAGTGCGGGCGGCGTTCGGCGGATATACCGCCTACTAAGGGACCTATTCAGTCAATCCTGACGAACAGACCATCGTGCACCACATCGAAGCCGCCCTCCTCCCCAACTGGGTGGGGACGGATCAGCGGCGCCATTTCGAATTGGCTGGGAAGTATCTGACTTTGAAGGGCACCTTGCTCCTCGGCGGCGTCCAGGGGGATGTCATCCTGGTTTGGGAGCGCTTGCCCTGAGGCGCACCCGGAAAGCCTAAGGCCTTGGCCTCAGAGGTAAGAGGAGTTTGGCATGCAGAAGAGAGTCCTGGCGGTTGCGGTCATGTTCCTGGCGTCTGTTGTCCTGACCAATGGGGGAACCGCTCTCTCCTATGCTGCGGGAAAGGAAGAGACCCCGGAAACGAAATCAGTGGGAAGCGAGGGGCAGAAGAAGGTCTTCGATGCCCACGCAGCTTACCTGCGCTACCACTTTAAAGACCCAGATATGGATTTCACCTTCGGCTCACTCGTTCTTGGCGCCACGGTGAACCACGGCTGCGAGATCGGCGAGGCCTTCCGCACCGCGGCCAACATCAAGGACGGCGACGCCGCCAGCTGGCAGGAGGAGTGGGCCAAGATGGCGCACCGCGTCGAAGCCCGGGGCGAACAATCCCTTGCCGGAGGCCACCAGGTGAGTGCCCGGGATCAGTTTCAGCGCGCCTCTTACTACTATCGCCTGGCGCTCCTCGCGATGCTGCCCGATGATCCGCGCCTCAGGGAATACGCCGGGAAGAGTCGCAGCCTCCTGAAAAAGGCCGGAGAGCTGTTCGATCCACCCCTGGAATACATCGAGATTCCCTTTGAAGGAACGGTTCTCCCGGGATTCTTCCGTAAGGCCTCTGCCGGGATTAAACCGGTGCAGACCCTGATCATGATCGGCGGCGGAGAGACCTTTGCCGAGGATCTCTTCTTCTACATCGCCCCCCAGGCCCATGATCGCGGCTACAACTTCATGACCGTGGATCTGCCGGGGCAAGGGCTCCTCCCCCTGCAGGGGAAATGCTTCCGCCGGGACATGTTTGTCCCGCTGCAAGCTGTGGTGGACTACGCCCGCGGCCGTCCGGAGGTGGATCCGCAGCGGCTGGCCGTCTACGGATATAGCGGCGGTGGCGGCTTCGTGCCTCAGGCCGCCATGCACGATAAACGGATCAAGGCGATTGTCATGAACAGCTGCATCGTTGATGCCCGCCCCCTGTTCGCCACGATGCCGGTAGTCAAGGCGACCCAGAAGGAAATCGATTCCTGGTCATCCTTTCATGGCAACACCGTCAAACTTGTCTGCTGGCGCTGGGGCGTGCCCATGGACAAGCCTGCCGGTCTCGTCGCGGCCAATGCAGGGTTCCGCTTTGACCCGGCAAAAGTCACGGTCCCGGCCCTCGTCCTCGTCGCTGCGGGAGAATATCAGAGCCGGGAGGTCAAACGGCAACAACAGCTCTGCATGGACAACCTGCCCAACCCCAGGAAGAAATTCGTGGTCACTCCGGCAAGCGAAGGGGCTGCCAATCACTGTGTCATGGAGAACCGCAGTCTGATGAGCCAGGTCGTATTCGATTGGCTGGATGAGCTTTTCCAAAAGGCGGAGCCGAAGCAACCTTAGTAACCATTCAGCTTCCAGTAAAAACGAGGTGATCTTTGCAGGGCCATGGGTCTAGCGTCGCACTCTGATTGAATTCTGAATTTTAGGCGTTATTTATTATGCAAAATCTGTCTAATACTCGAGAAGAACGGCGTCTCCAAGAAGCCCGGGAGCAACAGATTCCCTGGGGGAAATGGGGTCCCTACCTGAGTGAACGCCAGTGGGGCACGGTACGGGAAGATTACAGCGATAACGGCAATGCCTGGGACTACTTTACCCATGACCAGGCCCGCTCCCGGGCCTATCGCTGGGGAGAAGACGGCCTGGCCGGGTTTTCCGATGACAAACAGCGCCTCTGCTTTGCCCTGGCCCTGTGGAACGGCCGGGATCCCATCATCAAAGAGCGGCTCTTCGGGGTGACCAACAGTGAAGGCAATCACGGCGAGGACGTGAAGGAATATTACTTCTATCTGGACAACACCCCCACCCACTCCTACATGAAGTTCCTCTATAAATATCCCCAAGCGGCCTACCCTTACGATGACCTGGTCCATACCAACCGGCAGCGCACGCGGTCCGATTATGAATATGAACTCCTGGATACCGGCGTCTTCGATGACGACCGCTATTTCGATGTTTTTGTGGAGTACGCCAAGTCCGCCCCCGAAGATATCCTGATTCGGATTACCGTATGTAATCGCGGTCCGGAAGCGGCCGTGCTCCATGTGCTTCCCACCCTCTGGTTTCGCCATACCTGGTCCGACTCTCCCGGGGAGGCTAAACCGGCCCTGAGACAACTCACCGCTCAACCCGGCCTGAGTATTGCGGGCGCTTCGCATGCCGAGCTGGGGGAACGCTTTCTCTATTGTGAGGGGGAAGTCCCCCTGTTATTCACCGAAAACGAGACGAATAATCAGCGCCTCTTCGGGACGCCCAACCTCCATCCCTATGTGAAGGACGCCTTCCACAACTACCTGGTCCACGGCCAAACTCTGGCGGTCAACCCGGAAAAGACCGGCACCAAGGCGGCCGCCCACTACCGGCTCGAAGTGCCCGCGGGAGACGCGGCGGTGATGCGCCTGCGGCTCAATGATATCCCCCCGGCATCTCTCGCGGCGGCGCCGGCTGCGTCCCCGGACGGTCCCTTTGGCAGCGGCTTCGACGCAATCATGGAGGCCCGCCGGCAAGAGGCGGACGACTTTTACGCCTCCATCACCCCGCCCGCGGTGGGAGAGGATGCCGCCCGGGTGATGCGCCAGGCTCTGGCGGGCATGCTGTGGTCCAAGCAGTACTACTATTTTGACGCCATTAAGTGGCTGGGCGAGCACGGGGCCCATCCCCTGAAGGCTCATAGCAGTCATGTCCGCAACCAGGAATGGTTCCACATGTTGAATGACGAAATCATCTCCATGCCGGACAAATGGGAATACCCCTGGTACGCCTCCTGGGACCTGGCCTTTCAAAGCATTCCGCTGGCCCTGGTGGATATCGATTTTGCCAAGAAACAGCTCGATCTCATGCTGCGGGAGTTCTATCTCCACCCCAGCGGCCAGTTGCCGGCCTATGAGTGGAATTTTAGTGATGTGAATCCACCGGTGCACGCCTGGGCGGCGCTCTTAATCTATAAATCTGAAAAAGTCCTGCTGGGAAAAGGGGATATCCAGTTTCTCAAACACGTTTTCGGGAAGCTGATGCTGAACTTCACCTGGTGGGTGAACCGGAAGGATCGTTTCGGCAAAAATGTCTTCGAGGGTGGTTTCCTGGGACTGGACAATATCGGCGTTTTTGACCGCAACGCCGCCCTCCCCACCGGCGGGCTCCTGGAGCAAGCCGATGGCACCGCCTGGATGGCTTTTTATTGCCAGGGCATGCTGGACATAGCCTTGGAGTTGGCTCCTTTTGATGCGGTTTATATAGATATGGCGGTGAAATTCCTGGAACACTTCCTCTGGATCGCCGCGGCCATCAACCGGATGGGTGGAGATCAGGAGGGCCTCTGGGATGAGGAAGACGGCTTCTACTATGACATGATCCGCTATCCCGACGGCACCTCCACCCGCTTGAAGGTGCGTTCCGTGGTGGGATTGCTCCCTTTATGCGCCGCGGTCGTCTTTGAAAAGTCTCAGAGGGACCTGGTGCCGCAACTGGCGGATGGGATCCGGGAGCGGATCCGGCACATGCCGGAGCTCCTGGAAGCCATCCATCCCATCGGTCCGGAGCATCGCGGGGTGGCCGACCGGAGCCTCCTGGCCCTGGTGAGCCCGGACAAATTGCGCCGCATCCTGGCCAAAATGCTGGATGAAAATGAATTTTTGAGCCCCTACGGCATCCGTTCCCTGTCCCGCTATCACGCCGAGCACCCCTATATCTTGACAGTACACGGCGAAGAGCACCGGGTAGATTATACGCCGGCGGAGTCGGATTCCGGCATGTTCGGGGGCAATTCCAATTGGCGGGGGCCCATCTGGTTCCCGGTGAATTCCCTGATCATCCGGGCCCTGGTAATGTTCTTCCTGTACTATGGCGACAATTTTAAGGTGGAGTGTCCCACCGGCTCCGGAAACCTGATGAACCTTTTCGAAGTAACCCAGGAGCTCACCAACCGTCTCACCCGCATCTTTCTCCGGGATGAGCACGGACGGCGCCCGGTCTATGGGGGCGCCGCCAAATTCCAGAACGATCCCCTATGGCGTGATTACCTGTTGTTCTATGAGTACTTCCACGGAGACAACGGCGCCGGGCTGGGCGCCAGCCATCAGACGGGTTGGACCGGATTTATTGCCAAACAGATTCAGTTTTTTGGCCTACTAGACGCCAAATTCTTGGAGCGCGGCCGCTCCACCGGCATCTTCTATCCAGAATCGCCGTGATTCCGGCAAGGCGCGGCATCAGAGGGAGCGGCACTCGGCTACCTGGAAAAAATGGAACTGCCAGCCCTCCAGATCGACGAATAAGCCGGGCTGGCACAGCTCGCGGCCGTCCCGCTCATAAATCTCCCCGGTGAAGGCCTCGGTGAGCCGCCAGGTACGCCCGGCCAGATCCTCCCAGGAGAATGGCACCAGCGCCTGGGACCTGACCTCGGAGAGATTGACGATGATGAGGCGCCTCTCCTCCCCGAGACGCCACCCCCAGGCCGCCAGGTGGAGATAGCTCTGGTTATCCGGCCAGCCATACTGCTCACAGAGACGCCATTCCCCTTCCTTGAAGACCGGATGCGCCACCGCGGCCAGCAGGGTCTGGTAAAAATTATGTAAGTCCGAATCAACCGGCTCCGGGGGCCGGCGGCTGAGAAACACGGGCACCCTGATCCTACGGCCCTCAAACTGCCCCTCGTGAAAGAGACTGGCGCCGGGCAGGGTGGCGCTAGTTACGGCGGCGGCCCGGGCTTTCCGGTCATTAAAGGCGGCCGCGGCTCGTGGTTCGTCATGGTTCTCGATGAAGCGCACCAGCCTCTCCTGGTAACTCAGGTCGGCCAGCAGGTGCTGCCGCACGGCGTCGGCGCCGCCATGGCGCAAACGGTCGTAAAGGCGCTTGTCGTAGCAGTAGTCGAAGCCCTGGTGCTGCAGTTCCCCTTCCAGGTCCCAGTAAGCCTCGGCGATCAATAAGAACTCCCGATATTGCGCCCTGACCGCGGGAATCAGCGCTTCCCAGAATTCTTGGGCCGGCAGGGCGCCGGTGCGCTCCCCCCAGGTCTGCCGAAATATTCGGTTAATCAAGAGCATGGCCATGTCGCAGCGCACCCCGTCGCACTGGCGGGCCATCGAAAGCAGGGTATCGCTGAGGGCCTGGCGGAGGCCGGGCGCAAAGGCGTTAACCTGAATGACGTCCGGCCAGGCCGGGAAAAAAGGGTCTCGGCCATTGGCCAGGATGTGGTCTCCAACTTTCAGAAACGCCTGCGGGGAATGGCTCAAATCCTCCGGAGTTCCCTGGATGAAATAGTCCGGATGTTCCTGAACCCAAGGGTGGTCCGGGGCCACGTGGTTGGGCACCAGGTCCAGGATTAAACGGGCGCCGCGCTGTGCCAGCTGCTGGCGGGCTCTGGCCAGCCCTTCCGGCCCTCCCAGATGTTCGTCAACCCGGTAGCGGCGGATACAGTAGGGTGAGCCCACCATATCCCCCAGGGTAAGATCAGGCAGGGCTTCCCGGCAGGACGCCAAGAGACCTTCATTGCTGATGGCAATCTCGCGTCCTCTGGCGCTCCGCTCCCATACCCCCATCAACCAGACCGCATCGGGGCACCAGGCAGTGATCGCGTCCCATTCCGCGTCCGGGACGTTGGCCAGGATCATCGGAGTCTGATAACGGCGACTCAATTCGTGCAACCAGATCCAGGTGTTGATTTCGTAAATAACGGGATGAGCCGGCCATTTATCCATCATGTTTCCTTGTAACACGTTTTGGCGATGACGTTCTAATTGATGCTATGATCCCTAAAGTCTCTGCGGGAGAAAGTTCGCTCATAGAGGCAAAGGAAATAACTACCTTAGCTGTCATCCTCAAAATTTCAGTGTTTTTTTAAGAAGGTAGGCAACATTATGGCAATGAATATCAATATTACCATAATCAACCCACCCCCCCCGACTATTAAGCACCAATAGACCCCACCCATACCACTTATATTCATATTTGCCCGTTTAATGATGTTTCTGGCTTTTAACCCTAAGACTATGGAAATTATCGATCCTATACCTGCTATCCAAAATATAGAGAAAAAAATGCCAATTCGAAGTAACGACTTAACTTTTCTTTGTGCGTCTTCAATAGGGTTTTCACTAAACTCCCCTTTATAGATATCTATCATTTGATTATACCTCTTGATTAGTCAGTCCCTGTTTCTAGCCACAAAATCCTTGAGAAAAATCATCAATAGGCGAATTAATCATATAATTACACCGATTTATGCATATGTCAAAAAATTTAAGGAGACCATTTGAATATATTGCCACACCTTGAGGAGATAAGGAAACTTGGGGGTTTTGACTCAAAATCCCCCGAGGGCAACCTTGTGCGAGTTCGAGTCTCGCTTCCGGCACCAATTCTTTTAGATAAATGACCATTAGTTATCCTCAATAATAACTTAACCCGCCCACCCCCATCCCACCCCAGGGGTGCGATCAGGACACCGTCTCAGGTTTAATCCATCTTTCCTGGCAGATCAGACCGGTAATTTTCCATCTTTGCGGAGAACCATCTGCGCATCCCGGTAAATTGATTTTTGGGAAAATTTTGTGCTATGGTGCTCCCTGAGAGGGATTGGCTCAGGAAATCGCTAATACCGGCATTTATTTAAGGATAGGGGCAACTGAGGTTTAGTGCCGGCCCACCTGAGCAGATGGATGCCGCCTGCTGGCTATGGCCCTCAAACGAGCCGCCCAAATGAAAGCAACCCTGGCCCGCCCAGGGCCGGGATAGGTTTTTTGCTAAGGCCGTTACCGCCGCCGTCCGATCTTCTAAATATATGAGGGCATTCCGTGTCTGAAGCGTCTTTGCGACGGGCTATGTTTTTCGGTTTGGGCGGCGGTTTTCTCGCGGTCATAAGCAGGCTTAACATAGTAGATCTCGATTTATTTCACGAAATGGCCCTTATCCGGGAATCTTTCCGGCTGGGCTATTTACCGCGGGCCGATACTTTTTCATACCTTCCCACCCTCAACCCGGTCGTCCACCATGAATGGGGCGTGGGCCTGATTATATATCTCATCACGGTTCAACTTGGACTCGGCGCGGCTGGATTAATGGCTCTGAAATGCCTGCTGGCGGCTTTCATTGCCCTGGGATGCTTATCTTTCGCAACTCGCCAGGGTGCGAGTTATCCGGTTTTTGCCTTTTTAGGATTGGTGGGAATAGCGCTGGGGCAGGCCGGGTTCTCCACCATCCGGGCACAACTCTTCACCCTCGGTTTTGTCATTATTTTGCTTTTCCTGCTTGCCGAAGACCGGAAAGGCAAGCACTGGGCTTTATGGGTGTGGCTGCCCATATACCTGATCTGGCTCAACCTGCACGGCGGCTTCCTGGTTGGCGTCGGATTGTTGGCTGTTTATATAAGCGAACGGTTTTTCGTGAGCTTCCTTACTGAAAGGAAGTTTCTAAAATCGCTCCGGATGATCCAACGCCAGATATTCTTCTTGATGGCAACGGCTTTACTAACCCTGGGCACCCCATATGGAACGGATTATCTTCCTTACATCTGGAGCGCCATCACCCTGGACCGCACCCCCTTTATTGTCGAATGGCGCCCCCTGTGGGCCATAAACTGGGCCGACCTGTTGGCGTGGATCTTCTCCCTGGGCGTGGTCCTCTATTGCCTGACGCAAAAAAACCTGCGACAGATGCCGGGGCTCTTCCTGATCGCGGCAACCGCCTGGGTTTCCTTATGGCATTATCGGCATTTATCGATATATGCGGTCGTCTGGATGTGCTACGCGCCAGTCTATCTAGAGCAGACTTCTCTGGGCAACTTAATAAATAAGGTTTGCAAGCAAAACCCAAGGCTATTAACGGTTATTTTTGTTATTATCGGGATATCGGGAAGCCTCTACGCGGTGCGGAACCAATTCTGGCATCTCCGTATTCCCACCACGGCAGAGGAAAGCAAGGAAGGAGTGCCGGTTTATCCCGCCGGCGCGGTCAGATATCTCAGAGACCACAATTTTTCCGGGAACCTCATGGTGCCATTTGATGCGGGGGCGTACGTCTCCTGGAAGCTATATCCGCAAGTTAAGGTAAGCATGGATAGCCGATTTGAGGTTGCCTATCCTGTGCCAGCCGTGGGGGAAAACATCAGGTTTTACGCGGCTGCGGAAGGTTGGCAGCAGACTCTTACTAAATATAAGACTGACGCGATCTTAGTCCCCCGCTGGCGCCGGCTCGATCAAGTCATGGGCCGGCATTACGTTTGGCTAGTTGACGGCAACTCCTCCAGTTGGAGCCGCGTCTATCAGGATGACGGATATTCGCTGTACCTGCGGTCAGACCTGGCAAAGAGATTTCCTGACACGGATATGCGGGGGAAACCCATCGCCGCTCACTTCCCTTAAGGGAAGTGAGTGGGAAAATTCAGACACACTACTATTTTGGGCCCGGGTCCTGAGGCGCTCATGGTTCGGCATCCGTTGCCGTGGGGCCTCCCGGAGCAGAAGGCGCTCAGGGTCAGGTGAGTGCGTCCGGTCTGGTTCCCTGGGGCCCCAGAGGAGGGATATTGGCCACCGGAGGCGCGCTATTCAGGTCCACCGCAGCTAAAGAGCCTGCCGCCGCTTTGACGCGCCGGGATAAGCTGATCGCCGCCGGCCTGGCGCTCCTGGTTTTGCTCCTGGGTTATGAGCGCATGGTGCCTCAGGTTTGCGGCGCCTACCATGATGATGCCATCTATGTGATCACCGCCAAGGCCCTGGCCCACGGTCTGGGTTACAGATTGATCGACCTGCCCGGAGCGCCGCTGCAGACCAAATATCCCATCCTCTATCCAGCCCTGCTGGCGATGGTCTGGAAACTGTGGCCCAATTTTCCTGCAAATCTGCTGCTGATGAAGTGGCTGTCCGTGCTTTGCGGGGCCGCCACGGTGGGCCTTACCTATCTCTTTCTGCGGCGCTTCAACTATTTCTCCTGGGCCGTGGCATTGGCGGCAGGTCTCCTCTGCGCCACCTGCTCTTCTTTTCTCTATTTTTCCTCTCAGGCGTTGTCGGAAATTCCCTTCACCTTGCTGACCATACCGGCCCTTTGGGTCCTGGAGGCCCAAATAAGAGCGCCGGCCTGGAGCCGCGGCCGCCAGTTCGGCTCGGGGGTCTTGCTGGGGCTGCCCTTCTTATGCCGCATCCTCGGCGCCCCCCTGGTGCCGGCCGGATTGCTCCTCCTCTATTATTGGCGCCGGCCTCTGCGCTGGGTAATCTTGGGCGCGGCGGTGGTTATGCTTCCCTGGATTCTCTGGATGATGATGGGCCTGGGGGGCTGGCACCGCGACCCCATAAGCGGTTACTATACAGACTATTTGGGTTGGTGGGGCAGCATCGGCCCGGTGCTGATGGTGAAGATGGCCGTGGGCAATCTGGTCAACATCATCTGGTATCTCATTATTCTCTCACTGGAAGGCCTGAACCTGTGGATGTCCAATGTAGCGCTCTGGCCCATGATAGCCACTTTGCTGGGACTGCTTGCCTTGCTAAGCGTCTTTAGCCGATTGGGCCGGGGGGAGGTCTTTCCCTATTATCTCCTCTTTTACCTGATGGTCGTCGTTTTGTGGCCGTGGCCGCCCCTTCGTCTTCTGATACCGGTTTTGCCCTTCATGATTGCTTATCTGTTGGGCGGTATTCTGATCTTGTTCCACGATCTGCCTGGGAAACTGTGGTTTCGCAGTCTGGCGGCGGTGACGGTCGCGGTCCTGGTCGTGGCCAATCTGACCTTGCTCTATCAGGACCGGGTCCTGGCCGAGCAGACAGACTACCCGTATCTCGGGTTAGCCACCCAGCCCGCCACCTGGGCGCAATATCAAGAGGTGTTTCACTGGATAGAGGCCAACACCAAGCCGGGTGACGTCCTGGCTTCCTGGGAAGACCCCATGGTTTACCTCTACACCGGGCGCGTCTGCTTTCGGCCCTTCCGGCTCTCCCCGGCGCCGCTCATGCTTTTTGGCGAGGCGGCGCCATCCTTCGGAACCGTGGCGGACCTGAGGCGCACCCTGAAGATCCACAAGGTCAGGTATTTGGTGAAGCTGCCGGTGTATGCCTTCGGTAAAAAGCGCACTGAGCATGTTGACGAACTCCTGGATGACTTGCGGCAGCGATACCCTGACTGGCTCAAACCGGTGTTCGTAGGCCATGACCAGCGCTTTGGGGTCCTGGCCCTGGATCAAGAAAAGTGAGGCTCAGAAATTTTCTCACTGCCCCGGGATACGGAAAACCGGGTGCAGCAGTTATAAAAATTGAACGCCGCCTCTTTTGCGGAGATCGTTTTCCCACATCATTGTAGTAATACTTCCCCCTTATCGGATTAGCCGAGGAAAAGATAGAAACCGGCATAACTATTTGATATAATAACTTGGGAGGATTTTCCCCGGCATATGTTCCCAACCATCTTTTTAGATGGCAGTGGCCAGGGTTGCTGCATAATCCCGGTTAATTAAATTAATATTTAACTTCTTATGATCGATCCATTAGTTGCCGACAGTATTAATATTTTGCGGAGGCGATCCCGGCCCGAAGGTGGTTTTGCGAATAACGATAACAGTGATTATCGGACTGATGCCACGGCCTGGGCCATAATAGCCCTGAGCGCTTGCGGTTTCGACCCGGAAATCATCAGCCGGGCCCGCTCCCGTTTGGCTGGTAGTCAACTGGCGGATGGGCGAGTCTCTATCGATCCCTCCCACCCGGCAGTCTACTGGCCGACGCCGCTGGCCATCCTCGCCTGGTCCCAATCACCACCTTATCAGGAGAGTCTGGCCCGGGCGGTGGGGTTTCTGCTGGATCACTCCGGTATGGTTCTCCCTCACCAAACCGATGCGGCTGAGGCTAGCGACAGCACCCTTAAGGGTTGGCCTTGGGTAGCTGATACCTATTCCTGGACTGACCCCACGGCGCTGGCGGCTATCGCCCTGAAGGTTACCGGTCATAGTGACCATCCGCGCATTGCCGAGGCCGCCCGCCTGCTGCTGAACCGGCAACTGGCGCATGGGGGCTGGAATTACGGTAATATCCGCGTGTTCGCTAAGGAATTGAGGCCGATGCCGGAGAATACCGGCATGGCGCTCGATGCCCTTGAGGGTTTGACCGCGAGGTCGAATCTGGAAAAGAGTTTAGACTATCTCAGTGTGGTGCTGAGAAACTTGCGGACTCCCATTGCCTTGTCGTGGGGGATCTTGGGTTTGGGCGCCTGGGGCGAGCGCCCGGCGGCCGCCGCCACCTGGCTGAAAGAATGTTGGGAGGGGCAGGCCCGGCTTGGGGTTTATGACACAACTTCCCTCTCTCTATTTATCCTGGCCAGCCAGTTATCCGGGGGCCTGGAAGGTTTATACCGGCCGGCCCCATAAAGGGCTGCGCCGCAGAGAAGAGCAATCTTATGGGCTTTACTCGCCGCCAATTTCTGAGGACTTGTGCCGGGGCTGGCATTCTGGGGGCTTCCGGTCTTCTTCTTTGGAGAAAGGTTTTAAGGAGCGCCGGGCAGGCCCAGACTTTTATTGCCAAAGTCCCAGGCTATCAGTCTGACATTGCTACAGTGATCTGCGCCGGATTACGCCAGTTGGGAATTTCCCCAAATGAAATCAAGGGCAAACGGATTTTATTGAAACCGAATCTCGTAGAGACCGAACCCGCCAGCATCCATATCAATACCCATCCCTTAGTGGTGCGCGGCGCCGTCGAAGCCTTCCTCAAGTTCGGCGCCTCCCGGGTCACGGTCGCCGAGGGCCCGGGACATTGCCAAGATACCTTACGGGTGCTGGAAGAGTCCGGTTTAGGTGAAGTGCTCTGGGAAGACCGGATTCCCTTCATTGATCTAAATTACCAGGATGCCTATAGCCTGCCGAATGTGGGAAGGTTTAGCAGTTTGACCAGTCTCACTTTCCCGGCCATGCTCCATGACGTGGACTTGATTGTCTCCCTGGCCAAGCTCAAAACCCATCATTGGGCCGGTATTACGCTTTCTATGAAAAATTTATTTGGTTTCATGCCCGGACTCTATTATGGGTGGCCTAAAAATGTTCTCCATTACGCCGGCATCGATGAGGCCATCCTGGATATCACCGCGACTCTACGCCCCCACCTGGCTATCGTGGATGGGATCGTGGGCATGGATGGCGATGGTCCCATTATGGGAGACCCTAAACCAGCGGGGGTGCTGGTCATGGGCCGCAATCTGCCGGCGGTGGACGCCACTTGTGCCCGGATCATGAAGATCAACCCTTATAGAGTCGGTTACCTCAGGAGGGCTGAATTTGTCCTCGGCACGATTAATGAGGCGGATATCGTCCAGGTGGGAGAGCCCATTGCTGCAGTTGCTACTGAATTTCGACTATTAGATTACATTCCATCCCAGAAAGGCTTACGAATGGGATTCTGGGGGAAATTCATCTGACCACAGGGCAATTGATTATTTATGGTTCATGAGTTGCCCTTTCCTGCCAATTGGGGCCGGTCGACTCACCTCTAATCCACCGGTTTACCCGGCTGTTAAGATTCGTTAGATAAGCCCGGCCGAGAAAATCTGATCGCACTTGCCCTCCGGAGACTGGCGAACCCAATAAAAGTTTTAACCGTTTGGCATCCTGCCGGCAATGCCAGTTTAGCCCTCCACCCTATTTCCCTTTTTCCCCAAGACCGCAAATAAACAGGATTTCATGGAATGGGGGGGAGTTCGCCCCCCCAGGCGGGCCGCAGGTTGTGCGCCCCGGCAGGACTTCCTCAAGATCCGCCCCTCTTCCCGGTGGGTTAGCGCCCGCCGGGACCTGCCGCAGGAATAAGGGATAAACGGCCCACCCCGCACCAGCCAGACCTCCTCCCGATCTTTAACGGATTAACACATTCCCCCGTCCCAAATTCATGTTTATCGAAGCCCAATACCAGGGAAACCCCGATTTATCTTTGCCCAGCGCTGCCCCATAGTACCACCCAGGACCAAGGAACATCTGAAAATCCATCAGAAAGGGAGGGCCCGATCAAACAAATCGATTAACGGAAGCCGAGGCAAGAGACCGGAACTGAATTCACAATGCTAACCTTTCAACTTACTCCCAACAAGGAGAGAACCTTGCAAAAGCTCGGAAAGTTCTTCAAGGACGAATCCGGAGCCGCGGCCGTGGAATATGGCCTGCTGGTAGCCCTGATCGCTGTGGTAATCATCGGTGCCGTAACCACCCTGGGCACCACCCTGAGCGCTAAGTTCAATTCGGTCTCCACTTCGATCAGCGCCGCTGGCAGTTGAGGATTAATCTTGACCGCAATGATGGTCAAAGTACGCAAAAGGAGCAACCCATGAAGAAGTTTTTCAAGGACGAATCCGGCGCCGCGGCCGTGGAATACGGCCTGCTGGTAGCCCTGATCGCCGTGGTAATCATCGGTGCCGTGACCACCCTGGGCACCACCCTGAGCGCTAAGTTCAATTCGGTCTCGACCTCCATCGCCGCTGCTGGCAGCTGAGGTTTAATCTTGACCTCAATTTTGGTCAAACTACGCAGAAGGAGCAACCCATGAAGAAGTTTTTCAAGGACGACTCCGGCGCCGCGGCCGTGGAGTATGGCCTGCTGGTAGCCCTGATCGCAGTCGTTATCATCGCTTCCGTCACCGCCCTGGGCACCACCCTGAGCGGTAAGTTCAACACGGTCTCCACCGCCGTCGGCGGCGCCGGCGGTTCTTAATCCAGCCCTCCGGGTTCTAAACCCGTTAGGAGGTCTGCTCATGGAGAGGTTCTTGGTGGATCAAACCGGAGCAGCAAGGTCGAAACCCTGCCACCCTAATCGGCCCTGGGGCCGGTTAGGCCCGGCTCACCTGACGGGGGGGCCCTGGGCCCCCCCTCCCAGGGGGGCGGCAAGAACCTGGCACTGAGGGAGCCGCACCGGGTTTTGAAGCGCAGGGGCAGCCCTGGTGGAGTTCGCAGTCACATCAACCATGAAAGAGTGAGTGAGAGTTATGGCAAACCTACCCAAGGGAATGAGTTATATGGTGGTCGCGGTGGTGGCCGGTCTGTTGGCCACCTTTGGCATTCACCGTTATGTGGCCAATAAGACCCAGGTCGTTTCGGCGCCCACGGGGATAGTGGCGGTAGCCACCGCCGACATCCCTCCCGGCACCGCCCTGACCAGGGGTTCTCTCAAACTGGTCTCCTGGCCCCAGGAGCTGATTCCGCCCCAAAGCGCCTCGGCCCTCAACCAGATAGAAGGCCGGGTGGTCACCTTTCCCATCTCTACCGGGGAGCCCATCATGTTCAGCAAGTTGGCCCCGGTGGGAACGGTCGCCGGCTTGAGCAGCCTGCTGGACCAGAACAAGAGGGCCCTGACGGTGCGGGTCGATGACGTCACCGGAGTTGCCGGCTTCCTGCATCCCCGGGATCGGGTGGACGTTCTGGCGGATATCAAGCTAAAAGGCGGGGATGAGAGCTTTTCCAAGGTCATCCTGCAAGACATCATGGTCCTGAGCATCGGCCAGACCTGGCAGCAATCGGGTGAGGAAAGCAAGCCCACGGTGGTGAATGCGGTCACCCTGGAATTGACCCCGGACCAGAGCGAACTTCTGAATCTGGCCAGCAACGAAGGGAAGATTCGTCTGGCCCTGCGAGGCGGCCGCAATAAGGCCACCGTTGAAACCAGCGGGGTGGCCAGCTCGAGTCTGTTCGCCAGCATGATGAAACCGCCGCCGGAGGAATCCAAGCCCCAGAAGGAGGGGAGACCGGAGAAGTGCGTGGAAGTGATCAAAGGGTGTGAGCGCAGCAAGACCACCCTCTAGTTAGGATGTCAGTTAAGACGCGGCAATGAAGATGATATCTGCGTGGCAAAGAGCGACGGCTGAGGCCGTGGGAGTGACCGGTGAAGTCTGATAGCTTGACCATTTCAGTGCTGTTCGGGACCGGAGTCCAGCATCCGGA
>JBKQLU010000011.1:0-6908 GCA_052326585.1 Desulfobaccales bacterium | reverse complement strand
CCGCCGTAGAGGCCGTCTTCGATGGCCTTCTTGGCGTTATCCCAGGCGCCGCCGCCGGAGGTCATGGAGATGGCCACGAACAGGCCGGTGACGATGGAGCCGATGAGCATGCCGCCCAGGGCCACGGGGCCCAGCCCCGGGGCGAAGCCGACAATGATTGGAGCCAGCACCGGGATCAGGGCCGGCACCATCATCTGGCGCAGGGCGCCCTTGGTGACGATGTCCACGCAGGTGCCGTATTGGGGTTTGCTGGTGCCTTCCATGATGCCCGGGATTTCCCGGAACTGGCGCCGCACTTCCTCCACCACACTGCCGGCGGCCTTGCCTACGGCCTCCATGCACAGGGCGGCGAAGAAAAAGGGCAGCAGGCCGCCGATGAACAGCCCGGCCAGCACCCGGGGATCGGAAAGCTGAAAGGTCATGACCCCCGGGAAGGACCGGGAGTATTCGGCGAAGAGCACCAGGGCGGCCAGCGCCGCGGAGCCGATGGCGTAACCCTTGGTCACCGCCTTGGTGGTGTTGCCCACCGCGTCCAGGGGATCGGTGATATTGCGGATTTCATCCGGCAGTTCGGCCATTTCGGCAATGCCGCCGGCGTTGTCGGTGATGGGACCGTAGTTATCGATGGCCACCACCATGCCGGTCATGGAGAGCAGGGCCACCGCGGTGAGGGCGATGGCGTAGAGGCCGGTGCCGGCACTGTCCTGGCCGCCGCCCAGGTGGAAGGCCGCCAGGATGGCGGCCACGATGACCAGCACGGGCAGGGCGGTGGATTTCATGGAGATCGCCAGGCCCTGGATGATATTGGTGCCATGCCCGGTGGTGGAGGACAGGGCAATGGACTTCACCGGGTAAAAGCTCTTGGAGGTGAAGTATTCGGTGATGGCCACGATCAAGCCGGTGAGGAGCACGCCGATGACCGCCAGCAGGAAGACGTTAAAGGGCGGGATCACATGACCCGGAACCCCTCCCACGGCCTTGGCGGCCACGCCCGCCATGAACTTGTTGGCCAGGGGATAAAAGGCGGCGACGGCCAGCACCCCGGAGACGATGAGGCCCTTGTAAAGGGCGCCCATGATGTAGGCCGATTTTCCCAACCTGACGAAATAAGTGCCGATCACCGAGGCGATGATGGAGACGCCGCCGATGACCATGGGGAAGAGGATGGCCGGCGACCCGTCGCCGTAGATGGTATGGGCCAGCAGCATGGCGGCCACCAGGGTGACCACGTAAGTCTCATACAGGTCCGCGGCCATGCCGGCGCAGTCGCCGACGTTGTCGCCCACGTTGTCGGCGATGACCGCCGGGTTCCGGGGATCGTCCTCCGGGATGCCGGCTTCCACCTTGCCCACCAGGTCGGCGCCCACGTCCGCGGCCTTGGTGTAGATGCCGCCGCCCAGCCGGGCGAAGACCGATACCAGGGAGCAGCCGAAGCCGAGACCGATCAGGGCGTGCATGGCCTGGTGCGGATCAACCTGCATCAAAAACTTGAAGTAGCCGGCCACGCTCAACAGGGCCAGGCCCACTACCAGCAGACCGGTGACCGAGCCGCCCCGAAAGGCAATCTTCAGGGCGTGGGCCATGCTGGTATAGGCTCCCTGGGTGGTGCGGACGTTGCAGCGCACGGCCACGTACATGCCAATGTAGCCGCACAGACCCGAGCCCACGGCGCCGATGACAAAACCGAAAGCGGTGTATTTCCCCAGGGCGAAAAGCAGGACAAAGAGGACCGCGCCCACCATGGCCACGGTCTTATACTCCCGGTTCAGGAAGGCGTTGGCCCCTTCCCGCACTGCCGCGGAAATCTCCTGCATCCGGGCGCTGCCCGCATCCTGTTTCAAGACCCAGGTGGTGGTGATTAAGCCGTAGAGCACGCCCAACGCACCGCAGATCAAGGCAAAAGTCATAATATCCATCTGTCTGCCATCCTCCTGATAAGTAATAATTTTCTTAATTATTTAAGGTTATTGCGCCGGTTGAAGGAGTATTTCCCCATCCCGCCCCTCCCTTTCCGGGAGCCAAATGTCAATTCATACCCTAAAGTGGCACCCGAAGTAAAGGAAAATTTTCACAAGTCTAAAATTTATGGTTTATTGCAGGTCGATGTCCTGGGGAGCAGCCGGCGGGGGTAAATTGCCGATGGGGGACGGGGCCGCGGGCTTCCCTTTCTCCCCCAAGCCGGCGGCCAATTGCGGATTGTCCTTGGGGTCTATGACCATCAGCCCGTGGCGCTGGGCCAGATAGAGAAGATACTGGTATTCCATGGCCTTTTTCTCCAAGCGGTAGCGCAGCACCAGTCTCAAGGGCAGGTAGAGCAGGCCCAGGGCCATGAGGGCGATGAGGAGATATGAACCACCTAAGCCCAGACCCTTGATGGACCCGGCGATCAGGGCAAAGGCAGCCTTGCCCTGCGCCGCCAAGGCCAGGAAGGCCATAAAGGCCAGCAATCCCAGGAGATACCGGAGCGTCCAGCGCCTGCCACCCGGGCCACCGGCGCCCTGCGGGGTGTCAGCCGGGGGCTGGGCCAAAACCTCGAAGCCCTGGATAATGAGGCCGAACAGGAAGAGCAGGGCGATGGGCGCAATGAAACTTGCCAGCAGATAGGGCTTCCAGGGGAAGGCCAGCGGGGCTCTGGCCTGCTCCGCAAATATCCCTTCGAAGTCGATCTGCCAGAAGAGCGTGAAGACCAGGATGAGGACCTCAACCAGGCCCACTACCACCAGGAAGCTATTGAATACATAGCGTTTTTCCAGGGGATCGTAAAAATTGAAGAATCTGCCCATAAAAGGATTCATGTTCCAGGGGCGGCCCCGGGTGTCCGCCCTTGGTTTCGAGTTTCGAGTTATTGCAGTTCCGCCCCCAAATCGGGGCCGGCGGCGGCCGCTAACGCTGGTCCGGTTGCAGCCGCTCTTAATTCCCAATAGTACAAGCCCGCGGCCCAAACGATCATGAGGCCGTCTTCCAGCATGGGCGCCAGGCCCACCTGCCGGCTAAAAAAGAGACCGCAGCCACAATCGATCTTCAACCCCCGGGCCAGGGCAATGAACATCGCCACTAAAAAGATCCCGGAGAGAAGCCCCAGCAACATCAGGCAACTGCGCCTCTTAAGCTTCAGGGCCAGAAGCAGTCCCGCGGCCACCTCCAGGACAGGGAGAACCGCGGCCACCAGCCCCACCAGGTCCGGCGGCAGAAGCTGGTAAGCCAGCACCGCTTCCGCAAATTCCTCGGTGTGCACGAGTTTCAGATATCCGGCGTAAACAAAGATCGCTCCCAGGATCATCTCCAGGAGGCGCCTTACGATAGCTTTGAGGTGCGGAGGCAATAAACCTCACCTTCCTTGAGCCATGGATTTACAGGGCCTGAGTAAAAACAGACTCTAGTCATTTATCGGTTTCGGCCGGATACCCGGCCCGGTCCCAGGCCTGGAAACCCTCCAGGAAGGCGCTCACCTGGGTGAACTTCAGGGATTGCAGCTTCTCCGCCACCTCCAGGCCCTTATTGCAATTGGCCTGGCCGCAGTAGACCACGATGCGGCGGTCCCGGGCCAGGCCCGCCAAGGCCCGGTCCCCCTGGCGCGCCAGGAGGTCCAAGGAAAGATTGACGGCCCCGGTAATGTGCAGTTCGGCGAATTCGTCAGCATCCCGGGCATCGACAAAGAGCGCCTGCCCCCCTTGGAAGATGTCGTAAGTCTGGGACAGATTCAGGGTCTTGACCCCCTGAAATTCCACCTCGCGGCGTTGCTGCCGCTGTTCTTCCAGGTGGGCCGGCAGGTCTCCGGTCCAGGAGAGGCGCACCAGTTGCCATTGATAGCCAATCCCCAGGGCCGCGGCCAACAGCAGGATAAGCCCGGCCCAGGCCAAATCTTGCGCTACCGGGCGGCGGCTCAGCACGGGGGCGGTCCTTCCCATAAAGTAACTTTCCCCGGCAAGGTCGGTCTCATGGTTTTCTGCGAGATCATCTTGGGATGTTATCACAAATTCTCAGCCTTAAATTCCGCAACCACCGGCTATTTTCTCTTTAAGATTATGGCTCCATTGAGGATTTTAGGCTATAAATTTCTTGTCTATGACATCCACCTCGCCGCCCATCGCCGCCATCGCCTTCGACCTGGGCAATGTCCTGGTCAAGGTGGACCACCTGCGTTTTTGCCAGCGTCTGGTCGAACTGGCGGGCCGGCACCCCCAGGAAATTTACGCCGAGGTGTTTCAGAGCGGCCTGGAGTCCCGCTACGACCGCGGCCGCCTCTCCTCCCGGGAATTCCACCGGCGCCTCGCAGCCCGCCTCGGCTCTGACCTGCCTTTTCCCCGCTTCCGGGAAATGTGGACCGAGATCTTCGACCCCTGGGAAGAGATGGAGGCGGTGGTGGCCCGCCTGGCGCGGCGCTACCCCCTCTATCTGCTCTCCAACACCAATCCTCTGCACTTCCGTTACCTCCGGGAGCGCTTTGCCCCATTGCTCAAGCATTTCGAGGCCCTGATCCTCTCCTACCGGGTGGGCAGCCGCAAACCTGAGGCGGCGATCTTTCAGGCCCTGCTCCGGGAGGCCGGGCTGGCGCCGGCCCGGATCCTGTATATCGACGATAAGGAGGATTTTGTGGCCGCGGCCCGCACTCACGGCCTGACCGCCTGGACCTTCGTCTCGCCCCGGGACTTGAAAGAGCGGCTCAGGCTTGCGGGCCTCTGGTAGGGATGGTTCTCGACTGCGAACTTGAGACCTCTGCGAAAGTCCCCATTTTTGTCATTCTGAGGCAGCGCAGCGACCGAAGAATCTCATATATACCGAAGAAATATGAGATCCTTCGCTTCGCTCAGGATGACAAAGCTGGTTTAGCAGAGGTCCTCAACTTTGAACTAAGGCCCGCATCCAGCCTCTCCTCCCGGCAACCGGAAAGGTTGTCCCGCCCGCCCGCGCCGCACCGCGCTAAAACGGCGGCTTGCGGCGGTGGAAGTCGGTAGCCTGCTCAAAGGCATAGGCGGCGCGGAATATTTCCGGCTCCGCGAAGGACGGACCCAGGAGTTGCAGGCCGATGGGGAGTCCCCCGGAGCTGAAGCCGCAGGGCACCGAGATCCCCGGGATCCCGGCCAGGTTGGCGGAGATGGTGAAGATGTCCGACAGGTACATGGTCAGGGGGTCGGCCAGCCTCTCCCCCAGGCGAAATGCCGGGGTGGGCGACACCGGGCAGGCGATCAGGGCGCACTCCCGGAAGCCCGCCTCAAAATCCCCCCGGATCAAGGCCCGCACCTGGGTGCCCTTCTTGTAATAGGCGTCATAGTAGCCGGCGGAAAGGGTATAGGCGCCCAAAATGATGCGCCGGCGCACCTCGGCCCCAAACCCTGCGGTGCGGGTGTTGAGGTAGGTTTCCATGAGGTTGCGCCCTTCGGCCCGAAAGCCGTATTTCACCCCGTCATAGCGGGCCAGGTTGGAGGAGGCTTCCGCCACCGCCACCAGGTAATAGGTGGCCACGGCGTACTCGGTGTGGGGCAGGCTCACTTCCAGGATTTCCGCCCCCAGGCTGCCCAGGGTCCCCAGGGCCGAGCGGATGGCCGCCTCCACCTCCGGGTCCAGGCCGGGACCGAAATACTCCCGGGGCACCCCGATCTTCAGCCCTTGGAGATCCCGACCCAGGGCCGCGGTGTAGTCCGGCACCGCCTGGGGCACCGAGGTGGAGTCCCGGGGGTCGTGGCCGGCAATGACCCCCAGAAGCAGGGCGGCATCCTTCACCTCTTTGGTGATGGGACCGATCTGGTCCAGGGAGGAGGCGTAGGCCACCAGGCCGTAACGGGAGACCAGGCCGTAGGTCGGTTTCAGCCCCACCACCCCGCAGAGGCAGGCGGGCTGCCGGATGGAGCCGCCGGTGTCGGAGCCCAACGCGCCGAGGCACAGGTCAGCGGCCACCGCCGCCGCGGAGCCTCCGGAGGAGCCCCCCGGAACGTATTCCGGGTTCCAGGGGTTCCGGGTGGGTCCAAAGGCCGAGTTCTCGGTGGAGGAGCCCATGGCGAACTCATCCATGTTGGCTTTGCCCAAAATTACCGCGCCGGCCTGCCGCAGGCGGGCCACCACCGTGGCGTCGTAGGTGGGGACAAAATTCCCCAGGATTTTGGAGCCGCAAGTGGTGCGGAGCCCCCGGGTAAGCATGACGTCTTTCAGGGCCAGGGGAATGCCGGTAAGGGCTGAGCCTTCCCCCCGGCCCAGGCGGGCCTCGGCCTCCCGGGCCTGGGCCATGGCCCCGGCCTCATCCACCAACAGGTAGGCGTGCAGCTCCCCGTCCCGCTCCCGGATGCGCTGCAGCAGTTGGGCCGTCACCTCCACCGGCGAGACCTCCCGCCGGGCAAGGAGCGGCGCCAACTGGATGATGCTCAGGCTATGCCAAGGTTCGGTCATTTATGGCTGTTTCCCGTTATCTGTTTTTTGTTTTTTGTGAAGGGCAAGGCAAAATCAATTATTGTTATGTCAGACAATTATCTTAACAAAAATATTTGAGATACCCCCCTCCCTTGATGGGAGGGGGTTGGGGGGAGGGTGGCAACATGTGGTAGTAAATGAAAGATAAATTACCACCCCCACCCGGTGTCGCCCCCTCCAGGGGGAGGGAAAAAGGCCAAGCATTTATGCAACGTTTCCGTGGGACACAATACTAGCAAAACTACCAAATGCGGACCGGCTCACCGGCCTCTGGTGATTTGAGCTGGCCCGCCGTTGCCGCGGCAAATAAACATGACCTCCATTAAACCGCCCCTTCCCGGCGCCAGGGTGGGCTTCACCACTACCATTCCGGTGGAAGTGGTGCTGGCCGCCGGCCTGACACCGGTGGACCTGAATAACCTGTTCATCGCCGACCCCGGGGCCCGGACCCTGGCGGCCGAGGCCGAAGCCGCCGGCTTCCCCCGCACCATCGGTACCTGGATCAA
>JBKQLU010000010.1:0-44608 GCA_052326585.1 Desulfobaccales bacterium | reverse complement strand
GATCCGGAGTCAGGGTTTGTGCGTGGGCAGATGAATAGCTGAAACCGAGGGTGGTTATTAACAGATAAGCGACAGCTCTAAAAATAATACGCCCAATCTTACAGAACTGAACACCTTTCCAGGACATCGCAGGCATATTAACCAAGATTATGCGGCAACCTTGACCCGCGAAGTCTCAAAATGGTTCTTGAGACCTGTTGGCCCGGGGAAAATACTCCAAGGTTGCCTTCCTTGAAGTCGAATCCACTTGTCGACGGCATGATAGCACAAGTTTCCTTAAACAAGTAAGTTTTCCCTGAATCTTGGGCATACCTAATCAGCGGAACCAGGATGCCTCACTACGATGGAGGTTAGGGACCCCCACAGGCCAGCACTGCCCAATAATGGTGCAATAGAGGAAAAGCCGAGGCCACATGGACCTACCACCTTGGGGCGTGATAAGAGACTCTGGCCCCCACTTTTGATCAGCCGCTTTATCGGCCAGTCCAGCGGGGTAAGGTGCGCGTAACTTGCCAGGAAGGAGACTTAGCGATGGACTATGGGAAAATGCGGATATGGTCTGGGTATGGTGGGTTTTTGGGATTCTTGCTAATTTGCCTTCCCAACCCTTGTACCGTGTCTGATATGCTACAGTGGTTCGTCCCTGACAGTCTTCTCTTACCCATTACGGGGGGCTCCCGTGAGGTTAAAGGGCCGGCGCCTTCTTCTGCCTTCACATGGCTCTCCTAAAGGCTCCCGCTCTTTCAGGAAGAGCAGATAGTCTCACTTGAGAGCCGCGTGAGTCCGGGAAGGTTCAGGCAACCGCTACCATGCCGTCAGGCCTCCATCAACCCCGATCACCTGACCGGTGACATAATCCGAGGCCGGTGAAGCCAGGAAGATTATCAGACCCCTGAGTTCTTCCGGTTTTCCGTAGCGTTTCATGGGTATGCGGGCCAGAATTGCTTCGCCATGACTTTCGAATATCCGTGTCGTCATCCTGGTTGGAAACCAGCCCGGCGCGATGCAGTTGACGTTTATCTGGTGCTTGGCCCATTTCACGGCCAGGTCCATAGTGAAGGATTCTATGGCGCCCTTGGAGGTGTTGTAGGGAATGGCGTTCATATACACCGGGTCGGTGCCCCTGGAACCGGCATAGGAGGATATATTGATGATCTTGCCCTTTCCGAGCCTGATCATCTCCCGGCCAACCGCCTGGGTGATCCTGAAAGTGCCATTTATATTCAAATCGATGACTTTGGACCAGTCCTCGAAGGTCATATCCTCCGGCTCCGCCCCCCAGGTACGACCGGAGTTATTGACGAGAATGTCGATATGGGCAAATTTTTGGAGGGTTTGCTCCATAAGACGGTCGACATCCTCTTGCCGGCTGATGTCGCACCGCACCGCCAGGGCGCCTACCCCGCGCCCTTCGATCTCCCGGGCGACCGCGTCGCATTTTTCAACTTTCCGGGAGAAGACCACTATGTTCGCTCCGGCATCGGCCAGTCCCAGCGCCATTGCCCGTCCAAGACCATCACCGCCGCCGGAAACCATTGCGACCTTCCCGGTTAAATCAAATATTTGGAGCGCCATCATTTCCTCCTAGAAAATAAACTGTAAAAGGCGTTTGTCAGAAAGTTTCTATTTCTCGTAGTCGTAAAATCCCCGGCCGGTCTTCTTTCCCAACAGGCCTGCCAAGACTCTCTTTTTCAACAAGGGATGCGGCTTGTACGCCGGTCCCAGATCGCGTTCCATGGTCTCCATGCCGTGCATGGCAATCTCGGCCCCGACCAGGTCCAGCAGTTTGCAAGGTCCCATGGGATGACCGGCGCATAGTTCCATCGCTTTATCGATATCTTCCGGCCGGTTGCCTTCCTGGACCATCTTGACGGCTTCATTCATCAGAACATCCAACAGCCTGCTGACGATGAATCCCGCATAGTCGACAGCTTCGATCGGCTCTTTGCCCAGTTTAAGGATATAGTCCCTGGCTGCCGCGAAAGTCTCATCCGAGGTCAGCTGGCCTCTGATTATTTCAACGCCTTTCATCAAAAAAACGGGATTCATGAAATGGATGCCGATGTAGTTTTTCGCTCGCGGGGTGGTACCGGCAATTTCAGTGATAGGCAGAGCCGAGGTGTTGGACGCGAGGATAGTATCCGGACCGGCAATTTTCTCTAACTGCTTGAATATTTCTCGCTTTACCGTGATATTTTCGAAAACCGCTTCTACGATTAAATCCGCCTTGCGGGCTACCGGTTCAAGGTCCTTACAAAATTCGATATTGGCAAGAGTGGACTCGACCTGTTCCTGAGTTATCTTGCCTTTGCTGGCCAGCTTTCCCAGGCTAAATTCGATTCCCGACTTAGCCCTTTGCAGGGCTTCGGTGTTGATATCCTGGATCACCACCCGAAAACCGGCTGCCGCGCTAACCTGCGCAACTCCGCTGCCCATGACTCCGGAGCCGATAATGCCAATATTTGCTATTTTCATCCCTTCTCCTGATTCAGTTGGTCTGAGTTATTGCCATATCCCGCGCTTTTGCTGAACCCTCTCAGGTGCAACTTAGGCGGATCAAACCCTCAGTACGCAGGCATCGGCTTGCGCCAGGCCGCCGCAGATGGCGCCCAGCGCATAGCCGCCGCCTCGCCGCCTCAGTTCGTATACGAGGTTCATGAGGACCCTGGCCCCGCTGGCGGTATTGGGATGGCCGATGGCGATGGCGCTGCCGTTCACATTTGCCTTGGCGTGCAGTTTTTTCGCCTTTTGCCGGTCTCTATCCGCGAGCTTCAGCATGGTGACCAACGGCACGGCGGCGAAGGCTTCATTGATCTCGATAAGGCTGATATCGTCGAGGCTCAGATCTGCCCGGTCAAGCGCCTT
This sequence comes from Desulfobaccales bacterium, assembly GCA_052326585.1. Lineage (GTDB taxonomy): Bacteria > Desulfobacterota > Desulfobaccia > Desulfobaccales > 0-14-0-80-60-11 > JAPLJC01. Next base: position 41,743 of record JBKQLU010000010.1, on the reverse strand, counting down.
AGCCACCGCGAAGGCCGGCGCCTCAGCCATGCGGTCGGCGGGTCGGGCGATAGAAGCCATGGAAACCACTTCGGCCAAAGGCTCCAGGCCCAGCGCTTGCGCTTTTTTGCGGGTCATGAACAAAATGGCCGTGGCCCCGTCGTTTAACCCCGGCGCATTGCCGGCTGTAACTCCCTTGCAGCCGTAAATGCCGGGAAGTCTGGCCAGCGCTGCCATGCTGATATCGGGCCGGTACTGTTCGTCGATTTTGAGTTCGAGCGGTTCTTTTCGGGGCTGTGGAATCTGCAGGGTGAGTATTTCGTCTGCAAATTTTCCGGCCTTCCAGGCTTCACCATAGTTGCGGTGGCTGCGGAGGGCCCATTCGTCCTGCTCTTCACGGCTGAGGCCATATTCTCTGGCAAGGTTATCCGTATCGACAGAGACCGGGTTAAAATCCTTGTACCCGAGCGCAAAAAGCGGGTCCTCCATCTTCACGTCACCCATGCGGAAGCCTTTCCATCTGAGCCCCCGCACGATGAGCGGTTCCTGGCTAAAAGAGGTGGCGCCTCCGGCGATGGCACATTCTATTTCACCGGCAACCATGGCGCGGCAGCCATAATGGACCGCCGACATTGCCGAAACACAGGCCTTATCGAAAGAAATTGAAGGCGTTTCGGGAGGGAGCCCAGCTTTGATGAGCGTCTGGCGGGCGGCCACCGAGGTGTAGACATCCTTGCAAACCGATGTGTCCCCGACTCCCCAGAAGACTTCGTCCACCTGATCTCCCGGCAGACCGACCCGCTCCAGAACCGCTTTCATTGGAATGGCGCCGAGGTCAAAATAGTCGTATTCTTTTAAAGCCCCGCAGTAGCGGCCGAACGGGGTGCGAATTGCGCTGACGATTACGATATCCTTGTACATGGCAGCTCCTACCGCATTTCAGTATTTCGCATCAGAAATCGGGGTGAAAGGCTAATCGAGGCACCTCAGGGAATGTCCTTTATCTCGCGACCAGACGGGAATCAGGAGTGCTGGTCTCTTCCCTCTCAGCTCGCTGGCGCGCAGCATAGACCTATATAACCGCTAGCGCAGTGAGAAGCAAGTTCGTCCCCGGAGGCGCGCTGACTCCTTTGCAGACCCCATTATATGCCATTCTTGAGCGTGATTCAAATGTTATCTTGAAGCTGAATCATTGTCAATGAATATATATTATCTGTTTTATCATCATAATTCAGTATGTTAATATATTTCTGCTCCCGCAGCAGCTTTTTTAACTTGACATCTATTGGTGAATGCAGTTCAATCCATCCCAGTATTGAGGAAAATTTTGCCGCCGGGATCTGGCGAATTAATCCGCGAAGCGATTCGGTAGGGTACGGTGATTAAAATGTCGAATCTCAAGGGAGTGCTGCCAAGGATGGGAGACCTGTCAACCAGGGGGAATATTTTAAAGGCCGGCCGGGAAGTCTTTTATAAACATGGGCTGCGCCATGCCACCATTGCGAAAATAGCCGCTGAGTCGGGTGTGACGGATTCGGCAATTTACCATCATTTCCAAAACAAGGAAGACTTGCTGTTTTCCATTATCGGCGCGCACCTCGAGTACGTTTTACAGCAACTGGAGGAACAACTGGCCGGTATTGTGGAACCGATCAGTCAACTGAGCAAAATGATCTGGTTCCACTTATACTACAATGTAACCCACCAGGATTATTCCAGGCTGCTTTTATTTGAGTGCCGCTCCAACCGTAACTTCTACCAGCACCAAACCTATAATTCCATCCGTAAATACGCGGCTCTCATGTCAAATATATTAAAGCAGGGGGTAATCCAGGGAGTCTTTCGGGAAGACGTGAACATGTCCATTGTCAGGGACCTCATTCTGGGAGCCCTCGATTTGGAAACCATCCCCTACCTGCTCGGACAGAAGACCGATTTAAGCGGCCTCAGCGCTCAGCCTTTGATGGAATGCATCCGGCCCATGATTCAGAGAGAAGCTCCGGACCCGGCGCCCGAGAAGACCGACAAGTACGTCAGGATACTCAAGGCCGCTGAGAAAGTTTTCGCGCAAAGAAGTTACGCCGACGCCTCGATCGCCGACATCGCCCGGCTGGCAGGCGTGGCGGAAGGCACCGTCTATGAAAATTTCGAGAACAAGGAAGACCTTCTCCTGACCATCCCGAAAATCCGATTTCAGGAACACAAGGATATATTGCAGGAGACTTTTGCAATGAAGACCCCGCTAAGAAAATTCCGGCATTTTTTGCGTTACCACTTTCTCATCTTCATGCACCGACCGGATTTTCTCAAAGTTTACCTGCTGAACATACGCTTGAAGCCGAAATTTTACGAATCCGCGGCGTATGACGTTTTTCAGAGCTACACCGAGATTATCGACCAGATTTTGGAGGAGGGTAAAAATGATGGGTCCATTAAAGCCGAGAGGAACTGCGAAGTGGTCAAGCAGCTTTTCTTTGGCGGGTTTGCCCACATGGCCCTGCGGTGGGTGATCCTGGACCGGGACAACCGCCCCCAAAAAATGGCCGAAATCGACGAACTCGTCTCCCTGCTGACCAGAGCGGTGTTCGGTTAGTTTTGTATATTGTATAATGGTAGCTGACGCGCTGTAGCCACTCTGGATTGGAAAGGTAACCATGGAGCGGAAGGAACATATTACTTTTTGCCATATCTGTCCGAACCACTGCGCCCTCAGGGTCGTCGTGCAAGATGGCAAGATACTGGAGGTCAAGGCTGCGGGCGGATCTGGATTTCCAGTTCATATTTGCTCGGTCCAAAAAGGCGCCGAGCACTTGTTGGGCACCGTCGAATCCAAAGATCGCCTTACCCGGCCGCTGAAACGGGCTGGGGCACGAGGAGAGGACAAATGGGTTGAGATCGGTTGGGATGAAGCCCTCGATACCATCGCCCACAAGCTGCTAGAGGTAAGGGACGATGTCGGCCCTGAAGGTCTGGCGATGATATTGGGTGAGCCCAAGGGAATGGAATTCGCTTTTGGCCAACGCTTCGCCAGCGCCTTTGGCTCACCTAACGTCATTACACCGGGTAATTATTGCGGGGTGCAAAATACCGAATCACTGCGCTATACCTTCGGGTGCAGATACATTATGGCCCGCATGGAAAATGCGAAGGTCATCATCCTCTGGGGAGCAAATCTGGCCCATACCGGCGGGACCTTTTCAAACATTCCGCGCTACCAGTTCAACCGGGCACTGGTCAGCGGCGAGACCAAGGTTGTGGTGATCGATCCCAAGAATATCGAACTTTGGCCTGAGAAGGGTATGCACGCTTCGGACGCCGATTATTGGATCCGCCCGCGGCCGAACAGCGACGGAGTTCTGGCAATGGGTTTCGTCAAAGTCCTGGTAGAGGAAGGCCTCTTTGACGAAGGCTACCTGCGGGATTGGACTATCGGGTTCGAGGAAGTCAAAAAAGAGGTGTCTCAATTTTCTCTTGACGAAGTCGAGCAACTGACCTGGGTACCCAAGCAGACCATCATCGACGTAGCCCGGCTTTACGGTACCCAGAAACCCGGGATAATCGGCAGCGGCAACGCCCTTGAAGGCAGCACCCAGGCATTTCAAACACTGCGGGCCATCTGTCTGATGCGGGGTATTACCGGGAACGTGAACACGCCCGACGGCGGACATGCGGATCTGGAACCGCCGGGATATTATCCCCCGGGGAAATTTATGATGGGTGATCTGCGGGAACGCCTGCGGCTCTGTCCTCGATCTCCCGAGAGAACGATTGGCGGCAAGGACTTCCAGTTGGCGTCCAGATTCGGGTACGTGCCGACCCAGGCCCTGGTTCACGCGCTATTGGATGCCGATCCCTACCGCCCGAAGATTGGCATTGCTTTCGTAACCAATCCCCTTTTGACCTATCCCGATTCAGTCGCTACCGACAAGGCCTTCCGCAAATTTGAGATGCTCGTCGTGTCGGAGCTGTTCCACACTGCCACAACCAGGATCGCCGATATCGTGCTTCCGGCCGCCATGATGCACGAACACGACACTGTCGCCTATTGGCCGGCCTGGTTCGCCAATGTCCGCGCCAACCGCAAGCTGGTCGAGCCACCTGGAGAAGCGAAGAGCGACATGTGGATGATAAACGAACTGGCCAAACGGGTTGGGCTTGGCCAGTACTTCTGGGAGAACGTCGATGAGGCCTTGGATTACATGGTCAAGCCTCTGGGGTTGACCTGGGAGAAATTCCGCGACGAGGTTATCTATCTCCACGGGACCAGTACTTATAACCCGGAAAGAGTGAACGGCTACCAAACCAGGAGCGGCAAGGTTGAACTCGTGGTCCACAGCCTTGAAGAAGCGGGGGTGGATTCTTTACCCCGTTTCGAACAGCTCAAAGAGCCCTTGACCGGGAAATTCGATTGCAGCGACGAGTTTCCCCTCATAATGACCGACTACAAGAGTGAAATATTTATGCTTTCCGGTTACCGGAACCTGGAACGGTTAAAAAGCAAATCGCTGCCGCCTACCGTATACATGAACCCGGATACGGCTGCCGGCTACGGGTTTAAAGACGGCGACTGGATTTGGATCGAAACCTATATGGGCCGTATCAAGCAACAGTTGGCCTTTCAGGAGGGCATGCACCCCAAGGTGGTCAATGTGGAGTTTGGCTGGGGAGATTGGAGCTACCCCGAGGCCAATATGAACCTCCTGACCGATTATCGGCAGCCTTATGATCGACCGACCGGATCGGTTACCCTGCGCGGCTACGCCTGCAAAGTATACAAGACTGGAACGAGAAAAAGAGTTTGAGATGAATAGTGAAAAGATATTGCTCCACTCCGATTCTCAAAAATTTTTGGATGATTTGCGTCAAAGCGCCGACGTCCTTGGTCCTACCCGTAAAGGAGGCGGTACCTCGTCCTATTCCAACCCGGTCTTTGCACCGATCCAAAAATGGCAAGACCTTGAACTCGATTACAAATCGTCCATGTTGTCGCCCAAGAAGATTCTTTTCCCCGACAATCAGGATTTGTACGGCTATGAGGTGGAGAAAGACACGGTACGACTTGAAAATCTAAGAGCCCCACTCAACCGCGCCATAATTTTATTGGGCCTGCACCCCTGTGATATCGCGGCTATTTCCTGTCTTGATCGGCTTTTCATGCATGACCACTTCAGAGATGAAGTCTATGCGGCCAGACGCGCCAAGGTGACCATCATCGGTTTAACCTGTGCCGAGCCTCATGAACATTGCTTTTGCAACACCATGGGAGCCGGCCCCGATGCGGATTCCGGCTATGATCTGTTGATGACGGACCTTGGGGACCGGTTCCTGATCAAGGCGGGCACGGAAAAAGGGAGCAGGTTGCTGGCGGCGGGTTATTTGCAGGCTGCCGGCGATGAAGAGCGCCGGCAGCGCCAGGAGATCCTACGCCAGGTAGAGGAGTCGCTGCCGGCGAAAATGGATCTCAAGCGCATCACCAACAACTTGCTGGCGAAATATGACGACGACTTGTGGCAGGAATTCGCGGATGTCTGCTGCTCTTGCGGCGCCTGTAACATGGTCTGTCCCACGTGCCACTGTTTTGCCATAACTGATAAAACCAACCCGGAGCGCACCAAGGGGCGGCGTGTTCTGGTCTGGGACGCCTGCCATTTTGAAAGATTCTCCCAGATCGGCAACCAGAGCTTGCGGGGGGAGAAGAGTCAGCGCTACAAACACCGCTTATACGACAAGCTGCTCTATGATCCCAGAAGACACGGCGCTATTTTCTGCGTGGGATGCGGCCGCTGTGCGGAGTTTTGCCCCGCGCATATCAAGTTGCTTGCGGTTATGGCCAGGTTGGAAGAATAAACGCATGCAGAAAAACATGTACATGCCGGACCTGGCTAAAGTGGTCGCCATTCGCGAGGAAACGGCCCACACCAGATCGCTGCTTCTCGCCCTTGAAAAGGAAAAACCCGTTGTCTTTGAGCCGGGACAGTTCATTGAACTCACCCTCTTTGGACAAGGAGAATTTCCCGTAAGCGTGGCCGATGTTATTGCTGGGAGCCCGCAACGCTTCCTGGTGACCATTCAAGAGATGGGCAAGGTTACCCGCGCAGTGGGCCAACTCCGGGAGGGCGCGCAAGTTGGAATGCGCGGCCCGTTCGGACGTGGCTTTCCCCTGAAGGCCTTCGCAGGCCGGGACGTTAACATCATCTCAGGCGGCGTGGGACTGGCGGCGGTCTGGCTTCTCATAAAGCAGCTCCTGAAGACCAGGGAAACTTACGGCCGGCTAAACTTGCTCCACGGGGCTCGAACGCCCGCCGACATGATCTATAGAGAAGAACTCAGGGCCATGGCGGCCCAGGGACAGATCGAGGTCTCCCTCACGGTGGATCGGAATGGGTCCGGGTGGGCCGGCCGTGTGGGTCTGGTTACTGAGCTGGTGCGTGACGCCAGGCTGAATCCGGACAAGAGCGTGGCGGTGATTTGCGGTCCTGGTGTGATGATGCAAGCAGCCGTTGCCGAGCTGGAAAAACAGGGAGTTCCCCGGAACAGGGTTTATCTTTCTCTGGAGCGGCGTATGCAGTGCGGCATGGGCGTCTGCGGACACTGCATGATCGGCTCGAAAAGGGTTTGCCTGGATGGACCGGTTTTCCCCTTATCTGAACTCGGGGACTTGGAGGAGAGCGGTTTGTGATTCAGCGCCGCGGCATCCCAGGGTGCACGGCTACGAAGGAGTCTTTTGATGATCGAGGCGGTTTTGCCCAACCTATACCGGATAGAGGTCCCCCTGCCGCAGAGCCCTTTGGGCTGGGTCAATTCCTACGTGATCAAGGACCCGGAGAGGAACCTCATCATCGATACGGGGCTGAACCGAAAGGAATGCCTGGAAGCCATGCTGGCAGGTTTGGCCGAAGCAGGAGTCGAACTGAAAGACGCCGATTTCTTCATAACCCACCTGCATGCCGATCACTTAGCCCTTGCCCAGGAGCTGTGTAACGGTACGGCGAAGCTATACATCAGCAAGGCGGACAAGGAATCCACCGAGGGCTGGCAGGGCTGGGAGCCGCTTACCGGGTTCCTCGCGTTGAACGGCTTTCCCCGCGCTGAGATCGATTTGGCGATCAGCAACCATCCCGCGCAAAAATACGGCTCCGACCGGATGCCCGCGATGAGCGCCGTCAAGGACGGCGACATCATACGCCGTGGCGGGTTTAACCTCAGGGCTGTCGCGACCCCAGGGCACACGGGCGGCCATACCTGTCTCTACGATGCAGCCAACCGGCTTCTCTTTTCCGGAGATCACATACTCAGCGATATAACGCCTAACATAAGCTGTTCGGCCGAGGGGGCCAATCCTCTCGAGCTCTATCTCGCGAGTCTGGACAAAGTCCACGGCCTTCAGGTAGACCTCGTCCTGCCGGGACACAGGCGCATTATACAGGATTGCCAAGGCAGAATAGAGGAACTGCGGAGGCACCACCACCAAAGGCTTCAGGAAGTGCTCGCGATCCTGGCGCAGGCGCCGCGTCCACAAAATGCTTACGAGGTGGCGTCCATGATGACCTGGGATATCGATTGCAGCTCCTGGGCGGAATTCCCCGTCTCACAGAGATGGTTCGCCACCGGGGAAGCGATAGCCCATTTGCTATATCTGGAAAATCAGGGACGCATTATCCGGGGCGAGCGCGGCGGCTGCAGGGTTTATGCAATCCCCTGAAAAGGGCAGATAAGCCGCCGAGGTCAACCGGATTCAGTTTGAAAGTGAGTGGGCCGAGGTATTGAATCTGAGGGCTGACAGAGAGGAAAACCAAAAATGAAAACGGGAGCACCAGTGGGTGAAAATCGAGTGAACTCAAGCGATGCGGCCAACCGGCATCTTTGGCTGAACAAAAGAACCTTGACGCTGGGCATTGCCATGATGATCGGGATCGGAATCGGTTCGGGTCTCATGATGCCGATGATCACGCTTTATATCGCGGCCACATTCGGACTCTCCATGGCGGTAACCGCGACGGTCACTTCAGTGCGGGATATGTTCAAGGCCCCCATGGAGTTCATTTCCGGCATGCTTTCCGACCGCTGGGGACGAAAGCCGATCCTGGTGGCCAGCTTTCTCATCTACGGCCTCGGCTATGTCGTATCAGTCGAATCAGGCGGAATGGTTTTTGTTTATGTAGGGTCGATCATCGCGGGTATCGGCGCGGGCTGCCTGATCCCGGCCGGACTGGCCTATATCGGCGACATCGTCCCCAAGAATTACCAGGCGCGGGCGATGGGTATTTATTGGGGCCTCTATTCTCTGGGCACGGCAATAGGCATGATAGCCTGCGGTTATTGTGCCGGGATAATGGGCTACAAGAACACCATCCTGCTGGGGTGCGGATTTCTGATTGCGGGGTCGTTCATATACTGGCTGGGCCTGGAGGAGAGCATTGTGCGCAAGAGCTCCGCCAAGCATTTCGAATTCAAGCTGCGCGATCTGAAATTCATGGTCAAAAACTGGAACATCATGATTGTCGTTTACCTCACCTTCTTTCTCGCCGTGGAGAGGATGGACATGCCGGCGACTCTCCTGCCGCTTTTTGCCATGAAAGGCATCGGTATAAATATCAAGGATCTTGGGTTTTCGCTGTTCCCCGTTTCTCTCATTGCCGTCTTGTCTTACCCGGGAGGCTGGATCGCGGACAAGTTCGGGCGAAAACCAGGCTTGATCCTCTCTCTTAGCATCATCGCGATTGGCATGTTCATGTTCGCGGCTACCAAGAATCTAACCATGCTGATGCTTTCCTCAGGCGTTGTCTTCACCGGGACCGGTCTCGGCTTACCTACTCTGTCCGCCCTCGTGAATGATATTGTTCCGACTCACATCAGGGGATCTGCCGTTGGCCTCACGCGCGTCGCCTGGGATCTGGCGATGGTCGGCTATCCGCCAGTGGTTTTAACGATAGCGCAGAAATGGGGTTGGCATTGGATGTGGGACGTTACCGGTATCAGCATAGTGGTGGGAATATTAATCTCACTCACAATTAAAGAGACAATTGATACAGAAGCCTAGGGAAAAGGGAGGAGGGTAAATTTATGGAATATCAAAATATCATTTTTGAAAAAATCGATGGGGTGGCTCGGATTACCCTGAATCGCCCGGATGTGAAAAATGCACTCAATGTCCCTTTACTTAAGGATATTGCCGCCGCCATTCAAGATGTCAAGGCCGATGAAAGTATAAAGGCCCTGATAATCACGGCAACGGGGGACGTCTTCTCCAGCGGCGGTGACGTCGATTCCGTTTACAAAATGTCCTGCGATCTACCACCCATGGAGCTTCATGACTTACTGCTGGAGCATTATGGCGGAGCGGCGCTTTCCTTAAGAACGCTCAACATACCGGTCATAGGGGCCTTTAACGGTGCGACGATGGGCGCCGGATTCGATTTTTCCCTGCACATGGATTTCCGCCTCGCTTCGGAGAAAGCAATATTCGGCTCGATCTGGATTAGGATCGCCACGATTCCGGCGCTCGGCGGCATGTTTCTTCTTCCCAAGATAATCGGCATGACCAAAGCCACCGAAATGATGATGACCGGGGACACGATAGATGCCCAGGAAGCATACCGGGTCGGTTTGATAAACCGGATCGTCCCGGCGGACCAACTCCAGGATGAAGCCATGAAACTGGCCAGGAGGTTTACCAAATCGCCGAAAATTGCCATGTCAATCATCAAGCAGGGCATAATTCGCGGCTTGAGCGGGACCCTGATGAGCGAGGTGGACTGGGCGGTATACATGCAGGCAATTGCGATCAATTCAAAAGATTGCCAGGAAGGAATCAGGGCATTCAAAGAACGGCGCAAGGCCAATTTCCAGGGTAAGTAAAAATTACCCGGTTGGATATGCTACGAAGGTCAAAATTCAAGCAGCCTATGGAGAGGAAAGGAGACATTTGAATGGCTAAACCAACCAGATTTACCCAGGCTATGTACGACGAGTATTTCTCCAAGGGCCTGTGGACCATGGATACAACCTCGGATCTCTGGGATGAAAACGCTCGGAAATATCCGGAAAAGGAAGCCTTTGTAGATATCCAGAGAAGGCTGACCTGGAAACAAATGAAAGAAATGTCTGACCGGATTGCCTTTAATCTGATTGATCTCGGGATTGACAAGGACGAGTTCATCTTTTCGCTGCTGCCAAACCATGTCGAAGCCTTCCTGATGCGTGCTGCCTGTGAAAAAGCGGGGATCCTTTGCGGATCTGCCTTGATGACCATCCGGCAAATGGAGATTGACTTCGTTTTAAAATCATTCGACGCGGTCGGAATCGCCATTCCGGTCGAATTCCGAGGATTCGGATACTATGATGCCGTAAAGGAAATGCTGCCATCGCTGCCGAAACTAAAATACATCTTTATCGAAGGTGAGGAAGTCCCTGAAGGCTGTCTTTCGCTTGAGCATCTGATGAAGACACCAGCGGAAGTCCCTGGGGGGACCTTCGCGGATACACGTATCAAAGCGACTGAGATTTCCATCATCGGATTTTCGAGCGGGACAACAGGGTTGCCGAAGGGGTCCGAACAGGCCCAGTGTTCCAGAATCGCAATGGCGCGTGCTTATGGGGAATGCCCGAAAATCAGGGAAAGCGACATTGTCCTGAATATCATCAGCCCCATTGGCGGCTTGAGTTCAGCATTCTGCTATAACGGGACTGCCGCACTGGTGGGGGCCAAGGTAGTATTGCTGGATATCTGGAGCCCGGAGAAGGCCTTCGGTCTGATCGAAAAAGAGAAGGCGACGATTCTCCTCGCCGTTCCAGCTCAGCTTGCGAAGATGGTCAGAGCCGATTTTCAGAAATATGATCTCAGCAGCTTGCGTTGCATATGCACCTCCACCTCCCCGCTGCCATATTCTCTCGCACAGGAAGTTGAAGAAAAATTTAAAGTGCCGCTGCTCAATATTTACGGTCAGTTTGATGCGGGGCTCGTTTCGGGGGTCAGCATCGACGACCCGCCGGAAGTCCGCAGGGGCACGGTGGGAAAAATCACCAGAGGGAGCGTGGTCACTATCCTCGATGACGAAGGCAATGAACTGCCCGCGGGACAAGAGGGGGAAATTGTCTACGCCGGCCCTTCGGCTGCTGCCGGGTATTATCGGGACCTCGAGGCCACTCTGAAGGTATGGGGATGCCTGGGACCGGAGGGCCGGTGCAGAAGCGGCGATTTGGGGAAGTTCGACTCCGGCGGCAATCTGATCCTCTCGGGCCGGAAAAAAGAAGTAATCATCCGGGGGGGGCAGAACGTCTATCCAGCGGAAATTGAAGGCTTTCTGCTCACCAATCCAAAGATCGAGAGTGTGGCGGTAGTGCCTATGCCCGATCCCATAATGGGAGAAAAGGCCTGTGCTTACGTAACCCTTAAACGGGGTAAGCAATTCACTTTTGAAGAAATGACGGAGTTTCTGAGGAATAAAAAAATTGCGAATTACAAGTTGCCTGAAAGGCTTGAAATTCGACCGCGTTTGCCTCTTTCGGAGAACCATAAAATTGCCAAAAAGCCACTCAGGGAGGACATAGCTAGAATCCTTAAAGAAGAGGAAGATAGTGGCCACAAGGGAACCGATACTCCGCATTAACCAGAAACTCCCGCCTGGCCTTCATCCCGCCCGATAGGATAGCGGGGTTGCCAGGGAAAGAGGTTCCAGACTCTTCCGCTTAAACCCGCTCTCAAAAAGATGGCGGGGGTTTCTTCGGAGGTGCGTGAAACTAGCTGGCTGACCTGCCGGCCAAAAACTGCTCCGCAAGTTATGTTAGAGTATTAGCTCGGCGGCAGGCAGGCAGAGGAGAAGGAGGACTTACAGCCCTGAGAGGATCATCGGCAGTTGACTGCGGAGAGCCGAAGCGGCGTTATCTGCTCTGATCCGAAACTTATCCGAGACTAAAAACTCCCGCCATCCAGATCATATCTGCAATTTTTCCCGCCCCACTGATAGGTGCCGATTCTGGCAAACTATCGACTACTTTCACTTTTAGGTCAGAAACAAAAAAGGCAGGGCCCTGGAGACCCTGCCTCGCTTGGCTAATTAAAAGGAATGGCTGGTTAAATTTTCCTGAAGCGCCGCCAGCCGGTGAGACACAGGAGGCCGGACCCTAGTAGCCATGCGGCCCCAGGAACGGGGACCGTCGGCGTGGTCGTGAGATAATCAATTTCATTGGTGTAAAGTTGGACTCCAGTCGCTCCAGGAGTAATGGTGTCAGTCAAGAAACCGTTGGTTATAGCATCGCCGTTATCACCGATGGCAATGGCGCCATTCGTACTCGGGAATGTGGCCGGCACGGTCGCGCCGGTGACCCCCATGGAAAAAGTGCCCCATCCGGGATTAGAGAGAACCACTGGGTTGGTGATCCCTGTGGCCAGAGGACCGCTGACATTAAACGAACTCTCATTTGCAGTACCCGTCCAGGTGGCGCCAAAGAGAGCAGCATAAGTATTATTTTCGCTCCAGTCGGTATAGATGGCACGACCGCCGCCGGCGACGAAAGCGCCCAGGGCGGTGATGCCGTCATTATAATCCGTTGACAAAGATCCTTGGACCATGAAAATGCCCAGGTTGTAAGTGCCTGAGCTGATGTCGGTGGCGAAGGCACTGGAACTGGCGACAGTGGTGACGCTATAGCCTGGCCCCAGAGCAGCTAAGGCCCCGGCCATATGGTCGGTGCCGACCGTAGCATCACTAAAATATAGGATAGAGGTGGCGGCTTGAGCCGTACCCATCAATCCCAGCAGTAGCATCAGAACAGCGAAGATTTTTAATAGATTCCGCACCGCTAGTCCTCCTTCGGAGAGATCGTTTCTTGCCTCAGCCTAGAATGGTTACGCCCGGAATAAAAAAAACCGGACTGCCCCCATCCTCGGCAACCCGGCTATCTATTTGATCAGAGACCCGTGGCTTTCCGTCCCCAGCTCACGCTGAGTTTGGCTTTTTCTGTAGCATATAATTGAACATTAGGTTTAATCCGTCAAGCACTTTTTGAGGAATTCAATAATATTTATGCTCATTATAAAAGCCTTGCCACAGGTTAGCGAGCTAACTGGCGAGGACCATTGATTATTCCTCGGGTTTGCCTTTTGGGCCGGAAAATCCTCAGTTAGAACCATGCGGTTCCAACCTCAACCTGGTGCCCTTCCAGTGCCATGGGTGCTTTTTGTTTCTCTGAAGAACCTGAAGGGAACAAAATGTTTCTTTCTCGGAGACGGAGCAACGCAATCCGTGACGGCAAACACCCCCACCCTGAGGGAGGGAAACACGGGCAAGGAAGTTGGCGCAGAATGGGCAAGGAATATCTGTCTGCATGTACAGGCAAACCCATAGCATCCTGCGATTCCGTGGGCTTTAGCGTTCGGCTGGCATAGAAGTTGCTTTAATCCCAGATGGCTTAAATGCCTAACTGTGACGAGAATTGCCCCGCGCAGTTCGATAAAGAGGGGGGGCACCTTTGGGTATATTTCGGACTCAGGTCCCAGCCGAGGCTTCACTTGCCCCAAATTCATGGTAATCGAAGGCGAATATCAGGGAAACCCGGATTTACCTTTTTTCCTAGGTGCCCCATATTATTATCAAGCCAAAGGAATACTGGCAAATTCCATGCCGAAGTAAAGAATATTTCGGCTGGATAGGAAGTGGAAATCGTATGAATAACTGGTTCCAGGGACAGATGGATTACATTTTTTTCTTCTGCGGCCTGGCTTTTATCGGTCTGGGGGTAATTTGCTATATTCTTTCCAAGGAGGTCAACCAGCGGCTGCCTTGGGCATGGTTGGCCCTCTTTGGCTTCACCTATGGGTTAAGCGAACTGTTGGATTTCATGGTCCTCGCTTGGCCGGATTTTGCGTGGCTTAGTGCCTGTCGTTGGGCCATCATGACCGCATCTTTTCTTTTTCTGTTAGAATTCGGCGGTCTCAGCCTGATCCGCCGCCGGAGCGGCGGACTGGGACGCCGGCTTTTGGTTATTTTGGCCCTGGTTGCATGCCTGGGGGCTCTTTCGGGCTGGGATGGCTTGAACGCCACCACGCGGTATTTTCTGGGTCTGGTGGGTAGCCTGTGGGCCGGATGGGCGTTATTCAGGGAAGGCAGGCGGGGTGATACCCAGCAGCGGTTCTGGCTAATGTCTGGTGCTGTGGGTCTGATGCTTTCTGGCCTGGCTACCGGAATGATTGTTCCCCGGGTCCCGTTCTTCCCAGCCACCCTGGTGAACTATGGAGCGTTCACCAGCCTGATGGGATTGCCGATTCAATTGGTGCGGGGCTTGCTGGCTTTGTGGATCACCGCCATGATTGTGGGCTATTTTCGGAGATCGTGGCCGGCGGAATATGAACAAAACCATCGGGTCCGGGCTCGGTACCTGTATGGCGCGATTACGGTTTTGGCGGTCATCCTGGCCTCCGGTTGGGGCCTGACCCAACACCTAGGCAATATGGCCCGCAAGGAGGTCCTCCAGGATACCGCCATCCATAGTAAACTCATTATCCAGCGTTTGCTGTTCGAACTTGAAGGAGCCGGTGCCGCGGTGAAAGCCATGTCGGGGTCCCCATGGATTAGCCCGGCACTGTGTTCGAAATCGCCCCAGACCCTTGCCCAGGCCAACTCGGTACTGGATAGATACCAATCAAGATTCGCGGCCTCGCCGGCATATCTCCTGGACCAGACCGGTACCGCCATCGCCTCTTCCAATCGAGACGCCCCGGATAGTTTTGTCGGCCATAATTATGCTTTCCGGCCCTATTTTAAGCAGGCCATGGCGGGCGAACCAGGGCGCTATTTCGCCCTGGGGGTGGTCTCGAAAACACGGGGGTATTTTGCTTCCTATCCGGTGTGCGACCCGGTGGGGAAGATTGTGGGAGTGGTGGCCATTAAAACGACGTTGGATAAATTTCAACAGGAGCTGCAAGATAGCGGTACTGCCTTTCTCATTTCTCCCGATGGGGTAATCTTTCTGAGCAACCGTCCCAGCCTGGACTACCATAGTTTATCGCCTATTAATTCCCCAAATAAAGATGAGTTAAAGGCCCAGTATGGTACTGCCGATTTTAAGGCCGTTTTTCCCCGACCCCCTGAGGATGGAACCACCGTCAAAATTGACGGGGAAAGTTATCTATTTTATCAGCAAGCCATTAATTCCCCCGCGACGGCAGGCTGGTCCATAGCATTGTTGGCTCCGGTCAATCTGGTGGTGTTCTATCGCTTTCTGGGTATCGCCGCGGCGTATATCGGCGTGGTGCTGACCTTAGTTACTATCGGCTCCAATCTATCCATTCGGGAAGGAGCCAACCACATTCTGGCCTCAGAGGCCCGTTTCAGGGCCATGTTCGTTGCGGCGCCCGAGGCGGCGTTTGTCTATGACCCGGAAACCGGTAAGATTATAGACGCCAATCCCTTTATGACCCAGTGGCTAGGCTACGAACCGGAAGAACTCATCGGTCTTGAGATCGACAAAGTCCAGGCATCGGAATCCCTGGCGCCTCAAAAAGGATTAGCCAAGGAAGGCCAAGAAGGTCCACACCTGTCCGCTGGCCCTCGTTATCGAAAAAGAGATGGTTCTATAGTCGAAGTGGAGTGGACGGCGGCTAATATTTTACATGAGAATCATGCCCGGGAGCTCGTGTTTGTCCGGGACATCACTGAGCGCAAGCGGACGGATACCGAGTTGAAGGAATCACTGTCCCTGTCCAAGGCCACCCTGGAGTCCACCACCGACGGCATCCTGGTGGTTAATCGCCAAGGCCTGATAGTGAGCGCCAACCAAAAGTTTAGAGAGTTGTGGCATATCCCGGAAGGCATCACAGCTTCCAGGGACGCTGAGCAAGCCTTAAATTGCGTTCTGGATCAACTGCTGGACCCGGATGGCTTCTTGCAGGAGGTGAAAGCGCTCTATGACCAGCCGGCAGCCAAAAGCTTCGACGTTCTCCATTTTAAAGACGGTCGCGTCTTCGAACGCTATTCCATTCCCCAGTACCTGGATTGGGAAATCGTGGGCCGGGTCTGGAGTTATCGAGACGTCACCGAACGCGTCAGAGCGGAGGAGGATCTCAGACAGGCTAATGAACAGCTCCAGATCATGGTAAACGAATCGGAGTGGAGGACCCGGGAAGCCACTCTTATCACAAACATGTCGGAATTCCTGCAATCCTGCCTCAATTTCGATGAAGCCTACGCCATTATTGTCCGAGCCGCCCAGCAATTGTTTTCGGGCGTGTCGGGGGGCTTATTTATGCTCAGCTCTAGCGGCAATTTCCTGGAGATGGTCACCTCCTGGGGGGAACCTCTGGCCGGAGAGCAGATATTTGCCCCCAATAATTGTTGGGCCATCCGCCGCGGCCGGATCTATCTCTCAGGAGGTTCGGTCCAACATGAGCGCTGCCGGCATCTCCCAGACAATGCAGGAGGGTGTTATTTTTGCCTCCCCTTGATTGCTCAGGAAGGTGCGTTTGGATTATTGCATTTGCAGGCCGCTTCCAAGGGAGACATCTCCGTTATTGCCCAGATAAAGGATATAGCGGTAACCTTTACTGATAACATCTCCATGGCGCTAGCCAACCTCAAACTTCGGGAAACCCTGCGCCAACAGGTGATTCATGATCCCCTCACCGGCTTATTCAACCGGCGGTACCTGGAAGAGACCCTGGAACAGGAAACCCAGCGCATCCGGCGTAAGAGAGCCACCATGGGGGTCATCATGATGGATATGGATCACTTCAAGCCCATCAATGATGCCTATGGCCATGAAGCTGGCGACCAATTGTTGCGGGCCCTGGGAAAATTTCTAAAAACCCAGGTGCGGGTGGGAGACATCGCCTGCCGCTATGGTGGAGATGAATTCGTCCTGATTATGCCGGAGGCATCCTTTGATATTACCCAACAACGAGCAGAGGAAATCAGACGAGAGGTGCAGCATCTCCAGGTGGTAAGCCAAGGGCGCCCCCTGGAAACTTGCACCATTTCTCTGGGGGTGGCTATCTTTCCGGACCATGGTGCCACGGTGGAAGACGTGCTCCGGGCCGCCGATGACGCCTTGTATAAAGCCAAAGCTACTGGCTGTAACCGGGTAGTGGTGGCTTCGGATTTAAAGCCGATGAAGATCGTAAAATCGCTGCAATTAAACAGAGCTTGAAAATAGCAAAGTACTTGCCATGGCGGAATTTTCCCTCTTGGGCTTAGGTGGGATGGAGGAGTTTATCAAGAGATAAACGGCCATTCCCTCTCAGCAACTGCACCAGGCAGGGTCAGTTATGACTCTGCCGGTTTAGTGCTTTCCCACTGCATAGCAGTAAAAATCGCCCCCCCTATTATCCCCTTATTTCCACGAAATTCCGTTGCCCTTGCCGCCCTGGCGCACAGGGGGGCACTATCAATCCCAGCTTTCGGAATTTCGGCAGCCGCTCCCGTTTCAGGTTGTCTGTTTTTGTCCTGCATATCAGGCATCACACCCCGGCCCGGAGCTTCTTGAATCTCAACTTTTATCAACTTTGAATATTAGGTTTTCTTAGGTTCCAGCTTGCCAAAATGCTTTGATTAGCTTTCATTCTTTCGCCCTTTTTTAAGGTGTCGAAATTGTACGGTTTCGACTCAAGTTCCCTCAAGTCCAGGCCGGGCAACATTCTCCCTTTTAATGGATTCGAGCTATTCTCCTCAACCACTGGGAAATGTGCTCAATGCTGGGTTTACAACCAGCTATTCTCTCGGCATAATTCACTATTCGGTTCCAATTCACTTTTCTACTTATTTCCATCCCATTTAAATCTAAGAAAGCAAAAGCAGCAACCATACCGGTTCTTTTATTACCATCACAGAAAATATGATCTTTGATGATAAAGAACAGATATGCCGCTGCTTTATCAAAAATACTCGGGTATCTCTCTACTCCAAATACTTTTTGATCTGGAGCCGATAAAATATATCCGAAGGAATTGTCATTTTTTATGTTGGAAATACCCTCATAATATGATCCTCCAAAGGATAAAATCATATCTTTATTTATGGATATGATTTGCTCCCCTGTTAAGTAGATCATTTATTTGACAATTCTTCCCAAGCCTCTTTAAAACGTATTTTATATTTATGAACCGTTTTTTGAATGTCAGGCCTTTGGCGACGACCACTCAACCAAGGCTCAATAGTCCCCGTGACCCAAAAAGTAAGGTCCCGAGTACCATTGACATTAGCTAATGCCTCTTTGTTAATTTTCATATTAGACATTGTCAACGACTCCTTATTCTTTAATCGCCCATAATTTTCGCTTAGCCCATTCAAAATTGTTGGGCGTCACCACAGCAATATCTATTTCGCCGCCACAAAGTGCCGGGCCAAGTCCAAATCTAAATCGCCCAATGACAACCTGTACTGCGTATTCAGCATAATCTATTGCATCTTGAAGTGGCATGCCATCAAATATAATTATTAATTCGCTTACTGCATCTTTGACCCATTTTTCTATGATATTTTTATCTACGCCCCGCTTGACCAATTCTTCTAGTGAGCTAATGTCGTAGCCTTTAAACAGCCTTATAAGGGCATCGGTCTGCCCAAACCAATTAGAACCAAAAGAAGGTCTTCCATCTTCTTTATTTGGCCGAACAACTGCCCAGGTTTGGCTCTTAGGAAACTCGTAAAAAAAAGTTTCAGGAAAGAACTGTTCAAATGAATATCCTCCAATAAAGATACCTAAAATGGGTTTTATACCTTGACTATATGCAGCATCATAGCGTTCTTTAATAAATAATAATAACTTGCCTGCAATATCTTCAACAGTATAGGATTGTGTTTCTGCTTTATCCGGATAGTGATACTCAAATTCCATAATAAGACTCTGTACAGACCGATCACCAATGCTTCCTGACCCCCAATTCATTATGCCTATGGGATAATCCTTAAAACGAGTTACCTTATTGGCAAATTGAAATGATTGAATAATACCTTGCCCCGTGCCTTGGGGGGTATTGATCGTCCCCAAAACCATCACGGCACTATCGGCTGCGAGGACTAGGCCTTCTGCTACATTGACGCTAATGCAAATAGTCATTTACTTCTCCTACTAAGATAATCTATAGCAGGCCTGGGAACATAGGCAAAAAGACCCATCTCGCTCTGAGTACAAATACCCATTTGTCCAGGGAGGCGTATCATAGCACCCGCTTTGGGCCTTGTCAAAGAATTTATCTCATATCCGTTGGGGACGCTTGGGGACAGTCTGGGGACGCTTTTTAAGCCTGTTTATTGGAGGTTATCTAATTGTTATCTTTAAGAAATGAATGGTGCCGAAGGCGGGATTTGAACCCGCACGGGTATTACCCACCACCCCCTCAAGATGGCGTGTCTACCAGGTTCCACCACTTCGGCACTGAAACAGAGATGGTTCATTTGCCCGGCGGCCCCGAAGCGGGCGGGATGGCGGGAGCAGGCGGCGCATAGGGGTGGGCCGGAGCTGCGGGCGGCGTCTGGCCGGCCCCGTGCATCACCGAAACCTCCTTCTGGCGCCCCATGAAGGTGAGTCCCAAAGAGGTCACCATGAAAAGAATGGCCGCCACCGCGGTCATTTTGGCCAGAAAGGGGGCGGCCCCGGTGGAGCCGAAGACCGTCTGGCTGGAACCGCCGAAGGCCGCGCCGATCCCGGCGCCCTTGCCGTGCTGTAACAGGACGATGAGGATCAAGGCCAGGCAGACGATGATATGGACGGCGATGATGAGAGTAGTCATAACTTTGTTAATATAAACGACTTAGGGGAGGGATGCAAGCCCGCAGATAAGCTGGCAGCCCTCCGCTTCTCAGCTTTTGCCTCTGCTGAGGGCTGCCCGGCCTGGCGGCTGCCTGGGTTTCCTTATCCGGCCGCGGCCGCGATGCCCAGGAACGAATCGGCCTTAAGGGAGGCCCCGCCCACCAGGGCCCCGTCGATATCCGCCTCGCCCAGCAGGATAGCGGCGTTGTCCGGGGTAACGCTGCCGCCGTAGAGCACCCGGATCCCGGCGGCCGCCGCCCCCAGGGACTCCTGCAACCGGCCGCGGATAAAGGCGTGCACCTCCTGGGCTTGCTGCGGGGTGGCGGTGAGGCCGGTGCCGATGGCCCAGACCGGCTCATAGGCCAGGACCAACTGCTCGCCGCTGAGCCTCAGGCCGCCCAAACCTCCGGACAGTTGGCCTCGCACCACCTCGAAGGTCAGTCTTGCCTGGCGTTCGGCATTGGTCTCGCCGATGCACATGATGGGGATAAGCCCGGCATTCACTGCTGCCAGGAGTTTCTTGTTGACCGTCGCATCGGTCTCGCCGAAATAGTGGCGGCGCTCGGAATGCCCCACGATGACGTAGCGGCAGCCCACGTCCCGGAGCATCATTGGGGAGACCGCCCCGGTATAGGCCCCTTGCCGCTCCCAGAAGGTATCTTGCCCGGCCAGGCCGATGGCGGAGCCGGCCAACTCGGAGGCCACCGCGGCCAGGGCGGTGAAGGGCGGGGCCAGGACCACCTCCGCCCGCGCCCCCGGGGACAGCCCCCGGCGAACTTCCCCGGCCAGGGTCCTGGCCTCCTCCAGGGTCTTGTGCATCTTCCAGTTGGCCGCGATCAAGCGCCGGCGCTCAGGCATCGGGGTGCCCCTTAGCCCACTTTTCCAGGGCCTGAATCCCCGGCAGCTTCTTGCCCTCCAGCAACTCGATAAAGGCGCCGCCCCCGGTGGAGACATACGAGAACTTCTGGTACTCGCCGGCCTTGTGCAGGGCCACGTCGGTGTCGCCGCCGCCCACGATGGTTAAGGCATAGGAATCGGCCACCTTTTGCACCATGGCCATGGTGCCGCGGCTGAAAGCGTCGTATTCGAAGGCCCCCATGGGTCCGTTCCAGAGGATGGTCTTGGCGTTTTGCAGGGCCTCCCCGAAGAGGGTCACCGTGGCCGGCCCGATGTCCACGATGAGCCAATCCTGGGGGACCTCCTGCACCGGGGTGATCTTGGTTTCCGCTGACCTGGCCAATTTGTCGGCGACCACGCAATCTACCGGCAGATAGAATTTCACCTTCTTCTTCAAGGCCGCGGCCATGATTTCGGCGGAGGCCGCCAGGAGGGAATCTTCCACCAGGGATTTGCCCACCTCATAACCTTGGGCCTTGAGGAAGGTGTTGGCCATGGCCCCGCCGATGATGAGTTTGTCCACGTTTCCCAGCATATTTTTCAGGGCCGTCAGTTTGCTGGAGATCTTGGCGCCGCCGATGAGGGCCGCCAGGGGGCGCGCCGGGTCCTCCATGGACTTGTGAAAATAGTGGACCTCATCCCGCATCAGGAAGCCGGCCACGCAGATGGGGGCGTATCTGGTCACCGCCTCCACCGAGGCATGGGCCCGGTGCGCCACGGCAAAGGCGTCGTCCACGTAGACGTCCACCCCATGCATCAAATCCCGGGCGAAGCCGGGGTCGTTCTTTTCCTCTTCCTCATGAAAGCGCAGGTTTTCCAGAAGGATCACATCTCCGGACTTCATCGCCGCCTTCTGCCTGTCCACCTCCGGCCCGACGCAATCCGGGGACAGGACCACCTGCTTATGCAGCCGGTAGGCCAGGCGCCGGGCCACCGGGGCCAGGGACAATTCTTCCCTCCTGGTCCCTTTGGGACGCCCCATATGGGAGGCCAGGATCACCTTGGCGTCGCCTTCCAGGCAATAATGGATGCTGGGCAGCACCGCCCGGATACGGGTGTCGTCGGTGATATTGAGGTTCTGGTCCAGGGGCACGTTGAAATCTACCCGGATAAAGACGGCCTTATCCTTGATCTCCACTTCATCGATGTATTTCACCGGTAACTCCTGTGAGCGGTGCTTGGCAAAGGGTGGCGGGCACACCGCGGCGGGAGGCCGCCGCTGCCCTGGCACGGCCGCCCCGCGGATCGCGGCCCTGACCGGCATTCCAGCCTCCGGCCGCCGCGGCAAAGCCAGGGCGGCCCTGGTTGCCGCTTTAATGTAATCAGAGTCGGTTTGGCCGTCAATACCTTTGTCCGGCAGAGGGGAATTTTCCGGAAAGACCTTGAGTTTTCCTGAAACCCTGATAATCTTTCCCATTGGCTTTATGGTACATCCATTTAAGCATTAGACGGTAATCCATGTTGCGGTTCATTCGGTATTTAGGCTACCGGACCCTGGAGTTGGCGCGCGAGGCCGGAGCCATGCAGATCTTTATGCTGGAGGCCCTGGGCCTGGCCTTCGTCCCGCCCTTCCGGCCCCGCCGCCTCTTGCAGGAGATTCAGTCCATCGGAGTCAGATCGATCCTGATCGTCCTGCTTACCGCCGCCTTCACCGGCATGGTGCTGGGGTTGCAAGGCTTCTATACCTTGAAGAAATACGGTTCGACCGGGGCCCTGGGGTCAGTGGTGGCCCTGAGCCTCATCCGGGAGATGGGTCCGGTGCTCACCGGGATCATGGTCTCCGCCCGGGCCGGCTCGGCGGTCACCGCGGAAATCGGCATTATGCGCATCACCGAGCAGTTGGACGCCCTGGATACCATGGCCGTTAACCCGATGCAATACGTGGTGATGCCCAAGCTCCTGGCCGGTCTGATCGCCGTGCCCCTGCTCACCGCCATCTTCGACGTCACCGGCATCGCCGGGGGCTATCTGGTAGGTGTGGTCCTGCTGGGAGTGAGCTCCGGCTCCTATTTCTCCAGCATGGTCCAGAGCGTGGTGCCCCTGGACATCAACGGCGGTGTCGTCAAATCCCTGGTCTTCGGCCTCACCATCATCCTGGTGGCTTGTTACAAGGGATACAACACCGAACACGGGGCCGAGGGCGTCAGCCGGGCCACCAACCAGACCGTGGTCCTGTCCGCGGTCCTGGTCCTGGCCTGGGACTATATCCTCACCTCCTTCTTCATGTAGAGCGGAGTTTCGAGTTTTGAGTTTCGAGTTTTGATCTATGAACCGGCAAGCTAATAACCGACTGCTAAAGGCCACATGATCCAAGTCATCGACCTGTACAAATCCTTCGATGGCCAAATGGTGCTGGATGGCATCAACCTCACCATCCCCACCGGCCGGATCACCGTGGTCATCGGCAAGAGCGGGGTCGGCAAGAGCGTGCTCTTGAAACACCTCATCGGCTTGCTGAAGCCCGACCGGGGCCGCATTCTGGTGAACGAGGTGGACATTGCCACCTTGCGGGGCCGTGACCTGCGGGATTTCAAGAAGCTCTTTGCGATGCTCTTCCAGGGAGGGGCCCTGTTCGACTCCCTCAATGTCTTTGAGAACATTGCCTTTCCCCTGCGGGAGAAGACCAGCCTGCCGGAGGCCGAGATCGCCCGGCGGGTGAGGCTGCGTCTGGAGCAGATGCACCTGAGTTCCGAGGTGGAACCCAAGTTCCCTGATGAGTTGAGCGGCGGCATGAAGAAGCGGGTGGCCTTGGCCCGGGCCATGATCCAGGAACCGGAGATCATCCTCTTCGATGAGCCGGTTACCGGGTTGGACCCCCCGATGACCAACACGGTCTTTCACCTGATCAAGAAGACCCACCAGCAGAGCGGCTACACCGCCCTGGTGGTGGCCCATGACATCCCGGAGGTCTTCACCATTGCCGATCAGGTGGCCATGCTGCATGGCGGCCGCATTGTGGCCTGCGGCACGCCGGAGGAGATCCAGGCCCACCCTGACCCGGTGGTGCAGAGTTTCCTCAAGGGCGAAATCGATTTCCTGGAAGAATAGGCGGTAATTATGAGAAGGGGTAATCTGGAATTGGCGGTGGGCGGCTTTGTCCTGTTGGGCCTGGTTTGCCTGGCATACCTGGCTATCCACCTGGGCAAGCTGGAGGTCTGGGGAGGCGGCTATCGGGTCGTCGCCAATTTCGACAACATCTCCGGGCTCGAACTGGGGGCCCCGGTGGAAGTGGCCGGAGTGCACGTGGGCCTGGTGGAATTGATTCGACTCACGCCGGAAGACCGGGCCGCGGTGACCATGAGGCTGGAGCCGGGTCTCAAACTGCACGAAGATGCCATCGCTTCCGTCCGCACCAAAGGCATCATCGGCGACCAGTTTATCCAACTATCCCCCGGCAGTTCGGAAAACCTCATTCCTCCGGGGGGTACTATCCACGACACCGAGAGCGCCATCAATTTGGAAGAATTGCTCGGCACCCTGATCCACGGCAAGATCTGAGTTTGGCTTTTTTCGCTGGTGGCACAGATAATGCTTCGGTGCGGGAGAGCGGCCCCATTCTCGGCAAGGTCCGGAGCCCCCGCGGCCACTTGAGTTTTGTTTTGTAATGATTAAATTAGCCAAACGCGCCGTCGCGCCGGCGGTTTTAGAAAGGAGCGTGCTCATGCCCAAATTGCTTAAACAGACCTTCGCCCTGCTCGCCCTCATCAGCCTCCTGAGCCTGGCCGCGCCGGCGGCGGCGGCCCAACCCGAGCAAGTGGTGAAGGCCGTCATTAACCAGGTGATAGATATTCTGAATAATCCGGCCTATGCCGGCCCCGCCCAAGAAAAGCGGCGGCTCCAGTTGGCGAAAGAGCTCGTGGACCAGCACTTCGACTACCGGGAGATGGCCAAAAGGAGTTTGGGGGCCGCCTGGAATAGTCTTAGCAATGGACAGCGGGATGAATTTGTTAACCTCTTTTCCGAACTTTTAGAGGCGGACTACGCTGGCAAGATCGAGCGCTACGTCAAGCAGGTGCGAATCGATTACACCGGCCAGAGTGTTGATGCTGACTACGCCGAGGTGCGCACCGTGGTGGTGCTGCCCAACGACCGGATCCCCATCATTTACCACCTGCTAACCGTCTCCGGCAACTGGATGGTTTACGACGTGGTCATCGACGGCGTCGGCCTGGTGAGCAACTACCGCTTCCAGTTCGCCCAGGTGATTCAGCGGTCCTCTTATAATGCGCTGGTGGAGCGGCTGCGCAACCGGGTCAAAGAGGTGCGGGCCGGGGGCTAAAAGGGGATTGTCCTTTTAGGTGCCGCCGTTTTACGGTAGCTGCTAGGACCCCCCCAAAGGCAGCGGCTGCTCCTTGCGGTAGGCCAGGGCCTGGCAGGAGGCCACCAGGTTCCCCCGGGGGTCGGTGACTTCGATGAAGTAGGTGGCGGTGCGCCGCCCGGCGTGGAGTTCCCGGGTCCGGGCCGTCAGGCGCTCCCCCATCCGGGGGGCGGCGTGGAAGGTAAGATGCATGGAGAGGGCCACCGCCACTGTGCCACGGGCGTTGCTGGCGGCCTGGAAGGCCTCGTCGATCAAGGCGAAGATCGCGGTGCCGTGCACCATCCCCAGGATGTTGCCCATCTCCGGGCGGCAGTTCATCCCCACCCGGGCCTCTCCGGGGCTCAACTCCTCCACCTCCAGGCCGAAATGGCGGCTGATTCCCTGGGCCGCCAACCGTTCCTGGAAGGCCGCTAAAAAAGTCTTCTCGACTTGGCTCATGCTCCCTCCGCTGCAGAAGATCTTCGCTTTTCGATTTTCGGTTCGCTGCCGCTGAATTCCGGCTTGGCAAGCCGGGCGCATCTGAGCGCCTTTTCCCTGGCCGCGCCCGCGGTTTACACGGACTCTTCAGTCTCTGCTGAAGGCTGATAGCCCTTTTCATAAATCTCCGGAAACTGATTTTTCCAGCGCCGATGGAGCCACAGCCACTGGGCCGGCTCGGCCCTGATCCAGGCCTCGATGGCCCGGTTCTGGAGTTCCAGGTGCCGGATCAGGTCCGCCTGGACCTCTCCGGTCTTCACCATGGGGATGGCCGGAGAAAAGACCAGCAGGTGGCGGCCGCCGGGGAGCCGCCGGGACAGGCCGGCCAATACCGGCACGCCGCGGGCCCGGGCCAGCAGCGCCGCAATCGGGGTGGTGCGGGCCGGATGCCCGAAGAAGTTCACCAGTAGCCCCTCCGCCGCCGCGGTGTTCTGGTCGATGATGATCCCCACGATCTGGTTCTGTTTCAGGTGGCGCAGGATCTCCTTCAGACCCCGCTGCTTGGACACCATCCGGTTACCGCCCCGCTGCCGCAAATATCTGGCCAGCCGCCTGGCCCAGGGATGGTCCAGCTCCCGGCCTACCACCACCACCGGCTTATACTTCAGGCCTAAGCCCAGGGTGGTGTATTCCCAGTTGCCGGCGTGGGCCGCAATTGCTATCAGCCCCCGGCCCTGGGCCAGGGCCGCCTCTACGTGCCCCTGCCCCACAATGATCACCCGGCGGCGGATCCGGGCCAGCGGCGCCAGGAGCAGTTCCAGAACCTCGAAGCCAAACAGGACAAACTGGTAGAAGACCTCCCGGGCCAGACCTTCCCGGGATTCGGGGGCCAATTCCGGCCCGTAGGCGAACTCCAGGTTTCGCAAGGCGATGCGCCGGTGCCGGGCGTCCAGCCGGTACCAGAGACCGGCCAGGACTCTGGCCCCTCTATTTATCCAGGGTTCAGCCACGGATATGCCTTGGCCTTTTGAGACCCATCGCCTAAGTCCTTAAGGTCCCCCTTTGGGAAAGGCGGATTTAGGGGGATTTCAAGAGGTTATTTTAAATCCCCCGGGCCTGCCGCCTTTTTTTTCAAAGGAGGGTCAAAAAAAAGCGCAGTTTCAAATCTCCTGGCTCATTAGGCAGCATCACCCTGGCCCCGCCGGCCATAGAGGACCATGGCCTCTTCCCCCACCACCTGGGCGATGCGGGCCAGCAGCAGCCGCCGGGCCAATTCATAGGCCCCCCTCCGGCCCCAATAAAGCGGATTGTTATAATTGAAGGCCGCCCAACTCCATCCGGCCAGCCGGTGCAGCCGATGGTGCACAATAAACCGGCTCACCGGATGATTTCTCAGGTTTTGATAAACGCCATAGTAACGGACAATGGCTTGCAGCTCCAGGTCCTTAAAGGTGCGGATGGGAGCGGTCTCCAGCCAGGCCGCCAGCCGGCTTCCCACCCGGTTATGGAGGGCCAGCAGGTCCGCCAGGGAGGCCCTGAGCTGCGGCTCTTCCTCGCCGGGGAAATAGACGCCGGCAATCTCCCTGATAATCTCCAGGGACATCTCCTGAACGGCGTTAAAGGAGAGGGCCGTTTCGGGCCAGCGGCTCCAGAGGTAGCGGCGCCGGCGGCCCCGGATAATTTCCAAGGCGGCCCGGTCTTCGGGCCGCTGGCCGCTGGGCCTGGGCAGGTTGCAGGCTGCCGGGACGGCCATGAAATCCGACAACATCCGCCTCCTGGTCCAGGAGCGCATGGCCGCCAGGGAAGCGAGCCAGAGAATAGCCAGGCCCGCCAGAGCAAAAATGATCCAGCGATTTTCCATTGGGTTGCGCATTGCAAGGGCGGCAGTGGCACAGGCTTCTATCCTGTGATGGAGTCGCCCGGTTGCGAGTCTCTAATTTTTTTAAAAAATCGGCTAGTCTGTAAAGATTGGCTAATTGTTACAATTAGCTACGGCCACCGGCTTACCGGCCGCGCCGGGAGCCGCCCCTGCCGGTCACTGACCCAGCCCCTGGTACACCGCCTCTACCGCCGCGGCCATCTGTTCCACGGAGAACCTGGCCGCCACCAGTTCCCGGCCCCGCCGGCCCAGCTCCCGGCGCTGGCCCGCATCCGCCAACAACCGCCGCAGGGCCAGGGTCAAAGCCGCGGCGTCCCTGGGAGGGGCCAGCAACCCGGTCCGGCCTTCCAGCACCACCTCCGGGATGCCCCCCACCGCGCTTCCCACCACCGCCTTGGCCATGGCCATGGCCTGGAGCAGGGACTGGGGCACGCCCTCATTGGCATAGGAGGCCAGGATCACCGCGTCCATCAGGGCCAGCCAGGGCGCCACCTCATCCTGGTAGCCCACCAGGCGCACCCAAGCCTCCAGGCCCAGTTCCCGAACCTTCTCGGCAATCACCACCCGGTAGGGCCCCTCCCCCACCACCAGCAGATAGACCGGCTCCCCGGCCCGGATCAGGCCCGCCAGGGCCTCCAAGAGATAGAGATGGCCCTTCCAGGAGCGCAGCACCGCCACCGTGCCCAAGACCAGGGCCTTTTCCGGGATCTGCAGCCGGGCCAGCAACTCCCGGTCTTTTTCCCGGGGGCTAAATTCCTCCAGGGAGATTCCCGTCGGAATGGAAAACAACCGGTTGGCCGGAACACCCAGGCGCTGCCGCAAATCCTGGCGGGTGACCTCGCCGGTGCTGATCACGGCCCCGGGGGCCCGGTATAGCCAGCGAGTCTGGAGATTGTTGTGCACCCGGGTGGAGAGATGGCGGGTGCGCACCAGATGAGGTCGGTTCTTCAGGCTGCGCCAGGCCAGGGCGCCGATCCAGGAGTCCAGCGAGCTATGGGTATTCAAGATGTCCACCGCCTGCTCCCGGAGCAGCCGCCGCAACTGCCGCCAGGCCACCAGCGAGCCCATCCCGCCGCAGGTCAGGGGGAAGCTGGGAAGCCCCCGCCCCCGGGCCCGCCGGTAGAGCTCCCCCCTGGGATCACAGGCCAAAAGCAGGCGGTGCCCCCGCTGCTGCATAGCCCCGGCCTCCGCCAGGATGCGGCGCTCCTGGCCACCCCACCCCAGAGACGACTCGGTGTGCAGGATGGTATAGGTTGCCGGCCGCGGCCTGGGCGCCATCAATAATCCTCATTTTGGGCTTGCAGCCGTCAGCTTTTGGCCTTCAGCCAGTGCCTTTGGGGTAATTATTTTTTAGTCTTGGCGTCTTTGCTGACCACTGGCCACTGGCCACTGCGGTCTTGGTCTTTTCGCCGACCACTGCCACTACTGTGCCCCACGGGGACGTTCCATAAATGCTTTGCCTTTTCCCCTCCCTGAGAGGAGGGAGGGGGTATCTCAAATCTTTTGTTAAGATAATTGTGGGATATAACCCCAGTTGCTTTTCTGCCAAAGTTCCAGATAGAGCCGCTCCAGTCCGGCCAGCATCGCCTCCTGGGAATAGCGCTCCCGGATGGTGAGGCGAGCCGCGGCTCCCAAACGGGCCCGGAGTTCCGGGCGCCGGTAGCACTCCACCAGGACCCGGCCCAGGGCCTCCGGCTCTGCAGGGGCCACCAGCCGGCCATTGACCCCATCCTCGATGAGCTCCACAACGCCGCTGACTCGGGTGCCCAGAACCGGCAAACCAGCCCCCATGGCCTTAAGGAGGGCCAGGGGCAGCCCCTCCCAGAGGGAAGGCTGCACGTAGAGGTCCAGGGCCCGATAAATGAGGGCCAGGTCCCGGCGGGTTCCCAGGAAGCGAACCGCGTCGGCCAGCCCCAGTTCCTGCACCTGGCGCTCCAGGGCTTGCCGTTGGTGGCCATCGCCCACCACAATCAGGGTCGCCTCGGGAATCTGCCGGCGCACCAACGCCATGGCCGCCAGGAGGTGCTGCTGCCCTTTTTGCTCTTCCAGGCGGCCCACCGCGCCCAGGACGAACCCGGAAACCGAAAGCAAGCTGCGGGCTTCTGCCGGGCTGAGGCCGGTTTCCAGCTCCGCTGGGTCGATCCCGTAAGGCAGGAGCAGCAGGCGGGAGGCCGGCACGGCGTCATAGCGCCGCACGTCCTCCCAGACCTGGGCGCTGCCCACCAGGATCCGGTCCGAAGCCCAGCCCAGGAGATGATTCCACAGGCGCCGGTGGAATTTTACCCGGGTATAGGAGTTGTGTACCGCGGCCACCACCCCTGGCAAACCCAGACCCAGGGCGGCCAGGCGGCCATAGAGATTGGGGTGGTACAGGTGGGTGTGCAGGATGTCCGGCCTGATTTCCTTCAGGAGGCGCCGCACCGCCGCGGCCAGCCGCCAGGCGGGGTCGCGCTTCAGGTCCAGACCCAGGGAGTGCACCGGATAGCCGGCGGCGGCGAGTTCCACCCCCACCGGGCCGGGAGCCTCGAGACAGGCCACCTCGGGGGCAAAGCGCCGGGGCGGCAGGCCCCGGACGATGGCCGCCACCAGGTCCTCGGCCCCCCCCACCGGCAGGCTGGCCAGCAGGTGTAAGACCTTGAGAGGCCGCTCCGGCCCTGGGCGCTGCTTTCCATCCATCAGTCAATTATAGCAAAATTGCCGCCGGCCGGCGGTGAATTTCGCAGGATTCAAACCTTGACAGGCCCGCCCCCTTTTGTTAAGAAAAACCATGGGCGTGGGGCTGTAGCTCAGTTGGAAGAGCGCTTGAATGGCATTCAAGAGGTCCGGGGTTCAACTCCCCGCAGCTCCACCAAAATTAGACAGTAATTAAAGCAAGTTACAGGAAATTACCCTGGGCTTGCTTTTTACTTTTTGGGCCGACGTGCACTTAACCTGCATGTTTTTGTTTTAGATTGGTGAAGGGGAGCTAAGGTTTAGGGACAACACTTTATAATCTTTAATCATCAATGATCCTTGTCAGTTAGCCTGCCAGCCGGTGGCAGGGCTTTTATAATTAGCTGAAATTCCTCCACAGAGCTTGACAGATTTTTAAAATCATGCCTATAGCTACGATAGCAGACCAAACCAAACCTGTCGGAAGGCGGTGACGGAGAACTACGGGTCTCTACGAGATAGCCGGGTTGCCTGGTAGGAGGCAATTCGGCTTTTTTTATTTCTGGATTGTGGTGGCCAAAGCTGCCGCATAATCTCGGTAGATAAGGGTACCTGTTAGACTTAGGGAGTTAGCCAAGAAATGAGCGGCAAGAAGCCTGATCCCAAACTTCCATCAGCGCCGACCGAGCCTTTCCCGCCGCCCTCCGTGGCTTTTGCACCAAAAGAAACTGGAATTGACCGCTGGATTGGCCCTGTGGTTATCACCACACTATTTCTGATACTGACCTTTTGGACCTGGCGAAAGTGGCCGGACCTTCTGATAGACTTCGGGAGGGAACTTTATATTCCCTGGCAGATCAATGCCGGTAAAGTCCTTTATAGAGACATCGCCTATCGGTTTGGACCTCTGGCACCATACCTAAATGCTCTTTGGTTCCACATTTTTGGGGTTTCCTTCACCACTTTGGTTTATTGCAACCTTGCAATTATTATTGCCTTATGCGGAATTATATTCTCCCAAATTAAGAGATCATGCGACAGCACGACAGCCTTAATGGCATGTATTGTCTTTTTATGTACGGCGGCATTTTCCCAATTTCTTGATATGGGTAATTTTAATTTTGTGTGCCCCTACGACCACTCAGTAACCCATGCCATCTTTTTTTCATTTATACTTATCTATTGTTTGTCGTCTTATTTACGCACGCCTCGCCATCTAATGCTTGTTCTTGCCGGACTCTCCTGCGGTTTGGTTTTTCTAACCAAGGCGGAGATTTTTGGACCGTTGGCTATTACCGCATTCGTTGGCCTGATGCTAATTAATCATAAGAATAAGGCTGCCGGGTGGAATGCTTATAAGATACTTTTGGCATTCCTCATTTCGATGACACTTCCAATTAGTTTATTTCTTGCCTATTTTTCTTCGAAAATGCCGTTTAGTCAAGCTGTGAAAGGAATTTTAGGGGATTGGGGCTTTATATACAACACTCATATCACCAATACTTATTTTTACAAGCATACTATGGGGACTGACCGGCCTATTCGAAGTATCGCTACTGTTTTGTTATCATTGACTTTACTGTCAATTATAACATGGGTGGCCATAATATTAGATAGATACGATTTTAAGAGCCGTTACAACAAATTTATTTTATTGTACATTCTTGTGTTAATCATTATATTGCCGATATTATATTTGTTATATTATAAAGAAACCGCATTGTCTATCACGTATTTATTAATCATAATGTATCGTGCTATCATATTAATTACTATTATATCTTTAAGTATAGTTACATATTTAATTATTAGGAATAATGAATATACTACACTTGAGAAGATCTCTCCATTTATTATGTTTAATGTCTTCGGCATTTTGACAACAGGCAAAATCATATTAAATTGTAACGCTTATGGTTATGGTTTTGCCCTGGCAATGACCGCCATGCTGATCGAGGTTGCTTTTTTTATATGGCTGATACCTCTAATATTGCGCAAGGAGTACGCCAGGGGAAATTTATTCCGCAAACTGGCAATACTAGGTTGTTCGCTAATCTCAATCTATGCTTTAATTCTATCTAATTATTATTATAGCAAGAAAGATTATGTAGTTGGCGAAGGTGCAGACGCCTTTCTGACCTATGGGCCTAAATATGATCCAAAAGGTTGGGCAGTCAATATGGCGATGGAGCGCATTAAGGAGACCACTTCCCCAGGTGATAATTTTACCCCAATCCCCGAGGGGTTGATGATAAATTACCTGATGCGCCGACCTTCCCCCTTCATATTTTATACCATAGACCCTCCAGAATTGGCCGCATTTGGTGAAACCGCCATCCTCGATTCTCTCATGAATGCTAATCCAAAATTTATATTACTGATTCATAGGGAAAGTAATGAATTTGGCGCAGGTTTATTTGGATCCGATATAAATAAAGGAAAGATAATAATGGACTGGATCACGCAGCACTATATGTACTCTTGGCAACTACTAAATGAACCACTCAAAGATGATAGATTTGGGATTAAAATGTTAAAAAGAATTAACTGATAATTTGCTATTAATATTAATTATATCCTTCCTTCTCTTATGGATTTCAATATAAGCCCATAGGGCGGGAACGCTGAGCGCATCCCGCCATTAGCCTGAAAAACCCCTTCCGACACTTGTGATGGGAAATAACTGACCTGACGGTCCAACGACTGACAGCCTCCAGAGTTAAACCCGATTTCAGCAAACTGGATATTTTCCGGGACTCCCTGCTGCTCAGCGATAAGCAGTCGCCTGGATCTGGAAAAGCTGGGCATACTTGCCCCCTTGTCGGATAAGCTCTTCATGGGTGCCGTGTTCGCTGATGCTGCCATCTGCCAGCACATAGATGTAATCCGCCAGCCGGACCGTGGAAAAGCGATGGCTGATGAGGAGGACCATGCGCCCCGGGACCCGCGGCCGCAAGTATTTAAAGACTTCGTATTCGGCCCGGGCATCCAGCCAACTGGTGGGCTCGTCGAGGATGAGCAGTTGGGCCTGTCGCAGGAAGGCCCGGGCCAGGGCCACCTTTTGCCATTCACCCAGGCTCAGTTCCCCCTGGTCTTCAAACTCATGGCCCAGGATGGTGTCGTAGCCCCGGGGCAGCCTCTGGAGAAAGGCATCGGCCTGGGCCTGGCGGGCCGCCACATAGACCTTCTCATCCCCTGGCGCCAGGCTGGTGTCTCCCAACCAGATATTTTCCCGAGCCGTCAGGGCGTAACGGGCGTAATCTTGAAAGAGTAGACTCACCTGCCTTCTTAAGTCCCTGGGATCAAATTGGCGCAAGTCGATGCCGTCAACGGTAATCTGTCCGGCCGCCGGATCATAGAGCCGGCACAGCAGCTTGGCGAGGCTGGTCTTCCCTGAGCCGTTTTCGCCCACCAGGGCCACCACCTGACCGGGCAAGATGCGGAGATTGATATCCTCCAATACCGCTCTGGCTCCGTTGGGATAATGAAAATGGAGGTGGTCGAGGATGATGCCTTCCTTGATGGGGAAGGGAAACGCCGCGGGGTGCAGGGGAGCCGCCAGCCTCGGTTTGAGATCCAGGAATTCATTAAAATTGGCCAGAAACAGGTTGTCTTCATAAAGGCGGGTCAGACTGCTCCAGATCTCCTGGAGCGAGCTTTGGGCCCGTTGAAAGGCGCCATAGTACATGACCATCCCCCCCAGGGTGATGGCGCCGGCCACTGCCTGGTAGGCGACATAGGCCAGGACCCCAAAGATTGCCGCAGTGGCGCTGGCCTGGGTAGTCAAATCCGCCAGGGAACGGCGGCTGGAGATCTTGAGCCTATCCACCCGGAGCCTCTGGCGCAAGGCCCGGAAACGATCCCGGAAGAGCGTCCCCAGGGCAAAGATCCTGATTTCCTTGGCATAACTGCCGTCGGTCAGGATCCAGTGGAAATAAGCAGCCCGCCTCTGGTCCTGGGTGTGGCGGCGCTGCCAAGCATACATCTGGTCGGCGTATTTCAAGCGCAGCACCACCCCGGGAACCGCGGCCGCAAAGAGGATGACGGCCACCCACCAGTGGAACGAGACCAATAACCCGGCCAGGGCCACCAGGGAGATGCCGCTCTGGCCCAACTGCAGCAAGCCGTCCATGGTGCTGGCCGGCCGGTAGGCGGCCTCCTGTTGGGCCCGGTGCAGGGTATCATAGTACTGGGGATCTTCGTAATACTCCTGATCCATCTCCACCGACTGGCCGTGGATGACATCGGCGATATGGTCGGTGATCACCTGGGTTTGGACTTCCTTGACAATCTCCGCCAGGGAGCGGCAAAGCGCAGCGAACAGGGCCACCCCCGCCGCCGCCGCCACCAGCAGCAGCACGCCCCGGAGCGCCCCGGCTTTCGCCGGCGCCGCCAGACCATAGGTGACCGCATCGACTATTAACTTCATCAAGTATAGGGATACGAGCGGCAGCAGCCCCTGGATCAGAATGAGTCCGAAATTGGCCGCGGTCCAGCCCGGGGCGCTTTGCCAGATGAGACGCAGGGAGCGTTCCAGGTGGAGACTGTGCCTGATCTTCTCGGCAATGGTCTTTGCAGGTTTCATAGACTGCGGCTTCTGGAGATTTTCCTGCCGGCTGCGGGACTCCTGATACGCTCAGGTTTTTTTGCTATTAACCAAAATCAGGCGGCGGGCCGGGCCACGGCAGTCAAAAAGGTTCGGTGAGCCCCTCAATGAGTCTAACCCTGACCAGTCTCCTTTTGTTTTAGCCGGGCTGTCTGACGAGAGCGATGATAGCATAAATTTCGAAGAATGGGTCACCCCCCCTGCCCTTCAGAACAGGATACCTAATGGGATGAACCTTGAGAACCCCAGGCCAGCTATGGCATTCACTGGCGGCAGCTCCCATTAATAGCTTGACATGGAAAGAAATTTCTTGTAGACTTTTTTGAGTTTAGCATGTCAGACTGAAACCAGGGCCACCAGTCCTGGGCAAGAATCGGACGGGGATGCTAATTCCCGCCGATTTTTTTTTGCTGACTGCTGTGCGCCCTGCTTCTTTGGCAGGTCTATCTTGCAGTATCGAAGAAAGAGGTTTCACCATGAGGGAAACTGGTAAGGTAAAATGGTTTAATGACTCCAAGGGTTTCGGCTTTATCACTCGGGAAAACGGTCCGGATGTGTTTGTGCACCACACTGCCATCCAGGGCGAAGGCTTCCGCTCTCTGTCGGAAGAACAGGAAGTGGAATTTGAAGTAACCGAGGGTCCCAAGGGGCCCCAGGCTCAAAACGTGGTAAAAATTTAGGCATCGCTGCCTGAGGGAAGGCAAAGTGGAGGGCAGAAGGTAAGAGGCTGAGAGACCAGGTTTTTGGTTTCGGGTTGCCTTTTTACCTTCGCCTTCCACTCGGAGTTCCGGCGCCTTGACCTTAGAGAGGTTGAACTTGGCTAAAAATCGTTACGGCTGGCAAAAACGCGCTAAAGAGATGGCTCGCAAAGAGAAGAACGACGACAAAATGAAACGTCGCCAGAGCAAAACCATTACCCCGCCGGCGGAGGACCTGCCGGAAGTGATGGTGGATCCTTAAAAAAAGTCTGGATTGAGACTGACCGTGCCGGAGCAAGACTCCAGCCTGGTTCATAAGGGAGAAGAGATGGCAATGAAATTGTACGTGGGCAACCTGCCCCACCAGATGACCGAAGAACAACTGAACACTCTTTTTTCAGAAGCCGGCCATGTAGCCTCGGCCAAGATTATTACCGATAGGCAGACGGGCCAGCCCCGGGGCTTCGCTTTTGTAGAGATGGAAACTAAATTGGAAGGTCAGAAGGCTATTTCCATGCTTAACGGCCGCGAGGTAGAGGGGCGGCCTCTGGCCGTCAACGAAGCCAGGCCACAGCAGAAAGGCTCCTTTGGCGGGGGCGGCGGCGGCGGCCGTTACCGCTAAAACCAGGATAGGGCGGCCTCCGGGCCGCCTTTTTTTATGCCGCCGCAGACGGTCTGCAACACCGGTTTCTCCGTTGTATCCGCATTTTGGCTCTGTTAACCCGCTTGGTGCGGGTCACCGCTCCCGCGGGCGCCATCGGCTTTAACGCTCTCTGGGCTTAAAGCCGCGCCCTCCCCGTCGCTTAAGTCCTTCACATTATTTTCGCCATGTTGAATCGGCCATAATGAGCCTTATTTTAAAAAACAGGCGTCCACACCGCGCCTGATCAGGCAAATTCCCAAGGGGCATGGACCATGCGTACTAGCTGCGCAGCCTGGGTCGCGTGGTTTCTTATCGCCGTCCTGGCCGCCCTGGCCTCGAAATACTATCCTTATTTTCCCGGGGACGTGGCGCTGGAGAGGTGGGTGCAATCCCTGGCGCCCACCAACCTGGATTGGGCTGCCGGAGTCTCGCGGAGCGCCGAATTCCCTTGGATCCTGCTTATCCTGGCCCTGGTCCTGGCCCTTTCCTGGGTGCTGGCTGGCGGGCGGGCCGCACTTCTGGCCATCCTCAGCCTGGCGGGGATGTGGGTCCTGGGTGCTTGGCTGGGCCCGATCATTGCCCGGCCGCGACCCTCCCCGGGTCTGGTGCGCGTCTTTCGAGCCCTTCCTGGCTCCGGCTTCCCTTCCCTCTTTGCCCTGAGGTATGCCGCCACCTTCGGATTTTTGGCAATCCTGGGCGCCAGGAAGAGTTCCGGCGCGCCGCGCCTCATCCTCTTGACGCTATGCGGGGCGCTGCTCCTGCTCGGCTTCGGGGCTCGGGCCGCCCTGGGGGCGCACTGGCCCAGTGACGTGGCGCTGTCTTACCTGATCGGGCTCCTTTGGGCCTCGCTCCTGGTGCACTTCATTTGAGGAAGAGGGGCAGGCGGCCGGGTGCAGTCCCCTCAGGCGGCCGGAGCCATCCAGACATCCGAGTAGCGCACTGGCTCAGGGCCAGAAGAGGCCACAGCCAAATTTGTGTGCCGGCAAATTCGCTGCGGGGTCGAACCGAAAATGGCTGGAAAAAGCAACTTAAGAGAATTAGCGCGGTTTTTTCTGCGTCTCGGAACCACCGCGTTTGGCGGCCCCGCGGCCCACATCGCCGTGATGGAGGACGAAGTGGTGCGGCGCCGGCGCTGGGTCCCCCGGGAAAAATTCCTCGATTTATTGGGGGCTGCCAACCTGCTTCCCGGCCCGACTTCAACCGAGATGGCGATCTACATCGGTTACCTGTGCCAGGGTTGGGCCGGGCTTTTGTTAGCCGGCGTCTGCTTCATCGCTCCGGCCATGCTTATCGTTATCGGATTGGCCTGGGCCTACGTGCGGTTCGGAAATCTTCCCCAGATCACCTGGCTGCTTTACGGGGTCAAGCCGGTGGTAATCGCCATCATCTTGCAGGCGCTGTGGCAGTTGGGGCGCAGCGCGGTAAAAAGCAAGTTCCTCGGGGCGCTGGCCATCATTGCCATGGTCTTGGCTTTTCTGGGGATCAACATGCTGGCGGTGCTTTTCGGCGCCGGCTTGCTCTCGGGATTGCAGCGGGGAATCATTCAGGATCGCGGGCAAGACCGGCGCGCCCTGCTGATCATGCTGGCAGCAGCCGCAGCTTTTCTGACCGCAGCCTATTTCGCTTCGGGGCCATATCCCACGAGCCGGGTAGAGTTTGGTTTACTACCGCTCTTTCTCTTCTTCGTCAAAGTCGGCTCCCTGGTCTTTGGCAGCGGCTATGTGCTCCTGGCTTTTTTGCAGGCCGATCTCGTGGCGCATTGGCATTGGCTCACGGCCACTCAGTTGTTGGACGCCATTGCGGTGGGACAGGTGACTCCCGGTCCGGTCTTCACCACTGCGACCTTCATCGGTTATCTGTTGGCCGGATTGCCCGGCGCCCTGATTGCCACCGCCGGGATCTTTCTGCCGTCCTTTGTCCTGGTCGGGCTCAGCAGCCCCCTGATCCCGCGCTTACGCAAGTCGGCCGTGGCCGGAGCCTTCCTGGACGGCGTCATCGTGGCTTCCCTGGCCCTCATGGCTATGGTTACCTGGCGTCTGGGGCGGGAGGCGGTGATCGATCTTCCCAGCGCCCTGGTGGCCATAGCCAGCGCCGTGCTGCTCATGCGCTGGCGCTGCAACTCATTGTGGCTCTTGCTGGCTGGGGCAATTATCGGGTTATTGATGCACACGCTAAAATAGGGATATCCACAGTAACAGGAGCGCCAGAGGTAATTCTTTATTTTTCGGCCATGGCCTAATCACCGGCCTGTTAACCACCGGGGCTTTTGCCCAGGGGACGGCGATGGAGGAAAGGGCCGCGGCACTGGGGTTGATCGCCGCCCCGCTGCGCGATACCGGCTATATTCAAAGCGTGCGGGCCGCTGATGGAACCGGCGCCAGGTACACCATGGTCCCTGTGGTGAATAGCAAAAACGGGTAATTGGCTTTTATCTCCCGTAAGAGTGAGTCGTATTAAGCTATCTTTCCCCAGAAAGATATATTTAAGTATTTAGATTTACAAGATATTATTAATAGTAGCCGGGCAAGCCGCGGGTCTGGCCTGGCCATTCCATCCAGGGAGAGCTCCGCGTTTCAACGACATTTGCCTGTGCCCCCATCCCCTTTCCTGATCTCTCCAATCCGAACCGAGGCGGATCGGATTGCAATGGGCTCATCACCTACCGTAGCCACGGGATTACCTTGCATTAAGTCTAGTGGCACAGGGGTCAGGACGCCGCTGGCTGTGAATCCCTTGTTTGCAAGCTGAGAAGACCCTGTCCACCGACACCCCTGACAGGCGGGGAATAATGAGCCCCTGCAGCAGCTGCTTGTCAAGCGCATGCCCTTCCATCATTCGCAGCTTCTGCGCCAGCGCCTCCCTCACCCTGGGAGCCAATTTGCCAAAGAAATCCAGTCTCACTCTTAAGCGTAGCAAGCTGGCCTCTTCATCCTTCGTACAGGTGCCAGCCTCTTCCTCTGATCCGGGCTCTGGCACCGCCCTGATGAATTCTTCTACCAGCTGCCGGAATTCTGCCGAGGTCAACATCGCCTCTGCCGTCGCCAGGCCAACTCGCCCTACCCCGACGTTACCCTCATTAATGCGGTTTACCCTGAATTGCTCTAGGTCGGCCTCCGGTTTCCGCAACCTTTTCTCTAACTTGCACATCTGGCCTCCTTTACCTCGGCCATTCTTTAATTTGGATTTCCAGAGCACGCAGCTTGGCCTCAAGGCGTACCCTGGCGCGGGTCTGGCGCAGGGTCTGGCGCAGGGCCAGCAACGATTGCCGCTGGCTAGGAGCGGGCTCTCCCCGGGCCACGCCCGCAGGGATATCCCCCTGGGCCGTGGGGATATCCGCCACGGTCTCCACCTTGGGCAGGTCCACCAGTTTGCTCTTAACTCCCAACCCAGTCGCCGGTCCTCCTTTGAGCTGGTAGTGTCCATAACTGGTCCTCTCAGTGATCCCTTGTTTAATCAATTTATTCATCAGGTTACCCACATTAGCTTTCTTTTTGCCCAGGGCTTGGGCGATTTCCTGCAGCCTCAAGGGGTAGGGTGCCTTTTTTAAGAGTTCTACGAGCGCATGCCTTTCCGGACTAAGATGATTCTCCTCAGTTTGCTCCCGCGGCTCCCAAATGCCGGTAGCTCCATCAAATCTCAGGGCCAGCTCAGCTTCCTTCTGATTTCGGCCCGAAATCAAGAGGGTAGCCTCCGTTTGCAAGCGTTTACGATTCAAACGGGCAATGGTATCTACCGCGCCAGTCAGGCCGGTGGAGCCACTCACCCGATCAAACTCGTCCCTGGCCCCAGTTTTCCGCAAATGGTGCACCAAAACTATGGCAATTTTATGCCTAGCGGCGATGCCTTTGAACTTAGATATGGTCTCATAATCGGCATGATAATTCCCCTGATTCAGGTCGCAGATTTTTCCGAGGATATCAATCATTACCAGGCGGGTCTCCGGGTGTTTCACTAACCATTCTTCCAAATCTTCCAACCCGCCTTTACCTAGTGAGGCCCATCTGAATACAATCTTGAACCTATCCGGGACAGAAGCACTTCCAAGCACCTTCTGAAGCCGCTGCTGCATATCCTCAATCGTATCTTCCAGGGCCATATATAAGACATCCTGGGCCGCCACCTCAATGCCTAGCACCTTACCACCGCTGGCTACTCCCAGGCCAATGTGCAGACATAAATAAGATTTGCCGATCTTTGGTTTCGAGACCAGTAAGGTAACACCTTGGGAGATGATGCCCGGAACAATGGTTGCTGTCTGTGAGAGATCCATGTCCATAATTTCCTGGGCCGAATAGGCGGCAGGGCCACGCCGGCGCTGCCAGCGCTCTACAACATCAACTAAGGCCATAATATTACTCCTTCTTTATTCATCAGATATTTCAGCAAAGGGGAAGGCTTGCAACTCATTTTCTTTTCCGCTATCTAACCCTTTATTATCAATCCAGAATCTCTTCCGGAGCGCAGTTCGAGTTTGCAATTATCTCCGTTATTTTCCCGTTTGCCTGCATCAGCTCAGCATAAAATATAACGTGTTGAACAGATTGGAACTGATGGGGTGCTCATTGATCTCGGGGTCAAAGCTCCCCCTAAGCGACCGCCTTGGTAGCTCTCATCCACAGATTCATGGGTCCGATGAAACTTATCTGGAGTTTCACTGATAGGGAACGATATAACCATTGATATTAATTAGCCTTATGCCATAGATTCACTACTTTCACTGCATCTTCCATGACCCAAACCCCCAAGCCGGCTAAAAAATTCACTGGAAATTCTCGCTGCAAAGGTATTCGCCGAGATTATGCCGCAGTCTTGGCCATTACAGTCCAAAAATGGTTTTGGGGACCACTTTGCCTGGGGAAAATCCCCCAAAGCTTCTGTTCTTGACGCCGAATCCCCGCCTTGACGGTGCGGCAGCATATTTTTCGCTGAAAAAGTATCTTTTCTTCCGATTTAGGGCGTACCTCTCCCTTGGTAGACAGGCACCGCATCGATTCGCGGCCTATGAACCCCGGGCCAGCACCGCCTGACCTGCCCCCCAAAAACTGATCCACATGTTAAGTTAGAGTGGTGGATCGAAGGGAGGCAGGGAGATGAACAGGAAGCGTTATACCCCGGAGCAGATCATCGAGAAGCTGCGGGAAGCAGAGGTGGCCTTGGCGAACGGGGAGACTGCGGGCCAGGTTTGCCGTACCCTGGGCATTGCCGAGCAGACCTTCCTTTTCTTTGACTGAATGTCTTCGTAGGAATGATCCTTAAGATCAGCTGTCCAGAAATTGCACGGATGAGCTTGTCGATAGCAGATCTATCTCATTTGATAATCTGGAAACCATGAGGATCTCAGGTCAGCCCCACCACGAGCAGCAAGGGTTCCGGAGCTACGCCAAGGCTAAAGTTTAATACAACATCGTAGAATCTTCAATCCTCATTGATTCTTGTCACTTATCCTATCAAGGCTGTGGCAGATCTTTTATAAAAAGCATAATTTTTTTAACCACTTCATTAAAAGTGCTTGACAGAATTAGCCATAGTGCATATTGAATAGGACACAGAAAAAGCCAAACCCGCCGCGAAGCGGGGACGGAAAACCACGGGTCTTTTGGGTCGCGAGAGACAGCCGGGTTGCCTGAAACACTGAAACAGGCAGTCCGGCTTTTTATTTACCGTTTCATTAGGTAAAATCATTCCATAAACCAAGGAGAGAACAGATGAGAATTCACAAGGCATATGCATGCTTGTTGGTTTTGGCACTGATAATTTTTGGTGCTACGGCGGGACACGCTGCATCGATCAGCGGCCAAATTTGGGAAGGTGACACCTCTGATAACGCCGATGTAAATACCGCCACCCTGTCCAGCGACCCTAATGCAAAATTTACAGTTTCTGCGATCAATTTTAACAGCAGTGTAACCGG
>JBKQLU010000009.1:0-15672 GCA_052326585.1 Desulfobaccales bacterium | reverse complement strand
CGCTCG
Source organism: Desulfobaccales bacterium (assembly GCA_052326585.1). GTDB lineage: Bacteria > Desulfobacterota > Desulfobaccia > Desulfobaccales > 0-14-0-80-60-11 > JAPLJC01. Next base: position 15,666 of record JBKQLU010000009.1, on the reverse strand, counting down.
GTGATGTCCCGGGCCGCCGCAAAGACCCCCTGGACTTCGCCCGCCTCGTTGCGATAGATGGCAGCGTTGTACACGACTTCCATGAGACGGCCCGAGGCGTGGCGCAGAGTCAGGGGATAATCGACCACCAACCCCTGGGAAAAGACCTGGCGGTATCCTTCCCGGGCCTTATCGGGTTCGGTGAAGTAATCCGAGAAGTCGGTGCCCACGAGGCGCGCCCGGTCGATGCCGGTGGCCGCCTCGGTAGCCTGGTTGACGTCGGTGATCTTGCCTGCGGGGCTGATGGTGACCAACGGATCGAGGCTGGCCTCAATAAGGCTGCGGGCATAAGCGGAAGCCGCCCGGATGGCTTCCTCGGCCTGCTTCTCTTCGGTGATATCCCGGTTGATTTCCAGGATGGCCACCGGCTCACCCCGATCATTGCGTTGGAGCGCCCAGCGGCTGACTACCACGATGGTAGTCCCGTCGGCCCTGGTATGCACCAATTCTCCGGACCACCGACCGTGTTGCATGACCTCGCCGTAAGCTTCCTCCAAGGAGACGGGGAATCGGGTCCGGAACAGGTCATGGGTCACATGGCCCAGGACCTGCTCTGCGGTGAAACCATAGGTCTCTTCCGCCCCCCGGCTCCAGAAGACTACCCCGCTGTCCAGGTCCCAAACCATAATGGCGTCATACGACAGGTCAATGAGGGCGGCCTGTTTCCGGATTTCCATATCAGCCTTCCGGTGGGCGGTAATATCTCGGTTGATCTCCAGGATGGCCGCAGGCGACCCCGCCTCATCTCTTCGCAGTACCTGGCGGCTGGCCACCACGATGGTGGCCCCGTCGGCCCTGGTGTGGATCAATTCCCCGTCCCAATGACCCTGTTGCACCAGGGACTGGTCAACCTCCTCCCGGCTAACGGGAAATCGGGTTTGGAGCAGGCTATGGGTAATCTGGCCCAGGGCCTGCGCCGCGGTGAAGCCGTAGGTCGCTTCCGCCCCCCGGCTCCAGGAGGCTACCCGGCTGTCCAGGTCCCGGACGATGATGGCGTCGTGGGCCAGGTCGATGAGGGCGGCCTGTTTCCGGAGGGCTTCCTCTACCTTCTGGCGCTCGCCTATTTCTTCTTCTAATTGGGCTATCGTTTTTGCCAAATCTTCCGTGCGCTGCTGGAGGTTGCCGGTCATGCGGTCGAAGGCCCGGGACAATTCGCCGATCTCATCCTGGCTGTCAATCCCCAACTTATGGTCCAGGTGGCCGGAGCCGATGATTTCGGCCCCATCATGAAGTCGGAGCACGGGTTTGACCACCGAGCGCTGCAGGAAGATCATGGCGCCGGTCAACAATAGCGCCAGGACCGACAGGGCCAGGATATCCAGGAAAGAGGTGAGCCGCTGGGTGGCAATCAATTCCCCATTGACTGTTTCGCTCAGGTTGATAAACCGGGTCACCAGTTCCTGGGTGGCCAGCAGCAATTGGGTGGTCAAGCGGTTTTGCAATTCTCCGCCGGTTCCCGTCCCGGGATTGGCTGCTCCGGGGTTTTCCGGGACAGCCATCAACCTGGAGAAGGTATCCCCCACGTTCTTCAACTTTTGAGGGGCGTCCCCAAGGCCGTACTCACTCTGGAGCGTCCGGTACGCCGAATTGTCGAGCAGCCGGAGAAGCTCAGCATAAATTGCCGACCATTGTCTCTGGGCCCGTTCAGTCCGATATAAGAGATAGTCCTGGGTGAGGCTGCGGAGGATGGTGATTTTATTGACGATTTCATTGGATTCCCTAGCTTCCCGGGCCAGATCGGTCATGACGCGGTCCAGGTGCAGGACCGCGGCCCCATAACCCAGGAGAATGCAGAAGGTCAGCGCCGCGCCGATCTTGACCCTGGTCCTGATTCTCATCGGCGCTCCTCACCAGTATCGGCTGGACCGGGTAAAGCGGCGCCGGCGCCCCCGGGCATGACCAGGCGCACCGCCTTGGGGTCGGCTTGCACGAGGGGGCCGGGAACGAAATAGTCAAGATAATCCGGCACCTGCGTTTGGCCGGTGAGTCGATTCTGGATCATCCAGCGGGCTTCGTCCTCCATGGCGATTAACAGCGCTTGGTCAAAGGAAAGCTCAATATCACTGTTGAGCCAATCGTCCTTAAAGACAGATTTATCGAGGCTAATCTCTCTGGCGACGATATCCTGGCTCTCTGCCGGGTTATTTTTGGCAAAGGTTTCTGCCTGGGCCAGGGCCAGGAATAACTTTTTCAAGGCCCCGGGATGGCTCTGGATAAATTTGGCGGTACTTACTAAAACTTCATAAAATTTTTGCCCGTTTTGCCCTGGCCAGCTAATGATTTTCTCTCCCAACTGCCTTTCTAACTCATAAGTTATCGGGTTCCAGACCATGACGGCATCCACCCGGTTATTTTCCAGGGCCGCCGCCATTTCCGAGGGATTGAGGTAGGTAACTTTAACGTCTCGCAAAGAGAGATTGTTAAAGATTAAAAACCTTCCCAGGAAAAATTCCGCCACAGTGCTGCGGGCCACCCCGATGCGCTTTCCGGTTAAATCGCCTGGGTGAAGAATCCCATGGTCTTTAAGGGCCAGGAGATGAATAAAATCGACCGCGGCCGGCGAACCGAGGATTCGCAGAGATTTTGACCACCTAAAGATCTCATCCAGGATAACAAAATCCGCCATAAAAGCGACCTCAACGCGGCTTGCTTGCAGGTAATCGAGGCAGATCCGGCCGGTCTCACACGCTTGGATATCCACCTCTAAGCCATTATCCCGGAAATAGCCTTTCTCCTGGGCAATCAACAATAAGGCGGCCGGGAAGATGGGCAGGATGCTAATGCTGATTTTCTCCGGCGGTCCGGCCGGGGGGGCGGCCTTGGGGGCCAGGAAGCCGGCCCGCCACAGGGAGCCGGCGATCACGACCAGGAATAAAACCGATGTCAGGACGGCTATTTTTAGTTTGCGCATCAGGCCCATCACCCGGTTAGTCGGGTAAAATCATAATCAATCCGGAGGCATTTTACCAGGAACCACCAGGCGCACCGCCTTGGGGTCGACCTTCAGGAGGGGTCCGGGATCGAGGTAGTCCAGGAAGTCCGGGATGTTAGTCTGGCCGGCGGAGCGGTTCTTGATCATCCAGGCGGCTTCGTCCTCCATGGTCAGCAGCAGGTTCTGGTCCAGGAACGCTTCATATCTCACCGAATATCTAGCCAGATTGGCAACGGGAATCTGGCACCATTTGGAGATAATGGCCCTGGCCTCCCCAGGTCTCTGTTTGATAAAATCGGCCGCCTGTTCCAGGGCCCGCATCAGCTTTGCCACGCTTGCCGGCCTGGCCTGGAGGTATTCTCCCCGGGTTGCCAACAGCACATAATAGTCCTCGCCTCCCTGGGCCTTCAAGGCGATGGCATTATCTCCCATTTGCTTGATAATATCCAAAGTAAACGGCGGCACCCACAGGACTGCGTCCACCTTACCCGCAGCCATGACCGGCCCCATTTGAGAGGGAGCGACATTGACGACCGTCACTTCCTTAAGGGGAATGTGGTTCAAGGTGAGAAGATTGGACAGGAAAAACTCTCCCTCCGTTCCCAAGGGCACGCCGATTATTTTACCGCGCAAATCCTCGATTTTGCTGATACTCCGATCTCGCCGGGCAATCAGGTCAAAGACGTTGCCGGCGCTTATGGCGCAGGGGCAACGCCAGTCGGTCTCCCCAGCCAGGATTGCGCTGGCCAGGACGAATTCGCCGATGCAGGCCAGGTCGACCAGGCCCGCCTTAACGTCCTTTAGTGCATCCCTGCCTGCCTGATAAGGTTTTATGGTTAATTGAAGCCCCTGCCCTCGGTCGAGCCCCTTATCCATGGCAATAAATAAGAGGCCGTTCATATTGTTGAAGCTGGTGCCGATGGTGATTTTTTCCAGGGGGGCGCCGCGGGAGAGGCAGCCGGCGAGGATGAGGAGAAAGAGTAAAGACGAGAAGATCGATAACTTTCTTCTGATCTCCATTAAGACCGCCAAATCATTGCTGCGGGCTCCAGCCGCAGCGCGGCACCGCTGGCGGCCTGGCCCGGGGCTCGTCAAAAGATAGCAAGAAAAGAGAACAGTTAGCCATGGAATATATAGGGGCAGGAGGACTTTCCGGGCCAAGGGCCAGATTCCAGAAGGGTTTTCCCGGTTATAGCTCTTTCCCAAGGGGATGGTAGCATAATTTAGATAAGGTGCCAATCCTTTAGGCGCACGGGTCCAGCGCCGCGGTTTTTGCCGCCGGGGCCATGTATGCCTTCAGCCACTTGGTTAGCGGTGTGGAGGGCTAAATGACCGATGAGCCAGTGGCCCGGCATATGATCCGGAAAACTCTTCCCGGGGTGATTCCCTTGTTAAGCGCATCATGATAATCTTATAAAATTAATCTAGTAGGCCTGGACTGCTTTAGCTGCTGTGATCCAGGCCGCGCCGCATATTTAATGCAAAGGAGTGCCTGAGTGACGTTACCCGTTGGCCGATTATATCTCCGGATATGCGCCCCCCTGCTGGCAATCGCCCTGGCAGTGCTGGTGGCCCAGGCAGGCTTTACGAACGAAGGAATCAACGAGAAAGCAGCCCCAGCCGCGTCGGCGGCTCCGGCTAGCCCGGTTGCCCCGGCAACTCCGCCGGCAGCCCCCGCCCGGGCAAAGGCCAGGGCTGCCGCCAAGCGCGCTAAGACTAAGGCGCCCGCCCCTGAAGTTGCGGCTCCCACGGCCAGGTACCTCGCCGGCGAGAACCCCGAGTACGCCAAACGGTGCGGCTGGCCGGTGGCCTGCCCGCCGCCGCTGCCGGGTTCGATCTTGCCGCAAAAGCGCATCGTCGCCTATTACGGCAACCCGCTTTCCAGGCACATGGGGGCGCTGGGTGAATGGGACAAGGATGAAATGCTGCGGCGCCTGCAAGGTGAAGTAGCCAAATGGGAAAAGGCGGATCCGTCGCTGCCGGTGCAGCCGGCGCTGCACCTCATCGCGGTGGTGGCACAGGGAGAACCCGGCAAGGCCGGCAAGTACCGGATGGTGATGCCGGACAAGGTCGTCAACGAGGTCTACGACTGGGCCAAAGAGGCGAAGGCCATTCTCTTCATCGACATCCAGACCGGCCATGAAAACATCCGCACCATCCTGCCGCGCTTCGAGTGGCTGCTGAAGAATCCGGACGTGCACGTGGGAATGGATCCGGAGTTTAACCTGATCAAGAGCGGCCGGAAGCCCGGGACCAAGATCGGCACCTATGACGCGGCGGACATCAACTATGCCTCCGGCTACCTGGCGGAACTGGTGAAGAAATATAATCTCCCGCCCAAGGTGCTCATTGTGCACCGCTTCACCCGCGACATGGTCACCAATGCCGAGAAGATCGTGCTCCGTCCCGAGGTGCAGATCATCATGAACATGGACGGCTGGGGCCCCCCCTCGCTCAAGAGGGATTCGTTCAAGGATTACATCGTTTCCGAGCCGGTGCAGTACGTGGGCTTCAAGCTCTTCTATCACAATGACACCAAGAAAGGCGACGCACTGATGACGCCCCAGGATCTGCTCAGGCTGAACCCAAAACCCATCTACATCCAATACCAGTAATAGGGCGCGGCAGAGACCCCCGATTATCTTACCTGCGAAAGGCGTGGGCAAGTTAGCAGCGATCTGGAAAGATGGGCAGGACCGGGAAGGCCTTCCAATGGATAAGACCGCAAGAGGAGACCCGGCTAACCAGGCGGCTCCCCGGCCGGGGCAGCGAGTCCCTTGGATCCAACGTCTGCGCTGGGCCCGGGGTATCCTGCGGGCTTACCGGACGAGCAATCTGGAGAATGCCGACGGCCAAATAATTTTTCACCAAAGATTAACCACCATTATCAAGACTAACCTGGGACCTGATCTGAGCCGGTTCAAGGTGTTGGAAATAGGGTGCGGCCAACGGGCCAGCCAAACCATCCTGTTCACCGCTGACGGCCTGGAGGCCACCGGCATCGACGTGGAACTCCCGAGCTTCAGGATGACCCCCGGAAGTCTTCTCCAGGTGCTGAAGGCAAACGGCTGGGAGCGGGGGCTCAAGTCTATTTTGCGGCACTGGCTCTTCGACGGCCAATTTTTCCGCAGACTTGCTTCCCGATACGGCCAACCCCTGCCCCTGGACCGGGTGGATGTGCGCCTGATGAGCGCCACCCAGATGATGTTTCCGGATGACTATTTCGATTTCATCTTCTCTTCCCTGGTATTTGAGCATATTGACGACGTGCCCGCGGCCGTCCGGGAGGTTAACCGGGTCCTTAAACCCCAGGGGCGGGCCTGGATTAATATCCATCTCTTTCCGAGTCTTTCCGGCGGGCACCACCCGGAGTGGACCGCGGCCCGCCGGCCGGCCCAGCCGCGCGTGCCTCCCTGGGATCACTTGCTGGATAACCGCTATCCTGCCCATAGCCATTTGAATGGACTGCGCTGGGCGGATTACCGTAAAATTTTCAATACTTATTTGGAGGTGCTGGAGGAAAGTCCGGTAATGGAAATGGCCGGAGAATTGTCCCCCGGATTGGAGGAAATCCTGGTGGCCAAGGGCTATAGCCGGGAAGATCTCCTTACCCGGGAGGTTGCTTTCTTGTGCCGGAAGAAGTGATAACTTTTGGGTAGCGGCGGGCCCGGTGGTCCGCCCGGTTTCCCGAGGGAGGAGATGTAAAGATGGAAGCGAAGATCGGGTTTATGGGGCTGGGCACCATGGGCGCCCCCATGGCTGCCCGCATTCTCAAGGCTGACTACCCCTTGATGGTCTATAACCGCAGCGCCGCCAAGGCCGAACCCCTGGCGCAACTGGGGGCCGGGATCGCCTCCAGTCCCAGGGCCCTGGCCAAGAAGGCGCAGATCATCATCGCCATGGTCACCGGGCCCGAGGCCCTTTATGAGCTGCTCTGGGGAGAGGAGGGCGCCGCCGCCGCCTTCAGTCCCGGCCAGGTGTTCATCAATATGAGTTCGGTCTCCCCCAGCTTTACCAGGGAGTTGGGCAAACAACTGGCCGCCACCGGTATCAGCTTCATCGACGCCCCGGTTTTGGGCACCAAGAAACCCGCGGAAGAGGGGACCTTGGTGGTCCTGGCGGCGGGTAAGGAAGAAAAGGTCAAAGAACTGGAGCCCCTGTTTCTGAGCTTGGGGAAGAAGGTCATTTTCTGCGGCCGGGCGGGCCAGGGCTCCATGATGAAGATGTTCATCAACCTGCTCCTGGGGTCGATGCTGACGGGCTTTGCCGAGTCCCTCAACTTCGGGCGGCTGGGGGGCCTGGACCTGGAGGCCATGCTGGAAACGGTCTTCTCCGGGGCCATGAACGCCCCCCTGTTTCAGATAAAGGCCGCCAACTTCAGGGACCGGAACCATCCGCCGGCCTTCGCCTTGAAGCACTTGACCAAGGACGCCAAATTCATCCTGGATACGGCTTACGAGCTGGGGGCGCCGGTCCCCGGGGGGCAGATGCTGCTGCACCTCTACCGGCTGGGGGTGGCCCAGGGCTGGGGCGACGAGGACGTCTCCGCCATCATCAAGGTTATGGAACTCCTCAGCGGCAAATGAGGCCTGGAAAGATGAGAGATGACCGGCAAGGCCTTGGGGCAGCCAGGCTGTGGCTGGTCCTGGCGCTGTTCTGGCTCCTGGCCGGCAGTGCTGCGGCCGCGCAGTTCTCCGGCCAGATGATGGTCCGGGACGGCGAAAAGCTGGCGCTCGGGAAGATCTTCGTGCAGGATGGCAAGATGCGCCAGGAGTTCAATGACGCGGAGGGCCAGACCATCACCATCGTGCGGCCGGACCTGAAAAAGGTCTGGGTCATCCTGCCCCGGGAGCACGGTTACCTGGAGCTGCCCCTGAAGGCCAAGCTCCCGGGGCAATTCATCCAGATCCCCCCGGATGCCCTGGCCAGACGCCTGGTGGGCAAAGAGACGATGAACGGCTACGAAGCCGAAAAATATGAAGTGACGGCGCCGGGGGGCCTCGGTCCCGAGAGGGAGACCATCTGGATGGCCGTCAAGTTGGGGACCGCGGTAAAACTGATCTCCAGAGAGAAGAATTTTTCCATGGAATACCGGGCCATCATGGAGGGGCCCCAGCCCGAGCGCCTCTTTAATCTGCCCCCGGGCTATAAGAAGTTAAGCGCCCCCGCCGGCTATCTTTTTGGGGAAGCATGGGGTGGTGTGGCTTTATAGCTATTCCTGTTAGCATATAGCCCTAGTGCCTTGTAGCGCCCATTTAATTTTATCTGGAATTTCAGGATAAGGATGCTCCTTAACTTTCGCGGAAAGTTAAGGAAATATTAAAAATCGTGGAACCCTAAAGTTTTGATAGTGGCAAGATATACGTGACTTACCGAAGAGCACAAAGGTAGCCGGTAAGCAGACCAGAAATCTGTTGAATATTGTACCCTATCGCCATATAATTTAACGAGAACAAGAAAAGGAGGTGATCCTGGTGAATCGGCCGGTGAGATTTGCTCCCGTAAAATCCTGAAGAACCGGCGTCCGTGGGGCCTTGGTAAGGCTCTATAATTGGAGGCCGGAACAGGGACAGGCCGTTTACCCGGACACCTGCCGCTTGCGGTCCGCTTCCGGGTCACTCCTTCCCTGAATTAGCTTCACTGCTCGCATCATTTTTCGGCCTACCGCCGCGCCCGCCGCTATTTGAGGGAGCCTGGCCAGCCGGGGTGTGCCGTTCCCCGGCAGGGCCTGCCGCCTAACTCCATTCTCCTTAGAGGGTCTGGGGTTGCGGCGCTCGGAAGCCTTACCTCACCGCAGATCTTTCCATCACCCCGCCGATTCCATCCCGCGGCTGATTTTTCCGGCAGCGTTTTCCCGCCGGGCTCTCAGGCCGCGACCAGCCATGAAACGGGAAATTTTAGACACAAAACCCGGGGGCCATGATCCCGGGGAAGGCCCGGCCAGACGGCCCCGGTGGGACCGCCTCTATCCCTGGGTTTACCAGGTGCTCCGGGCCAGCCTCGGGGGTATCTTCATCTACGCTGGAGTGGCCAAGCTATTCCAGGTTCAGGCCTTTGCCCACTCCCTGGCCCAATTCGACCTGTTGCCCGACGCCCTGGTGCCTGTGGTGGCCCTGGGCTTGCCGGCGCTGGAATTGCTGGCGGGCCTGGGCCTGCTCCTCCAGGTCCGAGGCAGTCTGGCCGTCATTTCCTCTCTCTTGCTGATCTTTCTGGCGGTCCTGGGTTACGCCATCTTGCTGGACCTGGATATCGACTGCGGCTGCTTCCTGCTGGAGGAAATCGGGGCCCGCCATAGTGTCAAGGCGGCCTTCTGGCGGGATCTCGTCATGGTGGCGGCCACCTTTTTTCTTTTCTGGGCGCCGCGGGTTCACGGCGCCGCGCCCTTCCTGAATAAGCGCTATAAATAACCAACTAAAGGAGAAGATATATGGATCTGAAAAAAAACGTTTGGTTGCCGGCCATCCTTTCTCTGGCACTGCTCTGGGCTTTCACCGGCTGCGGCAAAGCTCCCACCGGGGCCAAGGAATTGGAGACGGAAAAGACCGCGGTCAATCTGGTGCAGGAAGTGGCGCGGGGCGGCTATCAGGTCATCCCGGCCCCGACCCTCAAGGAATGGCTCGATGAGAAGAAGCCCATGCTGGTCATCGACACCATGCCCCTGGAAGACAGCTACAAGAAGCAACACCTCCCCGGCGCGGTCCAATTCGAGTTCCCCATCCCGGAAGTCAAGGAAATGGACGAAGCCACCCAGGCCAAGTTTGAGCAAGTCCTGGGACCGGATAAAGACCGGACCCTGGTGTTTTACTGCGGCTTCACCAAATGCACCCGCAGCCACAACGGGGCCATGTGGGCGGTGAAGCTGGGCTATAAAAACGTCTACCGCTATCCCGGCGGCATCAAGGCCTGGATGGAGGCCGCCTATCCGGTGGAGAAAGGGGGCTGAGACCACCCGCTCCACAAGGTGATTACCGGAGTTCAGCATAAACCTCTCAACGGGCGGGTCCCTGGAGCCGTTTTCCCGACGCCGCGGCCCAGGGGCGCGGCCCTTTAGGGACAAAAACTTGTCGCCCATAAATCATCATGACCTCTTGAAGATAGCAGCCGGTGTCCCGCTGAGACCTGGCCGTCTGCACCACCGGCCTCTTCTTGAGAAAGCCTTTTTAGAACAACCCCTGCCCCTGGAAACTGTGATCCAACCGGGACGGGGAGAAACAGGCATCGCCGGGCGAAATTATGCTCAAGATAAGGTGGTGACCGCCAGACCGAGGAAATCCGACTTTATCAGGCGCTTTGACGGGACCGAGGGACTGGTGTGCAATAAGTTTTACCAGCTCATCCTCTCCAATGGGTGTCCTTTTAACTGCCAGTATTGTTATCTCAGACTTATCCTTGGAAGCAACAAAGGCCCTTTGGTCTTTACCAATCCATGGTCGGAGGTGGAGAGGCAGATAGAGAAAATTCCCACCGGAGTCTTTTCTACGGGTGAATTAGCTGACAGCCTGGCCATTACTCCGCCGTTGCTCAGGCCAGCCATAGAATACTTCCGCAGGCAAACGAATAAATTCCTCTTTCTCACCACCAAAAGCAAAAATATCAAGTTGCTCATGGGGATAAGACCCACCCCGCAGGTATGGATTTCTTTCTCGGTGAATGCCGTCAAGACCTGGGAGCTATTTGAACATAATACTCCTCATCCCGAGGAGAGGTTGGCCGCGGCGTGGAGGTTAAAAGAGGCGGGCTGGAGAGTCAAAATCAGAATCGACCCGGTAATCCCAGAGGTTGGGATCGACCACTATCGGGAAGTAGCCCGGAAGGTAAGCGCCCTGGCCCCCGAACGAGTAACGGTGGGCGTGCTCAAACATTTTCCCAGGTTTCCCCGTTGCCCGCGGGAAGGACCTCAGAGGCAGCTTTCGGAATCGCCTAACGGGATTAAACGATACCCATCGCACGTTAAGGCCCGCGTTTTTAATAGCCTAGCGGAGTGGCTCGAATGTCAACCCGCTATTTGCCGGGAAACCGCCGATCTTTGGAAGGAAATGGGGTGGAAAGCCAACGGCTGCAACTGCACTACCGGTCAAATAAAAGATAGGCGATGCTCCGAGACCAAGCCGGTTAATTCAAAGAAAAACGACATGCTTAGCCTTCAGAAGGTGCCGGCCGACCTGGAGCTTGCCGCCGCGAAGGATGAGATATGATCCTACCCTCTGTAGCTTTACTGGTATTAGCGACCGTCGTGTTGCTTGGAGTGGTGTGGTGGTGGCGCCACCGTGCCGCTGTCCCCCGGGAAGTCGGTTGGGACGAGGTAATGGTCGAGGCCGAAACAGGGGGTTATCGACTAATCAGCACCGAGGAGATGGCGAACCGCTACCGGAGATATCCACAGAGCCTCTTGCTGGTGGACACCCGCCTGGAAGGAGAATACCGGGCAGGTCATATCCGGGGAGCGGTAAACTTGTCGTTGACACCTACTTGGTGGGGCAGATGGCGGTCCAGAAAGCTCCTGGCCGCCCTTCTGGGACCGGATCGGTGGCGCTTCGTGGTCTTTTACTGAGCTGGCCTTACCTGAGTCCGGAGCGACTCCGCAGCCCGGGTGGCTGTCAAACTTGGCTATCAGAACGTTTACCGTGATCCCGATGGCTTCCCGGAATGGCAGAAAAGAGGGTTGCCAGAGGCCAAAGGCTCCTGATCACAAGGGGAGAAAATGTAATGTTGAGTTGCCCGTGGTTGTTGGTATCCTCGAAGCGCTGACAACTCTCCCCCAACCGCTATCGGGAAGTGTTGATTACTGCTATCTATCAACACAACATTTTGGGGGCTTCCTGCTCCCTTTTCCATCGCTCGACCCTCCGAATCCGCCATTCTACCAACTTTTGGCAGACCCTGGGGTTTCCTGCAGCCCGGCTCAACAGGGGTCGAAGGTCAGGCCGTTCTCTTGCCCGGGGAAGGATTTATTATGGATAAAGCTCCCCGAGGCGATCTCCGGGGGAATCCCTTCCGGGAAGGCGTTGCAGGTCAGTTTGCCCACCAGGCCATGCAGGTGGAGACAGAAACGGCAGAGCTGCCACCTGCTGATGACATCAGAGAGGAAGGGATCGGCGAAATTTCTCAAGGTCGTCAGGTCCTTATGCTTGTGGGTTTAACCGGCCCGGGTTCTTTGGAGAATCCAGCAGCCGGCGAATGGCCTCAGCCAACTTGGCCGGAATGAGGGGTTTCAGAATAATTTCCCTGATGCCCAGGCCCCTGATCTTGTCCAGGCTGCTGGATTCGCCGTGGCCGGTACAGCCCAGGATGGGGATTTCCGGCCGGAGCGCCAGGGCTTCCCGGGCCAGGTCGACCCCGGTCAGGTGGGGCATGGTCAGGTCGGTGAAGATCAGGTCGAATTTCTCCGGCCCGGCCCGAAAGGCGGCCAGGGCCTCAGTGCTATCCGTCAAGGCCGTCACCTGATATCCCAACTGCCTCAGGATAATTTGGGCGGCGGCGACGATATCCGGCTCATCATCCACCAGCAAGATGTGCTCTTTCCCTTCCGGCATGGCAGCCACCGGCTCGGGTTCCAGCGCTTCTTCAGAGGCCATCAGGGGGAAGAGGATCTCAAAGGTGGTTCCTTTTCCCGGTTCGCTGAAGACCTGGAGGCCCCCGCCAAAATTTTTGACAATTCCATGCACCACCGACAGACCCAGGCCAGTCCCCTTACCCACCTCTTTGGTGGTGAAGTAAGGCTCGAAGATCCGGTCCAGCACCCCCGGGGTCATGCCCTGACCGGTATCCTGGACGGTCAATCTCAGATAATTGCCCGGTGGCGCGCTGATGCCGCAGGCCGTCTGCTCTCGGGCCAATTCCACTCTATCCAGGCCGACGCTGAGGCGGCCCCCCCCTTCTTCCATGGCATGGGCGGCATTGGTGCACAGATTCATGACCACCTGGTAAATTTCCGTGGGGTCCGCCAGCACCCAATCCCACTCGGCGGTCATCTGCGTTTGGATGTCAATGGTCACCGGCAAGGAGGCCCGCAGCAATTTCAGGGATTCCTTGACCAGGGGGCTCAGGCGCAGCATTAGGCGTTGCTGTTCGCTGCGGCGGCTGATGGTGAGAATCTGTTTGACCAGATCCGCAGCCCGTTTGCCGGACTTGAGCACCTGTTCCAGATACGGGCGCAGTTTCGGGTCCTTCCCCGTCTCCCGCAAGGCGATCTCGGTGTACATGATGATGGGTGACAGGATGTTGTTAAAATCATGGGCAATGCCTCCGGCCAGGGTGCCGATGGCTTCCATCTTTTGCGCCTGGCGCAGTTGGCCCTCCAGTTCCTCCTTCTCGGCCCGGGCCTTTCGGGTTTTGGTAATGTCGCGGTTGCTGGAGCGGCGGCCGAGGTTACGCCCCTCGGGGGTGAAGACCGGCTGGCAGACATGGGCGATCCAACGCTCTTCGCCGCTCCGGGCAATGATGCGGAAAATCAGGGAATGGGGGTCCGGGTTGCCGAGATCATCGTGCAAATGCTTGACCACCTTGGCGTGATCGCCGGGATGGGCGATCCTCTCCAGGAGCCCGGGATCTTGCAGAAATTCCTGGGCGGAATAGCCGGTAATCCGTTCACACGAGGGCGAAATATAGTTATAAGCGCCGTCCGGGGCCAGCCAGCTCTCCCAATCGTAAGTAAAGTCGGCAATGGTCCGGAACTTTTCCTCCGAAAGGCGCAAGGATTCCTCTGCCCGTTCCCGTTCCTGCAACTCCAATTGTAATGCCTGGTAGGAATCTTTTAATGCCGCGGTCCGGTGCTCGACCTCTTCCTTAAGCCCATCTTGGGTGCGCATCATGTCCCGAAAGAGCGGCGTAATGAAGGCCACCCCCATGAGCATCAAGATGACGGTAGCCAGGCCCACCAATTCCGAACCGATGTCCACCGGCATGAGGGACATGCCCCGGGCAAACCACTCAACTACCGTGAAGCAGCGCCGGACGGCCATCAGCGAGAAGCCGATGGCGATAAATAGCCAGGCGGCGGTTCTCCTGGTAACCCGCACCAGCCGAAAAGCCAGGAATGCGGCAATAAGCTGGATAATGATGGCAATCACGAGCAGAAGGTATGCTGGCATCAGAGCCACCCGTCTCCGGCCTGACCGGAGGACTTTAGAGAAGAGACCCCGACGCGGCCGGGGCCTATCTGCCGTCAAAAATGCAACGATTATGCCCGGGCCGCCAGTGGTATATCTACCTGAAAATTAAAGAAAATCTCGCCAGCGGCCATCAGCGCTCTGTCAGAATTTTTTACAAGGTGTAAAATGGACCCGGCGGACTGAAGCCGCGGGAATCTCTTCACAGCGAAGGCGTTTTGCTATACTAATGCTCAAGGCCTTTTGGTAGAGGTTCCCTTGCAGATGGAGTAATCAAGCATGATTCCGGGCGGCGGCCGCTGGCCTGACGTCTGAATCAGAGGGTGGCCGCATGCGCCGCAAGCGCCTGGTTTGGCAAATCTTTCCTTCCTATCTTCTGGTCACCCTCCTGTCCCTGTTAACCCTCTCCTGGTATGTCACCAGCTCCTGGCGCCGTTTTTACCTGGAGCAGACCGCGGCGGACTTGAAGACCCGGGCCCTCCTGGTGGAAACCCGCTTGCAGGGGCGCTTGGCGCCCGGGAAGGGGGCCGAGATCGACCGGATCTGCAAGGAACTGAGCCGGCTCACCGGCACCCACCTGACGGTGATCCTGCCCTCCGGCCAGGTCCTGGGAGATTCGCTGCAGGAGCCGGCCGCCATGGAAAATTACGGCGATCGCCCGGAGATTCAGGAGGCCCTCCAGGGACGGGTGGGCATCTCCGAGAGATATGGTTTCACCACGGGGGAGGACGAGTGCATTTACGTGGCCGTGCCCATGCAGGAGCAGGACCGGATTATCGCGGTGGTGCGCGCCTCCCTGCCCATGACCGCCATAACCCGGACCCTCAGGGCCCTCTACTTCAAGACCGCGCTGGGCGGCCTGGCTATCGTCCTTTTGCTGACGGCCGTGAGTCTCCTCATCTCCCAGCGCCTCAGCCGCTCCCTGGAAGACCTGAAGCGGGGCGCCCTGCGCTTTGCCGGGGGAGACTTGAGCCGGCGGCTGCCGGTGCCCGGCTCCGACGAGTTAGGGAGTCTGGCCGAGGCCTTTAATCACATGGCCGAGCAATTAAAGGACCGCATCGGCATTCTGATTCGTCAAGGGCAGCTGCAGGAGGCGGTGCTCTCCAGCATGGTGGAAGGGGTCCTGGCGGTGGACTCCCAGCAGCGCCTCATCACACTGAACCGGGCGGCGGCGCAATTGCTGGGGGTGGACTACCTGGCCTCTCAAGATCTCACCATCCAGGAGGTGGTGCGCGACCCCCAGTTACAGAGCTTCATCACCCGCACCATCTTTGCCCGGGGTCCCATCGATGCGGAGGTGGCGCTGCGCCAGGGCCAACAGATTATTCAGGCCCACGGCACCTTCCTCAGAGATGCCCAGGGAGCCGATATCGGCTTTCTCATCGTGCTGCACGACATCACCCATCTGCGGCGGCTGGAGATGAGCCGCCGCGACTTCGTGGCCAATGTCTCCCATGAGCTGAAGACCCCCATCACCTCCATCAAGGGATTCGTGGAGACTTTACTGGCCGGCGCCATGCAGGAGCCGGAGAATGCCCAGAACTTCCTGGGCATCGTCTCCCGGCAGACCGATCGGCTCAATGAGAT
>JBKQLU010000008.1:0-81408 GCA_052326585.1 Desulfobaccales bacterium | reverse complement strand
CCGGGGAGGCGATCCAGCCCAGGGGTGAGGGGGATAAAGGCGGCGTTGGCCGCGCCGGTGTCGGTTACGCCTCCCAGGACCCCGGAGACCCAATAGATTTCGTTATTGATCTCCAGGAGCCGGCCGCGGATGTCCAGACCGCCGAAGACGCGCTTGGCCAGTTCGGCTCCCAGGACACATTCCCGCTTGCGTCCGGCCACGGCGCCGGGCCCGAAGAGATTCCCCTTT
Organism: Desulfobaccales bacterium; assembly: GCA_052326585.1. GTDB lineage: Bacteria > Desulfobacterota > Desulfobaccia > Desulfobaccales > 0-14-0-80-60-11 > JAPLJC01. The sequence continues at coordinate 81,180 of JBKQLU010000008.1, read as the reverse complement.
TGGGCCCAAAAATTGCGCACGCTCCAGTAGCCGTCATCCACCGCCAGCAGGGAAAAGCCGTATTGCTGGCCCCGGTAGTTGGTGGACCCGCCCTTGACTGCGGTGAGACTCAGTTCCTCGACGCCTTGGAGATGTTTCAAGGCCGCCAGGGTAGAGTCGTGGAACCACTGGGGCTGGTAAGCGCGGGTGTTGTCGAAGGAGAGGCGAATGACCGTGACCCCGCCAATCAGGTCGAGGTCTTCGTTGAAGTTCTTCTTCACCTCCCGGCTCATGGTGAGGATATTGATGAAACCGGCCACCCCCAGGGCGATGGCCAAAACCACCCCTAAGTAACGCCGCCGATGGCGGATCACCTGTCGTACGCTGACGGTTAAGAGGTCGTTGAACTGCAAGGGTCAAACTCCCTGGGCGCGGCTCACTCGCTGCCCATGCCCACTGCTGAATCTGGCGCCACGGGAAAGTCGCCCGAATAACCTTCTCCTCCCAAAAAAGATTCCGGCTGTCCGAGATCAGAGAAGCGGATGCGATGTTTCTTGGCCAACTTAGCCATGACCTCCAGGACATAGTCGATCTGGCTCTTCTTGTGGGTGCTCATATAAGCGGTGCGAATCACTGCCTGCCCACGGGGGACCGCCGGATAAATGGCGGGCAGCGCAAATACCCCGTGGTCGAACATGTCTTTGGCGAAGGCGAAGGCCTTGTCCTCCGCGCCGATGTAAATAGGAATGATCGGGGTCTTGGAATGCCTAGTGATGAGTCCGATTTCCTCGTATCCCTGGTGCACCCTGCGGGTAATCTCCCAAAGGCGGGATACCCGCCCCGGATCCTCGTCCAGGAGGTCCAGGCAGGCCAGCACCGTGGCGGCATTGCTGGCGGGCAAGGCCGCGGAAAAGATCAGGGGCTTGGAATGATGGCGCAGATATTCCAAGACGACCGCGTCGTCGGAGGCGATGAAGCCACCGATGGAAGCCAGGGCCTTGCTGAAGGTGCCCATGATGAAATCCACCTGGGCAGTGAGGCCGAAATGGTCGGCAGTTCCCCGGCCGCCGTTACCCATCACGCCCAGCCCGTGGGCGTCATCCAAATAGATGAGCAGGTCGGGATAGGTCTCTTTTAATTTTACCAGTTTATCCAGGGGGGACATGTCCCCGGACATGCTGAAGACACCTTCGGTAATCAGTAATTTGCAGCCAGCGCCATTCTTTTGGCTCGCCGCCGCCAGTTTGCTCTCCGCCGCGGCGGCGTCGTTGTGGGCAAACGGGATCAGGCGGGCCCGGGAAGCCTGGCAGCCTTCAAAGATGCTGGCGTGGTTTTCCCGGTCGCAGACGATGATATCCTGGGGGGTCAGCAGGCAGGCAATGGCTCCCAGATTGGTGGTGAAGCCGGTGGCGTGCACGACGGCCATCTTCTTGCCCACAAAGGCGGCCAGGCGATGCTCCAGGGTCTCGTGCAGCGTCAGATTGCCGCATAAAAAACGGGACCCCCCGGGACCGCTGCCCCAGCGTAGCGCCGCTTTTGCTGTCGCTTCGATTATCCTGGGGTCGTGAGTGAAGCCCAGATAATCATTAGAGCCGATCATTATCAGGCGCCGGCCCGACACCTCCACTTCCGTGCCCCACGAGCGGTCAATGGGCCGGAAGTAAGGGTAAATCCCCCGGTCCCTGGCATCCTGAACCATATGCGCGAAAGGCTGGCAACGTTTTGTAAGTGACATAAAAGGCTCTACCCTCCCCCTTCGGTAGATTTAGACCTTTTTATTGCGATCTGGCAAAAAAGTCAATGAGATTCATCACACTTAGGAAAAATAATTGGGTTTCGCAGGGCCAGATCCCGGAGAGCCAACGAGTCTCCCCAACATCGCTGGGGCTATCAGCCGCATCCTCTCTCCAAACCCAAACTAGACCAAAGTATAGCAGGTTTTTCTCAGGATACCCAGCATTAAACTCAAAATCTGGATACCTTGGCAAATTTTTTCGATTACCCAGCAAATTTGGTCTTTAAGTTAAAACCCCATCCGTCTCCATTTCCGGCGCGTCTGATTCCCGGAATCGAATTTCGGGCAATTAATTATTTAGACTATCTGGCTATAATAATGTTAATGATTAACAACATTATGAGTATTTTCGGGAAGATGGCTTGAAATCGGACCATTGCCGGCCGCTGCTCCTCCCGGAGGTGCCGCCTGGGACGCGCCGGTGATGGACCGATCTCAAAAATCAGGCCCCCCCGCCCGGCGGTTTAAGAAGCGCCGGACCTCCAGGGCCTGGCCCGGGGTGATCACCGGGTGAGACCCGGGACAGAATTTTCCATACTCCTCAGGAGAAAGACGGGCGGCGTCATTTTCCCGGCTGAGCTCATAGAAGCAGGTCCGGGCCGCCCGGCTGATGCCCTGGTACTTTTCGGCCCAGCGGGGCAGGCTGAGGATCTGCCCGGCTGCCATGACGGCCAGTAGCCCCAGAGGCAGGAGCCGCCAGCGGCGCCCCTGGGGCAGCCGCGGCGCCAGCAGCCGCCAGGCCGTCCCGATCAGGAGCAGCACGCCGATCAGGGTGAAGATTCCGTAGCGGGCCACGAAGGCCTGATTCAGGGAACGCTGGTAGCGGGTCAGAGAAATGAGCAGGAAGGGCAGGGCGTTGGTGAGCAAGGCCCAGAGGGCCAGGCGGCGCTCTCGCGCCTTCCCCCAATAACAGATGGCGGCTAGGCTGGCGGCCAGCAAGGTGATCCCGGTCAGGTAAGCGTAACCTACGTAGCCCCAAAAAACCGGAAAGTGATAATGGCCCCAAAAAAGGTAGAAGAACGGGGATAGGATGGCGCCAAAAAACAGGTGCACCAGGTAGCCGGGGCCTGGCAGGCCGGCAAAGACCTGCGAATTTTGGCTGGCCGCGGCCCGGACCCCGGCGAAGCAGAAATAGCCCAGGGCAAACCCGAGATATACCGCGGCCACGGTCCCCGCCAGGGCCCAAAATTTGCGGCCGAAGTCCCCCCGCACCAGGAGGGCGTAAAGGGGCAAGGCCATCAGGCCGGCCAGGGTATAATTGTGGGACAGCACCGAGAGCAGGGCGCAGCAGCCGATGCCGCACAGCCGGCCGCGGCCCGGGGTCCTGAGATAAGAATCGGTGAGGAGCAGCGCCCCCAAAAAGAAACCGAGGCTCAAGAGGTAGCTCAGATAGAAGCTGTTCCAGGCGATGGCGTGGTGTAGCGCGGCCCCGGCATAGAGGGCGCTCAAGGTCAGGGCCAGTCCGGAGCCCAGATGGCGCCGGAAAAAGAGGAAGACCAGGAAGGCGTTGATCCCGGTGCCCAGGCAATTGACCAGGACCAGGAGTTGATAGCGCTCTCCGGCCAGCCGCACCAGACCATAAAAGATCAGGTGGAAGAAGGGAAACCACTGGTCCCCGTCGGGGAGCAACAGGTAATCCCCGAAACTGTGCCCCGCCATCTGCAGCAGGGCGGTCCAGTCATCTATCATATAAAACGGGAAGTCCCGCCAGAATAACAGTACCGGGATGAATAGCAGCAGGGCCGCGGCAGCCAGACCCTGCCAAGGGGTAAGGGCGGCAGGACGGGGTGGCTGGGTCGCCCCTGGATCCTCAGGCATTATGGCCTCCGGTCCCGCCGGCCTCCGCCGCCACCGCGGCAGCGGCCCGCCCCGCCGGGATCAGGCCGAGGAGGAGGTGAAGGAACCAACTGTTTTGGACGAAGAGCAGACCGTCATATAGCTGGTAATGCACCAGGGCCATGCACAGGGGGAACAGAAGCACCAGGGGATGAAAGAAAGAGCCGGGGGGCGGGCGCAAGGCCAGACCGGCAAGTTTCAGCAGCAAGGTGAGGACCGCCAGGCAATAGAGGATGGTAAAAGGGAAGCCCAGGCCGGTGAGAAAGGTGAGGATTTGATTATCTGGCGTGACGATGCCGGCCACATTCCTGGCGAACTGCTCTTTGTTGCCATAAGGATACTTAAGCTGGTAGGCTTCCAGGAACTGGTCCCGGGGAGCCCGCAGGCCGATGCCCCAGAGCGGGTATTGTTTGGCAATGCTCCAGGAGTAGAAGAGATTCTCGATGCGGTAGGCCGGGTAGGCCTTATCCAATTTGAACCAGTAGATCTGGTGCGCCAAAAAGCCGATGATCAGCGCCATCACCACCAGGGCCGCCACCAGATGCCGCCAGCGCAGGGCCCCGAACAACACCCCCAAAAACCCCAGCCCCAAGGGAATGAAGACCACCGACAGACGCTGGCTGAGGCAGAGGATGACATAGCTCAGCCCCAGGAGGACGGCGGCCGGCAGTTTCAGGGGCCGGGACTTTCCTGCCAACAGGGCCAAAGGGGCAAAGGACAGCAGAAAGAGCAAGTCGGTCAGGGGATGATTGGAACCCCCGGTAAGATAGTAATGAATCTGTCCCGTGGCGCCATATCCGGCCAGGCTGAGGAGCACCACCCCACCCAGGAGCAGCAGGCAGAGGTATTGAAAACGCCGCTGGTTTTCCGGGGTGGGCAACCAGAGGCGGGCGCACCAGAAGCCTCCCAACCCCGAGGCCAACAGGACCAGGACCCGGTAGGACGAGGCCAGTGGGACCGCACTGTGGAGGGCGCTGACCACCGCCAGGAGGGTAAGGGCTACCGAAACCAGGAACTCCGGAGATTTGTAAACCGGGGCGTGGCGCCTGCTGATCCAGACCGCCGCCAGGGTCAAAAAACAGAGCAGTCCCGAGAAGAGGTTGGTGCGTTCCCCCGGCGCCAGGACCACGTAGGGCCACTGGAAAGCCAGTTGGGCACAGGTGGCGGCAAACAGGAGCCAGATAATTTTTTCAGCTCGGGTCATCAAGGACCTGCTCTCCTGGAAGGCTGCCTGGTAAACCTGAGGGGTGCCGCTGATCGGGTTTGCAGTTTGCTTTTTCGCCAAAATCGCTATATGCATTAGACAGATGCAATGGCAAGGGGAACCCTTGAAAGAGCCGTCCCGGCCCGGGGGCCGACCATTTTTAACGTTTAATTATAGCAAATCCCAAGGAGAAGAGAAGAAATGTTGCTGGGGAAAAAAGTGTTGGTAGTGATGCCCGCTTACAACGCCGAGCGCACCCTGGAGCGCACCTTTCAAGATATCCCCGCGGACGTAGTGGACGAGGTCTTGCTGGTGGATGACGCCTCCCATGACGAGACCCTGGAGGTGGCCCGGCGGCTGGGAATCCGCTGTTTTCTGCACGAGCGCAACATGGGCTACGGCCGCAACCAGAAGACCTGCTATACCGAGGCCCTGCATACCGAAGCCGACATTGTTGTGATGGTGCATCCGGATTACCAGTACTCCCCCAAGATCATCCCGGCTCTGGCGGGCCTGGTGGCCAGCGGCGAATACGACGTGGCCATCGGCTCCCGCATCCTGGGCGGCCGTGCCCGGCAGGGGGGCATGCCGGCCTATAAATACCTGTTTAATCGCTTCCTCACCCTTTTCGAAAACCTGTTGTTGGGGGCCAAGCTGTCGGAGTACCACACCGGCTTCCGGGCCTTCTCCCGCCAAGTGCTGGAACGCCTGCCCCTGTGGGAGAACTCCGATGATTTCGTCTTCGATAACGAAATGCTGGCCCAGGTGATCTATTTCGACTTTCGACTCGGCGAGGTCTCCTGTCCTACCCGCTATTTCCCGGAGGCCTCCTCCATCAATTTCATGCGCAGCGTCAAATACGGCCTGGGGGTCCTGGCCACTTCGGTGAAATTCGTGCTGTCCAAATGGGGCTGGGCCCACCCCCGCATATTCTCCGCCCAGGGCCGGGGCTTGCGCCAGGGTTCCTATTACCGCGAGCATTCCGGGGAGGCGGGGAGCAATCCACCGGCAAGCCAATCCTGATAAAGTTCGGAGAGAGTTACGCCCTCCACCGGGCCGCTCCGGACCAGCCAGTCCAGGAAGGTCTTAATCTTGGCGACGAAGCCCGCCACCGCCGCCTCGTTGGGAAAGAGGCGGCTGGCCCCGGGTTTCAGCTCCGAGGAATGAAAGAACATGGTGAGCACCCGCCCGCCCCGATGGCGGTGGAGGGTCGCGGCCAGGCGCATTTGGGGCAGGGAAAACCAGGCCGGCTGGATGCCGGCGGCGCCCACGTACTTGAAGCCGCTCAGCAGGCGGCGGCGTGCGGCGCCGGGGAATCGCGCCGCCAGCCGGGCCAGGGCCCAGGGCAGTGAACTGATCAGCGGCACCAGGGTCAGCGGCGCCTCCAGCAAGGCGGGCTCCCCGGCGGCCGGGGCGATGCGGAAGGGGTCGGCCGGGGCCAGGAAATAGTCCTCTCCGCCTTTTAAGGTCAGGGGCACCACACTGCTATCCACCCTGAAGCCGAACTCCGGCAGCAGGCCCAGCATCTTGGGACCCACCGCGAACCTTCCGGCGCGGAAAGAGGTTGGTTGCACCCCCAGCGAAGCCCGGATCTGCTCAATCTGGTTGCTCAACTTATCCCGGAGGAGGGCCAGGGGAACTTGCTCCGGCGGAACCGGTTCCGGCAGGGTCATCTCCGGGAAGGGCGGGGTGCTCCAGGGGTGCAGATGGACGCCGATTTCGGCCCGGTGCCGGTCACGCCAGCGGGCCAGGATTTCGCAGGCCGCCGGGTCCCGGGCCACCTGGTAGCTGACCAGCAGGGTCAGGGGGAGGCCAAAGTCACGGGGAATGAAATCGAGGCGGCTCAGTTCGGCGACGTTGGTAACTTCCGGGGTGCGGGAATAGAGGCCGGAGAAGAGCCCCTCTTCTTCTACATCGAGGCTGATGACCAATTTCATGTTCGGTTCGGCGCTCCCGTGGGGGCGGAGAGTTCCCTGAGATCGAAGATCACCTTGACGCTCTGGTGGCGCCGCTTATCGAAAGCCACCTGGAAGGCCTTCCGGTAAGCGCTCAGGGGGAAGACGTGGGATACCAGGCCCTGGACCGGGTAATCGCCCCGGGCCAGGAGATCCACTGCCAGTTGGTAGGTGCGCACTCGCTGCCGCTGCCAGGTGCCATAGGAGTACATGGCGGAACCGCTGAGCCGCAACTCCCGGAACCAGAGGCTGGAGATATCCACCGGCCCTAACTGCGCGGCGGTAGCCACCAGCACGTAGGCGCCGCCACCCCTAAGGGCCAGCAGCCCCTCCTGCATGGAGGAGCGGCTGCCGACGCAGTCGAAGAACAGGTTCGCCCCACCTTCCGGGTTGCCGCCCCCCAGGGTAGTGGGAAGCAGCCGGGCACCCACGGCCTGCGCCAATCCGGCCCGGTCCGGCGAAAGCAGCACCAGGTCAGCACCCCCGGCCCGGGCCAGGTTTTCCTGGAAAGGGTGGCGCGCCACCATTAGCACCCTGGCCTTGGACCCCAGGGCCTTCAAGATCCGGAGCAGATGCTGGCCGATAATCCCGGCGCCGTAAACCACCACCGTGTCCCGATCCTCGGGAAAATGGTCCAGGACCGGCTGCAGGGCTGAGGCCAGGGAATCGATCAGGACCGCGGTCTCATCAGCAAGGGTGTCCGGCAGACGAAACAGGCGGCTGGGATGAGCCGCCAGCCACCTGGCCATGCCGCCCCCGGCCTCGTGGTGGAGACCCAGGATGGTCCCGGGAGAGAGCCGCCCCTGGGTGAAGTTTTCGCACAGATTATATTGTCCCTGGGCGCAGAAGTGGCAGGGCTCGATACCCCGGACTTCACAGGGCAGGAGCGGCTCGACCGCCACCCGTTCTCCGGGGCGCCATTCCGACCCTGGCGGGGCCTGGACCACCTCTGCCACCACTTCGTGGCCCAGCACCGCGGGAAAGGAGGCGTAAGGCTCCAACAAGAGAGACTCCACCCCCTTGAGCAGTTGCAGGTCGGAGCCGCAGATGCCGCACAGGCGGCTCTTCAAGATCAGCCAGTCAGGGCCGGGTGGGGCCAGCTCCACCTGCCGCAGCCGGAGGGGAGCCACCCCGGCGAAGAAGTGCCGGGGCCAGAGGCGGTTCAGCCCCTTGGCCAGCAGGTAACGGGGAATGGAACGATAGTAGACCAGGGCCTCCATGGGGCCCGGTTTTTGGTCTGCCGTCTTCTCTTTTCTGTCTTCTGATAGCATCTCGTTAAAGCCCATAAGACCCAAAAGCAAAGGCTATTTTATGCGGAATAGGCAAAAAGCGGATTGCAAAATTCGGGTGAACTTGACTCTGTCCCGGGAAGGCGGCCGTGTCAAGCCAATTTTTGGTAGTCTTCTAGAAAAACCGGATTTGGGGATTGCGGCCGGATAAGTTATAATTAATAATTCATGGCCGCCATGCGGCCGGCATCTAATTATAACAGATTTAGAGGAAACGGTATCGGTATGGGCGTACGCAGCAAGATTGCCCTGGGCGCGGTATTGAAGAATTTCTGGCGGGTGGCCCAGCATCCCCGGATCGCATCAAAGTTGGCGACCCTGCAGGGTGAGAAGTGGCTCTTCAACCTGCTCTACCCCCGGGCCGATTCCGGGCAGGCCCGGAAGATCCGCCAGTTGAGCCTCCGGATCACCGACGTCTGCAACCTGCGCTGCCATACCTGCGGCCAGTGGGGCGACCAGGGATTTCTGCACGGCAAAAATCTCCGGGAGCTTAAACAGAACGAGGTCTCCCCGGAACGCTACCGGCAGGTGCTGGATGACCTGGCGGCCCATGGCCACCGGCCCTTTGTCTACTTCTGGGGTGGGGAGCCCATGCTCTACGAGGGGACGGTGGATTTAATCGAATATGCCACCGCCTTGGGGCTGCCCTGTTCCATTGCCACCAATGGCACCAGGATTGCCGCGGTTGCCGAGCGGCTGGTCCGGGCGCCCATGTGGCTCCTGCAGGTCTCCATCGACGGTCCGGATGCGGCCCTGCACAACCGCACCCGCCCGGGAGTAGGGCGGGCCGACAATTTTGCCGACATTCAGGCCGGCCTGGCCGCGGTACACGAGGCCCGGCGCTCCCAGGGCCAAAGCCTGCCGTTGCTCGCTTCCCTCACCACCATCTCCCGCAACAACTTTCGTCATCTGGTGGACATCTACGACGCCTTTCGGGAAAAGGTGGACCTGTTTGTCTTTTACCTTTCCTGGTGGATCGACGCAGGAGGGGTTCAGGCCCATGAGCAGGATTTTTCCCGGCGTTTTGGCTTTCGGCCCACGTACCCCGCGGGCTGGGTGGGCGGCTGGCGGCCCGATGATTATGCCGAGATGGCTCGGCAGTTGCAACAGGTTCTCGCCCGGTCGGCGGGGTCCAAGGCGCCGCCGGTCACTCTGATCCCCCGGGTCAGCAGCGAGGCGGATCTGCGCGCCTACTATACCGACCATCGGGCTCGCTTCGGGTTTGAGCAGTGCATCTCCATCTACCAGGCGGCGGAGGTCGACAGCAACGGCGACCTCTCCCCCTGCCGGGACTACCACGACTATGTGGTGGGCAACCTCAAAGAGGCCACCATCAGCGAGCTGTGGAACTCGCCGGCATACCGGAAATTTCGCCACAGCCTGGCCAGCGAGGGGCTGATGCCCGTTTGCTCCCGCTGTTGTGGCCTGATGGGGTATTGAGGTGGAGCAGGCTCGGCCCATCCCGGGGCCGGCGCCACCGCGTCCGCTCTCCGGACCTTCTCGAAACTTCCGGCCCGCCCGTGTCGCTTTTCTTATGCAAGACCTGGGATTCGGCGGTACCGAGCGCCAGGTCCTGGAATTGGCCCGGCGGCTGGACCCGGCACGCTTCCGGGTGGAGATCTGGCTGCTGGCCGCGGGCGATGGTTATCTTCCCCTGGCCCGGGGCTGGGGCCTGCCCCTCACCTGGATCTCCCGGCAGGAGCAAGTAGGTCCCGGGGTTCTGCTGAACCTTTGGCGCCATCTGCGCCGCGGCGCACCCGAACTGCTGGTGCCCTTTACCGTGGTGCCTAATATTTGGGGCCGGATCCTGGGGCGGCTGGCCCGGGTACCGGCCATCGTGGGCAACTGCCGGGGCAGCGAGGCCCCCCGGCGGCAGGGGGAGCGTTGGCTGTGGCCTCTGGCCCGGCGTATCGTTTGCAACAGCGCCTCCCTAAAAGGGGAGCTCAGCCGGGGTTGCGGCGTGCCCCTGGGAAGGATCAGCGTTATTCACAACGGGGTGGACACCGACTATTTCCAGCCGGTCCCGGACGGCGCCCGGCTCTCCAAAGAAGATCCGCCGGTGGTGCTCTCGGTGGCCCGCATGGTGCCGAACAAGGACCAAGGCAACCTGATCCGGGCCTTTGCCCTGGTGGCGCCGGATTTCCCCCAGGCGCAATTGTGGCTGGTGGGGGAGGGGTCCAGCCTGGGGGCCTTTGAGCAACTCGCTGAGCAGAGTTTGCCTCCGGGCTCCTTCCGGTTTATTCCGGCCCGGCCGGACCTCAGACCGCTGTACCGGCAGGCCGGATTGCTGGCCTTGAGTTCCCGCGGCGAGGGCCTGCCCAACGTGGTCCTGGAGGCCATGGCCTCGGGTCTGCCGGTGGCGGCCACCGCGGTGGGGGGGGTGCCGGAGATAGTGACCCCGGCTCAGACCGGCTGGCTGGCGCCCCCGGGGGACCCTGCGGCCCTGGCCGCGGTCCTGGGCCGCATGTTGGCAAACCCGGGACAATGCCGGGCCATGGGGCGAGCTGCCCGGCGCCGGGTGGAGCGGGATTTTTCCTTGCGCGCCATGGTGAGCCGCTATGAGGAGGTGCTGTGGACCTCCTTGAGAAGGTGAGCGGGTGCCGCGCGCCGCAGCGAGCCCGGAAAGGCCGAACGTGGGAAGCATAAAACAAGGGACCATCACGCCCCCCGGCCTCCGGGTGGCTTACCTCCTCCTCTGGTTCCCGGAGCCCTCCCAGACCTTTGTCCTGGAAGAGGTCAATACCCTGGTCCGCCTGGGGTTGCAAGTGCAGGTCTATACGCTTTACGGGCCGCGGCGGCCCGTCCGGACCGCCGGGATGGCCAGGGTTCTGGCCCCGGTCCGCCATCTCGGGGCGCCGGCCGCCGGGAAGCTCTTGAGAGACCTGGCTCGCCTGAACCGGGACTGGGGTCCCGGGGCCGGGCAATTTCTGCGGCGAGTGCTGCTGCGACGCTGGCGCAGCCTGGAGACCGCCGGTGAGGCCCTCTGGGCCGCAGCGGCGGGGGTGCATCTGGCCAAAGAGTTCCAGCGCGCCGGCATCGGCCACATCCACGCCCCCTGGGCCGACGGCCCCGCTACCGCAGCCTGGGTGGCCTCGCACTTCAGCGGCATCCCCTTTAGCTTCAGCGCCCGGGCCCGGGACCTGCACCCACCGGACGGGGCTCTGCTGGAAAAGCTGGCGGCGGCCAGCCTGGTGCGCACCAATACCCGCGCCCATGAACGCTATCTGGCCGCCCTGGCGCCCCGGGAGGCAGCCAAGATCGTCAATATTTACAACGGCGTCTCACTGGCTCCGGAGCCGGCTCCGCCGCGGCGCCGGCAACCGCCCTTCCGCCTACTGGCCCTGGGACGCCTGGTCCCCAAAAAAGGCTATACGGTTCTCCTGGACGCCTGCCGGCTGCTGGCCCGGGAGGGCTTCGATTTTCATCTCACCCTGGCCGGCGATGGTCCCGAGCGCCGGCTCCTGCGTCGCTTAAGCGAGCGCTATGGCCTCCAAGGCCGGGTTGCGCTGCCGGGATTCGTGCCGCACCGGGAGGTGCCCCACCTGCTTCAGGAAGCCGACCTGTTCATCATGCCCAGCCTCATCACCCCCTCCGGAGACCGGGACGGTATCCCCAACGTGGTCCTGGAGGCCTTGGTCCATGAGGTGCCGGTAGTGGCCACGGAGATCTCCGGCCTGCCGGAGGTCATCCACCCCGGAACCACGGGCTGGTTGACCCGGGCGGCGGACCCGGAGAGCCTGGCCCGGGCCGTCAAGGAGGCCGCGGCTGATCCGCAGGAAGCCCGGCGCCGGGCCCTGGCCGGGCGTGATCTGGTGGCCCGGGAGTTCGACTCCAGGAGGAACTACACCCGGCTAAAGGCGCTATTCGTTGGATTGGCGAAGGGAAAAACCGGTAGGCCACAAGCAGTAAGAGACAGGCTTCACGATTAATTTTGGCTTGGGCATTTACGGCTCACCGGCCCTCATAAGTGAGCCCTTTTTCCCGGATGAAGCGCTCCACCAGCGCAAAGATCTCCGGGTTGCCACAGAAATTTTGCTGCCCGAGGCGCTGTTTAAGGTCCGGCAGTTTCGCCTCAAAGGCAGGGATGAACTCCGTCCGGGGACGAAAGCCGGGGGAATATCGCCCATATCCCAGGCGTTCCAGGTAAAAGGCGTTGAGGTATTGCTCGAAGGCGCCCTTGATGGGGAAGGCGATCACCGGCTTACCATAGAAGAGCGCTTCGGAGATGAGGGTGTGGCTGCCGCCGCAGATCACGTAACGGCAGGAGGCGAGATCGTCCAGAAAGCCGCTTTCGGAGTTTTTTTTGAAGACCAGGTTGCCGTCCACCCCGCTGCTATCGAAGCCATAGACCATGACCTCGGAGGGAATGGCCCGGAGGAATGGCAAAAAGCTGGCGAAGGTGGTATACCCCTGGTAGGCTACCACGTGACCGCCTGCCGAGGGTTGCCGCTCAAGTACCGTCTCCCGCAGCAGGGGCGGCAGGATCTTGGCCCTGACCCCCGGCTTGAGCGGCGGCTGGAAAAAGGAGATCACCAGGTAATCGCTGGCCTGGCTGAAAAAAGCCCGCACCGCCCAGGCCAGGGAGAGATAGCCGGGGTACCGGGTCCACGGGATGGGATGACGGCAGCAGGTAACCACGTGCTGGTGGTCCGTGGACAGGCAGGGCACTCCGGCCAGGCGGGCCGCCCGGGGCACAAAATATTCATAATCGCTCATGGTGACGTCTGGTTGGAAGCGGTCCATGAGACTCAAGATTTGCCGGAGGTACTTGCGGGAACGGCCGTGAACCGCGAGGCTGGAATAGATGGTGGCACCCAGGGCCACCTTGTGCCCCTGGATGGGAGTTTCGGGGTTGGGGAGATCCTCCACCGGGAATTCCCGGCCCAGGATGGCGGCCCCGCTACCGTGGCTGACGAAGAGGAACTGGTGGCCCAGCCCGGCAAAGTGCCGGGCCAGGCTCAGGGCCCGGACCGCATGGCCGTGGCCGGTACCGTGGACGCCATAGAGAATTTTGGCCATATGGTCTGGCAATGTAAACCACCCGGCGGCCCAGGTCAATCCCGCGGGGGAGGAAACTGCAGCGAACGCCGGTGGGCAGGGGTAAAAAATTTCTATGGATAAATCTGCGAGTTACGTTAGAGAAGATCATCTCTGTGTCATCTCCGACCTTCACCTTGGCAATCCAGCCTTTGTGAAAAGGGATTATCTGAAGTCATTTATAAATTACCTGGCAAAAAATGGCATTAGTCTGTGTATAAATGGCGATGGCATCGATCTATTGCAAAATTCCAAACAAAAATTATTAATAGATTTTCAGACACTTATTAATAGTTTAAAAGATTTTGTGCGTAAGGGAGGCAAAAAAATCTATTATGTCAGGGGTAACCATGATTTTTCTTTTGAGTCAAACCTGGCGCAATCTGGACTCCCCCCTATCATCCCGTCTCTCAAGGTACTTTCCGGTAATCGGCAGATTCATATTGAACATGGGCATATTTACGACCAACCCTTTCAGTATTATCCAAGATTACATCTTCACTTATCCAAAGTTTTAGGAAAATTACTGAAAATTTCACCAAAGTTTTTTCATCTCTATTTTAAAATAGAATGGTTTCTACATAAAATACAAAACGGTAAGGTCAATGGCAAAAAAGGCCCCATGTTAGACACCTCCGGCAACTTGTCGGCGGCCCTGAAGTTTTTTGCCCGGGGCTTCGACATCGTCATATTCGCCCATACCCACCGGCATGGCCTGCATGTCATGGATGGGGGCAAGATCCTGGCTAATGCCGGGGCCTGGACCTCGGAGAAGAGCCATTACCTCGAAATTCGAGATGGCGCCATAAGTTTAAAGGAATGGTGAACGCCGGGGTGCGTCTCGAGAGCCCGGGATGGAACCGCCGCGGCACGCCGCTAAGCACGGATTGAATTGAGATGGGGATGGAAAGTTTAATCCCGGCGGCCATGGCCATGGCCAGTCGGTGCCGCTTGCAGTCGCGGTTCATCAAGAAGATGCACTGGCCTGGCATCGTCTGGCGGGGCCGGGTGACCGGGGTGGGCAGCGGCCGGGAGCCGGCTGGGGCCAACGATTAACGTCTATTCAGGAACCGCATTCCCTTACTTCCCTGTCTTCCACCAATGCAAGGCCAGGGCCAGGGTGGGAGCCAGGGCCAGGGCTTCCACCAACTCCCGGGGCAGGCGGCCGGCCATGGTTAGATAAAGGAGACCCCCCGCCAGGGCGGTCAGGGCCAGGCTGAGGGAGGCTTTGCGGGGGATCAGCCCCAGGCGCCACTGGCAAAAGCCTACCGTGAGGGCCGCCACCCCACCCTTAGTGACCACCATGGCCAGGGCCGCGCCCAACAACGGGGTCAGGGGGATGACCAGGGCGCACCAGAGCAGATTGACGGCCAGCCCGGCCAGGTAGAAGGTCAGCAGCAGGCCGGGCAGTTGCATACTGATCATCAGGAAGGCTGCCAGGTTGTGCAGGAAGGCGAAGGCCACCGTGAACACCAAAATCTTCTGGAGCCAAATCGCCTCATGGTAGCGGGGGCCGAAGATAAAAGGGATGAGCCGGTCGCTTTCGATGAACAGGACGAAGATCACCACCAGGGCCGCGGTCAGGAGCCAGCGGGCGGTGTTTTGGGCCAGGCGCGGCACCTCGTCCCGGTTCGTCTCCCAGAGCCGGACGAACAGGGGGTAAAGAATGGCCTGCAACAGCAGGGCGGAAACCAGGGTGCCGACGGCCTCCACCAGCCCCCAGGTAACGCTGTATTGGGCCACGGCGTCGGCCCCGGCGTAGCGCTGCAGAAAAAAAATATTAGCCTTGTTGTAGATGCTGGGGGTCAACTGGATGAGGGCAAAGATTCCCCCGAGACGCAGGGTGGGCCAGAGGCGGCGTAGAGACGGCCAGGTCGGGCGGAACTGCGGCAGGGACAGGGCCAGCCAGAGCCCGCCGGCCAGGTTGGCCAGGGTTTCCACGAGCTTGAAGCACGCCACCACCAGGGGCGGGGCGCCGAGCAGCAAGGCGGTGAGGCCGTAGCCGAATCCCAGGGCCGCGGCGATGGCCTTGATCTTGCCCTGGAGGTCCTGGCGGCCCTGGACCTGCAAGGCCACAAAGAAGGTGTTGGATAGGGCCTCCATGGCGACCGCCACGGCCAGCAGCAGCAGGAGGCGTTGCAGGTGCGGGGTGTAGCCCTGCCAGCGGCTGAAGATCAGGGCCCCCAGGGTGGCCAAGATCAGCAGCAGGCCTTTGAGAAAGGTGACCTCGCCCAAGACCCCGCCCGGCTCCAGGTCCTTGCGGGACAGCAAGGTCACCAGGGGGAGGTTGAGTCCGAACTCGGAGACCAGCAGCAGGATACTGCCCATCCCCAGGGCGAGCATGAACTCGCCGTAGGTGGTGGTGCTGTGCCGGGCCAGATAGATGAAGAAGACTGATTGGAGGGCGTCCCTGACCCAGCGGGCGCTGAGGAGATAGGCGAATTTCTGGAGGATGCGGTAACGCCCGGTCCCGCCGGTAGCCCGTTCAGGACTGGCGGCGGCCATCGGATTCCGAGCCGGGGCAAGGGTTGTCGAGTCTCATGATCGGGAGCGGGCCTTGGAGGAAACTCCGAGCCCTATCATATATAACACCGCTAATCGGCAAATCTGGTAAAATAATAAGAAAAAATCTTGAAAAAAACGGCTTCCCGGGGACTGCGGGGAGAAATCATTTGCCGCCCCAGCAAACCGACCTGTGCCGGGGGGATCATCGGGATGCCTAAGAGCCAAAACCGGCAGGACAACTGGTTCCAACAGAATCCCCGCAAGACCCTGTGTCTGGTGGTCCTGATGGCGCTGCTGTTCATGGTGGCGGGCGCCGAGGAGCTGCTGAAGTTTCTGCACCATCGCCAGGGCATCGTCCTGGAAGCCGAGGTCCAGCGCAGATATATCAAACTGCGGGAACCCCGGCCCCTGGAGCAGATGCGGCTGCGGTTTCCCAAGAGTTATCTGCCCTACACCGACAATGCCTTTCCCAAGATCTATCGAGTGGACATCGATGCCAACGGCTTTATCAAACCCTCCCAAAAATACCTCCACCCGGACCTGTCCCTGGTCTTTCTGGGGGGCTCCACCACGGAGTGCATGTTCATGGATGAGGCCAACCGGTTTCCGTATGTGGTGGGCGCCATCCTGGAGCAGCAGACCGGGAAAAGGATTAATTCTTACAACGGCGGCCTTTCGGGGAACAACAGTCTACATGCCATCGACTTGCTGGTTAACAAGGTGATTCCCCTGGAGCCCCGGGTAGTGGTGTTTATGGAAGACATCAACGACCTGAGCACCCTCCTCTATAAAAAGACTTATTGGAGCAGCAATAATGTCAGGGCGCCCCTGGAGACCCTGGAAAAGGGCAAGCTGCTGGGCAAGCTCCTGAAGGAGAGCCTGATTCCCCAGCTCAACGAGGCCTACCGGGATTTCAAGGGCGCGTTGTCTTCCCGGGAGGAGGACGAATTTGCCCAGGAGCGGGGCATGAAGCTGGCGGTGGATCCGGCCGGCCTCGCCCGGGAATTTGCCCGGAACCTGGAAATCTTCGTGGATATTTGCCGGGATCGGGATATCACCCCGGTGCTGATGACCCAGGCGAACCGCGTCACCGCCAACCCCGACCCGGTAGTGGCGGCTTACATCGCCAAGTGCGGCCGGGACACCGGGATTTCTTACCAGGAGTTCAAGGGGCTGTACGACCTATTCAATGAAACCATCCGGGAGGTGGGCCGCCAAAAGGGGGTGCTGGTCATCGATCTGGCCCGGGAGGTGCCGCCGGACAAGGAGCACCTCTATGATCTGGTGCACTTCAATGACGCGGGCTCCAGGCTCGCCGCCCAGATTATCGCGGCGCAGTTGCGGCCCCTGCTGCATTGACGGGAGTGAGCCGTGAGCAGTGAGCAGTGAGCAGAAAAAACCCCTTGATAATTTAACTTGTCGTTAAAAATAATTAAGCATTAGCGGCACGGGCCTCTCGCCGGTGCCGCTTTTATAGGGCGGCCTCACGGCTCACGGCTTACTGCTTACTGCTTACTGCTTACTGCTCACCGGTTATTGCATCCGCACCGCCAGAGAGAGGCCGTCCTGCTCCGGAGAGTGCAGGGGCAGGAACCCCAGGAGGTGGACGCTCTTCCAGTCCCGGGAGGCGAAGATTTCCTGGTTGAAGGCTGCGGCGCCGGCGAAGCTGACGTTGTCGGCGACCAGCAGGCCGCCGATCCGCAGCAGGCGGCGGCAGTGAGGCAGGGCCGGCAGGTAGGACTCCTTGTCGATATCCAGGAAGATGAAGTCGAAGGGGCCGGTCAGGCCGGCCAGGAGATCCCGGGCCTCCCCCAGCCGCACCTCGATGCGCCCGGCCAGCCCGGCCCTGGCGATGTTGCCCCGGGCTTGGGCCGCCATGGCCGCATCCCTTTCCAGGGTAAGGACCCGGCCATCGGCAGGGGCGCAACCCCGGGCCAGGTAGATGGCGGAATAGCCCGTGGCGGTGCCCAGCTCCAGGACTTTGGCGGCGCCGCAGGCCCGGGCCAGGATCAGGAGCAATTCCCCCACTACCGGGCCGACGATGGGGATGCCGGCCGCGGCGGCCTGCTGTTCCAACTCCAGGAGCAAGGCATCACGCTGGGGAACAAAACCGCGGAAATATTCTTGTAGATCAGGCTGCATTTCGCTCATCCGAGGCCTCCAGGCTTCCAGGGAACCAGGCAGAACCCTGGAAAAAAATTTAGTTTAGTGTAATATTATAAAATAGGACTGGGCGGCTCAGGATGCCAGCCGCAGTGTCCGCCCCGGATAAATTTTCGATACCAGGGCCTCCATCAGTCTCCGTCAGGGCAGTTCAGGGAGACGGCGTGGGACAGACGCTTTTCGGGACCACTCCCGGTTCGCCCCCCTCGACGCCCAGGCCCAGGGCCAAAGATGGAGCCCAACTCCCAGGCGAGGAAAAAATATGGCTAAGGCTAAGACCATCGGCCCCAAGATCATCTCCCGTCTCTTCAGCGCCACCCTGGAGCAGGCCAAAGACACGGGTATGGCCATGGTCTTGATCTGCCTGCTGCTGGGCCATTTCGGGAAATTCCCCCGGTTTCTGCCCGTAAGCATCGCCTTGCTGCTGCTCACCATGGCCTGGCCCAACGCCTTCCGGCCCCTGGCCGGGCTCTGGTTCGGCCTCTCCCATCTGCTGGGCCAGGTGGTCTCCAAGATCGTCCTCACCCTGATCTTTTTTCTGGTGGTCACCCCCGTCGGCTTGATCCGGCGGTGGCTGGGGACTGACTCCCTGCAACTGGGAAAATGGAAGAAAGGCAGCAACTCGGTCTTCGTGGAGCGCCAGGGGCCGATCCAGGAACGGGACTTGATGAATCCCTATTAAGAGCTGAGGCGCCAAGCGCCTCTTAAGGTTATCTGCCGACCGGATCCCAGGCCCGGCTTGGGAGCGAGGATATGAGAAACAGGAGAAATTTATGGACTTTTTTCGTGATTTGTGGGGCTTTCTAAAGGTTCGGAAAAAATTCTGGCTGCTGCCCATCATCCTGACCCTGCTGTTCTTCGGGGCGCTGATGATCTTTGCCAGCGGTTCGGCTATCGCTCCCTTTATCTATACCATCTTTTAACGGGGAATTGATCTTTGCCCGCTGCCATACTAGGGCTTTCCGCCTTTTACCACGACAGCGCCGCCGCCATTTTGGTGGATGGCCAGATCGTCGCCGCGGCCCAGGAAGAGCGCTTCACCCGCAAGAAGCACGACCCGGACTTTCCGGCCAACGCCCTGGCCTACGTCATGTCGGAGGCGGGGTTGAAGCTGGGCGACCTGAGTGCGGTGGCCTTTTACGATAAGCCATACCTCAAGTTCGAACGTCTGCTGGAGACCTACCACGGCTTTGCCCCCCGGGGCCTGAGGAGCTTCCTCATGGCCATGCCGGTGTGGATCAAAGAAAAATTGTTGATGCGCTCCCTGCTCCGGGAGGAACTGGCCAAGGTGGGGGACGGCCGGCCCCGGATAGTCTTCCCCGAACACCACCTGTCCCACGCGGCCAGCGCCTTTTATCCATCGCCATTTCAGGAGGCGGCCATCCTCACCCTGGACGGGGTGGGAGAATGGGCCACCTCTACCATCGGCTTCGGCCAGGGCCGCGAGATCACCATCCTCAGGGAGCTGCAATTTCCCCATTCCCTGGGGCTGCTCTACTCCGCCTTCACCTATTACTGCGGCTTCAAGGTCAACAGCGGCGAATACAAGCTCATGGGCCTGGCGCCCTATGGCAACCCCGAGGCGGACCGGACCCGGCGCTGGCGGGATTTGATCCTGGAGGAGTTGGTGGATATCAGGTCCGACGGCTCCCTGCTCCTCAACATGGACTACTTCAATTATGCCACCGGCCTCACCATGTGCCACGAGGACAAGTGGACCTCGCTCTTCGGGTTGCCGCCCCGGGCCCGGGAGAGCCACCTGGACCAGCGGCATATGGACCTGGCCCTGGCCATCCAGCAGGTCACCGAGGAGATAGTCCTGCGCCTGGCGGACACCGCCAAGAAACTGACCGGCGCCGCCAACCTGGTGATGGCCGGCGGGGTGGCCCTGAATTGCGTGGCCAACGGCAAGCTCTTGCGCCGGGGGACCTTCAAGGACCTCTGGATCCAGCCAGCCGCCGGGGACGCCGGCGGGGCCCTGGGCGCCGCCCTGGCCGCCTGGCACATCGTCCAGAGGCAGGACCGGAAGCTCCCCAACCCTAACCCGGCCCTGGACCAGATGCAGGGCGCCTATCTGGGACCGGAGTACGGGGCTGACGAGGTCGTGCGGCTGGCCCGCCGGCTCCAGGCCCCCTATAAGCGTTACCAAGATTTCGATGACCTCAGCAAAGACGTGGCGGCCTTGCTGGCCCAGGGCCAGGTGGTGGGCTGGTTTCAGGGCCGCATGGAGTTCGGGCCCCGGGCCCTGGGGAACCGCTCCATCCTGGGCGACCCGCGGCACCCGGAGATGCAGAAGCGCCTCAATCTCAAGATCAAATACCGGGAGGGCTTCCGGCCCTTCGCACCATCGGTGCTGATGGAGGAGTGCAGCCGCTACTTCGAGTTGGAGACTCCTTCCCCCTACATGCTGCTGGTGGCGCCGGTAAGGGATGAGAAGCGCCGGCCCTTGCCCCCGGACTATGAAACCCTGGAGCTGTTCCAGCGCCTCTATCACCTGCGTTCGGAGGTGCCGGCCATCACTCACGTGGACTATTCGGCCCGCATCCAGACGGTGCACCGGGAGACCAACGAGAAGTATTGGCGCCTGATCCGGGCCTTTCAGGAACAGACCGGCTGCGGCCTCATCGTCAACACCAGCTTCAACGTCCGGGGTGAGCCCATCGTCTGCACCCCGGAGCACGCCTATCAGTGCTTCATGCGCACCGAGATGGACTACCTGGTCCTGGGGGATTTTTTGTTCGATAAAGCGGCTCAGCCCCCCTGGCAGGAAGAGAAGGACTGGCGCCGGGAGTACGAACTGGATTAGCTGGGGCGGCGCCGCAGTTGGGCGAGAGTGGCACAGGCTTTCAGCCTGTGGTTGGGTCATCCGGACCCGCGTTCATCTCTATGTAAATAACAATACTCTCTTGGTTCGGTTTGCTGCATAATCGGCTTTATAGGGGTCTTGGGAATTATTATCCCCAAGAAAGCTTTCACTCATTATGGAATATTTAAGTAAAATCTTGACCGAGCAAAATATTATCTCGAAGACAGATTTGTGTGAATATTTATCTAACTTCCCCAGTGAAGGTCCTTTTAAATTAATAAATAAATCAAACTTAAAGTTAGATTCTGAATCTCGAATTTATGATGATCAAATAATATTTGAAAAAACAATTATAGATATACCTAAATTAGTCATAAGAAATTCTACAAACATTAGTTTAATTAATTGTATTTTTACTGGAGATCTATATATTTCACAGACCTCTCCACTAATGAAGTTTGAAATTGATTATTGCATAATTTTAGGTGAACTAAATATATATTCTTTAGAAAGCAAAGTTAACATCGATATAACATTATTAAATTGTTATACTTTAATTATTCATAACTGCCTAATTGGTGATCTTCGCATCACTCATAGTAATATCTTTCATTTGAAAATTTCTGAAAATAGAGCTAATTCCTTATTTGCATTTATAAATAAAATATCTTTTTTAGAGTCAATTGGTAATGAATTTGATAAAGTTGAGTTCGATCATAGGCAGCTCGATATTGATAAAATTGACATAAATGCTGGTTCAAATAAGTATAATAGATTAAAATCACATTTTAATTTGTTTAACTTTATCACACTTGACGATGCTATCCAGGCTCTTGATAGCCAAATAAAGTATTCCAAGATTAAGACATTAGAATTTTTAAAAGAAAAGACTAGTGTTAACTATGATAAGGGAAAAATGAGCAAGGTACTTTATCTTGAAACAATATTGGATCAACAGAACAAATATGCAAGTAGATTCATGAAGTTAGTTGGTGGATTTATAAAACCGATGAACGTACTGGGTTTGGGTTTATGTATATTATTCTTTTTCAGTATTCTCTTTTGCTTACCATTTGCTGAATTCTCTATTGGTGCTGACAAAATTACACATCATTTAACCTTCGGCGAATCATTATATTTTTCTGGAATAACTTTTACGACAATAGGATATGGAGATATAATCCCTCTTAATTTCACTAGATTTCTTGTGGTTATAGAAGGCTTTTTGGGGATTCTGGTGTCAAGCTCCTTCATAGTTACTTTAGTCAGGAAATATATTAATTGAATTAAGCCATAGATTTCAATAATTAAGAATAAATACTCATTGCTCTTGATGCTGAAGGGGTCATGAAAGTCACCCTGGCCCAGCTCAATCCCACCGTGGGGGACGTCGCCGGCAATCTCCGGAAAGTCATGGAGACTCTGGCTCTACACGGCGGCGCCACCGACCTCATCGTCTTCTCGGAGCTCTTCCTGGTGGGTTACCCCCCCCGGGACCTCCTGGAGAACCCCTCCCTGATCCGGCAGGTGCAGCAGGCGCTGGGCCACTTGGTGGAGGCCTCCAGGCGCCACCCCGGGACCGCATTGCTGCTGGGCGCGCCTTTGCCCAGCGGCCGGGATACCGGCAAGGGGCTGAGCAACGTTGCGGTGTTGATCGGCGGCGGCAAGATCTTATTTGAACAGCATAAATCGCTGCTGCCCGCCTACGACGTCTTTGATGAAAGCCGCCACTTCGACCCGGCCGCGCAAGTGCGGCTGGTGGCGCTGGGACGGGAATCCCTGGGGATCTCCGTATGCGAAGACGCCTGGTACGAACCGGAGCTTTGGTTCCGCCAGCTCTATCCCCTGGACCCCATCAAGGTGCTGGCGGAGCAGGGCGCCTCGGTATTGATCAACATCTCGGCGTCACCCTTCCAGGTGGGCAAACCGGAGCTCAGATACCGGCTCATCCGCAATCACGCCCAGCGCTATCACCTGCCTTTCGTCTACCTCAACCAGGTGGGGGGCAATGACGAACTCATCTTTGACGGCGCCAGCATGGCCCTGGACCAGGCCGGGGAGGCCATCGCGGTGCTGCCCTCCTTTGAGGAGGCGGTGGTCACCGTGGATTTGGGGCAGCCGGGCGTCCCGGGTCTCTATGTGCCTCCGGATCCCATCGCCGCGGTGCATCAGGCCCTGGTTTTGGGTTTACGGGACTACCTCAGGAAGTGCGGCTTCAGCAAGGCGGTGGTAGGGCTCTCCGGCGGGGTGGACTCGGCGGTCACCTGCTGCCTGGCGGCCCAGGCCCTGGGTCCGGAAAACGTCCTGGGGGTCCTGATGCCCTCTCCCTACACTTCCCGGGAAAGCATCGTGGACTCCCGCAAACTGGCGGCCAACCTCGGGGTGGAAGTGCGGCTGCTCTCCATCACTCCCGTGTACCAGTGCTACCGGGAATCTCTGCAAGAGCTGCTGCAGTTGGGAGAAATTGAGGTGACCCTGGAAAACATCCAGGCCCGCATCCGGGGCAACCTCCTCATGGCCATCTCCAACAAGTTCGGGCACATGGTGCTGTCCACCGGCAATAAGAGCGAACTGGCGGTGGGCTACTGCACCCTTTACGGCGACATGAGCGGCGGTCTGAGCGTCCTGGCCGACGTTCCCAAGACCATGGTTTACGAGCTGGCGCACCAGATCAATCGGGAGCGGCCGCTGATCCCCGAAGAGATCCTGCGGCGGGCCCCATCGGCGGAGCTGCGCCCCGACCAGAAGGACCAGGATACCCTGCCGCCCTATGCCATCCTGGACCAGATCATGGACTATTACCTGGTGGAGCGCTGCTCCTACCAGGATATTGTCGGCCGGGGCTTTAATCCCGACACGGTGCGTTGGGTGATCCAGGCCATTGACCGCAGCGAATACAAACGGCGGCAGGCGGCCCCAGGCCTGAAGGTCACCTCCAAGGCCTTCGGCATGGGACGGCGCATCCCCATTGCCGCCAAATTCGCTATCTGAGAGGCGCTCTCCCTCCTTCCCCTCTCCCGTTTTCCGTCCCCGATTTGCGGCCGTTACCCTTTTAAAGGGCCGCCAGCGCCCTTCCGAAGATGCTGGCCAGCCTCACATCGCCTTGGGGAGATTAGGGGCCCCGGGGGGCGGCGCCGGGGCTTCCCCCGGCGTGGGAGGCAAGGGCGCGGCCGGGGGGAGCGCCTCCGGGGCCGGGGGTGCGGGCGCGGGCCCGCCTGATCCGGCCGGCGGCCCGGTATTCATCGTCTTAAAATAGCTCGGGTCGATTTTTGAGAACCAGCCGGGAGGTTTTTCTACGAACTTCCAGGGGCCGCTGGGCTTGCTCCCCTGGAAGAGGTTGCTCTGCCAATAAAAGTAATAGCTGGTCCCGTGGCGGAAGACATCGGTGGGGAGGTTGGGGGCCCAATCGACCCCGGGGGCGTTGGGCACCGGAGTCCATTGGGGCTGGAGCTGGGGCGGCACCGGGTTGATGCGGATGTCCGTGGCCGCCCGCGGCGCCACGGCCAGGGCCAGCACCAGGGCGGCGGCTGCCAGGAGCCTGCCGGGTCCAGCCATCGGCATACCCTCCTCCAGGAAAACTACCGCTAATCAGCCGGGATATTGCGTTGCCGGCCCACCGCCAGATCGTGCAAGGGAATGAGGATGTCCGCCAGCTCCTTGATCCGGCGGGCGCTCTCATAGGCCTCGATCACATTGAGATGCACTCCCGAGGGCACCACCGGCCCCTTGGCGGGAAAGTTCTGCTCGTTGCAGCAAAAGCCGGTGATCACCGCCTTGCCCCGGCCGGTGTTCACCACCACCGATTGTCCGCCCGCGCTGTGTCCCGGGGTGAGGAGCACCTGGATGCCCTCGACAATCTCGGCGTCCCCCTCCAGCGGCACGACCTCCAGGTCATCCAGCAGGTCCGGAAAGTAGCGGTGATCAATGGGGTGGGGATTTTGAAAGAAGTCGTACTCACTTTTCTGCACGTAAATTCTGGCGTTGCGGCACTTGTAGTCATTTTCGCAGTGGTCGTTGTGCAGGTGGGTGTGAATGATGATGTCGATATCCTCGGGCTTGAGGCCGTAGCTGTCCAGGCCCTCCTCGAACTCCTGGATCTTCAGGCCGTATTCCGCCGCCACCGCCGGCGGCACCATGAACTGCTCCAGGCCGGTATCCACCAGGATCTTTTCCGGACCACCTTCCAGGTAAAAGACATAGATGGGTATCCAGATCCTTTTGCCATAGCCTTTCATATAGGTCATGACGCCCTGGTCGGTTTCGTTGGCCCCGACCACCAAGGGATGAATGACATATTGGCGCATACTCCTCTCCTCTCGCTTGTGCATCCGGGAAAAACGAGCTTTATTAAACGCGGCACAACAGACGAGAACCATGACCGGCAAGGAAGAAATAGGGCGGAGCCGGGGCTTGGCTCCGGGGCCCGGCTTCGACCGGGCCCCGAAAGGCCGTAGGTTCAGGGCCGGAGCCGGCCCGGCCTCATTTCATCCGGCCGGCAATAACCCGGCGGGCCACGTTGATGGGGATGGCAAAACTGATGCCCTGGGCCCCCTGGGCCATCATAGTATTGATGCCAACCACCCGGCCGTCGATATCCAGCAAGGGGCCGCCACTGTTGCCGGGGTTGATGGAGGCATCCGTCTGGATGAAGTCGCTGTATTGGCCGGTACCCAGACCCCGGCGGCCGGTGGCGCTGATAATACCCAGGGTCATGGTGTGCTCCAGCCCGTAGGGGCTGCCGATGGCGATGGCCCACTGGCCCACCTGCAATCGGTCGGAGTCCCCCAGGGTCGCGGCCTTCAGCCCCTGGGCCTGCACCTGGACCAGGGCCACGTCAAACTTTTTGTCGTACCCTACTAACCGGCCCCGAAGTTCGCGGCCGTCAAAAAGTTTCACCAGAATCTCCTGGGACCCGGCTACCACATGGCTGTTGGTCAGGATATAGCCCCGGGGGTCGATGATAATCCCGGAGCCCTGCCCCACCTGGCGGACGGTGCGGCCCCCGCCATATTCCCGGAACATCCCTTCATAGGGGGTACCCCGCCAGAAATCCTGCGAGGAGCCGTTGGATTCGCTCTGGATCAATTTGACCGCCTTCAGGCTAACCACCGAAGGCATCACCTCTTGGGCCACCCGGATAAAGTCGGCTTGCAACCCCGTGGCGGAGGCGGCTGCCGCCGGGCCGGGCCCTAACAGCCCCAGCCCCGCGGGGGTGGCCAGGGCCAGGCCCAGGGAGAGCAAGATCAAGGAGGGACATTTGCGCATGGAAGTCTCCGCTTAGTGGAAGAATTTCCGCTAACTTGGCGATGAGATTATCATAACTCTAGTCCCCGGGAGCGTCAAGTTCAGGGAATTGCTGGACCACGCCAGCCATCCACCTTAGATTTTTCTTTGCTTGGCTCGCTTTTCTCGTTTTTTTGCTAGGCCAGCAGCAAAGGCGGCGCCTCCGGCCGCGGGCCGATGACCTCCAGGACCAGCCGGGGGATCATACTTTCCGCCAGGGCCAGGAAGGGCAAACCCTGGCCGCTGGTGGCGTTGCGCAGGCCGGCGTCCCCGCCGATGGCCAGGCAGACGGCCGGCGTCCCCTGCCGCTGGCGGGTCCAGAAGACCCTGAGGGGGCAGGGGCCGCCGCCACCGGGACCGTGCCAGCCAATCAGGGTGTGGCTCTCTCCGTCGGGATAATCCAGGGCCAGGGTCTCCCCCCGCCAGATGGGAGAGAGCACCTCCAACCCCAGCCGGGGCAGGCCTGCGGCCACGTTGGCGCCCGGGATCACCTCATATTCCAGGATAAAAAACAGGGTTCCCATAAAGGGCTCCTCCTAGGGTTAGAGGGGGACTGAGCCCCATTTATTATTATTCAGGGCGAAAAATCGGCTTGCGAGGGATTCTGACAGGGTGCGGGGGTCTCTCTGCCGCTCTCATCAGCGGGGTCTGATTGCAATTGGCGCTGGATTATGTGGAATCAGAACCTGCGCCACAGTCGATCAAGACCTTCAGTTCCGCCGGAGGCCGGGAGGCGGTGAGGGCCGCCAGCCCCTGGGACAGGGGAATGACGCGGCCAATCAGGGGCCGGGGGTCCACCCACCCCTGGCGCAACAGGCGCAGGGCCTCCGGGAAGGGGCCGCAGCGGGAGCCAACCAAGCGGACCTCCGGCACCACCAGCGCCGCCGGGTCCAAAGGCAAGGTGCCGGCATAAGTGCTCTTCAGCACCACTGCGCCTCTGGGGCGGACCCGGGCCAGGGCCAGGGTCAACCCTCCCGGAGAGCCGCTGGCCTCCACCACCGTGTGATAATCCCCAGCGGGCAGGTCTCGCTCCAGAAAGGTGGCCACCCCATAAGGGCGGGCCAGCGCCAGACGTTCCGGGTGGTGGCCGGCCAGGTGCACCGGGGCGCCCCGCAGGGCCAGGACCCAGGAGATCAGCAGGCCCAGGGGCCCGTCCCCTATCACCAGAAGCCGCTCTCCGGCAGAAATCCCGACGCTGTGGGCGGCCTGCAGGGCCGCGGCCAGGGGTTCGGTGAAGACCGCGGCCAGGTCCGGGACCTCCGGAGGCACGACATGGAGATTGGCCGCCGGCAGGGTCAGGTATTGGGCGAAGGCCCCGTCATGGTCTTTGAGGCCCAAAACCCGGCGCTGGCGGCAGTGAGGCGAGAGGCCCTCCCGGCACAGGTCGCAGGTCCCGCAGCCCAGGTTGATCTCTCCCACCACCCTCTGGCCCAGCCAGGGAGAGCCGTCCGGGCCGGCCACCACCCCCGCGAACTCGTGCCCCGGCACCCCGCGAAAGCCATGGTAGCCCAGGAGAATCTGCCGGTCGCTGCCGCATACCCCGGCCAGCCGCACCCGAATCAAGACCTCCCCGGGGCCCGCCGCGGGGGTGGGCAGCTCTTTTATGGTCAGGGAGCCGTCGAAATAAAGGGCAATCATGGTCTCTCCCGGGCCGCGGCCTCCTCCAGCACCGCCAGGGTCTGATTCACCGTGGTCTCCCAGCTCAGGTGGGCCACCGCGGCGGCTGCAGCCCGGCGCACCTCCGGGGCCTCGCCCCGGGAGAGATAATCCTCCAGGCCCCGGGTCAGGCCGGGGACGTCATCGGCTCGCGCCAGGACCGCGCCGCGGCCCCCGGGGCGCAGGAACTCGGCGGCGCCGTTGGCCGCCGTGGTGATCACCGGGAGGCCGCTGCCAAGGGCCTCCAGGACCACGTTGCTGCAGGGATCGTAGATGGTGGGCAGGGCCAGCACCGTGGCGGCCTGGTAAAAGGGGGCCAGGTCGGCCTGGGGTCCCCAAAACTTGAGGCGCGCCGCGGCGCCCAGCCGCCGCGCCTGCCGCTGATAGGAGGCGGGCTCACCCTTGCCCACCACCCAGAGAACCGCTTCTTTATGCCGCAGACCGCCAAAGGCCTCGAGGAGATAGGTCAAGCCTTTGCGGCCAAACCCGGAGCCGGCGAATAAGACGATGGGACCGGCCGGCGCCCCCAGCCCGGCGCGCAGGGCGGCGCGCTGCGGCTCTTCAAGGGGCCGGAATCTCCGCCGGTCCAGGCCGTTGTAAATCACCGCCAAGCGCTGCGGGTCCAGGCGGTAATGGCGGATGATCTCCTCCTGCACCAGTTGGGAATTGGCGATGACCCGGCGGAGGCCGGGGTCTGTAAAGAGACGCGCCTCCAGGGCCAGCAGCACCCGATGGAACAGGCTGAGGCCCTGTAAAGCCCGGGCGGCGGGGGAGAGAAAGGGGGTGCGCAGCTCGAGCCACTCCCGGTGGCAGCCGTCCCCGGCCCGATAGACCCGGGGGGACAGGGTGCGTTCGAGGCTGAAGACCACCTGGGAGCCGGCCCTTTTCAGGAGCCGGCGGGCGCCCAGGGCGTAGGAGAGCAGGCGGCCAGTCTTGCCGGGCCACACCGGCACCGGCACATAACCCACCTCAGGGCCCAGGGCGGCCCGGGCGGTCTCGGCGGCCTCGCTGCCGTAAACCGTCACCTGATGGCCCGCCGCCGCCAGGCCCCGGGCCAGGTGTTGCACGGTGGTCTCGGCCCCGCCAGGGCCCCCCACCCTCTGCCTCAACATGGCGATTTGCATCGATTTCCGCCAGCACCGGCGTTGCGCCCGGACCGGTATTTCGGCTGTCCCAGAGAGATTCGCCTGGCCGCCCCGACGCCGCCGCGCCGGTTAATGGCTCAAGTAGCGGCGCCTTTGGCCGCGGCCATTAGTTCGGCAACGGCAGCCTGCTCAAATTGCTCGCCCTTCTCCGACCGGGCCAGGGAAGCGGGGCCCTGGATGACCCGCTGGGTCGGGGAGGTGTCCTGTTTGACCTTCTCCACCTTAAACTCCCACATGGCCATGGCGTCGCTCATGGCCATGGGCTCCTTAAGGAGCCGCACGCTGCCCTGGACGCCCAGCACCAGATCGTCTGCGCCCAGGATTTCCAGGGACATCCGGCCGTCCCGGCGCAGATTGGCAGTGGTGGTGCTGGCCCTCAGGGTGCCCAGCAGCAGGGTGCGTTCGTCCTTGGCGATGATGAGGGTGACGGGACAGGTGTTGGGGGCGCCGTCGGCCCCCACCGTCCCGGCCACCGTGATGATGCGATTGGGGTTGCGGTTGAAAAGCTGCATTAGATCGATGATCTGCTCTTCCCCTGGTTTCCGGGCCACATTGACCAACAGCCGGTCACCCACTAGGCGCGCCATAGTTTCCTCTCCTCTAGCCCCCTCACTCCAGCCCCTCTCTCCGCCAGGCGGCGGGGGGGAGGCTGGGCCGGTGAAAGGGTCCGGTTAAATTTGGGGGTCGCCATCCCGGGCGGCCCCTGGCCGCGGTAAACTCAGAGAGCCCAGGCCTGGGCGCCTGCGCCACCGCAATTCTGGAGCGAAAACCGCCGTCTTCAGGGCTGGGTGGGGCTACTCGGCGGGTCGCCCCTGCCGAAGTGCCGGGCCATGGCCTCCAGAACCGCCTCCGGCTCGAATTCCGTGAGACAGCAGCTGATCTTCCCGCCCTGACAGCCGTCCCGCCCGCAGGGGACGCAATGCCAATCCTTCTGGAGCACCAGGTGGCCTTCGCCCCAGGGTCCCCAGTTAAAGGCGCCGCTGGGCCCGAAGAGGGCCACCGCCGGGGTGCCCACCGCCGCGGCCAGGTGCATCGGGGCGCTGTCGACGCCGAAGAAAAACCGGGCCCGCTGGATGAGGGCCCCCAAGTCCTTGAGGGTGAGCTGGCCGGCCAGGTTGATGGGAGCTTTGCCCCGGCTCTCCCGCAGGATGGCGGCCAACAACTCCTGTTCGTGCCCCGCCCGGCTGCCGGTGAGGACCACCGGCAGACCCCACTCGTCTTGCAGGGCCTCCAAAACCCGGGCGTATCCCCGGGGGGTCCAGCACTTGAAGCGCCAGCCGGCCCCGGGATGCATCACCACAAAGGCGCCGGGAGCCAACCCCCGGGAAGCCAGCAGCTCCCGGGTGCGCTCCTCCACCTGCCGGTCCCAATAAAATTGCAGCCGCGGCTCTGCAGGCGAGAGGCCCAGGGCCCGCAGGGCCTCCAGGTTTTGGTCCACCAGGTGCATCCTCACCGCGGGCCGGGGCAGGAGGCGGGTAAAGCAGCCGCGGCGCTGCCAGAAAGGCCGGCCGGGGTGGTCGAAGCCCAGCCGCTCCGGGGCCCCGGAGAGCCGGGCATAGATGGCCCCCCGGTCGCCGCCGGAGAGTTCCAGGACTAGGTGGAAGCGGCGGCGCCGCAGTTCCCGGACCAGGCCCAGGGCCTCCCCCCAGGATTCCTGGCGCCGCGCCACAACCAGCAGGTCGTCAAGCCCCGGGTGCCCGGCCACCATCTCTTCGGTCCCCTTGGGGACCAGGTAGGTCACATGGCAGAGGGGCCAGGCCTCTTTGAGGGCGGCGATCACCGGGGTGGACACCAGCACATCCCCGGGTTGCTTCAACTTGATCACCAGGATGCGTTTAGAACTCATCGTCTTGGACCTGGCGGGGGCCCATGGCCACCCCCCGTTTGGAGGCGCGGATAAAGGCCAGCAGGTGGGCCACCTCTGGAGTCTGGGGGGCCTCGGCTTCCACCTGCTCCAGGGCCCTGGCCAGGTTGGTGCGGCGTCCGAAGAGGGTCTGGAAGGCCTGGCGCAGGGGGGCGATTTGCGCCGCGGTAAACCCGGCCCGGCGCAATCCCACCAGGTTGAGGCCCTTGACCGTGTGGGTGCCGTCGATGTTGCTGTAGGGCGGCAGATCCCGGGAGGCCCGGGCCCCGCCCCGCATCATCACCAGGGTCCCCACCCGGATAAACTGGTGCAGCAGGCAGTTGCCGGAGATGAAGGCCCGGTCGGCCACCTCCACGTAGCCGCCTACCAGGGCGCCATTGACCACGATGACATGGTTTCCCAGACAGGCGTTGTGGGCCAGGTGGCTCAGGGCCATGAGAAAATTGTGGTCTCCCACCCGGGTGGCGCTGCCGGGCTTGCTGCCCCGGTGGATGGTGACGTACTCCCGGATGAGGTTATGGTCGCCGATGACGGTGTAGCTCTCCTCGCCCTTGAAGGCGTAGTCCTGGGGCTCGTAGCCGATGATGGCTCCGAAGCCGATGAGGTTGTCCTGGCCGATGGAGGTATGGGGACCGATGTAAGCGTGGGCCAGGACACGGGTGCCGGCCCCGATGCGGCTGGGGCCGTCGATGGTGACCCCGGGACCCACCGTAACATCGGGGGCCAGTTCCGCGTTGGCGGCGATGTGGGCGCTGGGATCAATGGGCATCGAGGTCCTTCCCCCGGGTCAGTTCCCGCAGATAGTGGTATTTTAAGAAATTGTAGCGGCTGCCCTGGATGGCCAGGGACAGTCCCAGAGAACCTTCCAAAAACCCGGCCTTGAGGAGATAGAGCTTCCAGAAGGTCAAAAACGGACGCCAGCACCGCTCCCCCGGAAGGGGGCGGCGGCCGCGGCCGGCCATCTCCCGGGCGGCCAGCCGGGCGTAGCGCTCCTGGCGCGCCGCGTATTCCCGGAGATCATTATAGGAATAGTGTTCCAGAGGGGTGCGCAAGGTCCCCCGCGGCCCCGCTACATCCACCTCTTCGTGGACCTCCCGCTCCCGAAAACGGCCCCGGCCCCGGCGGAACAGCCGCAGGCTGTAGTCGGGATACCAGCCCAGGCGCCTGATCCAGCGGCCGCCCAGGTAATTCTTCCGGGGCACCCGGTAGCCGTCCCGAGGTCCGTCGGCCCGGACCACCGCCAGGATTTCCTGCCCCAGGGCCGGCGGCACCCTTTCGTCCGTGTCCAGGGAAAAGACCCAGTCCATCCGGGCCTGATCCAGGGCAAAATTCTTGGTGCCGGCAAAACCCTGCCAGGGGGCGGTAATCACCCGGTCGGTAAACTCCCGGGCCAACTCCACGGTGCGGTCGGAGCTGCCGCTGTCCACCACCACGATCTCATCGGCGAAACTCACCGATTGCAGGCAGGCGCCGATGTTGGCCTCCTGGTTCCTGGCGATGATGGTGACGGAAAGAGATGGCATAGATCGTTTTCCGTGGCAGGTCGGTTATCCTTACCGAAAACCGAAGGCTGTTAGAAAAACCGTCATTTCAGTGGTTTGGCCTCTTCGATGAGCATGATGGGGATGTCGTCCTTGATTTCATAAAGGAGGCGGCATTTTTCGCAGATAAGGCCGTCTTCCTTCTCCGTCAGCTTAAGGTCGCCCTTACACTTGGGGCAGGCCAGGATCTCCAGCAATTCTTTGTTGATGGGCATGGGACCTCCATTTTTTTGGCGGGGGCGGCGCCCACCCGGCAAAAGTCGTCGAGCCTCTTTTCTCCCCGTGCCTGGGGCCAATGAGGCGCAGATTCAAGGCCCGGACTATCAAGGCGTTATAATATCAATTCTTTACCACTGCGGACAAGATTTTCTCGCAGGCCGCCAGCACCGTCTCCGGGGCCAGGTCCGTCAGACAGCGGGGCGCCGGGCAGCGGCGCTTAAAGCAGGGGCTGCAATCCAGGCCCAGACGCAGCACCGCGTGGCCCTCGCCCCAGGGCCCGGTGCGCCAGGGCGCGGTGGGGCCGAAGAGGGCCGCAACCCTGGTTCCCAGGGAGGCGGCCAGGTGCATGGCGCCGGTGTCAGGGGTCACTACCAGGGAGGCCTGGCGCAGCAAGGCGGCCAGTTCCGCCAGGGAAGTGCGCCCGGCCAGATTGATGACCGGCCCCTCGACCTTCTGCAAAATTTCTGCGGCCAGCCCCCGATCCGCGGCGCTGCCGGTAATCGCCACCCGCAGGGTCCGGTTGGCACTGAGCCGGTCCCCCAGCCGGGCCCAAGCCGCGGCGGGCCACTGTTTGCTGGGCCAGCGGGCCCCGGGGTGCAGCACCACCAAAGGGCGCCGGCCCCCAGGAAAACCTTCCGGCCACAGATGCGAAACCGCGGTCCCGGCGTCCAGGCCCAGCCGGAGGCGGGGCGGATTGGCCGGAGCCCCCAGGTGGCGGGCCAGGTGCAGGTAGCGAAAAATGGCGTGGGCCTCGGGATCGAAGGGGGCCAGGCGTTCGTTCAGGGCCAGGTAGCTCAACTCCCGGGTGCGGTCATAGCCCAGCTTGCGCGGACTCCGGGCCAGGGCCACCCACACGGCGCTCTTCAAGAGGCCTTGCAAGTCGACGACCACATCGAAACGGCTGGCCCAGATGCGGCCCAGCAGACTCTTCAGCAGGGCCGGATTGGCCCCGGAGAAAATTTCCCCAGGCCGCAGGCGGGGCGCCACCCAGACCTGGTCCAGGGCCGGGTGCTTATCCAGTAGTGGGGCGTAGGCGGCCTCCACCAGCCAGGTGATCCGGGCCCGGGGATGGGCGGCGCGCAACGCCTCCAGGGTGGGCAGGGCGTGGAGCACGTCCCCCAAAGAGCTCAGCTTTACCAGGAGGATACGCGGCTGATCTTCCGGCAAGTGACGATCCCCAAAAAGATTGGCGGCAAAGGAGTGGGCCTCTGCCGGTGCAGGTTTGATAAGAGAGCGCTAAGACGCCGTTACCGGCGCAGGGCCTGGGGCGCACCCCGCCAAGAAAATATCATATCCCGGAAATCCGGGACCTCACAGTTCAACCCTTCGGTAAATCTTCCAAAATCCAGGCGGCCGCGTCTTCCAGGTCCCGGGCTACATAGACCGGCTGCACCGGGGACTGGCTGCGGATAAATTCAAATTCCCCCCGGCCGTAGCCGGTAAGGACCAGGACCGCCTTCACGCCGGCGTTGGCCGCGGTCTGGACGTCGGTATAACGATCACCCACCAGGTAGGACCGCTTAAGGTCCAGGTCCAGGTCGCGGGCGGCCCGGAGGATCAGTTCCGGATTGGGTTTGCGACAGGAGCAGCCGGCGTTCGGATGGTGGCTGCAGACATAGAGGCCGTCCAGCCGTGCTCCCCCGTCGGCCAGGAGTTGGCTGAGGTGGCGCTGCACCTCTTCCATGAAGGCCAGAGGGAAATAACCCCGGGCGGCCCCGGACTGGTTGCTGACGACCACCACCTTCAGGCCCGCCACATTGAGGCGGCGGATGGCAGGGGCCGCCTGGGGGAAGACCCGGAAGCGGCTCAGATGGTTGATATAGCCCATCTCTTCGTTGATGGTGCCGTCCCGGTCCAGAAATACCGCAGGGTTACCCATTTTTTTCAGCTTTCCGTTTTCTGCTCACGGCTCACTGCTCACTGCCTCCGTGAGCCAGGGCCGGGCCGCGGACAAGACCTCTTCCACGCCGATGGCCGTCAGGCAGGTATATCCCAGGCTGCAGGTGCGCCGCCGGCAGGGGCTGCAGGGCAGGGGCCGGCGCAGCACCGTGGCCCGGGGAGTGAAAGGCCCGGTGGCCGCCGGGTCGGTGGAGCCGAAGAGGGCAACCAGAGGCACCCCCAGGGCCGCGGCGGCGTGCATCAGGCCCGAGTCGTTGGTGACCAGCAACTTTAAGCGGCTCAAGACCGCCAGCGCCTGGCGCAAGCCGGTTTTACCCGTCAGGTCCAGAACCGGCAAGCCCAGTTGCGTCTTTACCAGGTCAGCCACCATGGTCTCTCCTGGCCCGCCCAGCAACACCAGACGGGCCCCGAATTCCCGGGCCAATTCTCTTCCCAAGGCGGCAAAGCGCTCCGGCGGCCAGCGTTTGGCCGGGCCGTAGGCCGCGCCGGGGCTCAATCCCACCCAGGGGCCGGAGCCGGTGGCTGCCAGCAACCGCGCCGCGGCCGCGGCCTCCTCTTCCCCCAGATAAAGGGCAGGGGGCGTAAAGACCTCCACCTCGCCCAGGGCCTTAAGCAGGCCCAAATAGTAGAAGACCGTGTGCAGCCCGGCCAGGCGCCGGTGGCCGGAGACCGCCGGGTTGAGGAGCGGCCCCCGGGCGTCGGCGGCGTAGCCCAGCCGCACCGGGGCTCGCAGCAACCAGAGCGCTAGTGCCGATTCCAGGGAATTGGCCAGGGTGACGGCGAGGTGAAAACGCCCTCTGAGACCCCAGAGAACCCGCCATTTTTCCCGGCCGGCGGGGTAGCTGATGACCTCTGCCACCCCGGGCAGCCCCAGAAACAGGGGGGATACCCCCGGGGCCGCCAATACCGTGATCTCCGCCTGGGGAAAGAGGCGCACCAACCCTGAGAGCACCGGCAGGCTCATGACCGCGTCCCCCACCCAGTTGGGGGCGCGCACCAAAAGACGGGGCGCCGGCCCCGGGACCGGGGGAAATTTCCGCACCGGCCGCAACCGTTGCCAGCGCTGCTTCACCTCCGGGGGCAGGGGTTGTTCTTTAGACTGATAAGGATGATCCATTATTCCTGCGGCAGGCCTAAAGTCCGCCCGCAGCCGTGGCGGCGCTTGTCAATGCCTTTTTGAGATGAGTTCTCCAATTATTATCGCACGCGGGGCAAGTTAAAGGAACTTAAGTAACTCCATAATTCGCCCCGGCTGGCTGATTTGAGCCTCCACCTCCAGGACCCATAGGTCCATGGCCTGATCCCAGCCTGCAGCCAGGCGGGCCCAATCCTTGGCGGTGGTCACCAGGGCCCCGGCCCCGGTGATTTCCGCCTCCCGCACCAGGGCCGCCAATTCCGCGGCTTGAAAGGAGTGGTGGTCCGGAAAGACCCGGAAGCCCCGGAGCTCCACCCCCAATTCTTGCAGGGTCTGCCGGAAGACCTCCGGCCGGGCCAGGGCGGCGAAGCCGAGCAGGGCTTGCTTTTCCAGGATGGAGGGGGGCTCGGGCGGGCCGGCCGGCGCCAGGTGGACCGCGGCGGGGGTGATGTTAGCCGTCAGCACGATCTTCTCAGGGAAATCGTCTTGCAGGTCCGCCAGGGTGCGGTGGTCCCGGTCTTCCCGGAAGCGCGTGAGGATAAGCACCTGGGCCGTCTCTTTTTGGGCCAGCGCAGATCTGGGTTCCCGCAGGATGCCCCGGGGCAGCAGCCGGCCGTTGCCAAAAGGGGCGGCCGCGTCCAGGAGAACGATGTCCAGGTCCCGGTGGAGCTGAAAATGCTGGAAACCGTCGTCCAGCAGGAAGAGGTCCGGGCGAACCTGCTCCCAGGCGGCCAGCCCCGCGGCATAACGGCAGGCCCCGGTGTAGACCGCGGCCCCGGGGAGGGTCAGGGCCAGCCAGTAGGCCTCATCCCCGGCCTGCGGCGGTCTTTGGTAAATCCGGCGGCCGTCGGAGATGCAGGCGACCCCCCGGTTCTGGCCGCCGTAACCCCGGCTGAGAATGGCCACTTTGAGGCCCTGGGATTGGAAAAGGCGGGCCAGGCAGGCGGTCACCGGGGTCTTGCCGGTGCCGCCCACGGTCAGGTTGCCGACGCTCACCACCGGAGCCGGCAGACGCCTGGCCCGGAGAATGGCCCCGGCATAGAGAGCCCGCCGCGTCCGGGCCCCCAGGCCGTAGAGCGCGGCCAGCCCCCCGGCCACCGCCGCCAGGGAACACCGGGGCGCCGGGGCTTCCTCCCCGGCCTGGAGACCATCAAAGAGGCGGTGCCAGAAGATATGCATAGGCGTGCAAGCTGGGAGATTGGACAGAACCAACTATTTTCGGGATTTCATAAATTTCTGCCGCGGTCGCAGGTGCATTCCGACCCAAGGGAGGAGTTTACTGCCGTAGGGTGCGTCACACGCAGCAATTATGGCGCATAAGACGCGCCCTACACCTCTCGCACCAGTATTATCTTGGCTCCGGATTAAGTTTCCCTTCCTTCCCCCTGAGAGACGCTAGAGTTAAGCTCAGCACGGAAAGCCGACCTATTTCACCACCCCGCCAACTTCAATTTTGGTGTAACCGCCGATGATAAATTGGGTCTGGTCATCATTTTTCGTTGATGCGTCCTTATTCATTGATGCATCATCATGTTTGGTCTCGGGCGACGCACAAGCGGACACTGAGGCAGTCATAATCAAAAATATCAGTCCTAAAATTATCTTTTTTGTCATTATCTAAACCTCCAAACCGCCGCCGCGCCCAGCCGGGACGCCTAGGCTACCTGCTCTGTAGCCGGCAAGTCTCTTCATAACTTCGCGGCGCCCTGCCGCCTGGGGCGGGCCTCGTCCACCAACGGGGCCGGCTCCTTATCCTCCTCCCGGGCGAACTGCATCTCATAGAGGCGGCGGTAGAGGCCGCCGGCGGCCAGGAGATCGGCGTGCCTGCCGCTTTGCACCACCCGGCCCTCTTCCAGGACCACGATGCGCTGGGCATTCCTGACCGTGGACAGGCGGTGGGCGATGACCAGGGTGGTGCGCCCGGCAATCAGCCGGTCCAGGGCCTGCTGCACCTCCCGCTCGGATTCGGAGTCCAGCGATGAGGTAGCTTCATCCAGGATAAGGATGGGCGGGTCCTTGAGGAGGGCACGGGCGATGGCCAAACGCTGGCGCTCGCCGCCGGAGAGGCGCACCCCTTGCTCGCCGATGACCGTATCCAGGCCCAGGGGCAGGGACGCCACAAAATCATAGGCGTGGGCCGATTTCAGGGCCGCCAGGATTTCCGCGGCTTTTGCGGAAAGCGAGCCGTAGGCCACGTTGTAGCGCACCGTGTCATTGAACAGAATGGTCTGCTGGGTGACCACCCCGATCTGGGCCCGCAGGGAGGCCAGGGTCACTTCCCGGAGGTCACGCCCGTCGATCAGGATGGCGCCCCCGGTTACCTCGTAGAAACGGGGCAGGAGGTTCAGCAGGGTGGATTTGCCGGCCCCGGAGGGACCCACCAGGGCCACGATCTCGCCCCGGCCCACCGTGAGGTCGATGTCGTGCAAGACCGGCCGGCCTTGATCATAGGCGAAGCTGACCCCGCGAAAGACGATATCCCGGTTAAGGGGCGGCAGGGCCGCGGCCTCCGGGCGGTCCCGGATCTCCGGCGCCCGGTCCATCAGGCCGAAGACCCGCGTGGCTGCGGCCAGACCCTCCTGGACGATGTTCTGCACCGCGCTCAGGCTCTTGATGGGCTGGTAGAGCATGAGCAGGGCCGCCAGGAAGGAGAAGAAGGTGCCCGGGGTGGAGGTCCCCCGGATGACCGCGTAACCGCCATAAAAAATGATGCCCGCCATCCCGAGGGAGCCCAGAAATTCCATGGTGGGCGGGGAGAGCTCCCGGACCGCGTTGAGGCGCATGCGGGTGCGGAAATAGTCCCAGTTGGCCCCCTTAAAACGCCCTTCCTCAAAGTCCTCCCGGGCGAAGGCCTTGACGATCCGCTGTCCCGCCAGGCTCTCCTGGAGCACGGTGTAGAGGCGGGCGTTGACTACCTGGGTGTCATGGGAGACGAGGCGGGTGCG
The DNA here is from genome assembly GCA_052326585.1 of Desulfobaccales bacterium. Classification (GTDB taxonomy): domain Bacteria; phylum Desulfobacterota; class Desulfobaccia; order Desulfobaccales; family 0-14-0-80-60-11; genus JAPLJC01. The sequence continues at coordinate 42,924 of JBKQLU010000008.1, read as the reverse complement.
CTTCCCCAGCCAGAGGATGAGCGCCACTGCCAGGGGAAAAACCGCCATGGCCAGCAGGGCCAGGCGCCAATCCCGGTAGAAGATCACCGCACTCAGGCCCAGGACGGTGAAGGAGTCCTTGAAGAAACTGGTCACCACCCGGGTCATGGCGTCCTGCAGCAGGTTGACGTCGTAGGTGAGGCGGCTCATCAGGGTGCCGGTGGCCTCGCCGTCGAAGAAGGAGAGGGGCTGGCGCTGCAGGGAGGCAAAGAGCTGATCCCTGAGGGTGGTGACGGTGGCGTTGCCGATGTAGCTCATCTGGTAGTTGTGGGTGTAGGACATGAAGCCCTTGAGGACGTAAAGCAGGACGATCAGGGGCGGCAGCAGGTAGAGCATCTGTTCTTTGCGCCCGAAGAAGACGTCGTCCAGGACCGGTTTCACCAGATAGGCCAGGGCCGCGGTGAGCGCCGAGACCCCCAGCATAGCTATGATCGCCGCGCTCATCCGGAATTTGAGGGGCTTGAGGTAAGCCAGGAGGCGCACATATAAGCGCAGGTCGTCTCTATACATGGCCGAGTTTTGAGTTTCGAGTAGGGGCGACCCGCTGGGTCGCCCAGTTGTGCGGGCGGCCCCGTGTGCCCGCCCTGAGCTTCGAGTTTCTACTATTCATTCCGTTCTCGGGTTGACCATGGGAACCCCTTGATAGTCAAAGGGTGTTTGATACCCTTTATTTTTCAAAATATATCTTATAAATGGGGATTTTTCCAGCAAAAAACCCGGCAGGGCAGGGGTACCGGGAGCCGCGGCGCCGGGGCGACAGGCAGTGCGGGGCGCCACTGGCCGCCATTTCCGTAGGGGTGGGGTTTCCCCGCCCAGGGCGGCGTGACGCCGCTCCTACAAGCACAGGCTTCCAGCCTGTGATCGGTCGCCCTGCGAAAGCGGGATGGGAACTGGCGGGTAATCGCCAGTTCATAGCCTCGATAATTGGCGGCCACAGGCCGCCCTAGAAAATCGCCATTCTTGACCCGTTTATAGGGCGGGCCGTGCCCGCCGCTTTAATTATCGGTCCCCAAGAATTCCCGCCCGCCTGCGCCATCGTCTGCAAGGGCACGCCGTTCACCACCTCAGCCTCATTTACTCGAAACTCGAAACTCAACCCCCCTCCCGGTTGACAGGGGCGCCTGGGTTTGGGATAACTAGGGTAACAAGCGAACCGCTCAGGATATTCTACCATGCTGATGGTCATTTTTTCGTTGCTGGCGGCACTGTGGCTCTGGCCCGCGGGACTGGGGGCCGGCCCGGTGGCGGCCCCGCCCCCGGCGCCGCCCGGCGAAACGGTGCGCTTTCCCTACTTCCGGGTGCCGGAGGGCGTCTATCTCTGCGGTGAGCCCGTGCCTCTGGACGATCCCGCCGTCAGAGAGGATCTGGACCGGGAATTGACCATCGACATCTGGAGCCGGGCCCAGACCACCATGTGGATCAAACGGGCCCACCGCTACCTGCCGGAGGTGGAAGAGAAGCTCCGGTCCCGGCGGCTGCCCCTGGACCTGAAGTACGTGGCCATCATCGAGAGCGATCTGCGCCCCAGGGCCAGGTCCCCGGTTGGCGCCGCGGGCCCCTGGCAGTTCATGGCCCCCACCGCCCAGGGCTTTCATTTGGCCTGCAACCCGGCCGTGGACCAACGCCTGGAGTTCGGCGCGGCCACGGACGCGGCGCTCTCTTATTTGGAGCGCCTTCACCAGATCCTGCACGACTGGCCCCTGGCCCTGGCGGCATATAATTGCGGGGAAGGCCGGGTGCAGAAAGAGATGGCCATCCAGGGGGTGAACTCGTTTTACCGCCTGAGTCTGCCGGAGGAGACGGAACGCTATGTCCACCGCCTGCTGGCGGCCAAGATCGTCCTGGAGGACCCGGCCCGCTACGGTTACGACATCCCCCCGGACGAGCTCTACGCGCCCCTGGCCTGTGACGAGGTCAGCATCACCCTGGCGAAGCCCCTGGCGGTGCGGCGCCTGGCAGAGGCCTGCGGCAGCTATTACAAGGCCTTAAAGACCCTGAACCCCTGGATCAAAGAGGCGGAACTGCCGCCCGGGTCCTACCATCTCAAACTTCCCCAGGGATCGGCGAGCCGCTTCCAGGAGGCCTGGCGCCGGGGATTGGCGGGCGGCGAGCCGGGAGCGGCGCGCAGTGAGGCCCCGGGCGGGCCTCCGGGGCCGCCTCTCACCAGGTAGGGCCGGGTCCCGCATTTAGCCATTAATCAGCTATGGAAGGAGCGCACCTCTGTGCGCCCCCGCAAACGGGGCGGACCAAGGGGGCCGCGCCCACCGGGGAGAGGATGGCCCAGGCGGTAAAAGAAAAGGCTTCCCTGCTGATCACCGGGGCCTGGGTGCTGACCCAGAATGAGGCCCGGCAAGTCGTGGCTCCCGGGGCGGTGGCCATCCGGGGCGCAGAAATCGCCGCGGTGGGGCCGCCGGCGGCGCTCGCGGCGCGCTTCGAGGCGGAGCGGGGGCTCGATTATCCCCAGGGGCTGATTATCCCGGGCTTGATCAACGCCCATACCCACGCGGCCATGTCTCTGTTCCGGGGCCTGGCGGACGACCTGCCTCTGGAGACCTGGCTCAACTCTTACATCTTCCCGGCGGAATCTCAAATTACCGGCGAATTCGTCTATTGGGGCGCCAGGCTGGCCATCGCCGAGATGCTGCTCTCCGGCACCACCACCTTCTGCGACATGTACTTGTTCGCCGCTGCAGTGGCCCGGGCCGCGGCGGAAACCGGCATCCGGGCGGTGGTGGGGGAGGTGCTCTACGACTTTCCCTCCCCCAACTACGGGCCGCCGGCCGCGGGCCTGGCCTACAGCGAGGAGCTGTGCCGCACCTGGCGGGATCACCCCCGGGTGAGCGTGGCCATAGAGCCCCATGCGGTCTATACCTGCTCCCCGGAGTTGCTGCTGCAATGCGGCCAACTGGCGGCCAGCTATGATCGGCGCTTGATTATCCACCTGGCTGAGACGGAGCGGGAGGTTAAGGACTGCCAGGCGCGCTACGGCGCCACCCCGGTGGCCCACCTGCACCGCCTGGGTCTGCTTGGCCCGCGGCTCCTGGCGGACCACGCGGTGGTCTTGACCGAAGCGGATCAGGAACTGCTGGCCGCGGCCGGCGCCGGGGTGGCCCATTGCCCGGAAAGCAACATGAAGCTGGCCGCGGGCCTGGCCCCGGTGGTGGACCTCTTAAGGCGCGGGGTCTCCGTGGGCCTGGGGACCGACGGCTGCGCCTCCAACAACAACCTGGACCTGATCGCGGAGATGGACACGGCCGCCAAGCTCCAGAAGCTGCGCTACCTGGACCCTACCGTGCTGCCGGCCGCCGCCGCCCTGGATCTGGCCACCCGGGGCAGCGCCCGGGTCCTGGGTCTGGAAGGCCGGGTGGGGGCCCTCAGCCCCGGGATGCTGGCGGACCTCGTGGTCCTGGACCTGGATCAGCCCCACCTGACGCCGCTGTACGACCCCTATTCCCACCTGGTCTATGCCGCGGGCGGGGGCGATGTCCAGACCGTGGTGGTCCACGGCCAGGTGGTGGTTCAGGACCGCCGGCTCCTCACCTTCGACCTGAAGGAGACCCTGGCCCGGACCCGGGAACTGGCCCGGACCCTGGGAGCCGGACCGGCGGCTTAGAGACAGTCTGCCGCGGTCCCTTCTCCGTCCCTGCAAAAGTCCCTGTGACCCTGATTTTGCCTTGGATCCTACAGAAAACCGGGACCAGATCGGCGAGGCGCCGCCGGCGGTCTCAGCTGCGGGCGACCAGAAAGACGCCCAGGCAGATGACCAGGATGCCGGCCATGCGGCTGAAGGTCACCGCTTCTCCGATGAGCACCCGGGCCAGGATGGCGGTGAAGACGTAGCCCAGGCTGATGAGGGGGTAAGCGTAACTCACCTCCGCCTTGGCCAGGACCACCAGCCAGACCAGGAAGCCCAGACCATAGCATATTACGCCGATGAGGATGTAGGGATTGAAGGCCGCCCGGATAAAGACCGGAGGCAGGGTGCTCAGGGACACGGCAAAGTTGCCCAGCTTGGACATGCCAAATTTCAGAGAGAGCTGCCCCAAGACATTGAGTCCCACGTCCAGCAGGATCAAGGCCAGCACCAGTTGGTTAACCATCAGGTAGGTTCCTTGGAAAAAATTTGGTATATTATTAATTTAAGAATCTATTCTCGGAAAAGTAAGACTACGATGCAAGGAAATAATGCAGCCGGCAGCACCCCCGGCCCGCGCCCCGGCGTCTGGAGCCCCGCATCCGGCCGGGGCCGCTGCTGCTGAGCTTTGCCGCGGCGCGGCCGCCCGAGAGCCCGCTCTCGGCCTATCCCCAGCCAATGGCTAACCTTAATGGATTTCTGAAAAACTCTCTGGTGGTGCTCCTGGGCTTGGTCTTGTCCTTGATCCTCCTGGAATGCGCCTTGCGGATTTCTCCGCCCTTTGAGATGCGGTTCAAGCCGGACCGGATCACCCTGCCCGTGAATAAGAGATATATTATCGACAACACGGAGAAGTTTCCCACCAAACTGCCCAAGATCACGGTACACACCAAAAATTCCCTGGGCTTCCGGGGAGCGCCGCCGCCTGCCAACTTTGCCGATTACCTCACCATCCTCACCATCGGCGGCAGCACCACCGAGTGCTTCTATCTCTCCGACGGCAAAACCTGGACCGATCTCCTGGGCCAGCAACTGGCCCGGGATTTTCCCAAGCTCTGGATCAACAATGCCGGATTGGACGGCGCCACCACTTACCGCCACCTCATCTTGATGGAAGATTACGTGGCGCACCTAAAGCCCAAGGTGGTCTTGTTTCTGATGGGGATCAATGACGTGGGGGTGGGAGACCTCGATTACCGGCCCCGCGCCGGCCTCGGCGGCTGGATAAGATTCCTGGCCAATAGAAGCGAGGTCTATTCCCTGGGATTGAACCTCTATCGCTATCTGGTGACCCAGAGGCGGGGCCTGCTGCATCGGGAAGTGGACCTGAAAAAGGAGGGGACCGTGGCGGTGCCCGTAGAGATCCAACAGGAGACGCTGCGGAAATATCGCCAGGAGTTCCTGCCCTATTACCGGGCCCGGCTGCAGAAGCTCATCCGGGTTAGCCGGGTTAATGGCATCGAGCCGGTCTTCATCACCCAGCCCACCCTCTACGGCCCGGGGATCGACCCGGCCACCGGGGTGGACCTGGGGCAGGTCAGGTTGGGGGAGAACCTCAACGGCGCCTTGATGGCCGCGGTGGTGGAACTCTACAACGACACCCTGCGGCAAGTGGGGGCCGCAGAGCAGGTCCCGGTCATCGACCTGGCCCGGCAGATGCCGCGCGACTCGGTCTATTATTACGACTTCCTGCACTACACCGAGCCCGGAGCCCGAAAGGTGGCGGAGATCATCTACCGGGATCTAAAGCCGATTTTGACCGAAAGATTTAAACAAACCGAATCTCTGGCGGGGCGCCCCGGATAAGAGTTCAAAGTTCAAAGTTCAAAAGCCTAAAGATGGGGACCCGGAACCTTGAACTTGAGACTTTTGCGAAAACCAACCTGGACTTCCCAGAGGTCTCAACTTTGAATCTCGAACCTCTGTTTATCCCGCCATTCCCCCTCGCTGATAGCTGCCTCACTTCGGACCGGCCGCCAGGATGGCCTGATCCACGCTGCCTTCATACTTGGTGAAATTTTCCCGAAACCGTCGTGCCAGCTCCAGGGCCACCTTCCCGTACGAGGCGCGGTCGGCCCAGACATTCTCGGGGATGAGGATGTCATCCGGCACCCCCGGGCAGTGGCTGGGCACCGTCAGGCCGAAGAGGGGCTCATGGTAGGTCTCCATCTGGTCCAGTTCACCGGACATGGCAGCCCGCAATAGGGCCCGGGAGTGGGCGATTTCGATGCGATGGCCCACCCCGAAAGGGCCTTTGGTCCAGCCGGTGTTTAGCAGCCAGCAGGTGGGCCGGTGCCGGTTCACCATCTCCCGGAACAGGTGGCCATAGACCGCTGGCGGCATGGGCAGGAAGGGGGCTCCGAAGCAGGTGCTGAAGGTCACCTGGGGTTCCTCTCCCAGGCCCCGCTCCGTGCCCCCCACCTTGGCGGTATACCCGGAGAGGAAATGGTAGGTGGCCTGCTCCGGGGTCAGGCGGGCGATGGGAGGCAGCACCCCGAAGGCGTCGCAGGTCAGCATGAAGATGTGCTGCGGATGGAGCCCCACCCCGGCTCGGACAATGTTGCGCAGATGGGTGATGGGATAGGCGGCCCTAGTGTTCTCCGTCAGGCCGGCGTCGTTCAGGTCCAGGCGGCGGCTGGCCAGATCGATGCCGACGTTTTCAAGAATGGTCCCGAATTTGCGGGTGCACTCGTAGATCTCCGGCTCGGCCTTGGCGCTCAGGTGGATCGCCTTGGCGTAGCAGCCCCCCTCAAAATTGAAGATGCCGCCATGGCTCCAGCCGTGTTCGTCGTCGCCGATGAGCTTCCGCTCCGGGTCGGCGGATAGACTGGTCTTACCGGTGCCGGAGAGGCCGAAGAACAGGGCGGTGTCCCCGTGTTTGCCCTGGTTGGCGGAACAGTGCATAGACAGCACTTCCTTCTGGGGCAGGAAGTAATTGAGGATGCTAAACACCGATTTTTTGATCTCGCCGGCATAGGAAGTGCCGCCGATCAAGACCAGCCTCTGGGCGAAGTTTAACAGGATGAAGGCCTCGGAATTGGTGCCGTCCAGCTCGGGAACCGCATGGAAACCCGGGGCGGCGATAATGGTGAAATCCGGGCCGAGAGGCTGAGGTTCCTTTTGAGCCCCCGGGGGCAGGAACATGTTGCGGGCAAACAGGTTTTGCCAGGCGGTGGCGGTGACCAGGCGAATGTTCATCTTGTAGTTCAGATCGGCGCCGGCGGAGCGGTCCTGGACAAAGATCTCCTTGCCCTGCAGATAGGCCAACAGCCGGTAATGGAGGAGATCGAATTTTTCCGGGGTGAACGCCTGGTTTTCCCCACCCCAGTGGATCTTGGCGGCGCTGCTGGGCTCCTGGACGATGAACCTGTCCCTGGGAGAGCGGCCGGTATAGGCGCCGGTGCGCACCACCATCGGCCCCAGGTGGGCGATGAGGCCCTCCTGCCGGGAAACGATCTTCTCATATAAGCCCGAAGTGGGCAGGTTCCAGTGAACCGCGGCAACGTTTCTGATCCCGTGATGCGTCAGGTCCTTCTTCATTTAACGCCCCCTGCTTTAATTCGCCCATCCTGAAATTTTTCAGCGTGCCTACAGACTATTTAACCAGCCTATCCCGAAAAATCAACCTGGAAGCCAGGGCAAAACCTGGTTTCAGCGTCAACCGGAACCAAGTGCAGGATCACAACATATTAAAAATACGAGACCTTTCGCTGGGCGCCACATAACTTTTTGGGCAGACCGGGGTTGTGCAATAGCTTCCGGGCTTTTATTAATCAGGCCAAAAAGTTGATTAACCAGAAAGTTTTATTTAATCACCTCTGGCCGGATGAAGAAAAAGGTCCGGGTGCGGAGAAAATTAATCCCCTTTCCGGGCCATTGGTAAGGTCAATTTTTTCACTAAGGCCTCTGTCTTGCCAAATTTTCAGGAATTTCTCAGCAAATTTGTGGTGGACGGTTAAATCAGGATAACCCAGTCCGGATTTAAGCAAATAGGTATTAATGAAGAGCTTATTTTTTAGATAGACATAAGCCGGTATAATATTGTCAGCGCATTGAGCCCCAGTCTTAATTATAATCGCTTTTCCCAACAGCCGCGCGTTTAAATAATTGTAGGTTTCCTTTTGTTTATCAATAGTTATCCCCAGAAACGTAATTACCTTACCGTTATTTAATTTAATTTTATCTCCACTGATGATTTGCGCTACTTTAACTGGATGATCTTTTTCAGGTTCCCGGGTCGGGGGGATAGGCTCAGCCGCACGGATGGCGGGAACATAATCGATTTCCGGCAACTCCCCCAGGCTGGCGCTTCTCCTGATGATGTGCACCTCCGGAATAAAGATGGGTAATTTATCCTTAAGGCCCAGTTTTTCTGCCAGGATTTTTAGAAAATTTTCATTAATCTCATATCCCAGGGCGTGGCGCCCTGATTCCAGGGCTGCCTTGACGGTGGTGCCGCTCCCTAAAAAGGGGTCGAGCACCATGTCGCCCTGAAACGAGAACATGCGGATGAGGCGCCGGGGCAATTCCTCCGGGAACCTGGCCTCATGGCCCAGTTGCCGGGCGCCGCCGAAACGCCAGTGGCCGCAAAAATATTCCTTCCATTCCTCCTTGGTCAACCTGGAGGCCTCTTTCACCTCTTTCGAGACCTTCCTGCCGGCCCCCGGTTTTTTGCAGATGAGGATGAATTCATAGTCGATCTCCACCAGGCCGTTGGGGGGAAACGGGTAGGAGCCCATGACGTTGGCCCCGCCGCTGGTATTCATGGTGGTCTTTTTCTGCCAGATGATGGCGCCCAGGAAATCGAAGCCGATTTTCTCACATTGGCCGATGAACTCGGCGTGCAGCGGGATCACCTTATACCTGCCATAAACCGCGGCCCGGGCGAACTGATCGCCAACGTTGATACACAGGCGGCTGCCGGGCCGCAGGACCCGGAAACATTCGCTCCAGGTATGAAACAGGTCGGTGAGGTATTGATGCAAGGTCTGCCCATAGCCAATCTGCCCGCTTACCCCGTAGTCTTTAATATGCCAATAGGGCGGGGAAGTGACCACCAGATCGACGCTCGCGGTTTCGATCTCCGGCATGGCCCGGCTGTCGCCGATGATGATTCTGGCCCGGTTATCCATAGAAAGATCCTGGTAGCGCAAGATGGCAGGCAGCGCCCACCCTAGAGGTTTTACGCAAAACTCGAAACTCAAAACTCAAAACTCGAAACTCATTTGGCCAGCCATTTCAGGCCCTGGCGCAGCAACTCCTCCAGGGTCGCGGCCCCCTGGCCCCGGGCCGCCTCTATGGCCTTCTCCGCCAGGTTCTTGGAGTAGCCCAGGTTGAGCAGGGCGCTCAGGGCGTCTTGTACGGGGCCCTGGCCGGTAGCCGGGGCCAGCCGGGGGGCCCCGGCGGCGAGCTGCTTGTCTTTGAGTTCCAGGATGATGCGCTCGGCCGATTTCTTGCCGATGCCGGGGATGCCGGCCAGGCGGCGGATATCCCGCTGGCCCAGGGCCTCGGCGAACTCCTCCGGGCTGATGCCGCTCAGGATGTTCAGGGCCATGCGGGCCCCGATGCGGGGGATGGCCAGCAATTGGAGAAAGAGCTCCTTTTCCTCCGAAGTCCCGAAGCCGTAAAGATTCAGGGCGTCTTCCTGGAGGCGGGTGTGGATCAGGAGCGAGATGCGGGCCGGAGGCTCTGGCAGGGCGTAAAAGGTGGATAGGGGGATGTGGACCCGGTAGCCCACCCCGCCCACCCGGATAATTACCTGGGTCGGACCTTTGCTGACGATTTCTCCTTCCAGAAAACCGATCATGCGTTCCTCCCCGGCCAGCGTTGGTGGAAGAAGTGGCAGAGCCCCACCGCCAGGGCGTCGGCGGCATGCTCGTCGGAGGCCTCCTGCCCCAGGAGTTGCTTCACCATGAGCTGCACCTGGGCCTTGGATGCCTGGCCGTAGCCCACCACCGCCTTTTTGACCAGCAGCGGGGGATAATGGCAGACGGGCAAACCTCTCTGGGCCGCCAGCAGCAGCACCACCCCGCGCACCTGGCCCAGGGTGAAGGCGGTCCTGACGTTGGCGGCCAGGAAGATCTCCTCCAGGGCCAGGACCTGGGGCTGGTGCTGTCGGATCACTTCCGCCAGCCCGTCATAGATCCGGTGGAGGCGGTCGGCCAGGGGAGGGCGGGAACCAGCCTTGATGCTGCCGGAGGCCAGATGGAGGAGGCGGTCGCCCTCACCCTGCAAGACCCCGAAGCCGGTGTGCTGGGAACCCGGGTCCACCCCCAAAATAATCATGCTCAAATCAAGGCCTCGAGTAATCGATCCGGGATGTCGAAATTGGCGAAGACGTCGCTGACGTCGTCGTGCTCTTCCAGGAGTTCCACCAGCCTCAGGAGTTGCTGGGCGGATTTCTCTTCGTCGATCTTCACCGTGGTCCTGGGGCGCATCTGCACCTCGGCCAGGGCCGGTGTGAAGCCCCGGGCCTCCAGGGCCTCCTTGACCTCCAGGAAGGCGGTGGGGTCGGTGAGCACCTCGAACTGGCTCTCATCGCTTTGCAGGTCATCGGCGCCGCATTCCAGGGCGGCCTCCAGGAGCTGGTCCTCATTGACCTCGCCGCGGTCGAAGACGATGACCCCCTTCTTGTCGAACATCCAGGCGACGCAGCCGGGCTCTCCCAGACTCCCGCCGTATTTGGTGATCAGATGGCGCACGTCGGAGACGGTGCGGTTCTTGTTGTCAGTGAGGGTCTCCACCATCAGGGCCACCCCCGCCGGGCCGTAACCTTCCAGGAAGATTTCTTCCAGGGCCGCGCCGCCGGCCTCCCCGCTGCCCTTGCGGATGGCCCGGGTGATATTGTCGCCGGGCATATTTTCCGCCTTGGCCGCGGCGATGGCGGCCCGGAGGCGGGGGTTGCCGGTGGGGTCGCCGCCGCCCAGCCGGGCCGCCACGGCCACCTCTTTGGCCAGCTTGCCGAAGATCTTGCCGCGCTTGGCGTCCACCGCCCCTTTCTTGCGCTTGATGGTGCTCCACTTGGAATGGCCGGACATCGGTTTGTCCCTCCTCCTGGTCAATCAGAGCCTGACGCCAGTTCCTGACGGGGAATTTAACTGTAGCCGCTGGCCTTAGCCGGCGCAAGCTCAAGCTGGCGGCCCTCGATCAAGATGCCGTCCAGTCAAGGCCCTGATTAAGAGCTTGGGCCCGGCGGCGCCCTGGGGCCGGAAGCCGGTATCACCCCTCAGGGGCAGGGCCGTAGTGCTTCAAGCCCAGGAGATAAAGTTCCCGGCTGCCCGGCCTGGAGCAGGCGGGTTTCACCTGCCGGCAGACGTCAAAGTCCTGGCGCAGGGCCGCGGCCAGGCCGGGAAGGTCTGGTCCGGCAAAGATCTTCACCAGGAAGTGGCCGCCGGGCCTAAGCAAGCGGCGGGCCAACTCCAGGGCCTGCCGGGCCAGCAGTAGGGAGCGCTGCTGGTCCACCTCCCGCACCCCGGTGGTCTTGGGGGCCAGGTCGCTGACTACCACCTCGAAACCCGTACTCACCGCGGCAATCGTCTCTAAGTCTAGACTTTCCACCTCACCCTGGAGGAAGTATAGGGGGGGCGCCACCGGGATAGCCAAAGGGGTGGCGTCCACCCCCAGCACCAGGCCCCGGGGGCCCACCCGGCCGGCGATATATTGCAGCCAGGAGCCGGGACTGCAGCCCAGGTCCAAAACCCGCTGGCCCTGCCGGAACAGGCGGTATTTCTCATCGATTTCCTTTAATTTGTACACCGCCCGGGCCACATAGCCTTCGGCACGGGCCCGGGTCCGGAAGGGGTCTGGGATTCCAGGGCGGGGCATGGTTTAAAGCCTATCTAAGTAAATTAACTCAATTTCTTTTAACACAGGCCCCTGCTTTTGGCAATGAAAAACGCTTGTCAAGGATTTGACCAAGCCGGGGAGGCCAAACCAGGCGAGACGGTTTCAGGGTCATTCCGGTCCTTAACCCGGCTGGCCTGGGTTTGGGGCCGGGGTGCGCCGCGGCAAGGGCGCAACCTCAAAATAGCCCATCTATTTCAATGGGGTGACGCGAAGGAGCGCCGCAACCCCAAGGCCGCTCCCGGGGCCGGCGGCTTGGGGCCGCACCTGGCATGAACCTTGCTCAACCCCGAGACAGGCGGCGGCGCCGCCCGGGAGGTCCCCGGGGGGGGTGGCCTCCGGCGGCCCGGGGTTTTTGCCTGGGGCCCGGCCGGCCCCAGACCGGCAGGGCTCCGGTGGGGGCCGGGTCAATGGCCGGCGGTGGCCGCTGCCGGCGGCTCCAGGTGGACCAGGTCTGTCTTAGGCCGGAAAGAAGCCCCGGCCTGGCCGAATGATCTGGCCGGCCTCGCCGCTAACCTGAAGATCCGGGGTTCCTTCGATTTGACGAAGTGATCTCCCCGGCGGGGCCGGCAACCTTGGGTCTGGTCTCTCCAGCCCCGGCCCGGCGAGCCCAGTCCTTGACAGGGAAGGCCCGCCGGCTGCCGGCCTGGCCACGCCGCCGGGGGCGCGGGGCAACCGCAAGTCCCTTGAGCCTCGGGGGCCGGCCATTAATCACAGGAAAGACATGGGGAACGGCTATCATGGATGAACTGTCGTTGGTTCTAGAGGAATCGGTTCCAGGCTCCGGAGCAGGTCCGGGACATCCAGACCTGGCCCGGCAGCAACGGCTGGTGCTGCAATATAGGCCCCTGATCCGGTATATTGCCGCCCGCCTGGGTGCCCGCCTGCCCTCCCATATCTCCCAGGAGGACCTGATCAGCTCCGGCACTATCGGCCTCTTCGACGCCCTCCAGAAATATGACCTGAGCAAGCATATCAACTTCAGGACCTATGCCGAGTTCCGCATCAAGGGGGCCATGCTGGATGAACTGCGCAGCCTGGACTGGATCCCCCGTTCGGTGCGCAGGAAAGCGAGCCTTCTGGAGAAGACCTGCGCCCATCTGCAGAAGCGCCTGGGGCGGCCGGCGGAGGCCGAGGAAGTGGCGGCCCTCCTGGGATTGGAGCTGGAAGATTTCCATCAGCTCCTGGAAAAGACCAGGCCGGTTTGCCTGGTGCCCCTGGACTCCCTTCCCCTGCGTCAACTCGCGGGTTACCCGGCGGTGGGCAAGGAGCCCGGGGACTTCCTCCAGGATGAGAATCTGCCGGACGCCCTCCAATCAGCCCACCTGTCCCAATTGCGGCAGGTCGTCATTCAGGCCCTGGAGGTCCTGCCCGACAAGGAGAAGTTGTTGGTTTGCCTCTATTATTACGAAGAACTCACCATGAAGGAAATCGGCCAGGTCATGGGTTGCACCGAGTCCCGCATCTCCCAATTGCACGGCCAGGCCATGGGCCGCCTCCGGAACCGGCTGCGGGAATACGCCCGGGAGCTGGAGAATTGAGCCGGAGAACGCCGTGGCGGGCGATAACTAATGGGGTCTTAGACCACATCTTAATTTTATATGGAAAAATTCTAAAGGCGGGATGCACTTCACTTTCCCGGCCTACGCCCTAAGGGCTACGGGAAACGGGCTGGTGGCACAGGCTTCCAGCCTGTGTACCTAATTTATAGGGCGGGCTAGGCCCGCCGGATATTGGCGGCCACAGGCCGCCCCATTTTAGGCTGTGCCGGTGCGATGTCTTGGAAAATAAGAATAATTATTATTCAATAATCCTCGCCAGGCGGAGTCTGGCGGGAAAATGGGTTCCCAAGCGCAACTTGGTAACCAGATAAAAAACCACTTCTGTCTCAGTGCTGTATCTCCCGGGCGCCCTGCCTTTCAACCCCGAGGCGCGAAGAGCGCCAAGACAACTGCAACGCGCCCCGGTCCCTCATTCCCCTCTCAAAAAATCCGGAAAGCCCCCGGATCTGACCAACTCCTGGTTGCGCCGGCCTCGCTTTTTAACTAAACTGGCCTCACCTCCAGGCGCAAAAGGGGCTTGGGGGGGCGGCGGCGGGGTTCCGGCTGCCGCGCCCGGTCTCGATTGGGACGATCTGTCCACCGGGATCTCAAGTCCATAAAAATAAAAGGTTCTTCGCTTCGCCCAGAATGACCATAAGCTAGGGCAAAACTTGATTTCACTGTCATCCTGGAGGCAGTGAAGGTCGGCAGGGAGAAGTCTTGATCAGAGCCGAGGCGAGGCTGGCGCGGCGGCTGCAAGTAGCCCGGGGGGAGGCCCCGGCGGACCTGGTGCTGGCCGGGGGCCGGGTTGCCGACCTCTACCGCGGCGGCTGGCAAAAAATCGACGTGGCCCTGTGCGACGGGATCATCGCCGGGCTGGGCGATTACGACGGCCCCAGAATGGAGGTCCGGGGCAGCTATATCCTGCCCGGGCTCATCGACGGCCACCTGCACCCGGAAAGCAGCATGCTCACCCCCCGGGAACTGGCCCGGGCCCTGCTGCCGCTGGGAACCACTACGGTGGTGGCGGATCCCCATGAAATCGCCAATGTCTGGGGCACGGTGGGCCTGGACTATATTCTGGCCGCCAGCCGGGGGCTGCCCCTCGATTTCTTCTTCATGCTGCCGTCCTGCGTCCCCGCCTCCCCCCTGGAGACCGCCGGGGCGGTGCTCAGCGCCGAACTCCTGGCTCCTTACCGCCGGCATCCCCGGGTCCTGGGCCTGGCCGAGGTCATGAATTTTCCTGCGGTGGTGCGGGGCGATCCCGACCTGCTCAGGAAGCTGGCCCTCTTCCCCCGGGGCCCATTGGACGGCCATGCGCCGCTGCTCTCCGGCAAGGCCCTCTCGGCCTATCGGCTGGCGGGGATCGGCTCCGACCACGAATGCACCCAACTCGACGAGGCCCGGGAAAAGCTCAGTCTCGGTTTCTACCTGATGCTGCGGGAAGGGAGCCTGGCCAAAAATCTGCAGGACCTGCTGCCCGCGGTGACTGCCGCCAGCCTGCGCCGGACCATGCTGGTCACCGATGACTGCCACCCGGAGGACCTGCTCCGGGGCCATCTGAACGCCCTGCTGGCCAAGGCGGTGTCTCTGGGGTGCGATCCCCTGCAGGCGGTTACCATGGCCACCTTAAACCCGGCGGAATACTTCCACCTGGGAGACCGGGGCGGGCTGGCCCCGGGGTTGAAGGCCGATCTGCTGGTGGTGGGGGATCTCCGAGGGTTTCAGGTCCAGAAGGTCTTTAAGAATGGCCGGCTGGTGGCAGACGACGGCGAGCTGCTGGCGGAGCTGCCCTCTCCGGCAGCCGCGGTTCCCGCCACCCCCTTCCGGGTCCGGGAGTTTCCCCCGGAGGCCCTGTCGCCCCCGGCGGCCGGCGACCTGGTCAAGGTCATCGGCCTCATTCCCGGCCAGCTCCTGACGGAGAAAAGGGTCCTGCCGGCCCCGGTGCAGGGAGGGCGGCTGGCGGCGGACCCCGGACGGGACCTCCTGAAACTGGCGGTGGTGGAGCGCCACCACGGCAGCGGCAACCTGGGGTTGGGCCTGGTGCAGGGCTTCGGTCTGCAAAGGGGCGCCCTGGCTTCCTCGGTGGCTCATGATTCCCATAATATCGTGGTGGTGGGGGCCGAGGAAAGCGACATGCTCCTGGCGGTACGGCGCCTCACGGCCCTGGGGGGCGGCTTGGTGGTGGCGGCCGCCGGCCAGGTCCTGGCGGAACTGCCGCTCCCCATCGCCGGGTTGATGAGCCCCAGGCCTCTTAAGGAGGTGGCCGCGGCTTATAGCCGCCTGAAAACGGCCTATCGCGAACTGGGCGGCGTCCTGCCAGACCCCTTCATGGCCTTGTCCTTCCTGGCCCTGCCGGTGATTCCGCTCCTGAAGCTCACCGACCTCGGCCTGGTGGATGTTAACCGTTTTCAGGTAGTGCCGCTCTTTGGGGAGTGAACAATAAGCAGTGAGCAGTGAGCAGTAAGCAGTGCTCTCTGCTACTTTTTCCGGAGGCGATATGAGCCTGGTATTGACCGCATCCGAGGTGATGCAGGTGCTGGATATGGACCTGGCGCTGGCCGTAGCGGAGGAGGCCTTCCGGGCCTACGGCGAAGGGAGGGTGAATATGCCCCCCAAGTCATATCTGACCCTGGCCCAGGGGGACTTCCGGGCCATGTACGGGGAAATCGACCTGCCCCAGGGCCACATCTGCGGCCTCAAATGGGTCAATGTGCACCCGGGCAACCCGGCCCAGGGCCTGCTCACGGTGATGGCCAAGATCCTTCTCAACCATCCGGATACCGGGCTGGAGTTTGCCGACCTGGACGGCACCCGCATCACCGATTTCCGCACCGGGGCCGCCGGCGGCCTGGCGGCCAAGTATCTGGCCCGGCCCGGGGCGGCCCTATTGGGGGTGATCGGCTGCGGCTCCCAGGCCCGCACCCAGGTGGCCGCCATCCTGAAGGTCAGGCCCATTCAGGAGATTGTGGTCTTCGACCGCCATCTGGACCATGCCGGGGCCTTTGCCGGGAAGATCACGGCCGCCCATGGGGTCCCGGCCCGGCCGGTGGCCACCGCCCAGGCGGCGGTGCAGGGGATGGATATCGTGGTCACCACCACCCCCAGCCGCACCCCGGTGGTCCAACGCGAGTGGCTGGCCCCCGGCGCCCATATCAACGCCATCGGCGCCGACGCCGCCGGCAAACAGGAACTGGCCCCGGCCATCCTGCAGGCCGCCAAGGTGGTGGTAGACGATTGGGCCCAGGCGTCCCACTCCGGGGAGATCAACCTGCCGCTAGCCCGAGGCGAGTTCTCTCGGGAGCAAGTTTACGGCTCCCTGGGGGAGGTGGTGGCGGGCCAGAAACCGGGCCGCCTGGATCCCGAGGAGATCACGGTCTTCGATTCCACCGGCCTGATCATCCAGGACCTGGCCCTGGGCTATGCCGTCTATCTCCGGGCCCGGGAACGGGGCCTGGGGGAGGAGAAGGATTTCTTGAAGTGAGAGGTGCCGGAAGGAGCTAAGGTTTTCCGCAATTTCCCGCAAATTTTCATAAAGGTCTGGATGATCCAAGTCGCGCTTGGCTGGAAGCCGGGGATTGGTTCTGAGGTTATGGCCAGGACGCCGGGTGCTCAAAAGCTCCAACCCCCTGGAGGCTATTGCAAAACCCATTATTGTTCAAAAAATGTCATTCTGAGCGAAGCGAAGAATCTCGTATTTTTCTGGACTTGAGATCCTTCACTTCGTTCAGGATGACAGTGAAATCAGGTTGCGCCGGCCGCTGAATCGGCCGCGGTCCTGGGGGGCTAATGGGACCAGTCTTGGGGCCCGGACTTCTTTTCTCCCCACGGCGCCGGGGGAGCGTCTCCGGGGCCAATCTACGGCAGGCCCAAAAAGGCCTTGATCTTCTCCAGGATTTCCGGGCGGCGGGCCGGGTCGAATTCCCACAGGGTGGACTGTTGGGGGGCGTCCTTGTCATCGTCCATGCAGTCCCCGAAGCCGCAGATCGCCGGGGGCGAGCTGGGCGGCCCCAGGAGCCGGGCCAGGCGCTCCGCCACCCCGGCCAGGTCGCCCCGTACCGGCCAGAGGTTCAAAACCAGGTGGTCCCGGGCCAGCCGTAAGTGGAGGTTGAGGGCCCCCTCCCGGTCCCGTGGTCCGGCTTCAATGCCTTCAAATGAGGTGCCGTGCCGGTCTTCCCGCACCGTGAAGTCGAATTCTATCGGCAGCGTCATGATCTATCCTTCCGGGTCTTGCTGCAGGGCTGTCCAGGCGGGCCGCGACCCGGCCCGGGAACCCCGCGCCCAGGCTAAAATAAAAATTATAGCAAAGATCCCGGAAATTCCCAGGAATTCCCGGGCCATCCAGGCTGCGGCCGGCGCCCCGCCTGGACCCGGCCGGGCCGGAATGCATTTTCCGTTTGAAATTTTTTAAAAAGGCATTATATGTAGCTTACCTGTAAAGAAATCACCTACAAAGTTAAATCCGAGAGCGGCTCACTTAGAGACTACCAAGGAGAATGGCGAAATGGCGAAGCAAACGCAAAAGGCGGCAACCAAACGTTATTGCTATGCCTTCGAGGAAGGCGATGGCACCAATAAGAAGCTGTTGGGTGGTAAGGGCGCCGGGTTATGCACCATGACCCAGATCGGGCTGCAGGTGCCGCCGGGGTTCTGTATCACCACGGAGGCCAACCTCGATTATTTTGGCCAGGGTTCGCATATGCCGGTAGGTTTGATGGATGAAGTGCACGATTATATGGAAGCCTTGGAGAAAAAGACCGGTAAAGGTTTTGGCGACCCGAAAAACCCCCTGCTGATCTCGGTGCGGTCCGGTTCCGCCCTCTCCATGCCGGGGATGATGGATACCATCCTCAACCTGGGACTCAATGACGAGACCGCCCAAGGCATGATCGCCCTGACCGGGGACGAACGCTTCGTCAACGACGTCCATCGCCGCTTTCTGCAACTCTTTGGCAAGATTGGCCTGGGGGCGCAGGATGCCGGGTTTGATGAAATATTTGAGGAAGTGAAAAAGGAGCAGGGCGCCATCCTGGACACCGAGCTTTCCGCGGAGGCCTTGTCCCAGGTCCGGGAGCGCTTTAAGGAATATATCCAAAAGACCACCGGCCGGCCTTTCCCGCACGACCCCTGGGCCCAGTTGCTGATCGCCATCGAAGGGATCTTCAAATCCTGGATGGGGAAACGGGCGGTGGATTACCGCCGCCAGTTCAACATCACCCCGGACCTGGCCAACGGCACCGCGGTGAATATCTGCACCATGGTCTTTGGCAATATGGGCAATGACTGCGCCACCGGGGTGGGCTTCACCCGGGACCCGGGGACCGGAGAGAACCTCCTTTACGGCGATTATCTGATCAACGCCCAGGGCGAGGACGTGGTCGCCGGCATTCGCACCCCCCGCCCCCTGAAGGAGCTGCGCATCGACATGCCGGCCATCTACCGGGAACTGGAAAAGTTGCGGGGCATCCTGGAGAAGCACTACCGGGAGGTGCAGGACATCGAGTTCACCATCGAGCGGGGCAAGCTCTACATGCTGCAGACCCGCAACGCCAAGATGAACGCCTGGGCCTTATGCAGGACCTCGGTGGACATGGAGAAGGAAGGACTCATTAACGAAGAGGAGGCCCTGCTGCGGATAGAGCCGGGCCTGCTGGAGCAGTTTCTGCACCGGCGCATCGACCCCCATGCCAAGATCGAGCCGCTGGCCACGGGCATTTCGGCCTCTCCAGGCGCGGCCACCGGGAAGGTGGTCTTTGACGCCGACCAGGCGGAGCGCCTGGGAAAAGAAGGGGAGAAGATCATCCTGACCCGCATCGAGACCAAACCTGAGGATATTCACGGGTTTTTCGCGGCGCAGGGGATTCTCACCAGCCGGGGCGGCAAGACCTCCCATGCCGCGGTGGTGGCCCGGGGCATGGGCAAACCCTGCGTCTCCGGGGCGGAAGGCCTGGACATCAACTATGACCTGAAAGAGGCCCGAGTGGGCAAGGTGGTCATCAAGGAAGGGGACATAGTCACCATCGACGGCACCAATGGCAACTTTTTCGCGGGACCGGTGCCCATGCTCGATCCGGAGCTGCCCAAGGATTTGGGCACCCTGATGGACTGGGCCGACAAGGAGGCCAAACTGGAGGTGTGGGCCAACGCCGATACCCCGGATATGGCGTCCAAGGCCAAGCATCATGGGGCCAAAGGCATCGGCCTGTGCCGCACCGAGCGCATGTTCAACGCGGCTGAGCGCCTGCCCCTGATGCGCAGCATGATCCTGGCGGAAACGCCCCAGGAGCGCAAGGCCTGGGCGGACAAGCTTATGCCCATGCAGCGCGCCGATTTCCTGGAGATCTTCAAGACCATGGACGGCCTGCCGGTCACCATCCGGCTGCTGGACCCGCCGCTGCACGAATTTCTGCCCAGCATTGAAGAGCTTCTCAACGAAATCAGCCGCCTCAGGGAGTTTAGCCAGATGATCAACGCCCTGGAGCAACTCCCCGGCACCGTCACCTTGCTGGGTCCGGATCTTTATCAACACGTGCCCTCCATTGAGACGGTCACCCGGGAGCTCAGCGAGTTCAAGGCCAATGGCGTGGACCAGAAAATCCTGCATGATAAAGAGCACATGCTGCGCCGGGTGCGGGTACTTTACGAATACAACCCCATGCTGGGGAACCGGGGGGTGCGCTGCGGCATCTCCTTTCCGGAAATCTATGACATGCAGATCCAGGCCATCTTCGAGGCCGCGGCCCTGGCCCTGCGCAACAAGATCGAGGCCCGCCCGGAGATCATGGTGCCCAATGTCTGCACCCGCCAGGAGCTGGTCTGGGTGAAGCCCCGGGTGGAGAAGATCCACCAGGAGGTGGAAAAGCGTTACAATATCAAGATCAAATACAAATTCGGCACCATGATAGAAATTGTCCGGTCCTGCGTCCGGGCCGGCATGTTGGCGCAAACCGCGGAGTTCTTCTCATTCGGCACCAACGACCTCACCCAGGGGACCTTCTCCTTCTCCCGGGAAGACGCGGAAAACAAGTTCCTGCCCATTTACAACACCGTGGGCATCCTGAGGGACAACCCCTTCGAGACCCTGGATGAGTTGGGGGTCGGCTGGCTCATGGAGCTCGCGGTGCGCGAAGGGCGCAAGGTCCGCCCCGACCTGAAGATCGGCATCTGTGGTGAACACGGCGGCGTGCCTCAAGCCGTCGAGTTTTGCCACCGCATCGGCCTCAACTACGTGTCGTGCGCGCCGATGCGCATCCCCATCGCCCGCATGGCCGCGGCGCACGCGGTCATCAAGGAAAAACGGGGCCAGGCCGCCAGGTCCAAATCCCTGTAATTCCATTCCTGAAGAAACCGAGGTGGCCGCGGCCGGGTGTTCACCCAGCCCCGGCCACCGCCCACCGCCATGGCCAGGTTCGAAACCTCGGAGAGCCGCTGGAGGCCAGGTCTATGCTCAGGCGCATCCGCCGGATTTGGCTCGAGGCAGGGGCCCGGGATTACCAGATGGCCCGGCGCATCCTGGTGCGGCTGCGCCACCTGCCGGTGACGGTCATCGAGGATCGCCGGGCCTTGCAGGCCCCGGAGCACGAACGGGCCCGCTGGCTCCCGGAGGCCAAGACTACCCTGCTGCTGGCGGTGCAAAAGGGGCCTTTCCGGCGCCCCTGTCCCGGGACCAAAGATTACCTCTGCTGCGGCTACCAGGTGCTGCAGGTGGCGCTCAACTGCCCCATGGATTGCAGCTATTGCGTCCTCCAGGGTTATGTTAATACGCCGGCCATCACCATCTTCGTCAACCTGGAGGATTTGCTGGAGGAGCTGGAGGCCGGCTGGCAAGCCGGGCCCGGGGCCGGCTGGCGCCTGGGCACCGGGGAATTCGGGGACAGCCTGGCCCTCGATTCCCTCATGGGGCTCAACCAACGGCTGATCCCCTGGTTCAAAGGCCGGCGGGCGGCTTTGGAGATCAAGAGCAAGGCCCAGGACCTGGGAGGGTTGCTGTCCCTGGGTCCTAACCCCCAGGTGGTCTTTGCCTGGTCTCTTAATCCCGAAGAGGTGGTCCGGGAAGCCGAGAGGTTTTCAGCCCCGCTGAAGGCGCGGCTTCAGGCGGCAACCGCGGCCGCGGCCGCGGGCTTTCGGGTGGCCTTCCACTTCGATCCCCTGATCTATTTCCCCGGCTGGGAAGCAGCTTACCAGCGCACGGTGGCGGCCCTGGGAGAAGCGGCGCCGTCCCGGGACATCGCCTGGATCAGCCTGGGGGGGCTGCGCTTTCCGCCGGCCTTGCGGCCCCTGATCCACCAACGTTTTCCCGGCAGCCGCTGGGCGGCCCAGGAGATGGTGCGGGCCCCGGACGGCAAGCTCCGCTATTTCAAGGACCTGCGGGTGGAGATGTACGGCCGCCTGCGCCAGTGGTTGGAGGAGGCCGCCCCGGGGGTCCAGCTCTATCTCTGCATGGAAAGCCCCCGGGTCTGGCGGGAGGTCTTTGGCTTTATCCCGGATGAAGGGGAATTGGCCCGCCGGCTGGATAGCCGGGTCTTTTCCGCCGCTTAAGGGAAGGCCTGCCGCGGGGTCCGTGACTTCAGGCGCCCCGCCATTTATCTATTCGCCGGATACTCCGGGAACCTTTGGAAAAGGTCGGGTGTTTTCCCCAACCCTGGCGATCGCCTGGATAACCAGGCAGGTTTTATCGGTAAGTGGCCAGGGAACTTTAAAATCGGGGGGCGGTGATTACTATATAAAAATATAAGAAAATCCCTTGCAGGAGAGAGGCAATAGTGATCCAACTTGAAGGGGTGAGCAAGGTTTACCGGCGAGGGTCCGAGGAGATCCTGGCCCTCCGGGGGGTGGACCTGAAGATCGCCTCCGGCGAATTTGTGGCCATCACCGGCAAGAGCGGCTGCGGCAAGAGCACCCTGCTGCACGTCATCGGCGGTCTGGAGCAAGTTACCCGGGGCCGGGTGCTCCTGGATGGCCGGGACCTGGCCCAGCTTCGGGAACCTGAACTGACCCGCTTCCGCCGGGATAGAGTGGGAGTCGTCTTTCAGTCTTTTAATCTGCTGCCTTTGCTGAATCTGGTGGAGAACGTGGCCCTGCCCCGGGCGCTCCAGGGCCTGCCCCAGCCCCAGGCCCGGGGAGAAGCGGCCCGCTGGCTGGCGGAGGTGGGCCTGGGAGAGCGCCTGGAGCACAAGCCCCACCAGGTTTCCGGGGGCGAGATGCAGCGGGCCGCCATCGCCCGGGCCCTGATCAACTCCCCGGCGGTGATTCTGGCGGATGAACCCACCGGCAACCTCGATTCCGCGACCACGGCCCAAATCCTCCGGCTCTTTTCTGAGCTCAACCGGCAGTGGCACAAGACGGTGGTCCTGGTGAGCCACGCCCCGGAGGCGGGCGCGGCGGCCCAGCGGGTGCTGCAGATGCAGGACGGCCGGCTCCTGGCATGACCCCCTGGCTCTTTCACCTGCCTCTGCGCCATCTCCGCCAGTATCCGGGGCGCACTCTCTTAGGGATTCTCGGCATCGCCCTGGGCACCGCGGTTTATCTCAGCATCTCCCTGGCCGCGGCCAGCGCCATCCAGAGCTTTCAGGCCGGGGTCAGTGCGGTGGCCGGCAAGGCGCAGTGGCGGGTGGAAAGCCCAGGGGCGCCCCTGGATGAAAGCCTGTTTGGCAGGCTCAGCCGTCTGCCCGGGGTCAAGGCGGCGGCCCCGGTGGTGCAAAGCGTCCTGCAGCTCTCCGGCCCTGGCCGGGGACCGGTGCTCCTCCTGGGGATCGACCCCTTTTCCGAAAAGGACTTCCGGGACTATGAATTTGAGCCGGAGGCGGGACTGCCGGGGCGCCGGTCGCGGAGAGCCTGGGTCGAGTTCCTCACCAGCCCCGATGCGGTTCTGGTAAGCCAGCCACTGGCAACCCGGCTGGGCCTCAAGATGGGGGACTCCCTGGCGGTCCTGGTGGGTCCGGCCAGAAAGAGTCTCACCGTCAAGGGGATATTTCGCTCCAAAAGCTCCCTCTACCCCCTGAACGGGGGGGTGCTCCTCATGGACCTAGCTGCGGCCCAGGAGCTTTTGGACCGGGTGGGGCTTCTGGACTATATCGACCTCGCGACCACCGCGGCTGAGGCCCGGCCGCCGGGGTGGCTTCTAAAAGAGCTGCCTCCCGGGGTGGAAGCGGTCAGGCCCGGGGCCCTGGAGAGCCACACCCAGGGGCTGGTGGCCGCTTATCGCCTCAATCTGGCCATCCTGAGCGCCATCGCCCTGTTCGTGGGGATGTTCCTCATCTATCAGTCGGTGACCCTGTCGGTGGTGCGGCGGCGCCGGGAGATCGGGCTGCTGCGCACCCTGGGGGCGACCCCGGGGCAGGTGCTGCGGCTATTTCTGGCCGAGGGCCTGGTGAGCGGCCTGGCGGGAGGCGCACTCGGCCTGATCCTGGGGGTCGGCCTGGCGCGGGGGGGCCTGGCGGTTATGACCCAGAACCTCACCTCCCTGTACACGCCGGTGGTGGCCGGCCAGGTGCGGCTGGCCTGGGGCCTCGTCTTCCAGGCCTGGGGGCTGGCACTGGCCGCCACCCTGGCGGCCGCGTGGCTTCCGGCCCGCGAGGCGGCCCGCACCCAACTCCGGGCCGTATGGCAGCGGCAGGAACTCGAAGAGAGAATCGGCAGCCGGGCGGGCAGGATCTTTTTCTGGGGGGTCGCCGCCCTGATCCTGGCGGGCCTCGGCGCGGCCGTGAGGGTCAACCGCGGTCCCCCCTGGCCCGGCTTCGCCGCGGCCTTCCTCATCCTTCTGGCCTTCGCCCTGTTTACCCCGTTGGCCACCCTTCTGATGGGGCGGGCCTGGCAGAGACCCTTGCAAAGATGGCCCGCGGCGGCGCTGGGCTGCCGCTACCTGGCGGGCTCCCTGAGCCGCACCGCGGTGAGCATCGCCGCCCTGGCCTGCGCCCTGGGAATGCTCATCGCGGTAACCGTGATGATCGGCTCCTTCCGGCAAACCGTCAACGACTGGGTGAGCCGGTCCATCAGCGGGGATATCTTCTTCGGGCCGGCGATCTTCACCACCGCAGCCTACGACGCCTACTTGCCCCCGGAGATCCTCCCGGAGCTGCGAGGGGACCCGGAGATCGCCGACATCTATCTCTACCGCTGTGTGCGCCTGCCTTTCCGGGGCCGCCAGATCCTGGTGATCGGCGGCAGCTTCGGGGTGCTGGCGAAACACGGCGGCCTCTGGTTCCGGGAGGGGGAGACGCAAGAGATTATGGAGAGAGTGGGGGGTGCGGGCCAGGCACCGGTAGCTCCCAGCCCCTCTTCCCGGCCGGCGGTGGCCATCTCGGAGACTCTGGCCGAGGCCTTTAATTACCGGGAAGGGGACAGCCTCATCCTGCCCACCCCGGCGGGGCCCCAGGAACTCACGGTCGCCGGGGTCTTTTATGACTACCGCACCGACGGCCCCAGCCTCTGGATGGACATCGGCCTCTTCCGCCGCTTCTGGCAGGACCGCCACCTGAACGCGGTGCGCCTCTACCTGAAGGACCCCCGGCGGCTGCCCCAGGTGCAGGCCCGGCTGCAGGAGAAGTACGGGGCCCGCTACCACCTCCTGGCCCTGTCCCACCGGGATTTGCGCCAGGGAATCCTGAAAATTTTCGATGAGACCTTCGCCTTGACCTACGCCCTGGAGGGGGTGGCGGTGGCGGTGGCGGTCTTCGGCATCATCACCACCTTCCTGGTGCTCATCATGGAACGGGAGCGGGAGTTGGCCCTGCTCCAGGCGGTGGGGGCCTCCCGCCGCCAGATTCTCGCCCTGGTCCTCACCGAGTCGGGGCTGGCCAGCTTTTTGAGTTTCCTCCTGGGCGCCGCCTGCGGCTCGGTGCTCTCCCTGCTGCTCATTTTAGTCATTAACAAGCAGGCCTTCGGCTGGACCATCATGCTCCACTTCACCCCGGGCATCTACTGGCAGAGCCTGGCGCTGGTCATGGGCCTGGGGCTGGGGGCCGCGGCCTACCCGGCCTGGCGGGCCCTGCGGCCCAACCTGGCGGCAATTTTGAAGGAGGAATGAAAGGAAATGGGGCGCTCGTGCTCCCCTAAAGGTTTTTGCGGGGGGCTGGGTCACGGATCATCTCAGAGCTGCGGCGCGTTCAGGTCGCAAAGGGGTTTGATTTTGATCTCCTTGGCCGATCTTTTGACTTGGGCAATGTCATACTGCACCTGAAGCTGTAGCCAGCTCTCAGGGCTACGGCCAAAGGCTTGCGACAACCTGACGGCCATTTCCGGGGAAACGCCCGCATGACCGTTCAACAGCAAAGAAAGAGTCTTGCGGGCCACGCCGAGTCCCTGGGCGGCCTGCGTGACGGTCAAGCCCAGGGGCTTGATGCATAAGTCCCGGATAACCTCGCCCGGATGGGGGGGGCTCTTCATGGTCATGGCGCTTTGCTCCTAATGGTAATCAATTAAATCAACGTCTACGGCTTGGCCTTCTTCAAAGCGGAAAATCACCCGCCAATTACCAGAAACGGACAAGGCGTAAAATCCGGCAAGGTCGCCCTTAAGCAGGTGAAGCTTCAAGGCGGGAAGGTTCATGTCCTCCACAGTGAAGGCCGTGGCCAGCAAGGCGAGGATATACCGGAGCCGCTTGACCAGGGATTGCTTCACCCCCTTTGGCTGGTCGTCATAATAGAGGGCGGCTAATCCCTTATGCCTTATGTTGGCGATCATAAATATTGTATCCTGTTACGTATCTGGTTACAAGGGGGAAACATAGAACACAGCCATCATATAATGCAGAAGATGGTCCCGGCAAGATGCATGTATGGATGACAAAACGTCGATGCGATGATATGCTAACCCCATGCTGAAGCGCACCTTTATTCACCTCAATGGGGTGGGACCCCGGGGTGAGGCCCATTTCTGGAACCAGGGAGTGGCGACCTGGGAGGATTTTCTGAGGGCCCGGCGGCTCCCGGGCCTCTCCTGGGAGCGATTCCGGCGCCTCCAGGAGGAGTTGCAGGAATCGGTGCGCCAGGCGGCCGAGCCCGCCTACTTCGCGGCCCGTCTGGCTGCGGCGGAGCATTGGCGCCTGTTCCGCGCCTTTAAGCCCCGGGTTGGCTACCTGGACATCGAAACCACCGGCGCCTACTGGCCGGGGCAGTCGGTCACCGTGGTGGGCCTCTATAACGACGGCAGCGGCCTGCAGCAATTCGTCCAGGGCCGGAATCTGCAGGAGTTCCCGCGAGCCCTGGCGGACTTCGACCTGCTGGTCACCTTCAACGGCACCCAATTCGACCTGCCGGTGTTGAGGAGCTTTTTTCCGGACCTGGCCCTGCCGCCCCTGCACGTAGACCTACGCTTTCTCCTGGCCCGCCTGGGCTACCGGGGGGGCCTCAAAAAGATCGAACCCCACTTCGGCATCCAGCGGCCCGGAGAGGTGGACGGCATGGACGGCTACATGGCGGTGATCCTCTGGGGGCGCCACCAGCGGGGCGACCGCACCGCCCTGGAACTACTCCTGCAATACAACCGGGAGGACGTCGTCAACCTGGAGATTCTCATGGAACAGGCCTTCCGGATGCAGCAGGAGCGGCTATTGCCGGGAATCCGGTCCACTCCCGAGGCCCGGAGGGCGCCAGGCAGAATTTAGTGTAATGTCCCGCAATTATTTTAACAAAAGGCTTGAGAAAACTCTCCCCCTCCCTTGAGGGGAGGGGGTTGGGGGGAGGGTGGCAACATATGGTAAATTAAAGATAAATTACCACCCCCACCCTGACCCTCCCCCCTCAAGGGGGAGGGAAAAAAGCAAAGCATTTATGCATCGTTTCAGTGGGCCACAATACTATGGTGGCCCGGGAACGCTGTTATGGAAGGCGCTCACCGGCGGGGAGACGCCCGGGCGGGACGCCCAGGCTACCAAAATTAGGGGCACGGCACGGCACGCCGTGCCCTTAATTTTTTCGGGGTGGCATTGCCGCCCCGGTTATGCTACAAGAGGCGAACCGGCCGGCTTCCTGGAGGCTGTTAGAAGACCCGATTTCATTGTCATCCTGAACGGAGTGAAGCATCCCAAGTGACAATTTGGGGCAGGTAGGGGCTTGCAATTACTTTAGTAGCAAGTTTTCCGAGATAGCTTCAATAGATCTCGGCTCTAAAAACTCCCCCTCCTTTGAGGAGAGGAGGTGGGGGGAGGGTGGTAACCTAAAAATAGTCACCCCCACCCCAGCCCTTCCCCCTCAAGGGGAAGGGAGAACAGAACTTAATCCTCAGTTAAGGTAATCCTGAGACAGTGCCTCACCCAAAAAACCCGGTCTCCTGGGGAAGACTGCAAAACCCTCAGCGGACAGAGCTGGCGGTGGCTGCAGGTCCTGACGGTGCGCGGCGGTTTCCGGGCGCAGAACGCCGGCCGCGCCCCGGACCCAACCGGCGGCGGCTGTATATCGCCGGCTAGATGTGATAAAATAAAGCCGGTCAGGGGCGTTTATGCAATTTTCCCGGATGCTGATTCCCACCCTCAAGGAGACGCCGGCGGAAGCGGAGGCGATTTCTCACCAACTGCTGCTGCGGGCCGGGATGATTCGCAAGGTGGCCTCGGGCATTTACAATTACCTGCCCCTGGGCCGGCGGGTGCTCGCCAAGGTGGAGCGCATCGTCCGGGAGGAGATGGACCGGACCGGGGCCCAGGAGGTCTTGCTGCCCGCGGTGCAGCCGGCGGAACTCTGGCAGGAGTCCGGCCGCTGGGCGGTGTATGGGAAAGAGCTGCTGCGCTTCCTGGACCGCCACGAGCGCGACTACTGCTTCGGGCCCACCCATGAGGAAGTGATCACCGATCTGGTGCGCCGGGAGCTGCATTCCTACCGGCAGTTGCCCCTCAACCTCTACCAGATCCAGACCAAGTTCCGGGATGAGATCCGGCCCCGTTTCGGGCTGATCCGCTCCCGGGAATTCATCATGAAGGATGCCTACAGCTTCGACCCGGACGAAGGCGGGGCCGAGGCCTGCTACCGGGAGATGTATCAGGCCTATAACCGCATCTTCCGGCGCTGCGGTCTCCGGTTCAAGGTGGTGGAGGCGGACTCCGGCCCCATCGGCGGCAGCTTCTCGCACGAATTCATGGTTTTGGCCGACACCGGCGAGGACCTGCTGGTCTCCTGCCAGGGGTGCGACTACGCCGCCAACCTGGAGAAGGCCGAGGCGCCCCTGGAGGCGGCGGCCCCCGGCCCCCCGGCGGGAGAGCGGGAGCTGGTGGCCACCCCGGGGCTGCGCCACGTCGAGGAGGTGGCCCGCTTTTTAAAGATTTCCCCCCGGGAGATCGTCAAAACCCTGATCTACGAGACTGAGCGGGGTCCGGTGGCGATCCTCATCCGGGGCGACCACGAAGTCAACGAAGTGAAGGTAAAAAATCTCCTGGGGGTCACCGACCTGGACCTGGCCGGGCTGATCCGGGTTCAGGAGCTTACCGGGGCCGAGGCCGGATTTGCCGGCCCGGTGGGCCTGACCATCCCCATTTACGCCGATCAGGCGGTGGCCCGCCTCAATGCCATGGTCACCGGGGCCAACCGGGATAACCACCATCTGCTGCGGGTCCATCCCCAGCGGGACCTGAAGATCGCCCAGGTGGCGGACCTGCGCCTGGTCACGGCCCAGGACCCCTGCCCCCGCTGCGGGGGGAGGCTGGCCTTCATGCGGGGCATCGAGGTGGGGCACATCTTTAAACTGGGGGACAAATATTCCCGGGCCATGAAGGCCGTCTACCTGGACCAGGAAGGGGCCGAGCAATATCTCTACATGGGCTGCTACGGCATCGGGGTGAGCCGCATCGTGGCCGCGGCCGTCGAGCAGGGCCACGACGCCCACGGCATCATCTTCCCCATGGCCCTGGCGCCGGTGCAGGTGGGCCTGATCCCCATCTCTCTCACCGACGCCGCGGTGCGGGACTGCGCCTTTGAGCTGCACCGGGTGCTTACGGCCGCGGGCCTCGAAGTGCTCCTGGACGACCGGGATGAGCGCCCCGGGGTGAAGTTCAAGGACTGCGATCTGCTGGGCATCCCTCTGCGCGTGGTCATCGGTACCAAGACCCTGGAGAAGGGGCAGGCGGAAGTGAAGCAACGGGGACCCGAGCGGCAGCCGGAATTTGTCTTGATCCAGGATTTGCCCGATTACCTGAAACAGAGGATTGCCGAGCAGATGGACGGAGGTGAGAGGCCTTGAGCCATGAACTTTTCATTCTGAGGGAGCGCAGCGACCGAAGAATCTCAGAGAATCTAAGGAAATACGAGATCCTGCGCTTCGCTCCGGATGACAAAGTTTGGTTTTCGCCGAGGCCTCAACTCTGAACTCTGAACTTTGAACTTTGAACTCCGAACTTTGAACTTTGAACTGTGAACCATGGCCACCCGCGTCATCCGCCTCCAGAACATCATCGAGGAAGTCCTCAAGCACTATCCGGAGGCGGAAACCGCCATCATCGAAAAGGCCTATATCTTTTCGGCCAAGGCCCACGAAGGGCAGTTGCGTCTGAGCGGCGAGCCCTACCTCCTGCACCCCCTGGAAGTGGCCTACCTCCTGGCCCAGATGGGCCTGGGGGCGGTCACCGTGTGCGCCGGCCTGCTGCACGATACCGTGGAGGATTCCGCCGCCAGCCTGGACGATCTGGAAGACTATTTCGGCGAGGAAGTGACGGATATCGTCAACGGGGTCACCAAGATCGGCCAGCTCAGCTTTGGCAACCGGCAGACCCAGCAGGCCGAATACATCCGCAAGATGATCCTCTCCATGTCCTACGACATCCGGGTGCTCTTGGTGAAACTGGCCGACCGGGTCCACAACATGCGCACCCTGGGGTTCATGGAGCCGGCGGCGCGCAAGCGCGTCGCCCAGGAGACCCAGGATATCTATGCCCCCCTGGCCGGCAGGCTGGGGATCTACCGGATCAAGGCGGAGCTGGAGGACCTCTCCTTCTTTTACCTGGAGCCCGAGGCCTATCAGCAGCTCCAGGACGGTCTGTCCCGCAAGCGGGGGGAGTTGGAGAAATACATCCTGGAGGTCTGCCAACTGCTCCGGGAAAAGCTCGCGGAGCACGGTATCAAGGATGAAGTCAGCGGCCGCCTCAAGAATTACTACAGCATCTACCGCAAACTTCAGGCCCAGCAGATCACCCTGGATGAGCTCTACGACCTCCTGGCCTTTCGCATCATCGTGGATACGGTGGCCGAATGCTACGAGGCCCTGGGGGTGATCCATGCCCTTTTCCGGCCGGTGCCCGGGCGCCTCAAGGACTATATTGGCATGCCCAAGGCCAACATGTACCAGTCGATTCATACGACGGTGATCGGCCGTTACGGCGAGCGGCTGGAGATCCAGATCCGCACCCGGGAGATGCACAGGGTGGCCGAAGAGGGCATCGCCGCCCACTGGAGTTACAAGGAGCGCCGGGCCTTCAAGGAGCAAGACGCCAAGCGCTTCACCTGGCTCAAACAGATGGTGGACCTCCAGAAGGACTTGAAGAGTCCCCAGGAACTCCTGGAAGGGGTGCGCCTGGAGCTCTATCCGGATGAGGTTTACGTCTTCACGCCCACCGGCGAGGTCAAGGAACTGCCCCGGGGCGCCACCCTGGTGGACTTTGCCTATGCCATCCATACCGAGGTTGGGAACCGCTGCAGCGGCGCCAAGGTGAACGGCCGCATGATGCCTCTGCGCACCGAATTGCAGAACGGCGACACGGTGGAGATCAGCACCTCGCCGCATCACCAGCCCAACCGGGACTGGCTGCAGTTTGTCAAGACCACCAAGGCCAGGCACAAGATCCGCCAGTGGCTCGCGGCCGCGGAGCGGGAGCAGAGCGTCAGCCTGGGCAAGGAGCTGCTGGAGCGGGAGCTGCGCAAGTCCGGGTCCAGTCTGCAAAAACTGCTCAAGGAAGGGGGAGAGCTAAAAAGGGTGACCCAGGAGTTCTCCTTCGTGGGGGTGGATGACCTTCTGGCCGCCATCGGCCATGGCAAGCTCTCCCCGGGGCAGATCACCGGCAAACTCTTCCGGGTGGCCCAGACCCAGCCGGAAGGGGCGCCCCCGGAGACGGAGCGCCGGGAAATTAAACCAGAGGCGGGCGGCAGCCTTAAGATCAAAGACCTGGACGACCTCCTGCTGCGCCTGGCCAAGTGCTGCCAGCCCATTCCCGGGGATGCCATCATGGGTTACATCACCCGGGGGCAGGGAGTCACCATCCACCGGTCTGACTGTCCCACCCTGGCCAGCACCGAGGACTTCCGCCAAATCCCGGCGGAATGGGACGGCGGCGGGGCCGGGAAGGTCTACCCGGTGAAGATCGAGGTGGTCACCATGGACAAGCCGGGCCTGCTGGCGGACATTACCACCGCCCTGAAGAGCGCCGACGTCAACGTCATCCGGGCCTCGGTGGAAACCCAGGAGCGCAAGGGCGTTGCCCGGTTCACCATCCAGGTGGCGGACCAGCAACATCTCGACAAGGTCTTCGGGTTCCTGAAGCGTTTGAAGGAAGTGATTTCGGTAAGAAGGGTGACGGGGGAGGGTAGGGGCAGACCCATGGGTCCGTCCTAACCTGAGGGCCCAGAGGCAGGTGCGCCCCTAAAGTTAGGCCGGTTTGTTAACCAGTCCCGAGCGCAGGCAGCGGGTGCAGGCGCGCAGATAGCTCACGCTGCCCTGGCGGACGGCCCGGACCTTGCGCAGATTGGGTTTCCAGCGGCGTTTGGTGTGGTTGTTGGCGTGGCTGACATTGTTGCCCACTCCGGGGCGCTTGCCGCAGATCTCACAGACGTAGGACATGAGCCATCCTCCTCAAACTTTTTAAATATATAAAAAATCTCCGGGAAAGCAAGGGGCGGAGAGACAATTATCGGTTAGCGGTTAGCAGTTGTCGGTTAAAAACCAAAGATAATCAATAAATTACTGAAAAATGAGCAAACCCCGATTTTAATATGGAACAGCCGCCCGCGGCTGTTTATTAAAAGGCAAGGGCGCCGATCCCAGATATTTTTGTCATTCTGGGCGCTGCGAAGAATCTAGATTCTTCGCTCGCGGCGCTCCCTCAGAATGACAAAATTTCTGACTTTATTCCTCTGCCGCGCTGGGGAGGGGGCTGGGCGAAAGGGAAGTAAACCATGAAATTCATCGGCGCGAGGCAATTTTGCGGTGCCGGACTCATTGCGCTTTTGGCCCTAGTACTCCCCCTGGCTGCCGCGGTCCCGGCCTGGAGCCTGCAAAAGACTTCCCAGGAGGAGGCGGCCCTCTTTTCTTACCGCGACCTGGGAGCGGTGGACCTGTCTCCCAAGAGGCTGGAGGTGGAGGTCTATGTCTCTTCTAACCCGGAGCTGGCCGCCTGCCGCCGCATGCTCTCCCTGGTGGAGGACCAGGTGCAGCAGTTTTACGCCCGGCTGGGGGTAAACCTGGCCTATTGCCCGGCGGGGCCCAAACCCGGGGCTTTGGCCCCGGCCCAGCGGCTGCGGGTGGAGCTGCTGAGCGACCGGGAATGGCTGGATGCGAGTTCCAAGGCCTTCGCAGTGGCCCTGCCCCTGCGCCTGCGCTTCCTCCAGGTCTGCCTGGGCAAGTGCGCCTTTGCCCACCTGCCCTTGTCGGTGACCCAAATCTCCTTCAAACGCTACGCGGAGGCCCAGCCGGGCGGCGACCCCGGGGATGGCTCCCTGAACCGCAACTGGCTGGCCAATCTGCTCTGCCACGAACTGGGGCACCTCATGGGCCTTAACCACCCCGAAGAATTGGTCAACGGCCCCATCCCGGTGCGCCTGCCGGACCGGGACCGGACTGCCAATTTCATGAGCCAGGAGATCGCCTTCAAAAAGGCGGTGGGTTTTGTGGAGTTCCAGCGCTTGCTGGTGCACAGCTACCTGGGGAAGGGCAAGGTCTACCAGCAATACCAGTATGTAAACTTCGACCCCCTGCGCTGCCTGGAGCTGGTGAAGCTCTACAACGGCTACCGGGAGCCGCTGCCCCGGGGGGCAAAAGGGCTCCAGGAGTGAAGCAAGGGAACCCCGGGGACGGGGGTGATTGAAGAGGAGCGGGCGGCCGTCACTTGGGGAAAGACCAAAAACCGCTTAGACCCCGATTCTGCCCTTCAAGGCTTCGATTTGAAAATCATAGGCGTGCAGACCCTTAGAGGCAAAACTTAGACTGCCGCTCCGCACCCCCAAATCCTGGGCCATGTATTCCTGGACCAGGGCCAGGCCTCCCATGTTTTCAGGCCAGCCCCCATAGCAGTCCCAGGACCGGAAATAGACGTTCATGCAGAGATAGTTTTCACCGTCCTCCTTAACAATCTTGGTGTCCACTATTCTGAGACAGGGGCTGGTGCCCCGCTCCATCTCATTGGTGTACTCCTGATCATAGGCAAAGTTCGATTCCGGGTAGCCCACCGCCATGCAGCAATGGTTATTGCCAAACCCCACCCGCTTATAATGGTCGAGGCACCATTGCACCTGGTCCGGGACGATGACCGCAGGCGCCGGGCCCTCTTGCCTAACGCCCTCCAAGGCGAGTTTGGGTATGGCGTACCTGCCCCCCCGCAACCAGGTGGAATAGCGGTAGTGTTCATTGGGTTTAAGTTCGCTGTTCATCAGATATTCGACGAAGTAGTTCTCGATGGCTTCATCCGAGGTAGGCGCCGGAATTCCCTGGGGGACGCTCACCGCCAGGGGCAGCCTTACCCCCCCTTCGGTGTAGCGGATGGGTTCCAGGATGGTGCCGCTTACCATGTCGAACTCCAGTCTCTCCGCCCCGGCAAAAGAGCCGGCATCGATTTTATATCTGCGCCCGTGGCGATAGAGTTGTCTTAATAATTCGAACCAGGTCTCATCCAGGTTTTTTCCTTCCACGTGGACCGCTCTGAAACCTTTCATTCCGGCGTCTCCAAGGCAAACGGCTTTTGAGTTTTGAGTTTCGAGTTTTGAGTTGACCTCAATGCTTGAAACAGCGTTGGCCCGTGAAGACCATGGCCACCGGAGGCTCGGCTTCGTTGCAGGCCTCGATGACTTCGTAGTCACGCACCGAGCCGCCGGAGTGGGCCACCGCGGTGATCCCCTGGCGAATGCCCACGTCCACCCCGTCCCGGAAGGGGAAAAAGGCATCGGAGATCATCACTGCGCCCAGGAGTCCGCCCCTGGCCTCTTGGGTGGCCACGTCGATGACCACCTGGTCGGAGGCGTCCCGCTTGGCCCGGAGGATTTCCAATTCCAGCTGTTTATAAGGCATGCCGAACTGCTTGAAGCAGAGGGTGTCGGCGTATTTGGTGTAGGCCTTGAAGACCGCGATCTCCGCCACTCCCACCCGGTCCTGTTCGCCGGTGCCGATGCCCACGGTGCAGCCGTCTTTCACGAAGATGACCGAGTTGGAAGTGATGCCCTGCTCCACCCACCAGCCGAAGAGGAGGTCGTCATATTCCAGCGCGCTGGGCTGGCGCCGGCAGCGGTATTCCCGGCCCTGGTGCATGGCCACGGCTGGTTTGAAGTCCTCCCGTTTGAGGATGGCGTTCAAGGGCGACTGCTGGACGATGAGACCCCCGTCGATCAGGGCCTTGAATTCCACGGTGCGGGCCTGCGCCAGGTGTTGCAGTTTGTCGAAATGGGGAACCTTGATGATCCTGAGGTCTTTCGCCTTTTTGAGAATATCCAGGGCGCCGGCCTCGAAGTCCGGGGCAGCCACCACCTCCAGGTAGTTTTCGGAGATGAGTGCGGCGGTGGTCTTATCCAGGGGCCGGTTGAAGACCGCGGCGCCCCCGAAGGCGGCGATGCGGTCGGCCAGATTGGCCCGGGCGTAGGCCTCGGCCAGGGAGCCGGCCCAGGCGGCCCCGCAGGGGTTGTTGTGCTTCAGGATCACTGCCGCCGGCCGCTCCTTAAGATACTTGATGATATTGAGGCCGTTGTCCAGGTCCGTCAGGTTGGTCTTCCCCGGGTGCTTGCCCGCCTGGAGCATGGCCGCCTCGTTGATGGCGCTGGTGAGGCCGTTGCCGGGATCGAGGAAGTGGCAGCCCCCCAGGGTCAGATTGCCTCCCACCAGCTCGTAGAGGGCCGCTTCCTGGCCGGGGTTCTCCCCGTAGCGCAGCCCCATTTCGATGACCTCCCCTTTGGAGTCGGGCAGCTTCCAGGTGCGCTTGCGATAGAGCAGCTTCTGGTCCCCGAAACTGATGGTCATCTCCGGGGGGAAATGGTCCGCCATCACGGTGCGGTACATGGCCTTGATCTCGCTCATACGCGGTGCCTCCAAAGAGAGTTTTCTGCTTTGCCGTTTCCCGGGTTCCAGGTTTTATTTATAAAGGGAAAAGGGGCGCCGCCAGTGGCGGCCCGGTTAGGCTGCCTGGGAGCGTTCCCTTTGACCACTTAAAAATCAAGGGCAATTTCTTCTGGCGCCAGAGCCGGCCAAAGGCGGGCAGCCTTATTGTGGCATGTGTTGCGCTCCTTGACAAGCCACTTTGGGGCTCCGGGCAGAAATTGACAGCGGCCGGGAAGAATGCTAATATTTCAAGTGAGTTGTCGGCAAGCAGGCGGGGCCTGCCCAGCCTCGGGGAACCGCCGCTGGTAACACTTCCGCAGGTTAACGGGTCTTAATAAGATAGCTGGCGCAGAATGAGAAAAAGGCTTTTTGCAGTTACAAAAAACCGGTAAACCGGAAACTGCCTTTAACATGGAGATCAAGACCCTGGATTTCTTGGTGGGGGTGAGCCTGGGGGCGATTTTGGGCGTGGGCCTGACCCTGGCCACCAGGGCTGTTCGGGGTTGGCTGGGCTACTCCGAAACCTCCCGGCTCAGGTCCGAAGTCCGCTCCCTGAAACGCCGCCTGGCGGAAAAAGACCGGCACGTCGCCCGCATGCTCACCGAGACGGAGCGTCTGGCGGAGCGGCTCCAGGAGATGAAGGTCGGGGAAGAGGTGGAGAAGGAGAATCCGCCATCCAGTAAACAATAATTGCGCCAGGGTGATATTCAGGGCTGTGCACAAATGGACAGGTATCCTGGCGACACCCGGGGCCCGGATAGAGGGCAAGGATACCGGATGAAGGGATAGCGAGCCGATGCGGCGGGGTAGGCGCCGCGCCGCAATTATCGATCTGGCGCCTGAGAGGCGCCTTACAGGAGGTAAGAATTGGCCAGCAAGAAATTTTCCGTCAGCGGGGCCGCGGTGGGCGGCCTGGCAGGGTGGGTGGCCGAAGTGGCCTTTCAGGAGATCACCGGGCACCACATTACCAGCGGCATCCTGGAGCTTTTGGGCGCGGCGGCCGGGCTTTGGCGCCTGGACCGGCGGCTGGCCGCGGCCCTGCAAGACACCCTGGAGGAGGCCGGGGGCGAAG
This sequence comes from Desulfobaccales bacterium, assembly GCA_052326585.1. Taxonomy (GTDB): domain Bacteria; phylum Desulfobacterota; class Desulfobaccia; order Desulfobaccales; family 0-14-0-80-60-11; genus JAPLJC01. The sequence continues at coordinate 6,590 of JBKQLU010000008.1, read as the reverse complement.
ACCGGGAGGATTATCGCCAGATCCAGGCGCGTATCCGGGAACTCACCCGGGATCTCCCGGAGTTGCGGGAGATTATGGACAACCTGGTGAACGCCGGCCTCCAGGCCCAGAAGGCCTGAGGTGTTAGGGCTGAGCCTGCTGGTGCGCCTGGGCCGCCGGGTCCTGGCGGGCCCGGTGGCCGGGTCCGGGTTGTTGCCCACCGCCTGTTATCGCCACCTGGCGCTGGCGGCCATGGAGGAAGAAGATTTTCCCGGAGCCCTGGACTATCTGCGCTGGGTGGAGGACCCCATGCTGGCCCAGCTTCTGGTATTGCGCCTGCGCCTGCTGGCGGAGGGCCATGGCCGCCGCTGCCAGGTCCTCTCGGAGCTCCTGCCGCAGGCGCCGGCGGGGGGCACCCGGGAGAAAGGCCAGGCCCTCCTGCTGGCGGAGGAGCGGGCCCTTAAGGTCCTCCGGGCCTACGAAGCCCGGGCCCTGGGCCTGTTGGGCCAAGGAGCCAAGCCTGCCGGGGCGGGGCGACTCGCCCCTGACCACCCCTGCGGCCGCCCGGGTGCGCCTCCAGGGCCTGCCCCCGCTTGAGCCGATCCCTCCTGCCACGTCTAGCCGGGCAAACCGAGGTGCGGTTGGAAACTGACGATTATTACATGGGCCAGGCCCTGGAGGCGGCGAGGCTAGCCCTGGCCGCGGGAGAGGTGCCGGTGGGCGCGGTGGTGGTGGGGGCGGGCGGTGAGATTCTGGGCCGGGCCGGCAACCGCCCCATTGGCCTCAACGATCCCACCGGCCATGCCGAGGTGCTGGCGCTGCGGCAGGCCGCCGCCGCGGCCGGGAATTACCGTTTGCCCGGGGTAGTCCTTTATGTTACCATTGAGCCCTGTATCATGTGCCTGGGGGCCATGTTGCAGGCCCGGGTGGCCCGGGTGGTCTTCGGCGCCGCCGATCCCAAGGGCGGGGCCTGTGTCTCTTCATACCGCTTGCCGGAGGAGGCGCGCCTCAATCATCGCCCGGCAGTAACCGGCGGGGTGCGCCAGGCGGAGTGCCGGGAGCTGCTGCAGGAGTTTTTCCGGGCCCGGCGATAGGATGGCGCTGGAGATTTCCTTTAAAGAAGCGGGTTCGTCCTCTTAAGAATTTTCGATGGAGCCGCAAGCTTTAGCTTGCGAAAATTATCAGAAACAAGGGCGCAGGCTAAAGCCTGCGGCTACCAAACCTGGAAGAAAACCGTCTTTGCAGGAGGGGTACCGAAGAGGCCGTAACGGGGTCGACTCGAAATCGACTTGGGGGCTAATCACTCCCACGTGGGTTCGAATCCCACCCCCTCCGCCACCTATATTACTAATATCATTGTTTATTTTATTAAAGAAGAGGTCGAAAAGTATAGCCCCAGAGTAGCCCTGGAAAGGGTTGGGAAACCGTCAGCAAACCACCGCTTCTTTGGCAGTTCCGCAGGGCTCCGAAAACCGAAATGGGATACCTTGAAAAGAGGGCCCCCAGGCGTCCTCATGGGAAAATCTGGGAAAGGCATTTCGGCCTAATAAATCATTCGCATCTTCCCCTCAAAAAGATTTAACCAAATATCTCCATCCGCACCTTCGGGTGAGGCGCGATGAATCCCTTCGAAACCCGCCTTTTGCAGGAATATGGGACCTGCAGCTTCTCGGCTGGTGACGTCCCCATGTTCTGCTGGGTTCGTTCTGCCGGGCATAGCGCCTCCGTTAGCTTGAACGATTTTCCGGCCCAAGAGCGAAACCCCGGGACGGGTCCCATACCCCCCGCTGCCTTGAATGCTCCTCACGGACACCACATCAAAAATTCGTTCGCGAGGTCTCGGGGGAGATCCCGAAGCGCCCCCGGTTATGAAACCCAGGCCAAAAATTTTATGAGCAACATTTGTCCAGGTGGCGAGGCCTCATGGGGCGATTTACGCATTTCATAGGCGCCCCTGATCTCTTTCCCTTGGATGTCACCTTGGCGGCCCGTGGTGGGGCTGTAAGAGGCCCTTAGCGCCATATGGCAAGACAACAGCATTCCCTTCACCTTCTCTATCTGGGTTAAGATCGTCTGCTTGATAAAGTCGGGAAGATAATTATCCTAAACAATGCTTGAGGATGCTTTCAGAAAAAGGATTTTCAGGCATTAAGGATAATCCGCAGTCTCCTGATATTAAAAGATAAATTAAGGCGAGCGACATAATGCCTTTCTGAATCCTATAATTTTTAGGGTTTACCATGTATCCAGCGACACATTTGTCTTTGACCCGAGACCAGCTCTATCAATTGGCGTGGTCGAAACCCATGCGGCATCTTGCCAAAGACTACGGCGTCTCCGATCGCGGAATGGCAAAGTTGTGTGCTCGTAATCAGGTTCCTGTTCCACCAAGGGGTTATTGGGCCAGAAAGAGTTCGGGTCATAAGGTTGTACAGCCACCGCTTCCTGCCTTCGTCGCAAAGGAAAAACCAAAACCGGAACCACCAGAACCAGAAGTCCAAAAACCTGCAAAAAAGAAAGCCAAGCCCTCTAACGCTTGGGAAGATCGAGAAAAGAAGATTAAGCAGATACTTAGGGATCACCGACGCAGACTGTCCGGCGGCGTTTATTATTCCGTGCTCATCGACAGCTGGAGTTGTGATTACAGCTTTGGACTTAACGCCAATTTCGATCCATTGCGCCGCCGCAAAGATAACTGGGACTCCATATATAGCGAGCCATTCGACGAAACTCGATGGTTGGTTTTTAAAGGCAAATTTCTTGAGCCTCCTCAGTTGAAAGACCTGGAGATCGAGGTAAACTTATCTCGAAGCCCTCATCTCAATGAGGCAGAAAGAAGCAAATACCTGCAAGAGTATAACGAAGATCCGCCGAAGTCCGTGGGTTCCCTCCACAAACAAAAACCATACAGTTTGTGTTTTGTCAACCTCCCGGAAGATGCCATGAATATTGTCCTTGAGACCGCGTCAGCCAATAAAATAAATTTTATAACCCTCTATGGAGAAAAGACGCGGTATGGATTTGCCTCTATTTTCCGCTTCTCGTTACGAGAAAAAGCGGAGGATGATGAATAGCGTGATTGGAGATCGGTATGGCTGCCAATGACGAGACTTCTTGGTTATTTAAGGTAAACCCGAAGCTGATCGAGCTTCTCGATCGGTTTGTAAGGGTGTTGGAGATGGAAAAAGAAAAAGCCGAGGAAATCCCTCAGGAGATAGAAAATTCCCGAGCGGAGGAACATTCGGCCGGTAGCCTGCTCACGGTTGCCGGTGCTGCCAAACGGCTATGAGTGAGTGTGGATAGCTTGCGGCGTTGAGTAAGCATGCGCCGAATGCCTTACGTGAAGATTGGGCGGAGCGTCCTTTTCAATCCCGCCGACCTGGACGACTTTATCAAGTCCTGAACCGTGCAGCCCTGGAAACCCAAGGGTAGGAATTGAACCCCCTCCCCAGATCTGATATTCGCACCATATCTGCAGTTTTCAAGGTCGAGAGGATAGCTATCGAGTTTGGCAAGTGATCTGCTATTGAACTTTTTCAATAAAATTTGTGCTATCATGTCCCCTGCGAGACAATCCGGCAACAAAAGACGAAACTTTCCGCGGTCAAACTTGTTGAGAGAGGTCCCCCAAACCATTTTTAAACTACGATGGCCAAGGCTGCCGCATAACCTCAGTTAAAAGGAGGTCACCATGAGCGGGAAGACTAAAGTCGCCGACCTTACGCGCCGGGAGTTCGTGACCACCGTCACCCTCGCCGGCCTAGCGGCGGCGGGGTCCGGAGTGACCGGAGCCCTCGCTGCCCCAGAGCCGCCGGCCGCCCCTCCCAAGGTCTCGACCATGCCCAAACGCCGGCTGGGCAAGACCAGCGTAGATGTGTCCATCCTGAACATGGGGGCCATGTTCGACACCGTCAGTAAGCAACTGCTCCTGAAGCAGGCCCTGAAATGGGGCGTGACCTTTTGGGATACGGCCGAGTCCTATGGCAACGGCATGAGCGAGGAAGGCATGGGCCGTTTCTTCGCCCGCAACCCCGAGGCCCGCAAGGAGGTCTTCCTGGTCACCAAGCTCCACCATGTCAAGGTCGACGCCCTCACGGAACACCTGGATGAGTGTCTAAAAAGGCTGCAGACGGACTACGTGGACCTGTTTTACATCCACGCCATCACCGGCATCGAAGAAATGACCCCGGCTATCAAGACCTGGGCCGCGGAGATGAAGAAGGCCGGCAAATTTAAATTCGTCGGCTTTAGCACCCACACCAACATGGCGGAGTGTCTCTTAGGCGCGGCCAAACTGGACTGGATCGACGCGGCGATGTTCACTTACAACTTCCGGGTCATGCAAGACCCCAAGTTGAAGGAGGCCCTGAACGCCTGCGAGAAGGCAGGGATCGGCCTGGTGGCCATGAAGTCTCAAGCCGGCAAGCCTGGGAAGCCTGAGAACGCCAGCAAGGCCAAAGCCGACATGACCGACCGCTTCCTGAAACGGGGATTCACGGACAACCAGGCCAAACTCAAGGTCGTTTGGGAGAACCCCCAGATCGCCAGTATCTGCACCCAGATGCCCAACCTGACCATCCTTTCAGCCAACGTGGCCGCGGCCCTGGACCAGACTAAGCTGGCCCAAGAGGAGTTCGACTCTTTACAGCGGTACGCCTTGGAAACCAGGGACGGTTACTGCGCCGGTTGCGGCAGGATCTGCCAGGAGGCCGTGGGCGGTGCCGTACCCGTGAACGAAGTCATGCGTTGCCTCATGTACCACCAGTATTACGGCGAGCCGGAACTGGCTAGAATGACCTTCGCCGGGCTGGATGAGGGCGTTAAGCAGCGGCTGACCGAGGTGGACTATTCCCGGGCGGAGCAGGCCTGTCCGCACCGGTTGGCCATCGCCACACTCATGCGCCAAGCCAAGGAGTTGTTGGTCTAGCAGCAGAAAAAGATCGTTTTTGAGTTGATCGTCAGTGAATTTTCTCAGAGGACGCTCATCAGTCCGGCGGCCTCTGAAACCGGGTTTACTCGGCTTGGCCATGATAGGGATCAGCACGAGATGGTGCAGGAAATCCCGAAGAGCAAAAGCATGCTCGTGTTTAAATCCAAGGAAAATTTAGCGGACGAGGTAAGAGCTGCGTCGATTACTGTTATATTGAGAAACTTACCAACTTGCTGAAAATTCTACCTATCCAGATCATATCTTCACTTTTTAGCTTGCAGATCCTCTTCGTTCACCACGGATGTTTTGGCTTTTTTTTCTCGCAGTAACCTGACATTATCCTCCCCCCAAAGGCCCCTGGAGGATATACAGATTATTTATGCAGTTTTTGCTGCCTCGGTGATAAGGGAGGGGTTTGGCAAGTTATCCGCTGTGCCCATTAATGCCCGCCAGGCAGGAAGGGAAGCAGAAGAATCTTCTTTGGCTAGTTGCCCGAAGCGGCCCAAATGCGAGACGAAAATACCAGGAAACCTGCAAGACCAATAGCCAGACTGGGCGAAAAGCCCACAGATTTCCGTGCCGGGTTATAGCTAAAGCCTGACGCCGAAGACATCCTTTCGTCGTCATCCAGCTCCAGACTTCCCCCGTTCCCGCACCGGGATGTGGGACTCACAAGGCACACCGGTTTGGCAGAGGCCACAACCATAGCGGTCAAAGTGAAAGCCCTTCCTGCCATAGAGCGCCGCCACCTGAAGGATATGATTCCCGCATTTGTCTTTGTCGTGGCCGGCTTCCGTAATCGCCCCGGCTGGACAGCGCTTCATGCATTTCCTGCAAGTGTTTTGGGAAAAATGGAGACAATATTCATGATGATCCGTATATGGCCTAACCGTCGGCGGGATAGGAATCCAGGCCACCACCGAGCCGACGCGCACGGCCTTGCCCCGGGGAGTGATAAGTCCATCGCAGAGCCCAAAGGTTCCCAGGCCGGAAATATGTGCGGCATGCCGCATGGACCAGCGGGAGGCGGGGCCGTAACGCGGTGATACTTCTCGCGACCAGAAAGGCGCATCTACCGGCGATATCGCGACAAATCCGGCGTTTTGCAGGGTCGCCACCACGTGCCGGCGCAGTGTAGTATTGAACATCTCGCCGAAATGCCGGGTCCTGACCCAGCGCTCCGCCGGGTAAGTGGACTCTTGCTGATTGTCCACCTTGGTGGCCGCAGTTTGCGGCAAAATCCAGCAGACCACCGTGAGGTCTTCGGGACGAGTTTGAGCCTGAGGAAAGGCTTGCCGGAAGATCTCCACGGGAGTGAGGTAAAACGGGCCGATGTCCTCTTTGATGCGGAGATACAGGGGATCGGCGCCATTGGAGAAGCCGACCAGCGGCTCCTCCCAGGCCCGTTCACCGGTACCATGGTTCAGGGTGTTTTCGGGAGAGGTGGCGCAGAATTCTTTAACGACATTGGCCAACCAGGAAGATGAGACATTCTGCTTTCTCCCTCCTTTACTCGGTTGGATCATGTGACGATCTCCTTTTATTTCTTGAATATACACGGTTGCTGCCCAAAATGGACATCTAATCATCTAAAAATAACCGAGCATCGGGGCCTCGCCTTGACTGGAGATACCGCCGCCGAATAACTCTCCATATATCTAAGCCATATCTACATTTTTAC
>JBKQLU010000007.1:0-45002 GCA_052326585.1 Desulfobaccales bacterium | reverse complement strand
CCCCTTCCTTTTCCAAGGTAAGAACCGGCCTGTTCCCGCGCAACCGGGCGTAGGCTTAAAGGGAAAATGCGGTTTTCAGACCTGAGTTAGGCGCACCCGGCTTCTTCGGGCCCTGGCCCGGTGCCTTCGGCTCACCGGCCCCGAAATTGCTTGCAATGACCCCGCCAAAATAATAAATTTTAAGGGATATCGATTTCGGCAGTGTCTCTCTTGCCCTGTCGTTCCGATCCCTGGTAGATCGCCTTCATAAGGAGTCTTTGGCTATGGATGAAAAATGCCCTTCGGGGGCCGACCCCAAGACTTGCGGGGCGGAGCCCCAATCATGTCCGGGGTGCAGCCCCTCCCATCACCCTGAATCGTCCCCGGAAGAGAAGAATCTTACCCGGACCCTGAAGCGCATCCGCCACAAACTGGTGGTGATGAGCGGCAAGGGCGGGGTGGGTAAAAGCAGCGTGGCCGTCTCCCTGGCCCTGTCTCTGGCCCGGCGGGGCCACAAGGTTGGCCTGATGGACGTGGACCTGCATGGCCCCAACGTCTTGAGGATGCTGGGCCTCAAGGATCCCCTGGACCTCCAGCACGCCCAGTTCCCCCTGCCGCCGGACCTGTTCGACACCCTGCGGGTCATCTCCATCGAGATGCTGATGCGCAACCGGGAAATGGCGGTCATCTGGCGGGGCCCCCTGAAGCACCAACTGATCCGCCAGTTCCTTACCGAGGTGCAATGGGACGACCTGGACTACCTGGTGGTGGACTGCCCGCCGGGTACCGGGGATGAGCCCATGAGCGTGGCCCAAACTATCACCGACGCCAAGGCCATCATCGTTACCACGCCCCAGGAGATCTCCCTGGCCGACGTGCGCAAATCCATCAATTTCTGCCAGAAGATCGACATGGAGATCCTGGGGATAATCGAGAATATGAGCGGCTACCGCTGCCCCCACTGCGGCGGCGATATTCCCCTGTTCAAGCAGGGCGGCGGCGCGGTTATCGCCCGGGAGGCCAAGATTCCCTTTCTGGGGGCCTTGCCCTTCGACCCTCAGGTGGTGGAGGCCGCCGACCAGGGGCGGCTCATGGAGATCAAGGAGAGCCCCTATTTCCAGGCCCTGGCCCCCATAGTGGCATGGCTGCAGGCGGCATTACCTCTCTCGCTGAGCCGCCGGCAGCCGGGGGTCCTGAAGTTCGCCCTGCCACTGAGTGGCGGCAAGCTCTCCGACAAGTTCGGAGACGCCTCCCACTTCGCCCTGCTGACCGCGCGCAATGGCAGCCTAAAGGATCAGGAGCTGGTGCCCGCCCCTCCCCATGAGCCCGGGGGCATCCCCGAGTGGCTGGACGATCTGGGGGTGACCCACGTCATTGCCGCCGGCCTGGGAGCCAAGGCCGGGAAGCTGCTGGCCCACAGGGGCATCGAAGTCATCGCCGGCGCCCCCCAGGGGGATCCAAGACTACTGGTTGAGCAATACCTGGAAAAGACCCCGGGTCCCGCGGCCAAATGCGGTTCACAGTGCGGCAGCGCCTAAAGAGCAGCTGGATGCGCAGATTTATGGAAAGCGCAGGCTAACCCCCCTCTCCCCACTCCAATACCAGCAGAATGGCGTCTTCCCGGGTATCTTCGTAATACCCGGGACGGCGCCCCACTTCTTTAAAGCCGAAGGAGGCGTACAAGGCCAGGGCCGGGGTATTGGAAGGCCGCGCCTCCAGCCAGGCGGCCTTAGCCCCCAGGTCCCGGGAGCGGTGCAGGGCCTCCTGGAGCAGGGCCCGGGCCACGCCCCGGCCCCGCTGCTCAGGGTGCACCGCCAGGTTGAGGAGGTGCATCTCGTCGGCTACCAGCCAATAGATGATATAGCCCCAGAGTTGCCAGGGCTGGGGAGGGGAGGGGCCGGCCACCAGGAAGTGGCCCAGCGACTGGGTCAGCTCCGCCAGAAAGGTCCAGCGGGACCAGGGGGTGGGAAAGGACTCTTTTTCTATGGCAAAGACGGGTTTAATATCCGTCAGGCCGGCCTCGCGGATGGTGAGTCCGGGGCTCATTTTTTGCGGCGCAACACTTCACTGGCCACGGTGATCCCGGACTGGCCGGACTGCTTCAAGGCCTGGGCCGCCTCCTGCAAATCGACCTTATTCCGGATCTGGGGCAATTTCATCAGCATGGGCAGGTTCACCCCGGTAACCACCTCCACCTTGCCCTCCTTGAGGAAGGGCAGGGCCAGGTTGGAGGCGGTGCCGCCCAGCATGTCGGTGAGGATAATGGCGCCGGTGCCGTTGTTGATCTGGGCCAGGCCGCGCTGAATCATCTGCCGGGAGACTTCCGGGGGATCGTTGGGGTCCAGGGAGACGGCCTGCACCCCTTCACCGCGCCCCAGGATCAAATCCCAGACGGTCATCAGGGCCTCGGCCAGTTCCTTGTGAGTAACGATTAAAATACCGATCATTATTGATCTCCTAAGATCCGCGGTAGATCGCGATGGCTGAGGGTAAAGGGAAAATTCCCCTGGGTCAGGTGCTCCGCCAGGAGGTTGACCATGACCACCGAACGGTGTTGGCCGCCGGTGCAGCCCACCGCCAGGGTGAGGTGGGCCTTGCCTTCCTTCTGGTAGCAGGGCAGCAGGTAGTCCACAAAACTGAACAGGTGCCCCAGGAAGGTCTGGGTTTCCGGTTGCTTCAGGACATAATCCCGGACCGGGGGATCCTCGCCGGTGAGGTCGGTCAGACCCGGCACAAAGTAGGGGTTGGGCAGAAAGCGGACGTCCAAAACCAGGTCGGCTCCCGGGGGGATGCCGTTTTTGTAAGCAAAGGAAACCAGATGGATCCAGAGGCGCTGCTGTGGGGAAAGTTGGGAATACTCTTTCTGGATCAGCTCCCGCAGTTGATGCGGGGTGAAATGGGAGCTGTCGATGATGCGCTGGGCCAGGCGCCGCAGGCCGGCCAGGGCTTCCCGTTCCGCCCCCAGGGCCTGGGAAATGGATTCCCGGTCCGCCAGGGGGTGCTGGCGCCGGGTCTGGCTGAACCGCCGGATGAGTGACTCTTCCTCGGCCTCCAGGAAGATGAGGTGGAGTTTGAACCCCCGGCCCTCCAGGCGCTTGAAGACCCGGGTATAATTCTTCAAAAATCCCTGGGTGCGCACGTCCATCACCAGGGCGATCTTGCGGCCATCCCGGGGGGCGCCGGTCTGCATGTCCAGGAATCGCGGCAGCAAGCCCAAGGGGAGGTTGTCGACGCAGAAATACCCGACGTCCTCCAGGGCGTGCAACACCGTGCTCTTCCCGGAGCCCGACAGCCCGGTAATGATCAGCACTGGGGCAGCCAGCGCCGGTGGCTCCGGCTGCCCCGGGGTTTCTGTCTCAGCCGCCATGTCTCAGAGTTGCCCCCTCTTGGGAAAACCGGAAAAATGCAACGGAGTACCGGAGATTAACCTAAAATTCCGCATCTCTCTCGGCGATTAGACGGTAAATTTCTTCGGCTCCCTGAGCCTTCATGAGGCTGTCCCGGAACGGCTGGCTCATGAGCATCCGGGAGATCTTGGCCAGGGTCTTGAGGTGCTGGCCCGCGGAATCGACTGGAGCCAGCAAGAGAAAGAAGAGGTTGGACGGTTTGCCGTCCATGGAGTCGAAGTCCACTCCTTTGAGGCTGCGGCCAAAAACCAACTGCAACTGGGAGAGCTGCGGCAGCTTGCCGTGGGGGATGGCAATGTGGTCGCCGATGCCGGTGCTTCCCAGGCGCTCCCGCTCCATCAGCACCTCCACGACGCCTGGCAGGCTCAGCCCGTCGCCACCGGCGGTTATGGGCCTGGCCAGCTCCTCCAGGACCTCCCGCTTGTTGCTGGCTTTAAGGTCCGGCAGGATCCTTTCCGGCGTCAGGATCTCGAGGATTTTCATAGGACCGCCACTTCTCCTAGTGCAAATCGGGCTCCACCAGGACGAAGGAGCCATCCTGACGCCGATACAAGATGCTCAAACCGCCATTGGCCACGTTAGTAAAGACCACCAGGTCTTCGCTCCCGGTTTGCATCATTTCCACGGCATCGTCCACCATCAGGGACGGCACCTCCACCTGCTTGCGGCGCACTGCCGGCAGGGTCGGAGACTCGTCAGCCTCCTCTGGCACTGCCGCCGCCGACCTGGCGTTGCGGTCCCCTTTGGGTTCCCGCTGTTTATCCCGGAACTTCTTCAACTGCATGCCGATCTTGTCCATCACCAGGTCGATGGCTGCGTACATGTCGGTATTTTCTTCCTTGCCTTTGATAATCCGGCCATTATTGTCAATAGTGACGTCGGCCAGGTGGCGGAATTTCTCCAAACCCAGGACCACGTGGGCCTCCACCGGTCCTTCCAGATAACGTGAAAACTTGCCCAAACGGTCGGTGACGTAATTCTTCAGTGCCGCGGAGGGCTCAATTTGCCGGAAAGTGACGGATATTTGCATATGGTCTCCCGTGGGATGGCTTGGGCCGCGGCGGGATTAATGGGCCAGGTTCTCGGGCAGACTTTTGCGCCGGAAACCGGGCTTCTTGCGCTTACTGGAGGAGAGCACTCCCAGCATGCCGCGGTATTTGGCAACGGTGCGCCGTGCGATGAGGATGTCCTGCCGGCGCAGCAGGTCGGCGATCTCCTGGTCGCTCCAGGGATTTTCGGGGTTTTCGGAGTGCACGATCTGCCGGATCTTATCCTTGACGCTCTCCGAAGCGATCTGTTCCCCCAGGTTCATATTGATGGCGCTGTTGAAAAAGAACTTCAGATCGAAGATTCCCTGGGGGGTGTAGACGTACTTATGGGTGGTCACCCGGCTGATGGTGGATTCGTGCATCTGCACGTCCTCAGCCACCTGGCGCAGGGTCAGGGGTCTGAGATGCGACAGGCCGTGATCCAGAAAGGCCTGCTGGTAGCGGACGATGCTCTCGGTCACCTTGTACAGGGTCTTCTGGCGCTGGTGGATGCTGCGGATGAACCACAGGGCATTGTCCAGGTGTTTCTGGATGTAGCTGCGCACCCCCTCCGGCAACTGGCCGGGGGCCCGCATCGCCTCCAGGTAAAAGGAATTGATCCGCAGCCTGGGCAGGCCGTCTTCGTTCAAGCGGATGACATATTCGCCGCCTACCTTTTCCACATGGACGTCGGGGTTGATGTAGTCCACGTCCTCGCTGTCGAAGCCCCGGCCGGGTTTGGGTTCCAACTGCATGATGACTTCGCCGGCCCGGACTACCTTTTCCAAGGAGACCTTCAACTCCCGGGCGATGGCCTGGTAATTTTTATTGGCCAGATTGTTCAATTGGCCGTCGATAATGGCCAGCACCAGGGGATCCGAGGTCCCCAGCACCCGGACCTGAAGTTGCAGGCACTCCTTCAGATCCCGGGCCGCCACTCCCGGCGGATCGAAGCCCTGGACCACTGCCAGGACCTCTTCCACCCGGGCCGGTTCGACCCCCAACTCCCCGGCGACCTCAGCAACTTCGGCCCGCAGGTAGCCGTCCCTATCCAGGTTGCCGATGATCAGGGTGCCGATGGCCTCGCCTTCCCGGTCCAGTTCGGCCATGTGCAACTGCCACATGAGGTGGGATTTCAGGGTAGTTTTCTGGGGGTTGAGGCTCTCGAAGGGCAGGGCTTCCCGCTCTTCGTATTCGCCCATGGGGGGCGGCATGAGCCGGTCGCGCAAGAAGCCTTCCCAGTCCCATTCTTCCTGAGATGACTTGGCTTCTCCGTTTTCGCCGGCCCCTTCCTGGGACGGCTCGCTCTCCCCGGAAAAACCCGGCGGCTCCAGCGAAAGATCCCCCCCGGGCTTCTCTTGAGCCTCGATTTCCGAGTCTTCCAGGACCGGATTGTTTTCCAGGACTTGCTGGATTTCGCCCTCCAACTCCAGACGCGAGAGCTGCAGCAGCTTGATGGCTTGCTGCAGCTTTTGGGTCATGATCAGCGACTGGGTCAGCTTGAGATTCTGGCGAAGTTCTAATGCCATGGGTCCGTCTTCTGGTTGCGATTACGGAGATTAATCCGGATTATAACGTAAAGGTTTCTCCCAAGTAAATTCTTTTGGCCAGTTCGCTGTTCACCAGCATCGCAGGCGTCCCTTCCTCCAGGACCACCCCTTCGTTGAGGATATAGGCCCGGTCGCAGACCCCCAGGGCCTCCCGGACGTTGTGATCCGAAATCAGCACTCCCAGGCCCCGTTCCTTCAACTGCCGGATGATGTTCTGGATATCGGTGACCGCCAGGGGTTCGATGCCGGCAAAGGGCTCATCCAGGATGATGAAATGGGGCGCGGTGACCAGGGCCCGGGTGATCTCCACGCGGCGGCGTTCACCGCCGGAGAGCGACGAAGCCTTCTGTTGGGTCAGATGCCCGATGCGCAACTCGGCCAGGAGTTGCTCCTGGCGCTCCTGGCGCACCGCGGGGTCCGGTTCCAGGGTCTCCAGGATGGCCATGATGTTTTCGCCCACCGTGAGCTTGCGAAACACCGAGGGCTCCTGCGGCAGATATTGCAATCCCCGGCGGGCCCGGCGGTAAATGGGCATGGTGGAGATATCCTGGCCGTCCAGGTAGATCTGGCCGCTGTCGGGCTGCAGCAGCCCCAGGATCATGTAAAAGGTGCTGGTCTTGCCGGCGCCGTTGGGACCCAGCAGGCCCACTACTTCCCCGCTGTTGACCTCCAGGCAGACCTGGTCCACTACCTTGTGGCCGTCATAACTCTTGGTAAGGGTCTGAATGCGGAGACGGTGCATATCTTATGGCCGGTGATCCTTCTGAGCTTTGGCCGGCAAGGGCGTCCCGGGCTGGCCGCCGGCCCCCGGTTGTTTGGCGGGGTAGAGATTGGCCTCCACCCGCTTTTGGGGAGAGCTCTCGGCCCGCATGGTATTATCCGTGAGGTTGAAGATGATACGCTCCCCCTTCAGGTTATTTTCTTTCTGCCAGACCTGGGGGTTGCCCACCAGCACCACTTCGTTCTTATTCTTGTAATAAGTGGCCTGCTGACCAGTGGCCACCCGGTCTTCCTGGATATAGCGCACCTGGCCGATGGCCACGATGTGGTCGATTTTGTCGCCTCCCAGCTCATCCAGGGGCGAGCCGCCGGCCGGCGCCCCGGGGGCGGGCCCGGCCGCGGGCGCCTTCGCCGGCCCTTTCGGCCCGTTGGCCTGGGCCCCGGGGGGCTTGGGTACGAAATAGACCCGCAGTTGGTCGGCATACAGGATGGATTCCCCATAGGTGGCCTTCACCTTCCCCGTGAAGGTGGCGGTCCCGGCATTCTGGTCCGCCTCCAACTTGCTGGCGATGATGTGCAGGGGGAATTCCTCGCCTGGTTTGGCCGGCGGCGGCGCCCCCTTAATCGCCCCGGCAGCCGGGCCGATCCAGGCCGCCAGCAGAATGATGGTCAGAGCTAGGTAATTTCTCAATGTTTCAATGCTCCTTCTTGCACCTTGACTTCGGTTAATTGATGTTGAGCCAGGACCATCCTTTTTTCCGCCAGCCACACCCGCAGCCCCTTGCCTTGAATCCGGATGGTCGGTTTGCTCAGGACCACTTCTTCCGGGGAGACCAAGACGCGGCCGTTGGGGTCGTAGGTGGCGACGCTGGTCTTAACCAGCAGGTCCCCCTGCTCCATCTCCACATGGCCGGTCAGGGTCAAAATTCGGCTCTTGGTATGGAACAGGCCTTGGTCCGCCTTGACCTTAAGATGTTCCCCCGGTCCGAAGAATTCCACCCGTACTCCGCTGAGGTCCACCCGTTCCTGGTCTTTGCTGATGTCCGCCTTCTGCCCCTCTAACACCCAGCGTTTGTCACCTTCCTGGATCTCGGTGAGGGACAGGGTTTCCATACGGGACGGAGTCTCCGCGGGCGGGGGTTTGGGCGGCGGCGGGGGGGGGCGGTTCAACTCCCCAAGGCCCCAGGCGCCCAATCCCACCAGCATCACCAGGAGAGCCAGCCACTTCCATCTCAAAAGTCTCCAGGCGCCGGTACCGTTTTTGGGGGTCAAAATTTTCATGCCAACTTAGTCGTCTTTTTAAAAGAATTATATTAATCCCAAGGAGAAGTGTAAAGGCTAATCTGGCGGGACACGGCGGGCAGGAGGGTTTACCAGGGCGGGGACAGTGTGTCATAGCCGCCCGGAGCGGTGACTTTGCCAGTCATTTTCAGGAGCGGTTCCCGGCTAGCCGGGGTTCACCAACTCGGGCCATTTCCCCTGGGCCTTGAGGAGCAGGTCGCAGACCTCGCGTACCGCGCCGCGGCCCCCCGGACCTTGGGTGACCCAATGGGCTACGGCCGCCACCTCCGGGGCGGCGTCGGCCACCGCCAGTGCCAGCCCAGCCCGGGCCATGATGGGCAGGTCCACCAGGTCGTCGGCCACTACCGCCACCTGGGTGGCTGAAATCTTCAGGTCGGCCTCCAGCTCTCTCATCACCTTCAGCTTGTCACGCAGGCCCTCAAAAAAACGGCTGATCCCCAACTCCCTGGCCCGGTGGTAGGCGGCATCGGAACGGCGCCCCGACAGAAAGGCTACGGCAATCCCAGCCCGCTGCGCCATCTTGAGGCCGTGGCCGTCCCGGACGTGGAAGACCTTGAGGGTCTCCCCCTGGGGCCCGAAGTAGAGGCGCCCGTCGGTGAGCACTCCGTCCACATCCAGGAGCAGCAGCCGGATGGCCTGGGCCCGCCGCCGGATATCTTCCGGGTAGTCCTGAAAATTCATGCGGCCTTCCTGAAGTTACCGTGGGAGGGAAGAATTTTCAACCAGATCCTACCGCACCGGCCCTGGTGGGGATCCCGGCCGCACCCAAGCCCGCAAGATTCGCAACCCCTCATTCGGACAGCCGCAGCAGGATGCCGCCCCGGAAGGCGGACCTCAAGGTGTATTGCAGTAGTCCGTAGCTAATTAATAAATATACCATACTCAAAGAGAAGCCGTAAAGCAGGGGCCGGCTGGAGTGCAGCGGGAAGCCGTAAAAGTGGCGGAAGTACTCCAGAAAATAGGTGAGCGGGATGAAGCGGGCCAGCCCCTGGGCCCACGCCGGCAGCACGCTGACCGGATAATAGAGCCCGCACAACAGCAGCATCAGGTAGGAGAAGGCCCAGGCCGCCACTTCGGCCCGCTGGCCGAAGCGCAGCACCAGGGCCAGGACCAGCGCCCCGATAATGGCGGCATTGATGAACATGCCCGCCAGGAATACCGCCAGGCCTCCCGGCCCGGGACGGCTGAGTTCCATCTGGAAGAGCCAGACGCTCAAGACGGTCATGCCCACAAAGACCAGGAAGCCCCGGACCAGCCCCACCAGGCCGCAGCCCAAAAGGATGTGGATCAGGCGGATGGGGGCGATGAATTCGTGCTTCAGGCTCTTGGACCAGACGGAATAGAGCAGGGCGTAGGACAGGTCCAATTGGGCGATTTGCACCGTGTTCATGGAGATGGCGCCGATGAGGATGAAGGTCACCGTCTCTCTGGGAAGATTGAGGAAGCGGGTGAGCAACCCCACCGAGAAGATGCCGATGGCAGGCCAGAAGAGCATCTCGAAGGCCGCGAAGACGTTGCGCCGGTTCACTAAGCCGCTGCGCGCCGAAAAGGCCCAGATTTTCAGAAAACTAGTGGGTAATTTCACGGTAGATCTCTTCTAAGTCCACGGGCTTGAGCTTTACCTGGACCAGCTCCCCACCGCCGTGGGAGACGGCCTCCAGGACCCCCGCCAGGCGGACTTCAGCTCGGTCCAGCACCAGGTCCACCCGGGCGTCTTGAACCCGGTGAGTCAGGACGCCAGGCAGCCGGGCGTAGTCCAGGACCGCCGGGGCCGCTCGGAAGACCAGGCTCAAATGGTCTCCCAATCCCATGCGCCGCTGCAGCTCGGCAATGCTGCCCCGGGCCGCCAGCCTTCCTTCTTTCAGGAAGGCCACCTCGCTGCAAAGCATCTCGGCCTCCCGCAAGTTGTGGGTGGTGAGCAGGATGGTGATCCCGGTCTCCCGGTTGAGGCGCAGGATTTCTTCCCGGATATTCCGGGCCATTTCCTGGTCCAGACCCGAGGTGGGTTCGTCCAGAAACAGGAGTTCCGGGTCGTTGATCAGGGCCTTGGCCAGCATCAGGCGTTGTTTGAGGCCGGTGGAAAGGCGATCGAAGACCACCCGGCGCTGGTCTGCCAACTGGAAAAGGTCGAGGAGGCCCTCCACCTTGGCGGTCAGGGCCCGGCCGCCCAGGCCGTAGAGACGGCCGTAAAAACGCAGGTTCTCTTCGGCGTTGAGGCACCAGAGGAAATGGGCCCCGGCGGCCGCCAGGTTGATGCGCTGCCGCAGCCTCCCCGCCTCCCGTACCACGTCCAGACCCAGCACTCTGGCGCGGCCCTGGTCCGGATACAGGAGGGTGGCCAGGATGGAGATGAGGGTGGTCTTGCCGGCGGCATTGGGCCCCAGGACCCCGAAGATGGCCCCGGGGGGCACCTCCAGGTCCACCTGGTTGAGCACCGTCTTCCAGGGGCCGAACCTCCGCTCCCGGAACGACTTGCTGATACCTTGGGCCGAGATGGCAGCTTCCATGGTGGTCCGGCTCTCAAGGGGCATCCGGAGCTTGCCTGCCCCCCTATCTCAAAGTGATTAAGTCTATCAAACCCGGCCCCGGGGGCAAGGGGGCCGGCTTGCAAATCTGCCCGGAGTGCGATAAATTAGGGCCAATGGACCAGGAAGAGCGCATCGTCAATCCCCGGCCCCTGGTGGAAGACCTGGGGCTGGAGCCGGGGTTGCGGCCCCGCACCCTGGAGGAGTTTGTCGGGCAGGAGGAACTGCGCCGCAACCTGGAAATCGCCCTGACCGCGGCCCGGGCCAGGGGGGAGGCGGTGGACCACATCCTGGTGCACGGCCCTCCGGGCTTGGGGAAGACCACCCTGGCCCACATCATCGCCCACGAGACCGGGGCCGGTATCCGGGCTACCGCCGGGCCGGTGGTGGAGCGGGCCGGCGACCTGGCGGCCCTGCTCACCAACCTCCAGCCCCGGGACGTCCTGTTCATCGACGAAGTGCACCGCCTGCCCACGGTGGTGGAAGAGATCCTCTACCCGGCCATGGAGGACTTTAACCTGGACCTGATCATCGGCCAGGGGCCCGGGGCCCGCTCCGTGAAGCTGGACCTGCCACAATTTACCCTGGTGGGCGCCACCACCAGGGCCGGCCTGCTCACCCCGGCCCTCCGGGACCGCTTCGGCTTGATGCTCCGGGTCGATTTCTATCAGGTGGAGGACCTGGCCAAGATTGTGCACCGGGCCGCGAGGGTGCTCGATATCGAACTGGAGGCCCAGGGAGCCTGGGAGATCGCCCGCCGTTCCCGGGGCACCCCCCGCATCGCCAACCGCCTCCTGAAGCGGGTGCGGGACTACGCCCAGGTGCGGGGCGACGGCCGCATCAACCGGGAAGCGGCCGACGCCGCCCTCCAACTCCTGCACATCGACACCCTGGGGCTGGACCACATGGACCGGCTGATCCTGCGCACCATCCTGGAAACCTACGACGGCGGGCCGGTGGGCCTGGGCACCCTGGCCGCCGCCTTGTGCGAGGAGCAAGACACCCTGGAAGAGGTTTATGAGCCCTATCTGATCCAATCCGGCTTCCTGCAGCGCACCCCCCGGGGCCGCATGACTACTCGCCGGGCCGCCGAGTATCTTGGCAAGATGCCGGGAAAGGGACCACATCCCAAGCTCTTTTAACGAGGCCGCCTTCCTGGCCCGGGGCTGCGGCGGGGGGCTTCAGACCTTTCTTGACATCCGCAGAAGCCGGGTATATGAAGGAACCTGTGAAAACCAAACTGATCTTTATCACCGGCGGGGTGCTGTCCTCCCTGGGCAAGGGGGTGGCGGCGGCGGCCATCGGCGCTCTTTTGGAGTCCCGGGGCCTGCGCATTACCTTCCAGAAGCTGGACCCATACATCAACGTGGACCCCGGCACCATGAACCCCTTCCAGCACGGCGAGGTCTACGTCACCGAAGACGGGGCCGAGACCGACCTGGACCTGGGGCATTACGAGCGCTATACCACGGTGACCCTGGGCCAGGAAAACAACTTCACCTCCGGCCGCATCTACCATAACGTCATCACCAAGGAGCGCCGGGGAGACTACCTGGGGGGCACGGTCCAGGTCATTCCCCACATCACCGACGAAATCAAGCAGGCCATCCTCCAGGTGGCGCCCGCGGCGGACGTGGCCATCATCGAAATCGGCGGCACCGTGGGCGACATTGAGAGCCAGCCTTTTCTGGAAGCCATCCGTCAGCTCAAGAGCGACTTGGGCCGGGACAGCGTCTGCTATATCCACCTCACCCTGGTGCCCTTCATCAAGAGCGCCGGCGAGGTCAAGACCAAGCCCACCCAGCACAGCGTCAAGGAACTGCGCTCCATCGGCATCCAGCCGCACCTGCTGCTGTGCCGCACCGAAAAGCTTCTGAGCAAGGAGATCAAGGCCAAGATCGCCCTCTTCTGCAACGTGGAGCCCGAAGAGGTGATCACCGCCCAGGACGTGGACAACATTTACGAGATTCCGCTGCTCCTGCACCAGGAAGGGTTGGATCAACGGTTAGTGGAGATCCTGAACATCTGGACCCGGGAGCCCCAGTTGGAGCCCTGGCAAGAACTGCTGCAACGCATCAAGCACCCCAAAGACCGGGTGGAGATCGGCATCGTCGGCAAATACGTGGACCTGAGGGAGTCCTACAAGAGCCTGCACGAGGCCCTGGTGCACGGCGGATTGGCCAACGAGGTCCAGGTGGCCCTCACCTACATCGATTCGGAGAAGGTGGAGCGGGAAGGAACCGAGGGTTTGTTGGGACACCTGCACGGCATCCTGGTGCCCGGCGGCTTCGGGGTGCGGGGGGTAGAGGGCAAGATCGAGGCCATCCGCTACGCCCGGGAACACCGCATCCCCTATTTCGGCATCTGCTTCGGCATGCAGTTGGCAGTTATCGAATTCGCCCGGCATGTGGCCGGCCTCCCCGAGGCCACCAGCGAGGAGTTCGACGCCGAGGCCGCCGAGCCGGTCATCTACCTGATGCGGGAATGGTACGACTATCGCCGGGACGCCGTCATCCACCGGGACCGGGAATCGGTGAAGGGCGGCACCATGCGCCTGGGAGCCTACCCCTGCGTCCTCAAAGAGTCCTCCCTGGCTGGCCGGGACTACGGCCAGACCCAGATCATGGAACGCCACCGCCACCGCTATGAGTTTAACAACTCTTACCGGGAAAGACTGAGCGCCGCCGGTCTAGCGCTCACCGGGACCTCCCCCAACGGCGAACTGGTGGAGATTGTCGAACTCCCCGACCATCCCTGGTTCCTGGGCTGCCAGTTCCATCCGGAATTCAAATCCGGTCCCATGGACCCCCACCCCTTGTTTCGAAGCTATATCCGGGCCGCCTTGGAATTTAAACAACGCCTGAGCAAACCCGGCGAAGAGATCTGAACGGCAGGGGCAAGGGGGCTCCGGTGGAAACGCAGCGATGGTTGACGGCCCTGATTTTGCTGCCACTTCTGGTGCTGGGGCTGCTCTGGGGCGGGTTGGCCTTTTTCGTACTGGTGCTCCTGGTGGCAAACGCCTTGGGTCACTGGGAGTTCCTGGGAATGTTCCAGGCGGAGGCGGATAACCCCCGGCGCCTTAAGGCGGTGTTGCTGGGTTCCCTCATCCTGCTGAGCTTTTGCACCACCCATCCCAACCAGCAGTGGGGCGCGCCCTCCGAAATCCTTTTTTGCAACCCTGCCATGGTCCTCTTGGCTCTTTTCTGGTGCCTGTTCATGCTGTTTCTCTTCTACCTGCTGAGCTACGAGCACATTGCCCAGGTGGGCCAGGATTTGGCGATCAACACCCTGGGCCTCCTCTATCTGCCCTTCCTGTTGGGACACCTCATCTGGCTGCGGTTCCTCGTGGATGGGCAGTGGTGGGTCCTATGGTTCCTCATGGTGATCTTTGCCGGGGACACCGGGGCTTATTATGTGGGCCGGAGTCTGGGAGAGGCCAAGCTCTACCCCGCGGTGAGCCCGGGGAAGACTTGGGCCGGGGTGGTGGGCGGCCTGGCTGCCAGCCTGGCGGTGGGGGTGGCGGCGGGGAAATGGCTGCTCCCGGGGATGGGGGGGCTGGCCCTGGCTGCTCTGGCCGTGGTCCTGGCGCTGGCGGGCCTCTTGGGGGACCTGTTCGAATCGATGCTGAAGCGCCAGGCCCGGGTGAAGGATGCCTCCAAACTGCTCCCCGGCCACGGCGGGATGTTGGACCGCCTGGACAGTATCCTGTTCAGCGCCCCGCTGCTGGTCTACGCCCGCCTCTTCCTCATCGGCCGCTGAAGGTTTAGCCCCCTTTCACCCCGGTATTATCTAAATTCGTGGCCGTCAGGCGCCCGGGGCGCGTCTTGGGCGGCATTATTAAACCCGCCCCACAGGCTAAAGCCTTTATTTGGGGGCGGCAAGGCTTACAGCTTTGGGGGCGGCGCCGGCGGCCGCCAGCTTCCTGCGATAGGCCCCGGTGGCCTTGTCCAACTGGGCCACCGACAGATTGTACTGATAAAGGGACATCAGGTAGTCGCCCCGAAAGATCCCATACCGTTCAAAGGCCTGAAAGATGTCATCCATCTTGCCCAGGCCCATGTCGAAATTGTTGAGGGAGGTAACCAGCCAGCGCCGGGAATTGACATAGGCCTTTTCCAGGCCCACCGAAGACCGGTAATATTGCTGGACATCCCCGTAGCATTTGGCCACTTCCACCGGGATGCCCATCAGGGCAGCCCTTTGAGTTTCCTGCAACTGCTCCAGTTCCGCCCTGGCCTGGCCGATTTTGGCCTTGAGGATGCCGAAGTCGAAGTGCCATTTGGCCCCCAGCATGGGCAGGGCCCCATTGCTGTTGAAATAATCGTTGATATAGGGGTCCGGGTTATAGCGGCGGCCCGGGGCGCCGGCCAGTTGGCCCACCACCGCAAAGAAGAAGGAGGGCAGGCGGTCGGCCTTGGCGGCGTCCACCAGAAGTTGCCGGGCCGCCAGTCCCTCTTTTAATTCCCCGAATTCCGGGCGCAGTTCCAGGGAGGTTTCGATATAGGTATCCAGGGTGCCGGCCGGAGGGCTGGGCGCCGGCAGGTCCTGGGGAACCTGGAAATTCTGGTTCTCGCCATAGCCGATGAGGGCCTTCAAGGCGCGATAGGCCGTCTTGGAGCCCTCCTCCGCCTCGGCGCTCGATTTTTCCAAGGCCCCTTCATAGGCGGCGACGCGGTAGCGGTCGGTCTCCTTGGCATTAGGGGAGTTCATGGCGAGGAGCCGGTCGACGCGCTGGCGGGTGTCGCTCAGATAAGAACGGGCATCCTTTACCGCTGCTTTGCCCTGATCCGCCAGGATCAGGCCATAATAGGCCTGGGCGACCTGGACCACGACCTCTCCCTGTTGGGATGCCACCCCCTCTTCCTTCACCTTGACGTTGTGGGCGGCGGCCTCCTCCCGGAAGGCGATCTTGCCGAAGGTGTACAGGGGCTGAATCACATTTAAATCGAGGTGGCCGAAGATATTGACCCCGTGGAGCTTGTCTGCGGGGTCGGGATAGAAGAGGCGCCCCGGCACCTCCCGGATCTCTCCCAGTTTGGCGTTGGGCACCACCCCGCCGGTAGCGGTGGTGTCAAATTGGGGCCAGCGGTAGCCATGGGCCTCATTCTTCTGTTCCTTGGCAAACTTGACCTCACTGCGGCTGGCCTTGACCACCGGACTATAATTTAGCGCCATTGCCTCCAGTTTTGGCAGATCCAGTACCGGCTCTGCACCTTTGGCCGGCTCTGCGGTTATCGCCGGCGCCGCCGGCGCCAGCAGGATCGCCAGGCCCAGGATCAGGCCGCCTAAACGGGCCGGTGCAAACATAGCTCCCCCCCCTTTGAGATTAATCACAATTTACGTTAGGGGTTAAAAGCGCAACAGTCAAGCAGGATTTGCGCGGCCGCGGCTATTATTCTTCCCCCCTTGGGAAAAGCCAAACTGAGGCCGGCCGGAAAGATGGCCGGGCGGCTCCGGATTGGCTCTGATGCAGGGGAGCTTATCGACCCTGCCGGGACCAACCAGACTAGGTCTTGGGGGGGGCCTGGCCCGCCCTTAAAGTCTGACCCATTTTCCGATCGCACCCTCCCGACCTTTTAGGTAGAGTATCTGATACACTGGCAACTTTTATCTCCCCTTGTCAGGGAAAACGGTTTACAATAAAAGGCTGTTAACCAGTCCATAGGGACGACAGTGGCACAGGCTTCCAGCTTGTGATGGGGCCGCCCCGCCGGGGTGGTTCCCACCCCCCTAAGGGTTTGAATCCCCAAGAAGTCTGGAGCGGATGGGAAAGGCATGGAAATGATGATCGAAGTCCGGGACCTGACCAAGTTTTACGGCCCGCTGCTGGCCGTCGAACACCTCGACTTTCAGGTGGCGGCCGGGGAGATCGTAGGGTTCCTGGGTCCCAACGGCGCTGGCAAGACCACCACCCTGAAGATGCTGGCGGGCTATCTGGCGCCCACCACCGGCGCCGCCCGCATCAACGGCTTCGACTGCGTCGAGCAATCCCTGGAGGTGCGGCGTTCCCTGGGGTATCTGCCGGAGAACGTCTCCATCTATCCGGACCTGACGGTGGGCCAGTTCCTGCGGTTTGCCGCCCAGGCCAAAGGGGTGGAGGCTGCCGGACGGGCGGCGGAGATCCGCCGGGTCATGGCCGCCTGCGGCTTGGAGGAAGTGGAGGGCAAACTGGTGGCCGCCCTGTCCAAGGGCTTCCGGCAGCGCCTGGGGCTGGCCCAGGCCCTGCTGCACCAGCCCCCGGTGCTCATCCTGGATGAACCCACCATTGGCCTGGACCCCTTCCAGATCGTGGAGATTCGCAGCCTCATCAAAAATCTCGAGGGCGCCCACACGGTGATCCTGAGCAGCCACATCCTGCCGGAGGTGGCCCAGTTGTGCCACCGGGTGATCATCATCAACCGGGGCCGGATCGTGGCCAGCGATACCCCGGAGAATCTCTCCCGGCAATTGGGCCGGGGCGCCCGCATCAGTCTGGCGGTGCAGGGCCCGGAGGCCCAGGTCACCGCAGCCCTGCAGGCAGTCCCGGGGGTGGCCCGGGTGCATAACCGCGGCGCGGGCCGCTACTTGGTGGAAGGCGGCGATGACCAGGACTTGAGACCGGACCTGGCCCGCTTGCTGGTGCAGCAGGGCTTCGACCTGCTGGAGTTGAAGGCCCAGGAATTCACCCTGGAGGAGGTTTTCCTCAACCTGGTGACTGAGGAGGAGACCGAGGCGCAGTCATGAATAATTTCAGCGGTTTTGCGGCATTGCTCAAAAAGGAGCTCATGATCTATTTTGCCGGTCCCATCTTCTACATCACCGGCTTCTTCTTCCTGATACTGAGCGGTTATTTTTTCTATGCCAACACCATCTACTATGGAATTGCCAGCCTGACGGCGGCGCAGCAGGCCGCCGACCCTCAGGTGGCGGCGCAACTGAATCCCCAGGCCATGGTTTACCAGCCTCTGTTCATGGTGCTGGCCATCATCTTGATGTTTTTGGTCCCCCTGCTCACCATGCGCCTGTTAGCCGAGGAGAAGCGGTCCGGGACCGCCGAACTCTTGTTTACCTATCCCCTGGCGGACTGGACCATCATCCTGGGCAAGTTCGCGGCGGCCTTTCTGATCTACTTCATCTTCCTGGCCTTCACCGCCAGTTACTCCCTGGCTTTGTGCTTCATGACCCGGGTGGATTTGGGCGCCGTGGCCGCCGGCTATTTGGGGGCGGCGCTGCTGGGGGCCTCTTTTCTGGCCTTGGGCCTGTTCGCCTCCAGTCTCACGGAAAATCAGATCATCGCCGGGGTGGTGGGCTTTGCCTTGCTCCTTATGCTCTGGGTCATCGGCTGGTCGCAGGAGTTGGGGGCGGGAGGCGCCCTGGGCCGGGTCATGCAGTTTTTGTCGCTGATGGACCATTATGACAATTTCTGTAAGGGGGTAATCGATACCCGGGATCTGGTCTATCACGCCAGCTTCGTCTTTTTCTTCCTCTTCCTCACCAAGAGGCAACTCGAATCCCGGCGCTGGAGAGCATAAAAGTGGACCCACAGGACGGACTCAAGAGACGAAAAGTAGTTTACGGCGCCGGCTCCCTGGCCTCGGTGCTGCTGGTGGCGGGAGTTCTCATCGTGGTGGCCTTGTTAGCCGATTGGCACCAGGTGCGCTGGGACCTGACGCGGGGCCAGAGCCAGTCTCTTACCCCGGTCACCCTGAACCTGCTTAAGCAGGTGAACCGCCCCTTGGCCATGATCGCCTTTATGCCCGAGGGCTCCCCGGAGCGGGAACCCCTCAGGGACCTGCTAAAAAGGTATTCTTACTATAACCCGAAGGTGAGTTGGCAATTAGTGGACCCGGAGCGGGAACCCCTCAAGGCCAAGGAGGCGGGCTACCGCTTTCCCGGCAATGTCCTCCTGGAATACGAGGGACGGCGCCAGATGGCGGACAGCCCCAACGAGGACAGCCTCAGCAATGCGCTGCGCCGGGTTCTGCAACCGCTGCGCAAAAAGGTCTATCTCCTCAGCGGGCATGGCGAGCGGGGTCCGGCCGACCAGGAGCCCAGCGGCCTGCAAACGGCCAAGCAGGCCCTGGAGAACGAGGGCTATGAGGTTGGCAGCCTCAACCTGCTGACGCAGCCCGAGGTGCCCCAGGATGCCGCGGCAGTCATCGTGGCCTCTGCCAGCAAGTCCCTGCTGGACGGCGAGTTGGAGGCCCTGAAGGGTTATTTGAACCGGGGCGGCCGCCTGCTGGTGATGCTGGAGCCCTTCCAGGATGCAGGGCTGAAAGGTTTCCTGGCCGGCTACGGCGTCACCCTGGATGATGGCATCATCCTGGATGTCAACGAGGTCAGCCAGTCCCTGCACCTCAGCCCGGTCATGCCCTTGGCGGTGAGTTATGGTCCTACCCGGATAACCCGGGATTTTAAGAACACCCTGACCCTTTACCCCATGGCCCGCCCCCTGGCGCTGGGCAAGAATGTGAAAGGGGTGGTCTGGCAGACCCTGGTGAGCAGTATGGCCAGCAGCTACGAGAAGATAGGCCAGGAATGGGTGAAGAGCGGCAAAGGCAACTTCGATCCCAAGACGGATAAGAAGGGCCCCTTCATCATTGGGGCCCTGGCGGAAATCAAGCCCGAGGGGAAGCCCGCTGCCGCGGCCCAGGAGCAGCAAGCGGGCCCCGGGCCGCCGGCGGAAAAGAACCCGGGCTACCTGGCGGTTTACGGCAGTGTAGATTTTGCCTCGAACTCCTACTTCAATCTCTTGGGCAACGGCGACCTGTTTTTGAATACCGTAAACTACCTGGCCGGGGAAGAGCAGCAGATCATGGTGCGGGAGGCCTTGAAAGCCCAGCTCCTGGTCTTAACCGGCCATCAGCTCTGGATTTTGCTCCTGGCCAGCCTGGTGTGGGCCCCGCTGGTGATGCTGGTGGCGGGGATCCGGGCCTATCGGCTCCGGAGGTCCAGGAAGTGAATCCCCGCCGCTTGATTCCCTATGCCGTGGTCTTCCTGGCCCTGGTGGCGACCTACGCGGGTCTGAGGTGGTATCAGGTCTATCGCCAGGCCCGGGAGATCCAGGCCGAAGAGGTATTCGCCGTCAAGACCGGTGAAATCAGCGCCATGACCCTGAAGAGGCCTGGCGGGGAGATTCAATTGGCCCGGCAGGGAAAGGACTGGGAAATCAACCAGCCCCTGAAGGCCAAGGCCGACGCCGCCACGGTGGAGGAGATGTTGGGGGCGCTGGCCGGCCTCAAGATGGTGCGCAACCTGGGGCCCGGGGATCTCAAGGTCTTTGGGCTGGACCAGCCGGCGCTGCAGGTCTCCTTCATCGCCAAGGGGGAACAGCACCGCCTGGCATTGGGTGGGGCGGTCCCGGGGGACCAGGGCTACTATGCCCGGAAGGACGATGGCCCCGGCGTCTTCATTGTCGCCACCGGAGTCCGGGATTTCCTGAACCAGCAACTGTTTGCCCTCAGGGATAAAACCCTCTGGGCCTTCAATGCGGACCAGGTTAAATCCCTAAAGATTCGCAGCGATCAGAACCAGGTGGATCTGGAGAAGGGCAGCGCCAATACCTGGAGCTGGGTAGGACGGCCCGAGATGCGGGTGAGTCCTCCGCGGCTGGCGCAGTTGCTGCAGGACCTTTCCGGGGTCCGGGTTACCGAGTTCCCGGCGGCCCCGCCCCCGGACTTGCAGGCCGCAGGCCTGGCTCCCCAGGCCAGGATGGAAGTCACCGTCTCCAGCCCCCAGGGGGTGGAAAGTCTATATCTGGGAGCCCAGACCCCTAATGGGGTTTATGCCCGGCTGGGGGCCCAGGGCCAGGTGGTTCTGGTGGCCAGGAATCTTCCCGAGAAGATTCAAGGAGTGCTGGCCAACCTGGAAGACCGGCGGCTCTGGATCGGCCTCATCCCGGAAGTGAGCCAGGTGGCCTGGGGGCCCCCAGGTTTACCTTCCGGGCCTCCAGGGCAAACCTGGAGCGCGCGGCGGGAAGGGGATATCTGGAAAATCACCGGGCCGAACCGGGCCGCAGTGCAGCAGCCTGCCTACCGTATGGAGATGGCCCTTTTTAACCTCCAGAAACTAGAATTCTCTCGTCTGGTCAACTTGCCTCAGGCCGGAACACCGGCTACCCCGGTATTCATGGTGGAACTCTTCGACCAGGCCGGCAAGCCTCTCTTCCGTCTGGAGCAGTTGGCTAATCTGGCAAAGGGCCAGGCGGAGACGGAAGTCCGCGCCACCTCCGGAGGCAACACGGTGACCGCCGTCGTTCCCCAAGAGGCCCTCAGCCGGTGGCAGGAGGAGATGGCCCGGCTCGCCGCGCCACCGCCAGCCCCAAAATGATCCGGCTATGATTCTGCTTACCAATGACGACGGCATTTACGCTCCGGGCCTCTGGGCCCTTTACCAGGAATTGCGCCAATTGGGAGAGGTGTCGGTGGTGGCCCCGGAGAGCGAACAGAGCGCCGTAGGCCACGCCATCAGCCTGGCTAACCCCCTGCGGGTCAAAAAAGTCAGCCTGGACGGCGGGGTCCAGGGTTGGGCGGTGAGCGGCACCCCGGCGGACTGCGTCAAGATCGCCCTGTCGGAGCTGCTGCCGGAGCCCCCGCAAATGGTGGTCTCGGGCCTCAACCTGGGGCCCAACGTCGGGATCAACGTCCTTTACTCCGGCACCGTATCCGCGGCCACTGAGGCCTCCATCCTGGGGGTGCGGGCCATGGCAGTGTCTCTCAATTCTTACAAGGCCGAGGCGGATTTCGCCGCTGCCGCCCGGCTGGCCCGGGAGACAGTGGCCCGGCTCCGCTCCTGGCCCGGCTGGAAGAAGGGCGTCTGCCTCAACATCAATCTGCCGGCATTGCCGCCGGACCGGGTCCTGGGGCTTAAATTTACCCGGCAGGACATGGGTCCCCTGGTGGAGCACTTCGAGCGCCGGGTGGATCCCCGGGAACACGTCTACTATTGGCTGGCGGAAATCAACCAACGCCGCCTGCCGGACCCGGAGACGGATTACGGGGCCCTGGCCGCCGGCTTCATCTCCATTACCCCCATTCACCACGACCTCACCGATTACCGCACCCTGGAAGCCCTAAAGATCCATAAGTGGCAGTAAGGATTCTTTCGGGAAGGGGAGCCCGGAACCATGGGCTGGTTGGCGCGGCTGGCTGACGGAGCCGCGGCCGCGGCGGCAGGGCCGGGGAGTCATTGGCTAATTTTGCTGATTTCCTTCGGTAAGGTGAGGTGATAGGCCCGGTTCCCGCGCAGCCATCTCCGGGAATCTTCCTGGGGAATGCCAACCCTTCGCTTTGCCAAAAGAGCCGACTTATATCTGAAACTGGCTAATAATGCTTAATTTCCGATAACCGGGAACCGAAAACTGCCCAGCCGCAGCAGGCCGGCGCCACTCCTTTACCACTTGGCGTCAAAGATCTTGGCGATGGGGGAAAAGAAGCCGCCGACAGGCTTCTTATTGGGGCTGGCCAGGATCTTCTGGCACTCGGCGATGCGCTTCTTAACTTCGGTTATTCTAGGAAAGTCGGGATATTCATCAGCCACGGTCTGGTACCGGCCCAGGGCCGCCTGATAACGTTCGGTCTTGAAGTAGAACTGGGCCACGTAAAACTCATGTTCCGCCAAGTCGCGGCGGCAATGGGCCATAAATTCCTCTGCCTTAGGCAGGTATTCAGATTCGGGAAACTTCTTTTTTAAGCGGCTAAATTCTTCTATGGCCTTGGTGGTGTAGGTCTGATCGCGATCGATAGTGGAGCGCTGCCGGTAGAAACTGAGACCCTCGCGATAGATGCAATAGGATACGGCCTTGTTGGTGGGATGCAGCTTTTCGAATTCCTTGTAGGCCTGGACGGCCTCCTCGTATTTCTTCTTGTAAAAGTAGGCGTCCGCCAGTTTGATCTGGGCCAGCATGGCCTGGTCGCTGTAAGGATAACGATCCCGCACCTTCTCGAAGGCTTCGATGGCATTATCATACTTCTTCTTTTGCAAATCCTCGATGCCTTGGTTGGCCATCACATCCGGCGTCCCGTCGACCTTCTTGGACTGGAACCAGCCCTTGACGGTGGAGCAGCCAAAGATGAAGGTTAGGAATACCAGGGGCAGAAGCAGACTGGCAAGGCGGGGGACTAAAGTCTTGCTCTTCATAATCTCATCCTTATGAAAAGGTCTTCGAGTTAGCTTGCCGCAGCCTGGGCGGCCCTTACCGCCCCGGGGACTTTCCATGTGGCTGCCGCTGATGATCGACCGATGTAACCAGGAGACATGGGCACTGCAGTTTATAAGGCTTTTTTCAGGGCGTTCTCAATGATGGACCGGGAAACCGCGCCGGTGATCTGGTCCACCACCTGCCCGTTTTTGAAGATGATCAGGGTCGGAATGGCACGGATACCATATTTGGCAGGAGTCTTGGAATCTTCGTCGACGTTCATCTTGGCCACTTTGACCTTGCCGGCGTAATCCCGCGCCAGTTCTTCCACCACCGGGGCGATGGCCCGGCAAGGACCGCACCAGGCCGCCCAAAAGTCCACCATAGCCGGAATATCCGACTTCAAGATTTCCTGTTCGAAATCGGCATCGCTCACCTGCAGAAGTTCGGACATGTTACTCTCCTGAGTTGAATTGGCCGCATGTATCAGATTTTATATGTTAACCGCTTTTTGTCAACGACTTTTAGAACCGCCGGGGAGCCGTGGGGCCACCGCAAGAAAAAAAACCCGGTCCGGGGACCGGGCTTTGGCGGGCGGGAACCGCCCCACTGGTCAATCTGGGCGGCGATGGCCCCGGCTCGCCCACGCGTCATTTTATTAGGTCTTAATCGGCTTCCACCTTGGGCCGGGGCAGCAAGCCGGCGGCCTCGATGATCTCCGGAGCCCGGTCCTCCCATTCAATTGCCATCAGGTGGATGCCGGAGACGCCCTTGATGGCCAGGCACTCGTGGATCTGCTCCACTGCGATCTTGATGCCTTCCGCGGCAACCTTATCCTTGGGCACTCCCCGGAGCCGGTTGATGTAATGATCGGGCACGTCCAGGCCGGGGACGAATTTCTTCATGTAGTTGGCCATACCCACGGATTTCAGCGGGGTAATGCCGGCCATGATAAAGGTCTTTTCCGTGAGTCCCATGTCATTAGCCGCCTCCATGAATTTCCGGAAGCGCTCCATGTTGTAGATGCACTGGGTCTGGATGAACTGCGCCCCGGCCGCGATCTTCTTGCCCATGCGCACCACCCGGAACTCCTGGGGATCGGCGAAAGGGTTGGCGGCGGCGCCCAAGAACATGCGGGGCCGGCCCTGCACCTCCGTGCCGCTCACCATCTTGCCTTCGTCCCGCATGGTCTTCACCGTGTGCAGCAGCATCACCGAGTCCATATCGTGGACGTTTTTGGCCTGGGGATGGTCGCCGAAGGACTGGTGGTCGCCGGTGAGGCAGAGCAGGTTCTTGATGCCCAGGGCGGCAGCCCCCAGGACATTGCTCTGCAAGGCGATGCGGTTCATGTCCCGGGTGACCATCTGCATCACCGGCTCTATTCCCATCTCCAGGAGGATCTTACTGGCAGCCATAGAACAGAAACGCACCACCGCGGTCTGGTTGTCGGTGACATTCACCGCGTCTACGACGTTTTTTAGATAATTGGCCTTGTGCCGGAAATGTTCGGCATCGCAGCCGCGGGGGGGGCCGCATTCGCCGGTGACTGCCTTCTGGCCGCTTTTGAAGATCTTTTCCAGTTTGCTTCCCGCATCGTATTCGGCGGTCATTGTTTCAGCTCCTCCCGTATCGATGTGCGCAGGCCGCCGTCGCGGCTGGTGGACCAATTCTTGGATAATCGGACTTCGGTGAGCCTGTGAAGCTCTCCCAGATTCTGCAAACGATCATAAATGAGCTGCCAGATGCAGGGGATGCTGCCCTTGCCCACCTCGCAGATGCCCTGGGAAGAGCCCCCGCAGGGGCCGTTGAGCAACTGCTTGGCGCAGCGGGTGATGGGGCAGAGGCCGCCGAAATCGTCGATGATGCAGTTGCCGCAGGCCTGGCAAAACTCCTTCCAGACCCCGTGCTCCACGGCGCCGCCAATGCTGGTGGTGTTGACCCCGGGAAAGACCTTGAGGTAGGGGTAGCGGGCCACGATGTATTGGGGCCCGACGCTGCAGGCGATGGAGACCACGGCGTCGGCGTCGGCCACCAGGTCATCCAGAGGCTCAATGTATTCCGGGTCGCACTGCCGTTCGCAGGTAAATTCCTTCACCTCCAGCTCGCTGCCGGCGGCCTTGCGGGCAATCCGGAGTTCGGAAGCCAGGATAGCCACTTCTTTCTCACCGCCCACGCAACAAACAGTGACGCAACCTTTGCAGCCGGCCACCACAATCTTCTTAAAATCCTTGACCTTTTCCAGGATTTCCGCCAGGGGCTTCGATTCCCCGATGACCATATAGGGTTCCTCCTCTGCCTTTAATACAGAGCAAAAAAAAAGCGTCCTGCCTCCCCGCTCTATTCTATCACCGGGTGCGGCGCCGCCCCGGAAGCCGCGGGGTGGGGAAATGGCGGCTCGAGGCCGCTTCCTGGAAAAGCGCCGGGATGGGCCTGCCTCAGACTTGTACATCTATTCACGTAATTTTATGGAGAAAGAGCGGGGTTGTCAAATATAAAAATCCACGGCAATTTCGCTCCCCTGGCCTTCCCTGAGTAAAAAATTTATTGACAAATCCATGCTCGGTCGTTTAAATGGAAGGCTATGTGAAAAAAAGTATGAGCCCTGGCGCGACTCTATCCAGGAGGTTGGCCGCCGGGGGTCGAGTTTGCGAGCAACCCCGGCCATTTCTGCATGTCCGGAAAAGCCAATTTTTATAATATCTTAAGGAGGCAGTTTTATGGCGAAGTATGACCCGGTTAAACAAAAAGACTGGCAGATTGCGGAAATCGCCGAAGCGGAGATGATTCCTTTCGACAAGATGTGCGATAAGCTGGAAATCCCCAAAGAAGAGCGCATCCCCCACGGCCAGAAGATCGGCCGCGTCGACTACCTGAAGTGCCTGGAGCGCCTGAAAAGCAAGCCTGACGGCAAATACATCGAAGTCACCGCCATCACCCCGACTCCCCTGGGGGAAGGCAAATCTACCACCTCCTTGGGCTTGATTGAGGGCCTGGGCAAGCGGGGGGTCAATGTGGGCGGCGCCCTGCGCCAGCCTTCCGGCGGCCCCACCATGAACATCAAGGGCACCGCCGCGGGCGGCGGCATCTCGTTGCTTATCCCCATGACCGAGTTCTCCCTGGGCCTCACCGGCGACATCAACAACATCATGAACGCCCATAACCTGGCCATGGTGGCCGCCACCTCCCGGCTGCAGCACGAGTTCAACTATGATGACGCCCAGTTGGGCAGGCGGAACCTGAAGCGCCTGAACATCGACCCCAAAAACTTCGAAATGGGCTGGATCATGGACTTCTGCGCCCAGGCCCTGCGCCATATCACCATCGGCCGGGGCGGCAAGATGGACGGCTTCCTGATGGATTCCAAGTTCGGCATCGCGGTCTCCTCGGAAGTCATGGCCATCCTGAGCGTGTTCAGCTCCTTGGCGGACCTCAAGGAACGGCTGAACAACATCACGGTATGCTACGACAAGAAGGGCAATCCCATCACCACCCGTGACCTGGAAGTGGGCGGCGCCATGACCGCCTGGATGGTGCCCTCCATCAACCCCACCCTGATGCAGAGCGTGGAGAAGCAGCCCGTCTTCGTGCACGCCGGCCCCTTCGCCAACATCGCCGTGGGCCAGTCCTCCATCGTCGCCGACCAGGTCGGCCTGAAGCTCTTCGACTACCATGTCACCGAGTCCGGCTTCGGCGCTGACATCGGCTTTGAGAAGTTCTGGAACGTCAAATGCCGGTTCAGCGGCCTCATCCCCCAGGTGTCGGTGCTCACCACCACCGTCCGCGGCCTGAAGTCCCACGGGGTCAACGCCGGCTGCCTGCCGGTCCCGCCGGGCCGGCCGGTTCCCAAAGAATACTTTGAAGCCACCCCGGCCAACTTTAAATGGCTGGAAGACGGCGTGCAGAATGCGGTGCACCACGTCCGCACCATCAAAAAGGCCGGTATCAACCCGGTGGTCTGCATCAACGCTTTCCATTTCGATACCAAGGAAGAGCATGACTTGATCCGCCGGGTCTGCGAGGCGGAAGGCGCCCGGGTGGCGGTCTCCAAGCACTGGCAGTTCGGCGGTGACGGGGCCCTGGAATTTGCCGACGCGGTGATGGATGCCTGCAAAGAAAAATCGAAATTCAAGTTCCTCTATCCCAACGAGATGCCGCTGCGGCAGCGGGTCGAAACCATCGCCAGGGAAGTCTACGGCGCCGACGGCGTCGACTTTGCCCCGGAGGCGGTGGCCAAGGCCAAAAAGTTTGAAGCGGATCCCAAGTACAATGAATTCACCACCATGATGGTGAAGACGCACCTGTCCCTGACCGCCGATCCCACCAAGAAAGGCACCCCCAAGGGCTGGCGGCTGCCGGTGCGCGACTTCCTGATCTACAGCGGCGCCAAGTTCATCTGCCCGGTGTGCGGCGCCATTTCCCTGATGCCCGGCACCAGCTCCGACCCGGCCTACCGGCGGGTGGACGTGGATGTCAAGACCGGCAAGGTTACCGGCCTGTTCTAAAGGACATCCAGGCTAAGGGGCGCAGGCGCTCTCTAGCCCAAAAGACCGAGAACCGCAGAATTGTTTTAAACCCTTCAGGCCTTCCGGGGCCTGGAGGGTTTTTTATGCGGCTGGCCTTCCGGGCTTGCGCGCGGCAGCAGGTTTTTTTCCAGCCGGGTCGCGGCCGCTACTGGCGCAGGTGTTGCCATTGTGATATTTATCACTTGCTTCTTGCGCCAAAAGCGTGGTAAAAATTCGCAGCTAACGATAGACCGGCTCCGGTTCAGAAGGGCCGGCGGTAGTGGCGCGGCAGATAATTTTTCCCGAAGTGAGGAGAATGGTGGCTATGTTCGAGATAGTGGAACGCCAGGAGATGGCCCAGGGGACGGTGATCAGCAACTGGATCAAGGCCCCCAAGATCGCCCAAAAGGCCAAGCCGGGACAGTTTGTCATCCTGCGGGCCGATGAGACCGGGGAGCGCATCCCCCTGACCATGGCCGACACCAACCCGGGGAAGGGCCTGATCAACATTATTTACGCGGTGGTGGGCAAGAGCACCGCCCTGTTCAAGACCCTGCAGGTAGGCCAGGGGTACCTGGACGTCATCGGCCCGCTGGGCCAGCCCACCCATCTGGATAAAGTGGGCAAGGTCATCTGCGTGGGCGGCGGCACCGGGATAGCGGTGCTGCATCCCATTACCCGGGGTCTCAAGCAGGCGGGCAACTTTGTCTTCTCGGTCATCGGGGCCCGCACCAAGGACCTCCTCATCCTGGAGGACAAGATGCGGGCGGCCTCCAATGAGCTGATGGTCTGCACCGACGACGGCACTTACGGCCACCATGGTTTCGTCACCGATAAGTTGAAGGAAACCCTGGAAAAGCACAAGGACATCGCCCTGGCGGTGTGCATTGGGCCGGTGCCCATGATGAAGTTCTGTTGCAAAATGACCAAGGAGTATGGGGTCAAGACCCTGGTGAGCCTCAACCCCATCATGCTGGACGGCACCGGTATGTGCGGTTGTTGCCGGGTGAGCGTCGGCGGCCAGATGAAGTTCGCCTGCGTGGACGGCCCCGAATTCGACGGCCACGCCACCGATTTCGAAGAGCTGACCCTGCGGCTCCGGGCCTATTGCGCCGAGGAGAAGCTCTCCTATGATCAGTTCCTGGGGATGGACGCCACCTGCTCATGCGGTACGCCCGGATCCTTGCCTAAATAGCAAGCCACCAAGGAGAAACGAGAATGACCGAAGAAGTCCAAGCTCCCAAGAAAGAGAAGATTCCCCGGCAGAAGATGCCGGAGCAGGAACCCAAGGTGCGGGCCCGCAACTTCGAGGAAGTCCCTTTCGGCTACACCCCGGAGATGGCCATGATGGAAGCGCAGCGCTGCATCCAGTGCAAAGACCCCCGCTGCAAACAGGGCTGCCCGGTGGAAATCGATATTCCCCAATTCATTGTCAAAATCAAGGAAGGCGAATTTGAGGGCGCCATCCGGAAACTCTGGGAAAAGAATTCCCTGCCGGCGGTGTGCGGCCGGGTCTGCCCCCAGGAGGTGCAGTGCGAAGGCATGTGCATCGTGGGCAAGAAGGACGCCCCGGTGGCCATCGGCAACCTGGAACGCTTCGCCGCCGATTATCAGAGGCTTCAGGGCCGGGACATCCTGCCCCCCAAGGCCGAGCCCACCGGCAAGAAGGTGGCGGTGGTGGGCGCCGGTCCCGCCGGACTCACGGTGGCCGGCGACCTGACCCTCAAAGGCCACGAAGTGAGCATCTATGAAGCCCTGCATGCTCCGGGCGGGGTACTCATCTACGGCATCCCCGAGTTTCGGCTGCCCAAGGCCATCGTCGCCCAGGAATGCAACTTTCTGGAGCGCCTGGGGGTCAAGATCGAAGTGAACGCGGTCATCGGCGCCAGCGAAACCGTAGATGAGCTCCTGGCCCAAGGCTTCGACGCCATCTTCCTGGGAGTGGGCGCCGGTCTGCCGGTGTTCCTGAAAATCCCCGGGGAACACTTCATCGGGGTCTATTCGGCCAACGAATACCTGACCCGCTCCAACCTGATGAAGGCTTACGTCTTCCCCGAATACGACACCCCCATCGTCCTGGGCAAGAACGTGGCCACCTTTGGCGGCGGCAACGTCGCCATGGACTCGGCCCGCACCGCCCTGCGCCTGGGGGCGGAGCACTCTTATATCATCTACCGGCGCTCCATGGACGAATTGCCCGCCCGTACCGCGGAAGTCCACCATGCCGAGGAAGAGGGCGTCGAGTTCCTGCTGCTCTCCAACCCGCTCCGGTTCCTGGGCGACCAGGGTGGGCGGCTCACCGGGGTGGAATGCCTGAAAATGGAGCTGGGCGAGCCCGATGCCTCCGGACGGCGGCGCCCGGTGCCCATCCCCGGCTCCGAATTCCTGGTGCCGATCGATACCGCGGTGATCGCCATCGGCTCCGGCTCCAACCCCCTGCTCACCAAGGGCACCCCGGGCCTGGCCCTGAATAAGTGGGGCTATATCATCGCCGACCCCAAGACCGGCAAGACCATGAAACCCCGGGTCTGGGCCGGCGGCGATATCGTCACCGGCTCCGCCACCGTGATTTTGGCCATGGGCGCCGGCCGGCTGGCCGCCAACTCCATCCACGACTACCTGGGTATGGGATGGTAGTAAATTAGAGTCTGGGGGATGGGGCTAAGGGCCGATGGGCTTCACCCCCTCCCAATCCTCAAAAAGCAGGGCGACAGTGGCACAGGCTTCCAGCCTGTGAAGGGGTCGCCCTTTTTCATTAGATCTACCCTGGCCCGCACCCAAAATTCATCACTTCCCCAGCTTTTCGACCCGGACCCCGACGAGGCGGATCATCTTCCGTTTGGGGTTGGCCCGGCGGTCCAGAAAGGGCATCAGCAGTTTCATGGCCTCGAAGCGCAGGGTGCGCGGTGATTGCGAGGGGTTGGGCCGCGTATGGGAGCGGGAGTGGGTGGTGAAGTCAGCGAAGCGCACCGTAACCACCACGGTGCGGTAGCTCTGAAAGCCCTCGGCCTGCACCCGCTGGAAAACCTCCCGGCACATGAGCCAAAGGCGGGTGAAGATGAACGGCAGGTCCAGGTTGTCCCGGGCGAAGGTCTCCTGCTCGCCCACCGATTTCGGTTCCCAGTCCAGCACCAGGGGGCTCTCATGGCGGCCGCGAATGCGCTCGTAAAGTTCCGGGCCCCACTTGCCGAACATCTCTTTAAGTTCCAGGGGCGAAAAGCGCTTCAAATCCTGGACCAACTTGATCCCCAGGCCGGCCAGGAACTTTTCGCTTTGGGGACCGATACCCGGAATCTTGCGCACCGGCAGAGGGGCCAGGAAGTCTTCCGCTTCTTCGGCCGTCACCACCGTGAGGCCGTCGGGCTTCTGGAAATCCGAGGCGATCTTGGCCAGCAGTTTGTTGGGGCCCAGGCCGATGGAGCCGGTGAGTTGCTCCCGGGCCCAAATCTCCGCCTTGATTTTCCGGCAGATGGCCACCGCGGCATCCAGGGAACCGGCGAAACTCAGGTCGAAGTAGGCCTCATCGACGCTGGCCTCCTCCACCAGCGGGGCATGCTGGCGCAAGATCTCCATGAGGCGCCGGGAGGCTTCCGAATACTTCCGGTAGTTTACCCGGACGAAGGCGGCCGGCGGCAAACCCCGGCGCCGGGCCGCCTCCGAAAGCTTCCAGGCCCGGGAGATGGGCATGGCGGAGTGGATGCCGTATTGCCGGGCCGGGTAGTTGGCGGTGGAAACCACCCCCCGGCCCTGGCCGCCGCCGGGGTCGGCCCCCACCACCAGGGGCCTCCCTTTGAGCGTAGGTTCGTCCCGCTCTTCAATGGCGGCGAAAAAGGCGTCCATGTCCAGGTGGCCGATGAGGCGCATGGTTCCCATTTTAATCATTGGGGGAGCTGAGGAAAAGGGGAGATAAAGCGGGTGCCAGGGTAGGCCGCCGGCTCTGGCTGCCAAAGAATCCTAAAGGCCAAATTTTGGGGTGGAAAAATCTTATTAAATGTTTAATAATAGTGTTTAATAATAAAGAACATGGAGGTGGCCCCAGGCCCGGGTTTATCCAGCTCACGCGGTTAAGGTTTGGGCAGCCCGCAAATTACGCTGATGAACAACATCATTGACTTTAAGCAGGCGCAGGGTCAGGCGAAGAGATGGCGGCAGGTGCACCGGCCCTGGTGGCGTTTATGGTTCTGGCCCGCGGCCATGCCGCCGGAAGGGTTGCGGCGTCTGGCCCCGGAAGAGCTGCGGCGGGGCTGGGTTTGGGGACCAGCGGTGGACCGCGGCCGCCAAAGCGGGGCCGACTTGAGGTTGATCTAACCGGCTGGGACTGGGGCCGGCCGCCGATTAAGGCGGGCCAGCCATGGTCCGGGCCCGCGAGGTCTGATAGCATGACGAGGTCGGCAGCTCTTGCTTGCCGACCTTGCTTTTTTCAGGCGGATATTGAGGATGGCTGATTTTCGCCGAATTTAACCGAACTCCGGACTGCTAAGGAATTGCACCGCCACCCCGAAATTACCCGATCCCGCCACCTGGCGTTCGATGCGCTTAACCACCCCCTGGGCCCGGATGGGACTGTTGATAAAACTGTACTGGGGGGGGATGGTGTTGAAGGTGAAATCCGCAATACTTTCAGGTTCTACCTGAGGCGGGGTCTCGCACTCGAAGTAAAGGCCACCTTGACTGAAATTTTTTAGAACCCCCGGGCTTTTCCAGGATTCCCTGGAGTTCGTAAGTTGGGCCTGAAGCTCCATGGGCAAGGAGAAGTAAATGCGCGTGTGTTGCCGTCTTTCAGTCATGCTTCCTTTCCCTTTCCTGTCATTAGTTATCCAATAAATTAACATGACATATTTGTCAAGCGTAAATATTTTTTTCGATTAGACTTCTATCTGGCGGCGGGATTCTGTGATAAGAGTCGGAAACGGCGGAGAAGCCTTGGGACGGCCTATCCGGCCGCAACCGGGACGCGGAGATGGGCGCCAATGAAGAGCAGGCTGGCTGGGTTTTTTGGGGTTGCGCTTTTGCTTGGGGTGGCGCCTTTCTGGGCCCAGGCAGAGGAACCCATCAAGATCGGCGCCTGTTTCGCCCTCTCCGGGTCGCAGGCCCTCATCGGCATCCCCAGCCAACTGGTGGCGGAACTGGCCAAAGACGAGATCAACAAGGCTGGGGGCATCAACGGCCAGCCCATCGAGCTGGTGGTGGGCGATACCGGCAGCGACCCCAACCGGGCGGCCAGCCTTGCCAAGAAATTCATTTTCTCCGACAAAGTGGCGGCCATCATCGGCCCCACTTCCAGCCTCGAAGCGCTGCCGGTGATGAAGATCGCGGAGTCGGCCGGCATCCCGCTAGAAATGACCGTGGGGAGCGATGAGCTTATCAAGGAAGAGACCGGCCCCTTGAGCTACATCTTCAACTCAGCCCTGCGCGCCTCCGCCGCAGTGAAAAAGCTTTACGGTTATCTGCAGAAGAAGCGGCTGACCAAGGTGGCCCTGCTCACCGCGGCGGACCCCTTCGGCATGGAGGGTTTGGGATGGCTGACAAGGTTGGCCCCGGATTACGGCATCAGCCTGGTGGCCGAGGAAACCTTCGGCCCCAAGGATACCCGCATGGCGGCGCAGCTTGCCAAGATTGACCGCGCCGCCCCCCGGGCCCTTGTGGTCTGGTGCAGCGGTCCGGCCGGAGCCCTGCTAGCCAAAAACAAGGCGAAGTTGGGCATTACTGCGCCCCTGTTCCAAAGCTACGCCCAGCCGGGGCCTGCTTATATCCAACTGGCAGGCCGGGCCGCGGGGGGGGACCGCATGCCCGCCAGCCGGCTGCCGGTGGCGGACCAGTTGCCCGACAACGACCCTCAGAAGCCGGTGACCCAGAAGTTCATCCGGCTCTATATAGACACCTGCCACCTGGACCGGCGCTTCCCCCTCAGCACCGATTCGGCTTCTGCCTGGGACGCCCTCTACATCGTCGCCAACGCCATGAAGAAGGCGGGCACCAACCCCAAGGCCCTGCGGAGCGCCATTGAGCAGACCAGAGGCTATCCGGGGGTCATCGGCGTCTATAACCTGACCGCCAAGGATCACAACGGCCCGGACGCCGACTCCCTGGTCGTGGTTCAGGTGCAGGACGGCAGGTTCAAGCTGGAGGATTAGGGAATCGCCGCGGCTGGTCAGCGCCACCGTCCCAGGATGCCCCAGACCCCGGCGCCGCTGGCCCAAAGGGACAGGAAGGTGATGGCCGCCATCAGGAGGGAAGCGGCGTAGAGGAGGCGGATGGCCTGGCGGTATTTCTCCGGGGAAAGCGGGGTATGGGGGTCCCCGATGAACGGCTTGTCCAGGCGCTGGCCGGAGTAGGTGGCGGGCCCTCCCAGGCGCACCCCCAGGGCCCCGGCCATGGCGGCCTCGGGCCAGCCGGCGTTGGGACTGCTGGCCTTGGCCGCATCCCGGCGCAGGATGCGCCAGGCTCCCCGGGGATCCGCCCCCACCACCGCCGCGGCCACCGCCAGCAGCAGGGCGGCAAGGCGGGCCGGCAGCAAGTTGAGGATATCGTCGGCCCGGGCCGCCACCTTGCCGAACCTGCCATAGCGGTAATTCTTATACCCCACCATGCTGTCCATGGTATTGGCGGCCTTATAAAGAAAGAGGCCCGGCAGTCCCAGGAGCAGGGTGAAGAACATGGGGGCCACCACCCCGTCCGCCAAATTCTCCGCCACGGTCTCCAGTACCGCCCGACGGATCTCTTCCTCGCCCAACCGGGCAGTTTCCCGGCCCACGATCATGGCCAATTGTGACCTGGCCTCGGACAAATTTTCCCGGGCCAGGGCCTCCTCTACCAGCCGGCTTTCCCGGTGCAGGCTGCGAGTGGCCAGGCCGGCGTAAATAAAGTAAGTGACCAGGCCCAGGCCGGCCCCCCAGGGCAGGAAGGCCGCCACCACCAACAGAGCGATGACCCCGGTTAAGGCCGTCCCCATAACCGCCAGCCAGAAGAGCGCTCCCGCCGCCACCCGGGGCTGGTAGAGGACAGACTCCCAGTATTGGCAGGCCCGGCCCAGGAGGCGAACGGGATGGGGCCAATGTCGCGGGTCCCCCAGCAGCAGGTCCAGCAGGTATCCGGCGAGAAAAGCCAGGGCCAGATTCACGGGGGCTCCTATAGCAGGAACTGCTCCAGCGCTTGCAAGAGCCGCTGGTTTTCCTCCCGGCGGCGCACCGCCAGGCGGAAGAAGCGCGCATCCAGGCCGCGGAAATTGCCGGCGTCCCGCACGATGATTTTCCGGGACAGCAGGGCCTTTTGCAGGGTGGCTGCGGTCCAGTCCGAACGGGTAATCTTCACCAGGAGGTAATTAACCGACCCGGGGAACGGGGAAAGCCCCGGTAAGGATTTCAGGCCATCCAGGAGGTATTGCCGCTCCCGGCTGACCAGGGCCCGGGAGCGAACCCCGTAGTCCTGGTCCTGGAGGCAGGCCTTGCCCATGGCCTGGGCCAGGGTGTTCACCGACCAAGGTTCCTGAACCGCGGCCAGGCGCCGGATGAGAGCCGGGGCCGCCAGCAGATAACCCAGGCGCATCCCCGGGATGCCGAAGAACTTGGTGAAGGAACGCAGGATCAGAAGGTGGGGAAACTGGGCCAGGTGCGTCTTCAGAGAGGCCTCCTCCACGAAATCCACGAAGGCCTCATCCAACAGCAGATGGACGCCGGCGGCCTCAAGCCGGGCCGCCGTCTCCAGCAAAAGTGCCGGCGGCAACAAGACCCCGCTGGGACTGGCGGGATTGGCCAGAAAGACCAGGTCCGCCCCCCGGGGGTCCGGGGGCGCGTCCAGGGTAAAATTGTGCGCCTCATTAGTGACCTGGAAGACCACCGGCACCCGGGCCGCCTCCAGGGCGTGCTCATATTCGCTGAAGGCCGGGGCCACGATTAAGGCCCTCTTGGGGGTGAGGGCCCGGGCCGCCAGATAGAGGAGTTCCGTAGAGCCGTTGCCCACCAGAATCTGGTCCGGGGCCAGGCGGTGGTAGGCCGCCAGCTCCTGCCGCAACTCCAGACAGTGGCGATCCGGGTAATGGACGATTTCCCCCAGGGCCTGGCTGATGACCGCGGCGATTGCCGGCGGAAAGCCCAGGGGGTTGATATTAGCCGAGAAATCCAGGAGGTCGCGGGGCTGGAGTCCCAGGGTGCGAGCCAGGTGGTAGACCTCACCCCCGTGGGGGAGGCTGGTTTCCGGTAGATCCGCAGTAAATGGCATAGTTGGCTGCATGGGCTGGAAGTAGTATGTCAGGTGGGCGCTGCCCACCGATTGCCTATAGGTTTTAGCCCCCTTTTTAGAGGGGAGCCGGGCCGAAAGCGGGCCTTATGGTTGAATCAAGGCCCGAATTCGGGCCAGGTCCAGGTGAGTGCGCAGTAAATCGGCCAACCGGTCAAATTGGCTTTCCTGAAAATCCCGGAAGGACAGGGATGGGGCCGCGGCCTCCGCTTGACTGCCAGCCTCGGCGGAGGTGATCTCGGACAAGAAACCCCGGCGGAAGTCATCATCGTCGAAGAGGCCGTGGAGATAGGTGCCCCAGAGGCGCCGATCGGGGCTGGTCCAGCCATCCGCGACCTTAACCGGCCGGCCGTTGCGGCTGCTGATCTCAAAGGCCGGCTGCCCCGCGCCCTGGCCCCTGGTCTCCCCCATGTGGATTTCATAGGCATCGAGCAGCAGTCCGGCGGTCTGGCCCTGGAGTGCCCGGGCCCGCACCTGGGTGGTGGCCTTAACTCCGGCCATGGTAGTGACCACCGGCAGCAGCCCCAGGCCGGCCTCCGATCGGGGAGGGCCCTCCACCCCCAGGGGGTCCAGGACTTCCCGGCCCATAATCTGGTAGCCGCCGCAAATGCCCACCAGGCGGCCGCCACCCCGGGCGTAAGCCTGAATCTCCTGAAATAGCCCGCTCTCCTTGAGATGGAGGAGGTCGCCAATGGTGTTCTTGGTCCCGGGCAGGATGAGGAGGTCCACTCCATCCAGGCCGTGATCAAGGTCCAGGTAGCTGAGCGACACGCCGGCTTCCTGCTCCAGGGGGTCGAAATCGGTGTAGTTGGAGATGTGGGGCAGGCGCACCACCCCCACCCGGAGGGATTTTCCTGCTGCCGGCCGGGAGGCCGCCACCTTCCCTTTGCGTCCCAGGGCGACGCTGTCTTCCTCCGGGAGGGCCAGGTCCGGGGCGTAGGGCACCACTCCCAGGACCGGCCGTCGGGTCCGGCGTTCGATGATCCTTTCCCCCTCCTGGAAGAGGGCCGGGTCCCCCCGGAACTTGTTGATAATGAAGCCTGCCAGCAGACGCCGCTCTCCCGGCGTCAGGAGATGGAAGGAGCCGATGGTGGCGGCGAAGACCCCACCGCGGTCGATGTCGGCCACCAGCAGGACCGCGGCCCCGGACTTCCTGGCCATCCTGAAGTTGACCAGGTCGTTCTTCTTTAAATTTAGCTCTACGGCGCTGCCGGCCCCCTCCAGAATGACGAGCTCATGCTTAAGGCTAAGGCGGCGGAAGCTCTCCATCACCTTGCGGGTCAGACTGGGTTTGTGCCGATAATATTCCTGAGCCGAGAAGTTGCCGTAAACCCGGCCGTGGACGATCACCTGGGAGCCCACTTCGCTCTCGGGCT
Organism: Desulfobaccales bacterium; assembly: GCA_052326585.1. Lineage (GTDB taxonomy): Bacteria > Desulfobacterota > Desulfobaccia > Desulfobaccales > 0-14-0-80-60-11 > JAPLJC01. Next base: position 8,260 of record JBKQLU010000007.1, on the reverse strand, counting down.
TGAGCAAGATGGGATTCATGTCCACGTGGGGGGCCAGGCCGGCCGCCTGGGCCTGCACCACCTGGGCCCGCCCCATCTCGCCGCCCTCCGGGGTGATGAAGCTGTTCAAGGCCATATTCTGCGCCTTGAAGGGGGCGACCCGCAGGCCCTCCTGATGGAAGATGCGGCAGAGCCCGGCAGTGATGATGCTCTTGCCTACGTCCGAGCCCGAGCCCAGGATCATTAAGGGACGGTATTTCATAATCTCTACCCCCCCTCCAGTACCTGGTACTTGCTCAGATAACCCCGGGGAGTGATCATATAGGGGCCGTAGATGAAGGTCTGGGACGAGCCCACGATGATGACCGTTTGCATGTCCACCGGGTGGGCCAGCAGTTCTTGCAGGCTGGTGATGACGCTCTCCTGGCCCGGGCGCATGGCCCTTTTGACCAGGCCCACCGGGGTGCCCGGGTCCTTAAAGCGGAGCAGCAACTCCCGGACCGCTGCCAGTTGCCAGTGGCGCTTCTTGCTTTGGGGATTGTAGAGGACAATGACAAAATCTCCCTGGGCCGCCAGCTCCAAGCGCTTCTGGATGGTCTCCCAGGGGGTGAGCAGGTCGCTTAGAGAGATGACGGCGAAATCGTGCATCAGCGGCGCGCCCAAGAGGGCGGCCCCGGCGGCCAGGGCCGGCACCCCGGGAATCACCTCCAGGTGAAAATCGACTCCCTCCTCCCCGCCCTCCGGCGGACCGATCTTCAGCCCCCGGGCGGCGCAAATCTCCAGAACCAGCCCGGCCATGCCGTAGATGCCGGCGTCGCCCCCGGAGACCAGGGCCACCCGCGCCCCCAGCAAGGCCCGGGCAATGGCCGTCTGGCAGCGCTGGATTTCACCCTTCATCCCGGTGGCCACCACCTCCTGGTGGGTCAACAGGGGTTGCAAAAGCTCGAGGTAGGTACGATAGCCCGCCACCACCTGGGCCTCATCCAGGGCAGCCCTGGCCCGGGGGATGATATAGTCCGGGAACCCGGGTCCCAGACTCACCACCGTCAGGCGGCCCCGACCCGGGCCACCGCCAGGGTGAGGTTGCCCCTTTTCCGTTTGGTCAGGACCAGTTCCCCCCCTCCGGCTTTCAGGGCCGCGGCTTCGGCGACGCTGACCACTCCCACCAGCCGGATCACCTGCGGCGAGGGGTTTGGCACCGGTACGCTCTGTAACTCTTCCTTGCTGAACCATATGAACTCCACTCCCAGCCTGGCGGCTGCTTCTATCAAGCCGGCTTCCTCTTTTCTGGCCTCGATGCTGGCCAGGGCCTTCAGGGAGGCCAGGGACAGCCTTTCCTTCCGAAAGGAGTCCCGGAGAAACCTGAGAATTTCGTCGGCAGAGGCGCCCGGGTGGCATCCCACGCCGGCCACCAGATTTTTGGGACGGAGCACCAGCCAGGCCTGAGGCCAGGCGCGCTCCCGAAATCCGGCGTACACCCCGGGCCAGCCTCCCGCCAGGGCGGTGTCCAGGTCCGTCTCCCAGATGACCCGCGCCCCGGGATACTCTTCGGCGAGTTCGGCCAGGAAGCCGTCCGGGTCCACCAAACGCAGGACCACACCGGACAGGAGACTCATCTGCACCTGGCTCAGGGCTGATGGGTTCTCGATGGTCAGTCCGGCGCTGAGGGCGGCCAGGTCCAGGGCCGGCAGACCCTGGAGATCGCTGGCGGTGGTAATGACCGGCGTGCCCTTAATGATTTGCGCCACCTGGCGGGCCAGCCGGTTGGCGCCCCCCTGGTGCCCGGAGAGCAGGCTGATGGCAAACTTGCCGGCCTCATCCACCACCACTACCGCGGGGTCCCGGGTTTTGCCCCGGAGATGGGGGGCGATGCTGCGCACCACGATGCCCGCTGCCATGACCGCCACCAGATCCTCTCCCCGCTGGAAGGCTTCCCCAAAGACCGTGGCGACTCGGTCAAAGGTCTGCTCCTGCGGATTCCCCCCGGCCTGGGTCCGGGCCAGCCAACACTGGGCCCCGGCCAGGTCCCGGCTGATTTTCCGGGCCAGGGAGGCGCCCCGGCGGGTGAGGGCCACCACCCTAATCGCGGTTTCCGGAACGGAACCCATGGTCGAAGTCCTGGTCATAGAGTTTGGAGTGCGCCTTAAGGCCCTGTGGCCTGGCGGCCAAGACCGGCCCCACCAGGATCAGGGCCTGGCGCTGGATTCCGGCCTGCCGCACCCGGGCGGCGATGTCGGCCAGGGTGCCCCGGATGATGAGCTGATCCGGCCAGCTCACCCGGTAGGCCACCACTACCGGGGCCTCGGCCCCGTAGGCGCGGCTAAGTTCCGCCACTACCTGGTCGATAAGCCCGATGCTGAGATAAATGACCATGGTGGCTCCATGGCGGGATAGCTCTTCCAGGGCCTCCCGGGGCGGCACCGGCGTCCGCCCTGCACCTCGGGTCAGGATGACCGTTTGGGTCACCTCCGGCAGGGTCAACTCTTGGGACAGGGTCGCGGCCGCGGCCGAGGCGGCGGTAACCCCGGGAATCACCCGGCAAGGGATGGCCTCTTTCTCCAGGATTTCCAGTTGCTCCTGGATGGCGCTAAACAGGGCGGTGTCGCCGGAGTGGAGCCGCACCACCCTTTTGCCGGCCCGGTGGGCCCGGATGATGCCTTGGACGATTTGCCCCAGGTTAAGGGGTGCGGTGTCGATCAGCTCCGCCTGGCGGGGGGCCCAGCCCAGCAGCGCCGGCGACACCAGGGAACCGGCGTAGAGGACTACCTCCGCCTGGGCCAGGGCCCGCTGCCCTTTGACCGTGATCAACTCCGGGTCGCCGGGGCCGGCCCCCAGAAAGATGACGGGATGGCGCTCTGTCATGTTATTCTCCTGCCCAACCCGAGACGATCCATACCGGGTTCTGAGCCTGCATATAGGCGTCCCCGGCCAGGGGGCGGGAGCGGCTCACCTGGAGCAGGGTCACCTCCAGGCGCCAGCCAGCCGCGGCCAGAACCCCCCGGGCCGTCTCCAGGGTGTCCAGCAAGGTGGCGGTGAGGACCACCCTCCCATCCCCCCGATCCAGGCGGGCCAGGACCGCCGGCAAAATCTCCCCCAAATCCCGGCCGCCGCCCCCGATGAAGACCCTCTGGGGCAGGGGCAGGTCCGCCAGGCAGGCGGGGGCGCGGCCGCAGACTACCTCCAGGTTGGCGACCCCGAATTTGGCGCCGTTGGCCCGGATCTGGGCGGCCCGGTCCTGGTCCTGCTCCACCGCGATGATGCGGCCGCCGGGCAACAGCAGGCTGGCCTCCAGACTAACCGAACCGCAACCGGCCCCCAGGTCCCAGAGGGTTAAGCCGGGAGCCAGGGCCAGCTTGGCCAGAACCACGGCCCGCACTTCGGCCTTGGTGATCAGGCCGCCCTGGTGGGCCAGGGCCTCTTCCGGGAGCCCCAGGTGCAAGTGGCACGGGGCTCCAGCCTGTGAGCGGGTTGCCGCCTGGTCCTGTCCGGGGCGCGGCAGGATAACCACCAGGTTCAGGGGGGAAAACTCCTGCCCCTGGGCCTCCCGGGGGCTGAGCCAGGTGAGGCGTTCGCTCGCCTGGCCCAGGTCCTCCAGGACGCAGAGCCGGGCTTCCTCTTGGCCGCGGGCCAGCAGCCAGCGGGCGATAGCCCCGGGCGTATGCTCCGGATCGGTATAGACCAGGGCGCGGTTGGCGCCTCGGCTCAGGGACTCGGCCAGGGGTTGGAAACTGCGCCCGTGCAGGCTGACCACCGGGGTGTCCTGCCAGGCCATCTTGAGGCGGGCGCAGGCGGCCTGGACTGTAGTGATATTGGGGTGCACCACCACCTGCTCAGGCCCCAAGACCTTCAGCACCAGGGGGCCCACCCCGTAGAAGTTGGGGTCGCCGGAGGCCAGCACCACCACCCGCTGGTCCGCGGCCAGGGCCGGGAGTTGGCCGAGGGTGCCTTCCGGGTCTTTGCCCAGAGAAATTTTTCTGGCCGGATGATCCGGGAAATAGGCGAGGAGGCGCCGTCCGCCCACCAGCACCTGGGCTTCCCGGATGACCTTAAGGGCCCGGGGCGTCAGGTCTTCCGGCGACATTCCCAACCCCACCACCTGCACCGGTATCATGTTAAGCCCTCTACAGCAGGGAGCGCACCCCACTGCTTATCGGGTAGGGACGGCCGCAGGCGGCTGTCCTCAGTTAAACTAAGATATTTCACCCCGGATCTGCGCCCCGCCACAGGGGCTGCCCGGCAAAATCGAGGATCACTGCGGCCAGCTTCGGGCCGGGCCTGGCATGGTCGCGCAAGGCCGCCAGCATTCGGGCCCCTACCTCCGCCACCACCTGCTGGGCTCCGGCTGCCAGCAGGATCTCCAGGGCCTGCCGGGAGGTGTTGGCCCGGGAAATTTCCCGGGCCAGCCGGACGTCTCCGGTCTGCTCCCGGACGAGCCGGGCCAGTTGCCCCAGGTCCGCCAGGCCCCGGGCGGCATGGGTATGGCCCCGGCCCTGGGCGATCTTCAGGGCCTTGCCGAAAAAGGCCGCCGTGGTGATCTCCCCAAACCCCAGATTTGCCGCGGTCCGCAGGGCAAAGCGCACGTAATCGCCCATCTGCACGAAGGCCGCTTCCGCCAACTCCGGCAGCAGCAGGCGCAGGTACGACTCGCTTTTGCCGCCGGTGCTATAGGCAATCTGTTTCAGCCCCAGGGCCTGTGCCACCCGCAGGCAGGCCACAATGGTGGCCCGGTAGGCCTGATGGGAAAAGGGTTTAACCAGGCCGCTGGTACCCAGGATAGAGATACCGCCCACGATCCCCAGACGGGGGTTCAAGGTATGGCGGGCCAGCTCCTCGCCCCGGGGCACGAAGATTTCTACCCCCAGCCGCAGGGGTTGGCCGGGGAAATGGCGCTCCCACACCGGGCTGAGGCTGCGGCGAATCATCCGCCGCGGCATCGGGTTGATGGCCGGCTCTCCCACCGCCAGCGCCAATCCCGGTTTGGTCACCCGGCCCACCCCTTCCCCCCCCAGGAAAACCACCTCCTCTTGGGTGTCCCGGCCGTTCAGGCGCCAGACCCGGGCCCCGATCTGGGCCCCGTTGGTGACGTCGGGGTCATCCCCCGCGTCCTTGATCACCGCGGCCTCGCCCCTCTCTTCGGAGTGCTGGTGGTATAAGAGCGGGATAGTCAGGCGGCCGCCCCCGGGCAGGGTGACTTCCACTCTTTCGGGGGCCGGGGGTTCCAACAGCTCCCACAAGGCTCCCTGGGCAGCAGCCGCGGCCGCGGTGCCGGTAGAAAAGCCCTGGCGCAGGTCTTTGCGAGGCCTGGGTGGCCGGCTGTCACTATTATCCAAGTCCATAACTTCTTCAAGCGGTGAACTGATCCGCATCACAAGCCTCGCCTCAGGCCCAGATGGCATAGGGCACGGCTACCAGGACCAGGCTCAGGAGCCGCAGGCCCTGGCTCAAGAGCAGCAGCTCGGTTCCCACCTTTGGGGAAAAGATCCCCACGTTGGCAGGCAATTGATGGCGCAAGGCCCGGACCGGGGTGGCCACGATGTTCCCCAGGACCAGGGCCATCACCGTCTGCGGCACCGTCAGGGCCCCGGCTTGCAGAAAGGCCCCCGCGGCCGCGATCCCCGAAGTGAATTCCGCCGCCACGCTGAAGGCCACCACGCTGGCCGCCTCCATAGGCAGGAAGCTCAGGGCCACGTGGGTGTTGGCGGCCGCCTCGAGCCACTTGAACAACCCCCAATCGTTGAGCACGAAGATCAGTAGATAAATGGGCAAGGTGTAGAGGATCACCCGGGAAAACCGCCGTTGGAACTTTTGCCAGATTTCCTGGAGCAGCCTCTCCTTTTTGGCGGGGGCCGGTGCGGCCACCTCGCCCTCGCCTCCACCCCCGGCCGGCAGCCGCCAGCGGGAATAGACCAGGAGAAGGGCGCTGCGGAGCAGCGCTGCGGCCAGGGTTAGCCCCAGGTAAATCAAGCCCGCCTGCCGGGTCAGGGGCACGATGACAGAGATGGTGGTGGGCAGATGCGAAAAAAAGACCGGCAAACCGTTATTGAGCAGATAGGTGACGGTCATCTCCCGGCGGCCGATGCGGTCTTCCTGGTATAGGGTGACCAGCATGGTGTTGGCCAGGATACCGGAGAAAAAGGCGGCGGTGAAACTGGCCCCGCTTTCCTTGTGGAGGTGCCCCCAGCGCAGCGGCGGCCCGGCCCAGCTCCCCAACCTGGCAGCCCAGCCCAGGGACTCGATGATCTGCCCGACCAGCAGGCCCACCCCCAGGTAGATCAGCAGCCGCAGCAGAGGCGAGGCCAGTTGCCGATAAAGCTTGTGGACCGAGAGGTGATGCGCCTCGGGCCAGAGGCCCAGCCAGTAGGAGGCCACCAGTATGCCAACCAGGGGCAGCACCAGCCAGCGTCCCCAGCCGCCCGTGGGTGAAGTTGCGGTCGTCAATATCCTTTACCTTTCTTTTTGATAATGATCATGGAGAGATAGGGTAAGGGCTGCCCGTGATAATCCCGCAGGTTTTCCACCACCGTCTCTCCCTCCAGGCCGCAGCGGCTGATGCAGGTGGCTCGATCCAGGAGATCCAGCTCCTCCAGGGTCCGGTAGATCTCCCGGAAGTTGCGGTAGGTTTTCAGCATGACGATATTGTCGCTGCTCTCCACCACTTCCCGCAGCCGGGCGGCGCCCAGGGCCCCGGACACCAATACGAATGATTCCTCCCCTTCGGTCAGGGGGATCTGGGTTCGGGCCGCCGCGGCGCTATAGGAGGTGATGCCGGGAATGGTGACCACCCGCACCTCCGGGCACAGGCGCTTCAAGGTCTTCAAGAGGTATCCGAAGGTGGAGTAGGTGAGGGGGTCCCCCAGGGTGACGAAGGCGGCGTCCTCCCCCGTGGCCAGAGTTTCCAGGACCCGCGCCGCGTTAGACTCCCAGGCCGCTTGCAGAACCTGTGGGTCCCGGGTCATGGGGAAGGGGAGGCGTTCGATCCCGGCCCCGTTCAGGTGGCGGCGCACGATGTTCAGGGCCAGGCTGTAGCTGTTTTTGGTGGAGCAGGAGGCAAAGAGGCGGGGGATGCGCGACAGCACCTGCAACGCCTTCAGGGTGATCAAATCCGGATCCCCAGGCCCCACCCCGATCCCGTAAAGGGTGCCGATCTTCCCGGTCATGTCCCGGTCTCCTCTAAGGCCATAATGGCCAGGGCATTAATCACCGCGGCGGCCACCGCCGAGCCGCCCTTGGGCCCCAGGGCCGTGATGAATGGACAGTCCTGGCGGCTCAAGGCCTCCTTGGATTCGGCGGCGTTGACCCAACCCACCGGCAGCCCCACTACTAGAGCGGGCGCCGGGGCTCCGGCGGCCAGCAGCTCGAGGAGCCGCAGCAGGGCAGTGGGGGCGTTGCCGATGGCCACGATGCCGCCAGAGAGCCGCGGCAGGGCGGCCTCCATGGCCGCGGCCGCCCGGGTTGTCCCCTGGCGTTGGGCTTCCCGGGCCACCTCCGGATCATCCATCAGGCAGAAGGGGGTTACTCCCAGCCTGCTCAAGCGGCCGCTGGAGACGCCCGCCAGCAACATACGGGTATCGGTGGCCAGGGAGCCTCCCTGGCGCAGGGCCGCCACCCCCGCGGCCAGGGCCCGGGGATGCATCCGGACGCTGTGGAGGTAATCGAGGTCGGCGCTGGTGTGGATCATGCGCCGCACCACCATCCAGGCCGGCGGCGGAAAATGATGGCCCCCGGCCTGGGCCTCTATGCGGCGAAAACTCTCCGCCTCGATCTCTGCGGGTAACCGCGGGCTCCAGCTCATATCTTCTCCTTATAAGCGCGGCAATGGTCCACCAGATGGCGGGCCACCTCCGGGTTGCTGCTGAAATGGAGATGCACGTAGCTGGCCAGGACGCTGCCCAGGCAATAGCCCTCCGGAGCGGGCGCGCTTCCCTGCCGGCCGGCAAGCTGGTATAGCCGGGGCAGGTCTCCGGTTTCCGCCTCGATTTCCGAGTAGTGGAATTCATGGCCCCGGGCCTTGGTTCCCGCCGGACCCAGCAGGCCGGCGTCCCTTAGGGTGACCTCCCGGTAGCCCAGGGCCTTTAGCCTTGGCAGCATGCGGACCCGGAAGGGCAGCAGCCCGGCCATGGGATGGACCTGGCCCTGAAGATCCCGGAGTTCCCGGGACAGGTACATCAGCCCCCCGCATTCGGCATAAATGGGCAGGCCGGCTGCGGCCGCCTCGGCCAACTGGCGCTTGATTCCCGCATTGGCCGCCAACTGCCCGGCAAAGAGCTCGGGGTAGCCGCCC
>JBKQLU010000006.1:0-28461 GCA_052326585.1 Desulfobaccales bacterium | reverse complement strand
GGATGGCTGAGACTACTTCCATGCGGCTGGCCCGCAGGGAGGGATAGAGGCCGGCCCCCACCCCCACCACCACGGCAAAGAGGAATCCCAGGCCCAGGCCCAGGAAGAACAGACCTTCCGGAGGACGGCTGTGGATCAGGCGCCCCAAAATCTCGGTCATGATGCGCCCCAGCAGCCCCCCCAGCAGGGCGGCGCCCATACTGAGACAGAGAGCTTCGGTGAGAAATTGGGCCAGGATATCCCGATCCTCGGCCCCCATGGCCTTCTTCAAGCCGATCTCCCGGGTGCGGGTCACCACCGCGGCCATCATCACGTTCCAGATGCCTACCCCGCCCAAGATGAAAGTGGCGCCGGTGGCGAGATAGATGAGAAACTGGATCCACCAGGCCAGTTGCAAGACCCTTTTCAGCCCTTCCCAGGAAACCTCCACCTGGAGCTCTTCCGGGGACTGGGTGGACTTGATGACGCCTGGAATGGCGGCTGCCACCCGGGAGACGTCATCCCAGGTTTGGCAGCGCAGATAGAGGCGGTCGGTGAGCGGCGGGCCGGCCAGGCGGTCCAGCCCGGTGGTGAGGGGAATAAAGGCGGCGTTGGCCGCGCCGGTGTCGGTTACGCCTCCCAGGACCCCGGAGACCCAATAGATCTCGTTATTGATCTCCAGGAGCCGGCCGCGGATGTCCAGACCGCCGAAGACGCGCTTGGCCAGTTCGGCTCCCAGGACACATTCCCGCTTGCGTCCGGCCAAGGCGCCGGGCCCGAAGAGATTCCCCCTTTGGGCCCAAAAATTGCGCACGCTCCAGTAGCAGTCATCCACCGCCAGCAGGGAAAAGCCGTATTGCTGGCCCCGGTAGTTGGTGGACCCGCCCTTGACTGCGGTGAGACCCAGTTCCGCGACGCCTTGGAGATGTTTCAAGGCCGCCAGGGTAGAGTCATGGAACCACTGGGGCTGGTAAGCGCGGGTGTTGTCGAAGGAGAGGCGAATGACCGTGACCCCGCCAATCAGGTCCAGGTCTTCGTTGAAGTTCTTCTTCACCTCCCGGCTCATGGTGAGGATGTTGATGAAACCGGCAACCCCCAGGGCGATGGCCAAAACTACTCCCAGGTAACGCCGCCGATGGCGGATCACCTGCCGCACGCTGATGGTTAAGAGGTCGTTGAACTGCACAGGTAAGACTCCCCGGCCGCGGCTCCCTCGCTGGCCATGGACACCAGTGTAGCCGGCCGCGGCGGGATCGCCGGAATAACCTTCTCCTTCCGAAAAGGATTCCGGAGATACCCCGCTGGCGCAGGCGCTGATCGGCATGTCCGGCGCCAGCAACATGAATTTTTGAGACCGCTGCTTCTCTGGCCCTTGATGATAATATCGGTCAGCGCCATAAAAAGATAAATCGGGATTTCCCTGATTTTCGCCTTCGCGAAACATGAATTTTGGGTAGGATAAATAGCGGTGATTATTGAAAATTATTTGAGATGGCCTTTCAGAAAATCTTCCTCCCTGGCGGCCGTGCGTCAGGTTCCCTCTCTCCACAGGATTTGCTATAATTTTATCTGGTTAAACTAGCAGACCAGGAGACCATGCCCGAATCCCAGTTCGTCCATCTCCACGTGCACACCGCCTACAGCCTGCTGGACGGCGCCTTGCGCCTCCCGGACCTGCTGGCCCAGGCCCAGGCCTACGAGATGCCGGCGGTGGCCATCACCGACCACGGCGCCCTGTTCGGGGTCCTCGATTTCTACCAGAAGGCCAAGGCCGCGGGCATCAAGCCGATCCTGGGGTGCGAGCTCTACGTGGCCCCGGGCTCCCGGCAGGACCGCAAGGGCAAGGCGGAATACCATCACCTGGTGGTGCTGGCTGAGAACCTGGAGGGTTATCATAATCTCATCCGTCTGGTGACCCGGGCTTACCTGGAGGGCTTCTACTACCGCCCCCGGGTGGATCAGGAACTCCTGCAGGAGTTGGGTGGCGGTCTGATTGCCCTGTCCGCCTGCCTCCACGGCAAGGTGGCCCAGCGTTTGCTGCAAGATGACCCCAAGGGCGCCGAAACCGCCGCCCGGGAATACGCCGAGATCTTCCCGGGGCGCTTTTACCTGGAGGTCCAGGCCAACGAACTGCCGGAGCAGCTCAAGGTGAACCAGGCCCTCCTGGAGCTGGCGCCGCGCTGGGGGATTCCTTTAGTGGCCACCAATGACGTCCATTATCTGCGCCCCGAAGACGCCCGGGCCCAGGACGCCCTGCTGTGCATCCAGACGGGGAAGACGGTGAACAGCGCCGGCCGCATCATGAAATTTCAGACCGACCAGCTCTATTTCAAGAGCGCCGCGGAGATGGCCCAGTCCATCCCCCACCCCGCGGCCCTGGCCATGGCGGGGGAGATCGCGGCCCGCTGCGACCTCACCCTGGACCTGGGCCACTATCGCTTCCCGGTCTTCCCGGCGGCCCAGGGCGAGAGCATGGAGTCCCTGGTGCGCCAGCAGGCCCGGGAGGGTCTCCAGGCCCGACTGGCGGCGCCGGCGGAGCAGCCGCGGCAGCCGGAGGAGGCCTATTGGCAGCGCCTGCAATACGAAACCGACATCCTGGTGAAGATGGGCTTTGCCGGCTATTTCCTGGTGGTGGCCGACATCATCGCCTATGCCCGGCATCAGCAGATCCCCGTGGGCCCGGGCCGGGGCTCCGCGGCTGGTAGTCTGGTGGCCTACGCCCTGGGGATCACCGACTTGGACCCGCTGGCCTACGGGTTATTCTTCGAGCGCTTCCTCAACCCGGAGCGCATGAGCCCGCCTGATATCGACGTGGACTTCTGTTACGAGCGCCGGGGTGAGATCATCGACTATGTCTCCCGGACTTACGGCTGGCAAAACGTGGCCCAGATCACCACCTTTGGCAGCCTGAAGACCCGTCAGGTGATCCGGGACGTGGGCCGGGCCCTGGAGGTGCCATACCCGGAAGTGGACCGCATCGCCAAGCTGGTGCCGGAGAGACTGAACATCACCCTGGAGGGGGCCCTGCAGATGGAGCCGCGCCTCCGGGAGTTGCGGGACACCAACCCCTCGGTCCGGGAAGTCCTGGCCATCGCCGCGGTCCTGGAGGGACTGCCCCGGCATGCCTCCACCCATGCCTCGGCAGTGGTCATCGCCGACCGCCCCCTGATCGACTACCTGCCCCTTTACAAAGGCAACAAAGGGGAGCTGGTCACCCAGTTCGACATGAAGGGGGTGGAGAAGGTCGGCCTGGTGAAATTCGACTTCCTGGGGCTCCGCACCCTGACGGTCATCGACCAGGCGGTCGGCCTCATCCGCCGGGATCACCAGGCGGATTTTGACATCCACACCATCCCCCTGGACGATGCCGCCACCTTCCAACTGCTCCAGGCGGCCAACACCGCCGGGGTCTTCCAGTTGGAGAGCGCCGGGATGCGGGCCCTGATGGTGCGCCTGCGGCCCTCGCTCTTTGAGGACATCATCGCCCTGAACGCCCTGTACCGGCCGGGCCCTATGGAGAGCGGCATGCACGACGACTATGTGCGCCGCAAGCACGGGGAAGCCAAGGTCGATTATTTTTTACCCCAACTGGAACCCATCCTCAAGGAGACCTATGGGGTCATCCTCTACCAGGAACAGGTGATGCAGATTGCCGCCACAGTCTCCGGTTTCTCTATGGCGGAGGCGGACCTGCTGCGCCGGGCCATGGGCAAAAAGGATCCGGCGGTGATGGAGGCCCAGCGGCACCGCTTCCTTTCCGGGGCCGAGAAGCATGGCATCCCCAAGGCCAAGGCGAAGGAACTCTTCAACCTGATCGAAAAATTTGCCGGCTACGGTTTCAACAAGTCCCACAGCGCCGCCTACGCCCTGGTGGCCTATCAGACCGCCTATCTCAAGGCTCACTATCCCCTGGAGTTTTTGGCGGCGGTCCTGAATAGCGAAATCAACAATACTACGGCCCTGGCCCGGCATATCATGGAGGCCCGGGATCAGGGGATCGAGCTGCTGCCGCCGGACATCAACAAGAGTTCCCGGGATTTCACGGTGGCGGGGGACAAGGTGCGCTACGGCCTGGCCGGGGTGAAAAACGTCGGCCTGGGGGCCATCCAGGAGATCCTGGAAGCCCGGGGACCGGGCCGGTTCGAGAGTTTCCGGGACTTCCTGGAAAGGATCAGCTTAAACAAGGTGAACCACAAGGTCCTGGAATCCTTGATCCAGGCCGGGGCCTTCGACCCCCTGCAGCCCCGGCGTTCCCGGCTCATGGCCGGCCTGGACCAGGCCCTGGAGAAGACCCAAAACTTGAAGCGCCTCCAGGACGCCAAGCAGATGTCCATGTTCGCCGGGCTGGCCGTGTCCCATAACGACGACGACTGGCTGCCGGAGGCGGAGCCCTGGGAGAAATCGGTGAAGCTGGCCAGGGAAAAGGAGGCCCTGGGGGTCTACCTCTCCGGCCATCCCCTGGACGCTTATCGCGGTCTACTCAAGATCCGGGCCCGGGTCACCACCGCCGACCTGGCCGAAATTCCCGATTCCCAGGAAGTAATCCTGGGGGTGGTGGTCACCTCTCTCAAGGAAAAGGTGGGCAAGAGAGGTGGCCATCTGGCCATCCTGACGGTGGAGGACCTGGCCGGCAGCGTGGAAGTCCTGGTCTTCGGCGAGGTTTATGAGCGGGCGGCCGCCTGGCTTAAACAGCCTAGCCTGCCCCTCTGGCTCAAGGGCGCGGTGCTCCAGGAAGAGCAAGGGCCCAAACTGCGGGCCCTGGAGATCGCCCCCCTGGAGAGCGCCCTGGGCCACTGGCCGGAAAGGCTGGACCTCCGGGTCCAGGCCGCCAGCGCCACCCCGGAGCAACTGCTCAGACTCAAGGAGGTCCTGGGGCGCCACCCCGGGCCGGTGCCGGCTTTCCTGCACTTCCTGGACCCGAGGGAAGAGGCGGTCCTGGCCCTGCCCCCGGACCTGGGCCTCGCCCCCTCCGCCGAACTGGCGGAGGAAGTCAACCGCCTCCTGGGCTATCCGGCCCTCAGCCTCTAATCGCCGGTTGACCGCAACGATAGAGATTTACCTCGGCTCAACCAGCCGTCGCGGCCCCGGGTCGCCTCCAGGTTTCTCCGGGAGGAGGGTTGGGAGCGAATTTTTTTGAAAAAAATCCCGGCTGGCGATTGTCAAGGCAAAATTAATGGATAAATTACAGGGAAGATTTTCGATCTTCCCCAGGCTCAGGTTTCCCTTACCGGCCCGGCTGCCGTCGGCCAGATTGCCGGGCCATAATCATACAAACTTGTTAGCATAATCTGGCAAAACTAACAAAAATGTAAGTAGCCCTCCAGGTAACTTTTTGATTTTACTTTAAAATAAATCTGGTATAAAAATTGCTGTCAATTATTTAAATAAACTTAATGTGGAGGAGGACTAAACGTGCACTGCCAATGCAAGACGGTGGAAGATGTTTTCCGAGTCGTCCGGGATAAGGAAATTAGCTTTATTCAGATCTGGTTCTCGGACATTTTGGGAGTGTTGAAGAGTTTTTCAATCCGCCCTACAGAGCTGGAAGAGGCGATGACCGAAGGCATGGGGTTCGACGGTTCCTCGATCGAGGGCTTTGCCGGCATCGAAGAGAGCGACATGATCGCCAAGCCCGACCCCACCACCTTCCAGATGCTGCCCTGGCGGCCGGATGAGAGGCCGGTAGCCCGGATGTTCTGCGACGTCCTGCAACCCGACGGCTCCCCATATCCCGGCGACCCCCGCTATGCCCTGAAACGCATGCTGGCCAAGGCGGCGGAGAAAGGCTACACCTATTACGTCGGGCCGGAGCTGGAATACTTTTACTTCCGGGACAGCACCTGCACCGAGACCCTGGACGCCGGGGGTTATTTCGACGCCCCGCCCCTGGACGTGGCCAACGATCTCAGGCGCCACACCATCTTCGCCCTGGAGAACATGGGTGTCCGCATCGAGTACAGCCATCATGAAGTGGCCGCCTCCCAGCATGAAATTGACATGCGCTACGACGAAGGCATGGCCATGGCCGACAAGACCATGACCTTGCGGGCCACGGTGAAGGCCATCGCCATGGTCAACGGCGTCTATGCCACCTTCATGCCCAAGCCCATCTTCGGGATCAACGGCAGCGGCATGCACACCCACCAGTCCCTCTTCAAGGGCAAGAAAAATGCCTTATATGACGCCAAGGACAAGTATAACTTGTCGGCCGAGGGCAAGAGTTACATCGCCGGGTTGCTGAAGCACGCCCGGGAAATCACCGGCATCTGCAGCCAGTGGGTGAACTCCTACAAGCGCCTGGTGCCGGGCTACGAGGCCCCGGTATACATCAGCTGGGCCCGGCGCAACCGCTCCGCCCTGGTGCGGGTGCCCATGTATAAACCCGGCAAAGAGACGGCCACCCGCTGCGAATACCGCGCCCCGGACCCGGCCTGCAACCCCTACCTGGCCTTTGCGGTGATGCTGGCCGCCGGCCTCAAGGGTATCGAAGGCAAGTACGCCTTGCCGGAGCCGGTGGAATTGGACATCTACCACCTCTCCGAGGCCGAACGGTCCCGCCATGGGATCAAGGAACTGCCCGGCAGCCTCGCCGAGGCGGTGGCCGAGGTGGAAAAGAGCGCCCTGGTGAAGGAAGCCCTGGGAGCACATATCCATAAGAAATACCTGGAAAACAAGAAGATGGAGTGGGACGCCTACCGGATGCACGTCAGCGCCTACGAGATCGAACGCTACCTGCCCATCTTGTAGAGCCAGGGGCAGCGTTTCATGACGGTTCACCGCGCAGGCCGGGGCATCTCCCGGCCTGCGTTTTTTTATAACTTTTGCCTGGGCCTGAGCAGCCGCGGCACCGGGCCGCCCTGGAAGATGCGCCTCCCCGGCCGCTTCCCGGTCCGGCGCCGCCCCCTGGAGAAAGGCCCTGCCGTCCTCAGGCTGCCTGGCACTGCTCCGTTAAGCCGTTCCATTTAAATCTGCCGTTTCAAAATGAAGCTTTTAATTGTCTTAGTCCTCCGACCCTGGTAAATTTGAGCAGGTCCGGGCCGAGAAAAATCCTTTATGAAAAAAACCACCTACAAGATCCGGCGCATCATCCTCCTGGCCTTTCTCTTCAGTGTCCTGGCGGTGCTGGTCTTCGCGGTATTCAGCTTCCAGGTGCACCGGGAGATCGGCCATCGCCTGCGCCTGTTGGAACTCACCGGCGACCTGTTTCAGAGCCTCCTGGAGACCCGCCGCTTTGAGAAGAATTTCTTCCTGTACCATCAGCCTGCCAGCATAGAGGAGGCCGGGCATTACACCGGGCATGTCCTCGAGCTTTACTTGAGCCATGAGGCGGAGATCCTGCAGTTGAAGAAAGACCCCCAGGCGCCGGAGTTTCACAAAACCCTCATGCGCTATCATGAAGTTTTGGCCAGGATCGAAACGGATCTCCAGGCGCCGGCGGCCGGCAGTCGCAATTTTGCCGCAGAAGAGGAGGAGATGCGCAGCCTGGGGCAGAAGTTGCTGAACATTACCGAAAGTTGGGAGAAAGATGAGAGGCTGGATATCGACCACCTCTTCAAGCGCGCCATGGGGCTGTTCATCGGCTCGGTTTCAGTCTTCCTGGTCCTGGGGGTCCTGGTGGCCTTCTATCTTACCCGCATGCTGGTGCAGCCGCTCTTCCAGATGCAGCACGCCATGGACAAGATAGCCCATGGCGATTTCGCCCCTATTGCCCAACCGGAGTCCTCCTCGGAAGAATTCTCGGCCTTATTCCGGGCCTTCAATCGTATGACCCACGAACTGGAGGTGCATCAGGAACAACTGGTGCAGTCGCGCAAGATCGCCGCGGTGGGCACCCTCACCGCGGGCATCGCCCACGAACTCAATAATCCCATCAACAATATCGTCCTCACTGCCGAAGTCCTTAAAGAGGATTTGCGGGAGCTGAGTCAGGAAGAGATCCTGGGGTTGATCCAGGATATACTGGGGCAGGGGGAGCGGGCCGCAGAGATCGTCAAGGGCCTCCTCGATTTTTCCCGGTCGGAGCGCCCCGAAATCGAGCCCCTGGACATCGCCGGGGTCATCCAGGATACCCTGAAGCTGGTGCGCAACCAGTTGTCGCTCTCCGGCATCCAGACGGAACTGGACCTGCCCCAGGATCTGCCCCAGGTGGATGGGAACCGCAAGAGCCTGCAGCAAGTCTTTCTAAACCTCTTCATCAACGCCGTCCAGGCCATGCTGGACGGAGGCAGCCTCACCATCCGGGCCGATGCCACCCCGGACGGCCAATGGCTGAAAGTGCAGGTGGTGGATACCGGCATGGGCATCGCGGCCAAGGACCTGCCCCATATCTTTGACCCGTTCTACACCACCAAGCAGGTGGGCCGGGGCACGGGACTGGGCCTTTCAGTGACTTACGGCATCGTGGAAAAGCATGGCGGCCATATTGAGGTGGAGAGCGCCCAGGGCAAGGGATCGACCTTCAGCGTGGTGCTGCCGGTGCGCCAGCAGTGAGTGTGGTTGCGGTTACGCAGAGCTTGGGCCGGCGATTTGCCGGAGAGATTTTGCTGGTTCTGGGGCCGGGAAGAGTGGCGCGTCTCACGGATAATTTCGGGCAACGACAAAGAAGGGAGAACTAGGCATGTTTTGGAGTCTTTATCTGCCAGTGGCCGGCAACGGCATCAATATCCTGCTGCTCTTCGGATTGGGGGGCGCGGTGGGCTTCCTCTCGGGCGTCTTCGGGGTGGGTGGCGGCTTTCTCATGACCCCACTGTTGATCATGGCCGGTATTCCCTCCACGGTGGCCGCGGCCTCGGATTCGAACCAGATCGTGGCGGCCTCCACCTCAGGCGCCTATGCCCATTACCGCCTGGGAAATGTGGACTTCAAGATGGGGCTCTTTCTGCTCATCGGCGGGGTCCTCGGCGGCACCCTGGGGGTACAGCTCATCAAGGTCCTGCGGTCCATGGGGAACGCCGACTTCGTCATCAAAATCACCTATGTGGTGATGCTGGGGGTGATCGGCGGCTACATGTTCATGGAGAGCCTCCAGGCCCTCCGCAAGAAGCCGGCGCTGGAAGGCAAGCGGCCTGAGCCCGGCAAGGTTTCCCGGTACAACCAGTTCATCCAATCCCTGCCGTACCAGATGAGGTTCGACAAGTCCGGGGTGACCCTGTCGCCCCTGCTGCCCCTCATTCTGGGGGTCTTCGTGGGCATCCTGGCGGCCATCATGGGGGTGGGCGGCGGTTTCATCATGGTGCCGGTGATGGTCTATATGCTGCGCATGCCCATGCATGTGGTAGTGGGCACCAGCCTGTTCCAGATTCTCTTCACCTGTATCAACGTTACCATCATGCAGTCCATTACCAATTTTACCGTGGACCTGGTGCTGGCCCTTATTCTGCTGCTGGGTTCCACCCTGGGGGCCCAGTTCGGGGTGCGCCTGAGCCGCCGCCTGAAGGCCGACCAATTAAAGATATTGCTGGCTTCCATCGTCCTCATCGTTATGGTGCAAATGCTGGCCAGCCTCATCCTTCCGCCCCATCTGATGCTGGCGCCCAAGGGCGGGCACTGAGATGGCAGCCAGGGGTAATTTCGGGCGCAGGTTGGCGGCGGTTTCGAGCTTGCTGCTGATTTTGAGCTTGCCGGCCCTGGTCCGGGGGGCCTCGCTGGATATTAAAGTCTCCCCCGCCCAGGTGGAGATCGGGGCCTTCTTCCGGGGCCAGACGGTGACGATGACCGCCATAATCCCCCAGGGGGCCGAGGCGGTCATGGAAGTGGTGGGCCAGGCCGGGGACGAACACCTGATGCGCAAGGGGCGCCGGG
The DNA here is from genome assembly GCA_052326585.1 of Desulfobaccales bacterium. Classification (GTDB taxonomy): domain Bacteria; phylum Desulfobacterota; class Desulfobaccia; order Desulfobaccales; family 0-14-0-80-60-11; genus JAPLJC01. The sequence continues at coordinate 18,681 of JBKQLU010000006.1, read as the reverse complement.
GCGGGTTGTGGATGAACGTCGGTGAGATCAACTTCCATGGCGCTCCCTCCCTGTATATGGCCGGGGGCACCAACCCCAAACTCCTGGAAGCCGCCGGGGCCGCGGCGCCTTGGGGCTTCCCGGCGCTGAAGACGCATGTGACCATGTCCGGCCAGATTCAAGACCGGGAGCGGGATGAATTCTTCGCGCAGTTCCTGAAGATGAAGGAGAGTGAGGGGATTTATACCATCCTTTCAGAGCCGATCAAGAAATCCGAGGCCAGCGGCGGCCTGGTTCCCGTAAAGGGCGAGTTTCGGCTGCCCACCAACGTCAAGCCGGGCAGCTACGCAGTCTGCCTCTCGGTGATTCAGGAAGGGCAGGTAACCGCCAAGGAATGCGGGGAGATCAAGGTGATGATGGTGGGCTTCCCGGCCACTATTGCCAGTTTGGCGTATCAGCATGGCGCCATGTATGGTATTTTGGCAGTGGTTATCGCCATCGTCGTTGGCTTTGCCATGGGCTTTATCTTCAAGGGCGGCGGCGGGCATTAGTCGGCCCAGGAGGGGCGGACCCTGATAAATCTTGATCCGAAAGGTTTGCCGGGTGGCTGCCGGAGAAAAAAGGGAAGACCGCCGGATGAGAAGGCCTCACGGTTTGGCCCCGTTTTTCTACCTGCCGGCTCCACCGGGGAATTACGTTGATGTGGCGCGTGCTCAAGGGCCTCCGGAAACTTTTTAAGAGGGTGGTGGAGCCCGGCGCGGACCTGGTGGGCTTTCCGGAACTCTTTGAGCAATTTCAGTCTCTGCTAGAGGTCCACCAGCAGGTTATGGAGCTGATTGCCGACCTGGGGGAGAAATCCGGGGGGGAATTCATCTTCGACCGCAAGTACCTGAACGACACCATCAACGGGATGCAAAACCTGATCCTGCATATGGTCAAGGGGGTCAACCTCATTAGCTCCAACCGCTACCTGGAGCTCTATTCCACCATCGACCGCATCTTTATCCCACTGGAGACAGAGCTCAGGGGCCGTTTAAACCTGTCCCGGGATATGCCTTACGTGGTCGCCCTCCAGGATGCAACCCCGGATCGTCCTGAACTCATCGGGGGCAAGGCCAATTCCTTGAGCATCATCATGCAAAATCTCTCCCTGCCGGTGCCCCCGGGCTTTGTCATCACCACCCGCACCTGGCGCCGCTTCCTGGAGGACAACCATCTGGAAGAGCGCCTGCACGGCTGGCTGGAAGCCTGGGCCGCGGGGGAGCGCGAGGAGACCGAGACCGCCCGGCAGCTCCAGTACAGCATCCTGGCGGGGGTGGTGCCTCAGGACGTGGCCGCGGAGATTCGGCGCCAGGCGGAAAAGGGGGGCGATTCCTGGGCGGTGCGCAGCAGCGCCTATGGGGAGGACGGCGAGATCACCTTTGCCGGCCTGCACCAAAGCTTCCTCAACGTTCCGCCCAAGGGCATCCTCCATGCCTTTCAGCAGGTGCTGGCCAGCCTTTATGCGCCTGAAGCCCTGGTGTACCGGCAGGCGATGCGGATGCTGGGAGAGGAGGCGGCCATGGCGGTGCTGGTTCAGGAGATGATCGCCAGTAAGGTGAGCGGGGTGGTGCACACCTTGGATGTCAGCGGCTCGGAGCCGGACTGCCTGGTGGTTTACGCCTCCTGGGGCCTGGGGCGCACCGTGGTGGAGGGCAGTAGTCTGGTGGACCGCTATGTGGTAGAGCGGGACTCGCCGCACCACTTACGGCGCCAGGAGATCGCCCGGAAGGAGACCCTGACCCGGCTCGCGGCCGGTGGCGGAGAGGAAGTGGCGGCGGTGGCGGCGGCGGCGCAGGAGCAGGCCAGTCTCTCCGAGGAAACCCTCCAGACCCTGGTGCGCTGGGCCTTGAGCCTGGAACGCTACTTCAAACGGCCCCAGGAGATCGAATGGGCCCTGGACGAGGCGGGCCAATGCTGGCTCCTGCAGTCCCGGGGACTGCAGATTGCCCAGACCCCCGCCGGGCTCGGGGAGGATATTTGCGAAACCTGTGCGGTTTACCCGATACTCATCGAAAAAACCGGGGTGGTGGTCCACGCCGGGGTGGGCTCCGGGCCGGTCTGCCTGGTGCAGTCGGATGAAGGCATGAACAGCTTCCCGGAGGGGGCGGTCCTGGTGACCAAATATACCGCGCCGTGGCTGGCCCGTATCGTGCCCAAGGCCGCGGCCATAGTGGCGGAGCGGGGCTCGGCGGCGGGGCATTTGGCCACCATCGCCCGGGAATTCCGGGTTCCCGCTCTGGTGGGGGTGGAGCGGGCCAGCGACATCCTGGCGGAAGGCATGAAGGTGACGGTGGACACCAAGCAACGGATCATTTATGCCGGCCGGGTCACGGAACTGCTGCAGTATGAACTGATGCAGGCCATGGCCTTCGAAGACGCCCCGGAGTTCCGGCTTTTGAGGCGTCTGCTGACCCGTATCGCACCGCTTTATCTGATAGATCCCCAGGACCAGGATTTCACCCCGGAAGGCTGCAGGACCGTCCATGACGTGATCAGATTCATTCATGAAAAGGCAGTGGCGGAATTGATGGACCTGCCCCGCTTCGTCAAGCGCTTCAAAGGGGTGCAGATCTGGACCCTGGTTTCGGATATACCCCTGGGCCTCAAAGTCATTGACCTGGGCGGCGGGGTCGAGGCAGAGCCTCGCGGCGCCAAGTTATTTCCGGAACAGATCAGGTCCCTGCCTCTGCAGGCTCTGTGGGAAGGCCTCTCCGAGCCGGGGGTCTGGAGCACCGAGCCGGTGCCGGTGGACTTTAAGGGGATGATGTCCAGCCTCACCAAAACCAGGACCGCGACTGCCGGCGCCATCCCGGGGGCGGCATTCAACCTGGCGGTGGTCAACGAGACCTATTTGAATTTGCACCTGCACCTGGGCTACCACTTCAACCTCATAGACGCCAGGATGGACCCTGAACCCCATCGCAACCACATCTATTTCCGCTTTGTGGGAGGGGTGACGGATTTGACCCGGCGGTCCCGGCGCTCCCAGTTGCTGGCTAAGATTCTCTCCCGGTACCACTTCAAGGTGGACACCAAGGGAGACCTGGTGGTGGCCAAAGTCCTGCACCTGCCCCAGGAGGAAGTTAAGGAACTCCTCAAGGTCCTGGGAAGGCTTATCGGCTACACCCGGCAACTGGACATTCAGTTGCGCCACGACGACGATATCCCGGAATTTGCCGAGGCCTTCCTGCAGCAAATGCTAAGGTCGGACCCCCCCGATCTAGGAGGAAGATATGAGTCCGGATAAGCTGAGGATCATGGTGCTGGACGATGAGCCCATCGTCTGCAAGCGGTTAAAGCCGGCCTTGGAGAAGCTTGGTTACGAAGTGGACGCCTTTACCCAGAGTCCCGAGGCCATGCATCAGATTCAGCAGATCAGATACGACATCATCATCACCGATCTCAAGATGAAGGAGGTCGACGGCATGCAGTTTCTGAGCGAGGCCAAGAAACGCCATCCCGGCACGGAAGTCATCATCATCACCGGCTTCGCCACTATGGAAACCGCCAAACAGTCTTTTCTGCAGGGGGTGTTCGACTTCATCGCCAAGCCCTTTAAATTGAGCGAGATTCAGGAGGTGGTGAACCGGGCCGCCGCCAAGATTCGGGGGGCGGCTTAGCAGGTGGAGTGAGCCACCCGCCCCGGCTGTTCCCGGTCCGCGGCGGGCGCCTGGTCCAGGTAAGTAACATACCAATTGGAAAGGATACGAAGATATGATTAAGACCCTGGTAGCTATCGAGGTGGATCTGGCCTCCAGCCTTGCCATCCGCTACGCCTGTCAATTAGGCAGCTTGATCGAGATGGAACTCTACCCCGTCTATGTGAAGGAGCCGCCCCCCGAGGTGCCGACCATCGGCACTGGCTGGGTGCGGCACACCTGGGAGCGGGAAGTCCTGGAGATGGGCAAGGAAGAGATTCAGGAGATGCTGGCCGGCGAGACGGAGTCCTGCCCCCAACTACGGGAACCCCGGGTGCTCTATGGGGATCGGCAATTTGAGCTGCTCAAGATCATGGAGCACGAACCCTTCGACCTGTACGTGGAAGGGGCGCCTTACCCCTTCACCCCGGCCAACATCCAGCGGCGGCTCAGTGCCAGGTTTTATCAGCGAGTCGGGACGCCCCTCATCTGGCTCCGGATCCTGAAGCGGATCAACCAGGTGCTGGCGCCCTGCTTCGACCCGGCCGGCGCCCGGTTGGCGATCCAGAGCCTAGAAAAAATCTGGGCCGGCTGTGCCACCCCGGTCCACTTTTGTCTGGCGCCCGGGGCCGGGGAGGCGGTGCAGCAGGTGGTGTTGCAGGGGCGGGAGACCCTGCAGGCGGCCGGGTGCCAGGCGCTCCTCAGGGATGATTTCCCTATGGCCGACGGCGGTCCGGCCCCGGAGGCCATGAAGGACTACGGCCTGGTGGTGGTGGCCCTGGAGCGGGCCGTCAGGAAGGACAGCCCCAGGCTGCAATGGCTGGCCCAGGTGAAGGCGCCCCTGATGCTGGTGCTCTATTAACCGCCGGTATGTGCTTGAAAAATAGCCTGGCATTAAATCGACAAAACCCAAGTTCAATGACTATTAAAATCCCACCCTGGAAATGGATTTGGCCATGACCGACGACGAAACTAAAGATTTTTCAAACCTGGCCGGAGAAGAACTCATCAAGGCCATGGAGGAATGGGCCGACCGGCGGGAGCATCTGGCCGAAGACCGCACCAAGCTGGCCCAGTTCCGCACCAAACTGGCGGAAGAACGGACCTCCCTGGCCCACCGCCGCACCCAATTGGCCGAGAAGCGCACCGAGCTGGCCGAAGGCCGCACGGAGTTGGCCGGCAAACGCACCGGGTTGGCCGAAGGCAGAACCCAGTTAGCCGAGAAGCGCACCGGGTTGGCCGAAGGCCGCACCGAACTGGCCGAGAAGCGCACCAACCTGGCGGAGGGGCGCAATGTCCTGGCCCGGAGCCGCACCGATTGGGCCCAGAGCCGCACCGAGTGGGCCGAGATGCGCAATAAGCTCGCCGAAGTCCGCACCCGCATGAGCGGGGGCCGCACCGGTCTGGCCCAGGCCCGCACCAATCTCTCCCAATATCGCACCATCCTGGCCAAGCAGCGCACCGAACTCTCTTATCTAAGAACCGGCCTGACCTTGATCGCCATTGGCACCATCTTCACCCGCATGTTCGGTTTGGGCTTCTGGTCCATCATCGATTTGATCATCACCCTGGCGGGCCTTGCCAGCGTCGGCATGGCGGTCAAACTCTTTGTCAAATCCTACCGGGTGGAAAGGAAGCTGGTGCAGAAACTGGAAAAGGAACTGGCCCCGGAGGCGATGGAGAAGAGGCTGGAAGAGGCCATCCAGTCCCACCGTTTCAGCAGCCTTTAGAACGCGGTCTGCGCTCATGGATATGACCTTGGCAAGCGGCTTATGAGACTTCCGCATCTCCCCAGGATGACGATCAAACAGAGGATCATCGTCTCGGTCATTATCCAGGCGGTCTTGATCTGTGTCATCGGCTTGTTCGTCTATCTTTCGTTTGAAGATGTTTCATCAAAATTACGGTCCATCGAAAGAATAGATGATATTAATATTGCCCTTCTGGAGATGCGCAAGGCGGAGAAGAATTACTTCTTATATAACGACGTTAATGCCTTGAGAGAATCGGCCAAACTGGGTGAGGAAGAATATCAGATTATTTTGTCGTCAAAATCCTTTATGGGGCCGGCCTTGGGCGGCCAGGGCCGGAAGAACTACGAGCGCTTACTGGGCATCCTCAAGGAATACCGCGCCCTGATGAATAACCTGGTGGACGGCAAGGCGGCTTCCCGGGATTTCGGGGAGGAGCTGAGGACCCGGGGGCAGGAACTCACCCAGGTATCCGAGGGGCTTCTCAAACTGGAGAGGCAAAATGTCAGCCGCACCATAAATAACAACGCCTTAATGCTGATAGCCGCCCTGGGAATTATTTTTATTATTCAGTTAATCCTTTGGCAATACTTTTTCGGACTGATTATCGACGAACTGAGTAAAATGGCGCGCATGATTAAAATAGTGTCGGAAGGGCGGTTCCAGGAGGCGGCGGTGAAAAGGATCTCACCCCAAAATGAGATCGAAATAGCCATCCAGGCCATCTCGGACATGGCCGGGCAACTGGCCAAGCGGGAAGAGGAGATGCTGCAAGCCGGGAAGCTGGCCTCCCTGGGGGTTATGATCTCCGGTGTCGCCCATGAACTGGGCAATCCCCTGAACAATATCTCTCTGATGGCTCAGACCTACCTCAGCATCTATGATATGCTGGGGGATGAAGAGAAAAAGACCTATATGGGGGATATCTATAACCAGACGGAGCGCATCCACAAGATCGTTGAAAAGTTGTTGGATTTCTCCCGCCAAAAGAAACAAGAACTTAAAGAGGCGGAGTTAAAGGATATCATCCAGGTCAGCCTCCTGCTGGTCGCCAACCAATTGAAACTGGGCGGGGTAAACCAGCACGTGGCCCTGGCCAAGGACCTGCCGAAGGTTTACGCGGACGTCTCCCAAATCGAGCAGGTTCTGGTCAATCTCTTTATTAACGCCATTCAAGCCATGCCCAAGGGCGGGGACTTGTTCATCAACGCCGCTTGCGACGCCGAGACCAACAATCTCATCCTGGAGGTCAGGGACACCGGCACCGGCATTCCCCAAGAGATTTTGCCCAACATTTTCGATCCGTTCTTCTCCACCAAAGGCACCAAGGGCACTGGTTTGGGCCTTTCCGTGAGCTATGGCATCATAAGGGAGCATCATGGCGATATTTTTGTGGAAAGCGCCGAGGGCCAAGGGACTAGATTCATCATCAAGTTACCCGCACTAACCGGATAAGGGGGCGGAAGATGGCAAAAAAGATTCTCGTGGTGGACGATGAGAAGATCGTATGCGACATGGCCAAGGTCATTTTGGCAAACGAAGGTTATGAGGTGGAGACTTTCACCGACAGCCAGCTGGCCCTGGAAGCCCTCCAGCGCACGCCTTATGATCTGGTGGTCACCGATTTGATGATGGAGCAGGTCAGCGGCATGGATATTCTGCGGGAAGTGAACAGTCTCTATCCCAACACCAAGGTGATCATGTTGACCGCCTACGCCACCCTGGACGCCACCATCGAGGCCATCCGGGAGCGCATCTTCGACTTTTTTCCCAAGCCGGTGAAGATCGAGGAATTGAAAAAGTCGGTAAAAAAGGCCCTGGGAGACTGAGGAGCCGCCTGGAGATCCGGCGCGGCGAGGCCTTCTCACCCCGGTGCCTCTCCCACCCGGGCCGGTCCTGATTACCGGGACGGGAAGTTAAGCGGCCGGGAAAAGTTCGCTTAAGACTTCCTCTGGCCGGCTTAACCCAGGCTGCCATTATTAAACATCCCCGCCAACTTTCCGGCCCGGGCGCTAATTATCGTATTGGGCTCAGATAGCTTCGATTTTTTATAAGAGAGCCGCGCACCTGCCCCTTCCCGGCTTTTTCTCCCGGTTATCTCTTTCCTGGCAGGAAATTCGCAAATTGTCAGAACAATAATCCCCTAAATTATTGCAGGCTCGCCTGGCCTAATTTATGGGAATATTGACTTTGTAAAAATCATGCTTATCCAAGTAGTTATCTTTTATGGTTAACTTGGGAGAGGTACGGAAACCATTTTTGAGCGTGGGGGTTAGACGCGGCATAATCTCAGATTATGTATTGCTGCCATTAGATTTTTGGATTTCCACCCCTCTATTTTTTAAATAATCTACTGGGAATGCCATCCCAATCAGGGATTCAGCCCGATGCCGAAAGAACCTATCCGCATCCTCTTAATGGAGGATTATCCCGCGGATGCCGAGCTCTTCCGGAAAAAGATGGAGCGCACCGGCCTGGTGGTTGACCATGCCCCGGACGGGGTGCAGGGTTTGGCCATGTACCAGTCAGGCAACTATGATTTGCTGGTCCTGGACCATGCCATGCCGGGCTATGACGGCCTCGAAGTCGTCCGCCGCCTGGCTTCCCAGGGCCCCTTGCCGCCCATTGTCATGGTCACCGGCTGTCGCAACGATCGGGTCGCAGTGGAAGCCCTGAAGCTGGGAGCCCTCGACTATGTCGTCAAAGACGTGGAGGGCATCTATCTCGATTTGCTCCCCCTGGTCATTGAGCGGGCCCTGCACCAGCATTACCTGGAAGCGCAGATGAGCCTGGCCGCCAAGGTCTTCGCGAACGCCCGGGAAGGGATCCTGGTGACCGACCGGCAAGGCAAAATCATCACGGTCAACCAGGCCCTTACCAATATCAGCGGATACGCGCCCGAAGAAATTATCGGCCAGACCCTGGAGCTGCTGCAAGCCGAGCCCCAGGGCGCCGGATCCCACCAGAAAATCTGGACCTCTATAAGGAAAAGCGGCGAGTGGCAGGGCGAAATTTCGAACCGCCGCAAGAATGGCGAGGCCTTTCCTGCCTGGCTCACCCTCCGGGCGGTGGATGACCGACAAGGCGGGATCGCCAACTACATGGGCATGCTCACCGACATCACCAAGCGCAAGCAGAATGAGGCGGCCATCAGCGCCTATCAGGAAAAGCTCCGATCCCTGGCCTCCCAGTTGACCCTGGTGGAAGAACGGGAACGCCGCCGTTTAGCCGAGCAACTGCATGAGAATATCGGCCAGATTTTAGCCTTCGCCCGGATCAAATTGGGGACGCTGTACGCCGAGGCCGCCACCCCGGATTTGGCCGCAGATCTGAGCGAAATCCTGGATCAAATTGACCATAGTATCCAATTAACCCGCTCCCTGACCTTTGACCTCAGCCCGACCATACTCTACGAATTGGGTTTTGGTGATGCGGTCCAATGGCTCGCCAGCCGGTTCCAGAAGAGCTGTGGGGCTGAGATAGAAGTGCAACAAGAGCCGCTGCCGCCGCTGACTGATGACGGGAGAATCCTGCTCTTCCTGGCAGTACGCGAGCTGCTGATGAACGTGGCCAAACACGCCAAGGCGTCCCACGCCAAGGTAGTCATTACCAATGCCGAGGACCGCCTGCAGATTCAGGTAGAAGATGACGGCGTGGGATTCAATGTTCCCACCAGTCTGGCGGTCGGATTTGGTCTCTTCAGCATCCGGGAGCGGCTGGAGCCAATAGGGGGCCACCTCAAGGTAAAATCGAAGCCGGGGCATGGAGCCCAGGTCACCTTGACCATACCCCCGATGCCGAAAGATCAAATGGCCGAGGCCCAGTAAGCAGGCAGCGCAATAAGGAACGGCATCCCGGCAAAGGACAGGCCATTGGCAAAAAAACCTTCGCCCCCCATGACGGCCGCATCGGGGCCGCAGCGGAGCCGGGCCAGGTCGCCGGCTTTTATTTCAATTTTTTAAGCTAAAGGAGAACGCCGCAATGGTAGTGGAATTGCCCGAAATTCTTCTGGTGGAAGACGACCCTGCCGACGTGGAATTGACGCAGTATAGCCTCAAGAAATCCAAGCTCCTGGTCAATCTGCACGTGGTCGGCGACGGTGCGGAGGCCCTGGCCTTTCTGCGCCGAGAGGGCAAGTTCGGCCAGGCGCCGCGTCCCGACTTGATTCTCTTGGATCTAAACATGCCCGGGATGGACGGCCGCACCTTTTTGACCAAAATGAAGATGGACGATAATCTCAAGGCGATCCCGGTGGTGGTCCTGACCACTTCGCAGGCAGAGGAAGATGTGGTCAAGAGCTATGGTCTGGGAGCCAACTGCTATATTACCAAGCCGGTGGGCCTGGATGAATTTAGCAAGGTGGTCAATGCCATCGGAGATTTTTGGTTCACCATGGTGCGGCTGCCCAATAATAGTATTTGAACCTTTATGAATCAACCCGACTCTCTTCAGCAGCGCCTCTCTTTCCCGGGCTGATCCCTCCGCCAAGATCTGCTTCACCAGGCTGGCCGCGCAGAATGGCAGATATGCGCCGCCGCTTCTCCCATCGTGGCTCAGGCGGTCACAGCGATTGGCCGCCAGGGCCTGCAGGGTAAGGCGGCCGGGCGCGTCTCAGAATTTTGCTTAGCTGCTTGGTAAGCCGGGAATAATGATTATTAAGATTGCAGTGGATATCTAGGCCCGGCTCAGTCCGACGGCCTTGCCAGGCGCCGCTCACCCTGAAAAGAGGATGATGCCCGAGATGGAGCAAAATGAATTTTGGCGCAAGATCGAACGCTTCCTGCGAAATTACCAGGAGATCTATTCCCCGGAGCGCTGGTTCGGCGGTTGGGGTGGATTGACCCGCGGCCGGGAAGGTTACTATGTTTTTTTCCGGTTTATTTTTGTAATCGTTCTCTATTTAACTGCCTTTTATGCGCCACCCTATCTGTGGCCAAAAATTCTGCTGACAACCGTGGCGGGCTATTTGATAGCCGAAATGTTCCTGTTGCCCACTTCCTTTGCCTTTACCGGCTTTGCGTCCATGCGGCCGCTGCGGGCGCTGGTTTTGGTCTTCTTTAATTATATTTCGACCACCATAGCTTTCGGGGTGTTGTATGTCACACTTTGCCGCTTTTCCTTTAATATTGACGCCGACGTCATTGATCTGGCCTATTTCAGTGGCACCACCATAACTACCCTGGGGCTGGGAGACATCATCCCGGCGAGACACGCCGTGCTGGTTAGATTTCTGGTAATTTCCGAAGTCTTGCTCGGCCTTTACTTCTGGGCCGTGTTGGTGGGGATGGTAATCGCCTCGGCAGTAAAGGAAATCCAAAGCCCACCGGGTTTACCGAAATAATTTGGACCCACAGCGTATTACCTCACAAAAAGAAAGATATCACTACCTCTCGGAGGAGGCCGCCATGCAATATGAGAATCTGCTCTATGAAACTGCGGCAGGGGTCGCCACCATTACCCTAAACCGTCCTCAAGCCCTAAACGCACTTAACCGGGCAACGGTCGGGGAGCTGAGCGGTGCGCTCAAGATGGCCGGAGACGCCCCCGGGGTGCGGGTGGTTATCTTGACCGGGGCCGGGGAGAAGGCGTTCATTGGCGGGGCAGACGTGAAAGAGATGCTCGATAGAGTTAAAGCCGGTTCCGCCGCCTCGAGTCCCGTGACTTACCGCAACGGCCTCATAGACCCCTTCCTGAACCTCGGCAAACCGATCATTGCCGCGGTCAATGGCTATTGTCTGGGTGGAGGGATGGAGATTTTATATGCCTGCACCCTCGCAGTCGCCGCAGAAGGCGCCAGATTCGCCCAACCGGAAGTCAATCTGGGCTTCAACCCCCTGGCCGGGGCCACCCAGCAGTTACCTGTGCTGGTGGGCCGGAAAAGGGCCCTGGAGATCCTTCTTTTGGGGGAGATGTTCGATGCCGCCGAGGCCTTACGCCTGGGGATAATCAACGCGGTGGTGCCGGCCGCGGCTTTAATGGAACGGGCTCGAGAGCTGGCCACCCGGTTAGCGGCCAAGCCCCAACTGGCCGTTAGAGGCATCATGGACTGCGTCTGGCAGGCAGGCTACCTGACCCTGGGACAAGGCCTCGATTTGGAGGCCAAATGTTACGCTATCTGTTGCACGAGCCCGGAGGTCATCCGGCGTTTGGAGGCCTTCCTGGAGAAAGGCCGGAACCGGTAGCAGACAGATTCAGGGACGGTAAAACCACCGGTTTTTCCGGGCAAGTCTCTGGAAAGGATAAAAGAGAAGGTCCTGAAAAACTTCCGCTATCTGGACGTATCTGCACCACATCCATTGATCGCGCCCCCTGAACTGCTCAGAAGTTTTTTTCTAACCTCACCTTGTCTTTTTTATATAGATGATTATCTATTGATTAACGGGTCGTTCAGCCTGACTCCCGGATAGGTCTCCGGTTAACCCGCACAGGCGAGGCAGCCTGAGGCGAGGATAATGAGGAAATTGGCCGCCCCTCCAGGCTGAACGATCTGTAGGCCGCGGAACGTTTCGGACGTAATGAGAGGGACTTTACGACAGTCTTCACCAGACCGGAAAGTGCATCGCTCGCCGTGGCAAAAAGCCGGGCTTGTTAAAAGACTCTCCTTTTTTGAGAGGAGTCTTTAGCGCCCGGCTTTTCTTTTCCAGCCCCCGCAAAGATATCTTGGACCGCACCCTCACGCGCCTGAAGGCCTTGGTAAAGATGGTTATGGCCACTGCTGCTCAGCCTCCGTTCTTCCCGGTGCCTCGGAGAATCGCCGCGGCAATCTCCTGGCTGAGCCTGGCCAGCGCCCGGCTCTGGGCCGCCACCAAGGCGCCATAATCCGCACCGGTCACCGGCTCGCGGATGCTGGCGCGATGAGTTTTGAGCAGCTTTTTTTCCGGGCCCGTGAAGAGGCTCCAGCGCACCTCCAGCCAGGCGGCGTCGCCCAAGCGGCCATCGCAGCGAACGATATCCAGTACCACCTGGTAGTCCAGCGGCAGCGACACTCGCCAGGGATAAAGATAGATCCGTTCGGTCCCCAGGAGAGCGCCAAGATTATCGGCCACAACATTAACGAAGTTATCCTTGAGGGGGCCGGCCCAGCGATCGTACTCGGCTTTTACCACCAGATGGTCGCTGGGGCGGGTGACCAGCTTGGACTGGTCGAGGTAATCGGCCAGCTTGACGGGACCGATACCGATAACCACGTTTCGGGCCTGGCTCTCCCGCGTGGAGATCATCTGGTCTTCCGGTATCGCACTCAAGGCGTAAAAACGCGGCGTCTGACTCCGGCTGCAGCCGCCCGGGAAGAGGGCCGCGAAGGCCAGGAGGAACGGTAAGGCGCTAGAGACTGGCACCACTCTCATGTTATTTACCCCCAGATTCTTTTCCAGGTTTCCCTTTGCCGCGAATCAGGGATTCGGGATGCTCTTCCACATAGTCGGCCAACTGGCGCAATGACCGGCTGGCGGCGGAAACCTCCTTCAGCGTCTCCTCCAATTTCACAATCAGGGGTGAGTCTTCGGAGAGGACACCTCTGGCCGCGGTCATGGTTTTATCCAACCTGGTCGCCACTACTCCCACCCGGCTGTCGAGATCGCGGGACAACTGGCGGAAATCCTTGGCGGTTTTTTTGAAGTCGCCCGCCAGCGGCTCCACCTGGCGGTCCAGCCTGGCGGCGAGCTTGCGGGCGGCCAGCAGAGTATCTTTCAGGGCATGGATGCTGGCGGCCAGGTCCGGGTTGTTAATGAACCGGTCGATACCGGCCAGGGCCGTCTCCAAATTCTTTTCCAGTTGTTTGGTTTTGGACGGGATGGTGGGAATCTCGATATATTCTTGGGAGGAGCCATTCAGGATGATTGGCGTGCCGGGATGAAAATTAAGCTCGATCATCAGCTGGCCGGTAATGAAACTCTGCGTAGTCAGCTCGGCCCGAAGACCCTTTTCGATGAGCTTCGGCATAAATATTTGGGGGTTTTTGAGCAGTTCCCGGCCCGCCGCACCCACCTTGAATTTAGCCGGATCGACTGCGATTAGGACGGGGATGCGTGTCTGCAGCTTGACCACGTCGAAGTAGATAAGCATGTTGGTCACAGTCCCGACCGGAACGCCCTGGAAGAGCACCGGCGCCCCCATGCTCAAACCCTTCAGGGATTCATCGAAGTACAAGACAAATTTGTGGCGTTTCTCGAAGAAGGCGCTGAATTGGCCCGAACCGAAGATGACCAGGCTGGCAGCCATAATGATCACCGCGAGGACTACGAAACCGCCGATCATCGTCCTGTTTGCTTGCTTAGCCATCCGTGCCCATCCTCGCGGTTAAGATTTCTCCCCCCGGGTTAAAAAGAGGCGCAAATTGTGATCCTGGCTTTCGGCCAAGAGCTTCTTGGGGTTGCCCGTGGCCGTCATGGTTCGTTGGGATGCATCCAAAAATACGGAATTGCTGCCAATCGCAAATATGCTGGCCAGCTCATGGGTCACCACTACTATAGTGGTGCCCAGGCTGTCACGCAAATCCAGGATGAGGTCATCCAGCCGCCGGGCGCTTACCGGATCCAACCCGGCGGAAGGTTCATCGAAAAAGAGGATCTCCGGATCGAGGGCCATGGCCCGGGCTATCCCGGCCCGTTTCTGCATGCCGCCGCTGAGCTCCGAGGGATAAAACTCTTCGAATCCGGCCATCCCCACCAGCGCCAGTTTCAGTGCGACCACCTCCTGAATCTGGGCCGGGCTCAAATCCGTATAGGTCTCCAGCGGCAGGGCGACGTTCTCGGCCAAGGTCATGGAGCTCCAGAGCGCCCCGCTCTGGTACGTCACCCCGGCACGGCGCATGATCCGGTCGCGGGTCTCTGGATCGGCGCCCCAGAAATCCACCTTGCCATAAAAGACCTTGCCCCTGGCCGGGGCCTTCAAGCCGATTAAGATGGTCATCAAGGTGCTCTTGCCGCAGCCGCTGCCGCCCATGACGATGAAGATGTCCCCCCGGTTTATGGTAAAGGTCAGGTCCTTCATAACCACAAAGTCGCCATAAGCCATGGTGAGATGGCGCACAGCTAGGTGGGCTTCTTTTTCCGTCATTTCCGCTTTACTGAGCGCGGCAGCGGCATTCACTCAGATCCCCAGGAAGTTGCACAGCACGGTGATTACCGCGGTGCAGACGATAATCCCGACAATGGCGGTGACCACTGCGGACGTGGCCGCATGCCCCACCGCCGTGGCGTTGCGGCCGCATTGCATGCCCCGCATGCAGCCGGCCAGCGCTACGATCACGCCGAACACCAAACCGGAAAAGAGGCCGATGCCCAGATTCCAGAGACCGACTGCCGCCGCGGTCTCGTTATAATATTGTATGAAGCCGATATGGAGCATCCAGACACCCACCACCATGCCCCCCAGTATGCTCATGAAATTGGCGTAAAGGCAGAGCAGGGGCATCATCAGCGCCAGGGCCAGCATCCGCGGCAGCACCAGAAACTCCATGGGCGATATGCCCAGGGTCTTCAAGGCATCGATCTCCTGGTTCACCTGCATGGCCCCCAGTTGGGCGGCAAAGGCCCCCCCCGTGCGGCCGGCCATGACGATGCCGGTCATAATCGCCGCCATCAGGCGCACCATGGCAATGCCCACCAAATCGGCCACATAGATTTGGGCCCCGAAGAGCTTCAACTGGATGGCGCCGATGAACGCCAGGATTAATCCCACCAAAAAAGAGACCAGGGAGACGATGGGCAGCGCCTGGGCGCTGGCGGCCTGCATGATTAACCATAGATCGGTGCGGCGGTACTGGGCCTGGCCGCGCAGCAGACTCAGAAAGGCAATGAAGGCATCCCCGATGAACTCCAGCAAATCACCTGCGGACTGGAAGAAATCGACGGTTTCATTGCCCAGATGGGTGAGAAACCGCACCCGCCTCTCCGGCTTGCGGGCATCTTTCTCTTCCGGCGCCGCCGAGGCCAATTCCAACAGTTTTCGCGCCCCTGGGGGCAGCGCGTCGCAGTTCAGGCTGATTTTCTGCCGGGAGCAGAAGGTGTGTAAATCTGTCAGGAAGATCAAGAGCCCGCTGTCCCAATAGGCGAGCTCATGGGCGTCGAAGACCAGGTTGCGAACCACGGGGCTGCCTTCGAGCCTTTGCTGAACCTTATCGGCCCCGGGCAGTTCAGCGCCCAGCTTCCAGTTTCCGGAAAGAATCACCTTCAGCGTGTCCGCTGAGGGTTGCTCCATGGTCATTTCACCAGGGGCTGTCTGGGGCGCTTTTTCCATAGTGACCAGGGTGCTCGTAAAGAATAAATCTTAGCTAATTTTAATTATTAAGCGCATGGACTCTCCACTCCCAAGGCCGCAGGGCGGCACGAGAAACGCATGCAGGCACCCCCAATTAGAGCGAGATGAGACCGGTCTGGACACCTGGAGTTGCAAAAATTAAGAACCAGTAAACATTAATCATCCCGGCAGGAGTTGGCAACATACCGGTCCGGTCCAGTCCGGGTGACCTGTCCCTAAAAAACTGATCCACAAGATACGTTAAACTAATACCTTGAAGAGAGAGATACGCAGGATCCATTCCCGCAGGTCCGGTAGGCGTCTAAGGAATATTTCCGCTTGATACTTCGCCAGGCTAGGGCGCCGATCCCGCCTGCGCTGCCGGCTTACCTTGATCAGACCGGGGCGTGGCCGGTCGAGGTTGAAAATCAGCATAATCGCCGCGGCAATGCTTGACTTCGATTTTTTGCACCTTACTTTTATTACTCTATCACCCAATTATTTGGGAAAGAGGAAATGGTGGCCGGGCAGATGTCATTCTCCCGATGGCGGGTAGGATCGCTCTGGGCAACTACAACCCCTTCACTGGCTATAAATGCATGGCCGCCGATTAACGAGGAGGCAGAATGAGCAAACGAATCTTGGCAGGACTGGTTTGTCTGACGTTTTGGGCACTGACGGGTAGCGCCCTGTCCCAGCAGCAACAGCAAAAACAGCAGGCCCCGCCACCGCCCGCCCCTCAGGCCGAAAAGGCGAAGGCGCCGGCGCCTGACCCTCTCCAGATTGCCCAAAAGGTGTGCGATTTCCTCAAATCGCAACAGCAATTTACCTACAAAGCCGAGGTCGCCGACGACCAGGTCTACTACGGCGGCAAAAAAATTCAGTATGAGACCGACGCGGAATTCTTCGTGCATCGGCCTGACCAGCTCCGGGTGAACGGCGTGGGCGACCGGGTCGACAAGCAGTTTTACATCGACGGCAAGACCGTGACCCTTTACGACAAAGACCATAACGTCTACGGCACCATAGAGGTCCCTCCCGATCTCGAAGGCGCCCTGGAGAAGGCCCATAGGGAATTTGGGATCCGGGTGTCCTTGAGCGATCTGGCCAGCCCTGAACTTTGGGAATTAATGAAAAAACACATTAAACACTCCCTCTATGTGGGTGAGTCCACTATTCGCGGGGTTCTCTGCCACCACCTGTCCTTCGACGGGGAAAATGTCCAATTTCAGTGGTGGGTCGATGCCGGGGCCCAGCCCCTGCTCCGGAAGATCGTGATCAACTATAAGAAATTGGACGGTTCTCCCGAATGGACCGCGTACCTCAGCGGCTGGAATTTCTCCCCCCAGCTTAATGCCAACCTGTTTGCCTTTACTCCCCCTCCGGGGGCCCAAAAGATCAAGTTTATCCCGGTTGCGGCCACTCAAGCTCCGAAACAGGAACCGGGGAAGATGAAGAAAGGAGATAAGTCATGATGAGAAAACTGAAGTCTCCTTTTTGGAGCCTTTTCGCAGCAGCGTTGATATTGAGTTTGCCCTTGTCAGGGTCGGCGGCGCCCCAACGGGGAGGCGGCGGCGGTCATCCCGGCGGCGGCGGTCATCCCGGCGGCGGCGGCGGCTTTCATGCCCCTGTCTCTCATGGCGGCGGTTTTGGCGGCGGCAGCTTCCGCCCCGCCCCCCAAGTGGCGCCGGCCCCCCGAGGCGGCGCCGCGGTGCGAGGTCCCCGGGGCGGTTATGTCGCCCGAGGCTCCCGGGGCGGCTACGTTGGCGGCTATGGCGGCTATCCTGGTGGAGAGGCCTGGGCCCCCTATTATGGTCCGGGGTATGGCGGCGGGGGGGGTGGCCTAATCGGCGCGATTATCGCCGCTTTGGCGATTGGCACAATTCTGGAGGCTTTGCCCCCCGGAGCCAACCCCCAGGTATATGGGGGTCAGACCTACTACTATGACGGCAGCAACTATTATCAGGCCTGCTATCAGGGCACTGACCTGAATTATTGCGTGGTCCCGAATCCCCAATGAGTAGGGTTGCGAGCCTGGAAAGCGACCTGCGTGAGGGGTGCCTGAGAGGGGTCTCTCTTTATGGCTAGACAACGCCGGGGGGGCAATTACCAGTTAAGGCCGCCTTTGCCCTTCCGGCCCTGATATTGGCCTTCGGCAGCCCGGCGGTTATTGGCCCAAAAGTCCAAAGATAGAGGGCCCAAACGCTTCTGTGACCCCGAAGTCGCGGCGGTCATGTATGAACCGCGGCTCGGGGATCTTCGGGATGGCGTCCTTACGCCGCGGTCCCGGTGCCGAAAACGGCCTGGAAAGAGCCGGGGTTCGGCGCCGTCTGGCTCTCCGGCCGCGCCCTCACCGACTGGGATACCCGCATGGCCACCATTAAGTCTTATAAGGCTCAGGCATCGAAAACTGCTATACTGGGAACTTATCAAGACCCCAAAAACTTCCCCTATCTAGATCATATCTGGCACTTTCCCTATTCAAACGATAGTTAGCGATCCTGGCAAGTAATCAACCCTTTTCACTGGGGTATAAAAAGGCAGGGCCATAACTGACCCCGCCTCGCTGGTATTTTCAAAGGGGAAAGCCGGTTCCCTTGTTGAACCTCCCCCAGCCCGCCAATGCCAGGCCCAATAGCCCCGTACCCAGCAGGGGCCTTTGATTAGGCTTCAAAGGCCGTCCTCTTCCTCCAGCCCAGCCCTACCAGGGCCAGCAGTCCGCAGCCCAGCAGCAGCGCCGTAGAGGGGACGGGGACCGTCCCCACCGGCACACCGTTCGTATAAGTCCACTCCAGGACCGCAGGGGCGCCGTCACACTCGTTATAGTTAAGTGTATAAGTATACGTCCCTGCGCTAGGCGCGGTGATAGAGAAGGGCGTGAGCGCAAATGACGTCGGACCTGGAACGTCGAGAACGGTGCCTATACCACCATTCAGTGTGATGTTTAGTCCGTCATCATGCCCGATATCAAAATTATTGACTCCCGCGGTAAGGGCGATTAGCCCTGTAAAAGTGATATGGGTGTTATTTAA
>JBKQLU010000005.1:0-64657 GCA_052326585.1 Desulfobaccales bacterium | reverse complement strand
TCATATATCGGGGACCGAGGTTAGCCACAAATTGGCGGGGGGGCAGTGTGGGGGCGGGTTACAAACCCGCCCCGACGAATAACCACATAGGATAATTTTCAGGAAGGGGCTCTGCCGCGGAGAAGAGTCGGGTTATGAGCCGGCCTCCCCCGGGAGGCCGTGTGGTTCTATGGAGATTGAAGGCGGAATTTTGAGTGCTGCCGCAGTCTCTATTTGACCAGGCTCAGGGCCGGGCGGCTGTCTGGAAGCCGCTCCGCTCTATGAGACTTCCCCTGTTTCAGGACGTTTTTCACCCGGACCCCATTAATAAGAAAATAGGCGATCACCGCCCGTTCCCACTCCGGGGTCGGATCAGGTTGCTCGATGAGGGTCTTAAAATGATTTAGGAGGGAGGTAAGGTCAGTCTCTTCGTAAGCCAATACCCGGTCTGCCAGGCGCTCCAGGGCTTGTTCGATCATATTTAAGTTTTCCTGTCTCCTGTCCGATGAAGTCTCAGTGAGTTCTCTTGTATCATTACAAGAAAATTATTTCAAGCCGAAAAGGTCAAAAATACCGGTCCGTTTTACAAAATTTTTTCCTGGCATAATTCGTCCAGCAATTGGCAGAGCCGCAGGGCCTCGGCGGCCAGAATCTCTTCGCCCTGGGCGGCGCTCGCGGCCCCGGGATCGCCCCAGACCCCGCCCGGCCAGTAGCGCCGTTTGTCCCGCACCAGCCGATATTTGGGGAAATTGGGCCATTCCGCCGGGGCGCGGCCCTGGACCAGGGCCGGATAGGCCGCCAGCATCACGGCGGTCTCCACCTCTCCGGCATGAGAGTCTCCGCGGGTGGCCACCAGGAGCGGCTTAGCGGCCAGTACCTCCCGGAGCAGGTCCAAAATATTCACCACCGCCAGCCGCAGCTCGGGCAATTCCGCCAGCAGGCTCTCCCCGGCCTCGAGCAGGGCGGAGATATGGGTGCCGCCGGCGTGGCCGCTGATCAAAACCAGGCGCCGCATCCCCTGGCGGTGGAATTCCCGGCCCAGGTCCCGGATAAGGGCCCGCAGGGTGTCTCCCTGGATGGTGACGGTTCCCGGGTGCTGCCGGGTGGAGCGGCAGAGGCCGTAAAAGACCGGGGGGGCCACGATCGCCGGCCGCAGGGCCGCCACCCGCCGGGCCACCTCCAGGGCGTGCCAGGTATCGGTTCCCAGGGGCAGGTGCGGCCCGTGCTCCTCCAGGGAGCCCACCGGCAGCAGCACCGGATGGCCCTGATCCCGGGCCGCCTCGAAATCTAACATGCTCATCTCTTCCCAGTGAGACATAATTTCCCTCTCCTCCGATAACCTTTATCTATTTGCGCCCCCCAGGGTGAGGCCCCGGGCTATTTTACCATTAATCAGCCGCCTTGGGGTCTCCCTGATTGAGGCGAGCCCCAGGCGCGCCGCTGGCGCGGCTAGAGACTGAGCCCTCTACTTTTCCCAAGAGCGCCCAAGGGAAAATGGTGATAAATTAGACGGCAGAGAAATAAGTTTCCTGCTTTGGCTTTCATGAGCGTGTGTAACTGGAGACCGCCCAGGCCTGAAAACGCCAACCTTTAGCCAGCTGCCTTTCCAAACCACGGATGTGGCGCAGCCCAAATGCACCCAAAGGAATGTAGGATGGACCTATCTGAATTGCGGGATCGTGCCAAAGAAAAATTAAAGGGCTATTGCCGGGTCTGCCCGGTTTGCGACGGGCGGGTTTGCGCCGGCGAAGTGCCGGGTATGGGCGGCGCTGGCACCGGCCGCGCCTTTGCAGCCAACCTGGAGGCCTTGGCCCGGTATCGCTTCAATATGCGCACCTTGCACGATGTCCGGGCGCCGGATACTTCCTGCGAGCTCTGGGGGGAAACCCTCTCTATGCCCATCCTGGCCGCGCCCATGACCGGCGTCTCCACCAATATGGGCGGCAAAATTTCCGAAGAGGATTTTCTCCAGGAGATTATCGCCGGCTCCCTGTTGGCCGGCACCCTGGGCATGAGCGGCGACGGCCCCGATCCCCTCATGTACGAAGGCGGCCTCAAGGCCATCGCCGGCCATGGCGGCAAGGGCATTCCCATTGCCAAACCCCGGGCCCAGAAGGAGGCCCTCAAATATCTCCAGGCAGCCGCAGCCGCGGGCGCCCTGGCAGTGGGCATGGATATTGACGGGGCCGGTTTGCTACCCATGGCCCTCAAGGGCCAACCCGTCGGCCCCAAAAGTTTCGCGGAAATCAAAGAATTGATCGGCGCGACGCGGCTCCCCTTTATCCTCAAGGGCATCATGACCCCCGAGGAAGCCGAGATCGCCGTGGCCGCCGGCGCCGGGGCCATCGTGGTTTCCAACCATGGGGGCCGGGCCCTCGATCACACCCCGGGGGCGGCCGAGGTCCTTCCCGCCATTGTCGCCCGGGTCAAAGGCCGGCTGCTGATCTTTGCCGACGGTGGGGTGCGTTGCGGCGGCGATGTTCTCAAGCTCCTGGCCCTGGGGGCCGATGCGGTTCTCGTGGGCCGACCCCTGATTATCGGGGTTATGGGCGGCGGCCGCCAGGGGGTTGCCTTTCTGCTCAATAAACTGAAAAGCGAGCTTATTCAGGCCATGCTCTTAACCGGAACCGCGGATGTCAAAGCGGCGCCCCGGGCCATACTGATCTAGCCCCCGCTAATCTCCTCAGGCCAGCAGGCAGGGTCGCCGGAGCGGGCCGAAAAACCCGCCCCGCAGCCGTGTTGCGGGGTGGGGCCGGTTGCGCGCCCGGATTAATAAGGTTTCTTGAGATTGCCGGTATCCCGCCGCGGCCGCAAGGTCTGGACCAGATGGCTCAAGGGAATGATCAGGGCATAATAGGGAATCAAATAGAGGGCGGACATCACCGAGGTGAGGGGGTCATTGAAATAACTGCCTATCACAATGACTATGACATTATTGATCCAGCCCAGGGCCCCGGCCGCTGCCATCCTTTCGGACGGCGGGCTGGACCGGAACAGGACCATGCCGGTGCCCGCCAGAAACGCCGCCACACAGAAGCCCACCAACACGGCAAAGGCCACCTGAGCCCGATGTGCTACCAAGAACGGCGCATAGAGACCAAAGGCCCCCAGGTTAACGGCCGCGAACAGGACCAGAGAGATGGGGTAGGATTGCCCCTCCAGCCAGTCCGACAGCTTCGGGCAGACTCGCCGGAAGAGCGTCGCGCTGAAAAAAGGCACGAAGACCATGGCCGCCAATAATCCGGCCAGACCCGCCAGGTTGAAATGGAGTTCCCGGCCAAGCATGATTTTGACGACCAGCGGCAGGCTTACCGGCAGCAACAACGTGGTCACCACGGTCATGGCCAGCGCCAGCGGAATGCTGGCCCCGGCTAAACCCGCCATAAAGGCGGCGGATAACCCGGTGGAGGCCCCGGCCAGCAAGAGCACACTCAGGGCGTAGGCCGGGATCAGTTTTGCCGCCGCCAGGTACAGGATGCAGGGCAGCATGATCAACTTGGCCAGGATTAATAAAGCCAGCTTCAGGGGAGCGCGCCGCAGGGTCTCCCAAATGGCCGGCGGAAACACCTTCAGGAAGGCCAAGAAGAGTAAACCCATCAGCAGCCACGACAGGTAGGCCCCCAAAAAACGGGTCTCAGCGGGCCAGACCACCCCTGCCACCATGCTGCTGAAGACTACCAGCAACAGCACGATATTTTTCATTCTGGGCATCAATTTGGGATTACTATCTCATATTATTTAAAAAATAGGTTGCTGTGACTGACTGGGCCACTGGGGCGGCCAATATCTTTCTCCGCTGAGCAAAACTCTAGGGGTTGTTGCCGACCCTGATTGCCTTGTCAGTCGGAGCGACGCGAAGGGTCTAGAGGGCGCAGAGACTAGATTCTTCGCTGCGCTCAGAATGACATTCCTGGGCAGGCTGGGGTTTTGCAATGGCTTCTGTTATTCCCCGCAGGCTGCAACCCGATGCCAGGCACTTGTCGGAAAGGATATCATAGTTGCAAAAATCTTACTCCCCTCGGGAGGCGCAGGCTTCGTATTAAGAATCAGGCCTCAGTTTGGATCCGGGGCCGGTCCATTTGGGATCAAAAAGAGGTGGCGGTGACTGCCTGGGCCACCGGGCCGGCCAATATCTTTTCCCGCGGCGCCAAATCTCTAGAAGCTATTGCCAACCCCGATTTCCTTGTCAGCCTGAGTGCAGCGAAGGGTCTAGAATGCGCCGCACTAGATTCTTCGCTGCGCTCAGAATGACATTTTTGAACCTTCCTTGAGCAACCTGACAAAGCAACGTCTGCCGGGAGATAACATTCCTCATTTTATGCGGATAATTCTTGACAGAACCCAAGGTTGATCGCTAAGTTAATCCGGGCAGAGTGAGCTTTTGGAAAAACTGGAAACCATTAAGGGGGGAAAGAGCATGATAAGCCGGACAGTCTCTGTGGTTTTTGGGCTTTTCCTGGCCGTGGCCCTGGTCGCCCTGGCCGCTCCAGCCAGCGCCGAGATGTACGTGGAAGGCTACCTGGGTGGAACGGCGGCATCTAATCTGGGTCAAGCCTTTAGCACCCATGAAGCTGTGCCGATTAACGGGATAGCCCCCGAAGACAGCCACCTGCATTTTTCTGGGACACCCGAGGCGACCGTCTTGGGCGGCCTAAAACTCGGCACCTGGTTCGTCAAGGGGGGCTTCGCCGGGTATAGCGGCTATCCCGACTGGATGAAGTATTTCGGGTTCTATACCGATTTCAGCTTCCAGCGGTTGGAGGTGAACGGCCCCATCAGCGGCACCAGCTTCCGCCTCCCCCCTTTCGCCGGTCTTGCTTTGAGCAATGCCGGGCAATTTACCAGTCAAGGCTCAATAGCCACCTGGGCCTTCATGTTCGCCGCCCGCTACGGCTTCTATCCGGATGCGCAAGTGCCCTTCGGCCGCCTCCAACCCTATGTGGCGGTGGGCCCGGCCGTTATGTTCTCCTCCATGAGCCCGAAGTTCAGCACTACCTACGTGAATGGCGGTGCTACAGATTTGACCAGCAGCGGTGGCAGCCAGGGGGCGACCAACATCGCCCTGGCGGTGGATGCCGGCCTGCGGATCATGGTCCTGAAGAATGTCTCCGTGGATCTCTCCTTCAAGTATCGTTATGCTCAGCCCAGTTATACCTTTAACGGGATTGACTTTGGCATCCCGACCAGCTTCAAGCTTGAGCCGGTCTACCAGTTGTTCAGCGGCCAACTGGGGGTGGCTTACCACTTCTGAGTCGAGACTCGGGTTAGTCCCAGAAGGCGGCCTCCGGGCCGCCTTCTTCTTTTCTGCCATTTTTCCATTGTGGCATATTGCAGACTGACCTGCCAGGATCGGCACCTGGCGGTGGGGCGGGAAAAATTGCTGATAAAGCGAAATCCGCCGCGAGCGGGGACGCGGAGCCTGTGGCAGATCTTTTATAATGAGACTCCATTTTTTTGGCAATTCCTCAAAATGGCTTGACATAGTTAAACTAATGGCTAATTGTATGATAGCGAAAAAGCCAAACCCGTCGCGAGGCGGGGACGGAAAGCCACGGGTCTTTTAGTCCGATTGAGACAGCCGGGTTGCCTTGAGGGAGGCCATCCGGCTTTTTTATTTTAACAATCCTACCTATTTGGGCAGGGCAAGGAGGTCGAAGGATGAAAAAGATGAGACCCGGGCCTCGGATATGGTGCCTAATCGGGATAGTAAGCATCTTTTTCTTTGCCCAGGGAGTGGCCTGGGGAACGGCCATACCCGTTCTCAACTATTCCTTCGAGTCGCCCGCGCTAGCTTCTGACACCTTTAATGGAAGTATTGACGATTGGAATCAGACCGTAAGTACGTATGGCGGCGTCTGGAACTACACGGGGACGGGGACGACTTTCTTTAACACACCCCCCCCGGATGGGAACCAGGTAGCTTATAAAAATGGTGGTACGATATACCAGCAGTTGACCACCACGATTGCCGCCAATACCACCTATACCCTGTCCGTCTACCTGGGGCTGCGCAATGATCTTTTTACCGCTGACCCGCAATATTCGATTCAAATCGGCTACGACGGCGGCTTTTTGCCGCTGGCCAACCTTTCTCCCGCTCCGCCGGCCCCGGGGGATTGGGAACTGGAAACCCTTAGCTACACTTCCCCTGCCAGCGGTGTAATGATCGGAGAGGACCTGGATATTTCTCTCCTCACCACAGACTTTGCTACTGATTCACAGGGTGATTTTGACGATGTCACCCTCACCATGGATGGCACACCCTCGGCTCCCCTGCCCGCCCCTGCCTGGCTGCTGGGTTCCGGACTGCTTGGCCTGCTGGGCTGGAGGAAGTTAAGGAAAAGTTAGTCTGAAATTACATTCTCATTAGGAGAGAGGTAGTTATGAGAAAGCCAAAAGACCGCGGTTGCGCCGGAACCAAACCCAGCGCCTACCAACATCTCATGCTCATGGTGCCCGTGCTGTTGTTGGTGCTCTCCATGATATCTCAAGCGAGCGCCGCCACTGTGACCGACCTTGTGACGTTTGAGGCCAGTGGGTTTACCGAATTCCTTGGTGGCTCGGTCCCAGCGCCGGTGGACCCCGTGACGGGCTCATTCACTATTACTTTCGATCCCACGCAGACTTATTCGGTCACGACCACCGGAATCACTCTGAATAGTTTGAATCTCACCCAGGCTACGCCGATGGGGTTCGATTACAGTCCGACGGCGCAACCCGGGGGGTTTTTGACGGTCGGTGGCGTGACTGCCGGGAATATCGAGGACGTGCCGGGGACGAACGACTTTTATTTACTAATTTACGGTTTCACTACCGCCCCATCCATGGCGGAGTTGCTATACGGGACGTCCTCGAGCGGCGAGGTGCGGTGGTCCGCTTACACCGGAACCGTCACAGTATCGGCAGTGTCGGCAGTGCCGCTGCCGGCCAGCGTGCTTCTTTTCGGCTCCGGACTGCTTGGCCTGCTGGGCTGGAGGAAGTTAAGGAAAAGTTAAGCGGCCCTTTTATCTCGGGGACAATCCCAGGCAGGGTCATCATGGCCCTGCCTTTTTTGTTGCCAGTCTATCGCGAGTTACCTGCCAATATCGCTAATTATCGCGGCGGCGGTAAAAATTCCAGATATCCTCCGGCTGCCGGCGGTCTAAATCTGTGCAATGCGCGCCGCGTATTGATTTTTGCCAAAAATTATGCTTAACAAAAGTCTCTGGCGAGGCTAGCTCATCTTTTGGCTTAAACCGGCACGGGAGGTCACCAAGGCCTTTTTCACACTTCGGTGGCTATGGGAGGTTCATCGGACTCGAATATGCGCCCGAGCCAGACGCCATAACGTCGCCGGCCTGGGTCAAGCTTTTCGGTTAGCAGCTATAACTTTTCATAAACCAAGGAGAAATCACCATGGCAAAAATCGGCTTCATCGGGCTCGGAATCATGGGCAAGCCCATGAGCAAAAACCTTCTCAAGGAAGGCTATCAGTTGGTCGTGTGCGACCTGGTGAAGGCCGCGGTCGCTGAGGTGGCGGCAGCAGGAGCGCAAACGGCGGCAACCCCTAAGGAAGTCGCGGCGCAAACCGAGATCATCATCACCATGCTTCCCAACTCTCCGCAGGTTCAGCAGGTTGTCTTGGGAAAAGACGGCATCATTGAGGGGGCCAAGGCCGGATCGGTGGTGGTTGACATGTCGTCTATTGCGCCGTTGGTCAGCCGGGAGGTGGCCTGCCAGCTCGCCGCAAAGTCTATAGAGATGTTGGATGCACCGGTCAGCGGTGGAGAGCCCAAGGCCATAGATGGGACGCTTTCGGTCATGGTGGGCGGGAAGAAAGAGGTCTTTGAGAAATGCTTCCCGGTCATGCAGGCTATGGCAGGCTCGGTCGTGTTAACCGGAGAAATCGGCGCCGGGAATGTCACGAAACTCGCCAATCAGGTAATCGTCGCCTTGAACATAGCTGCCATGTCCGAAGCACTGGTCCTGGCGACCAAGGCCGGCGTAAGTCCGGAGCTCGTCTATCAGGCAATCCGCGGCGGTCTGGCCGGGAGCACCGTTCTGGATGCGAAGGCGCCGCTGGTGCTGGACCGAAAGTTCAATCCGGGATTTAGAATCAATCTCCATATCAAGGACCTGCAGAATGTCCTGGACACCTCGCATGAACTGGGGGTCCCCTTGCCGCTTACGGCCGCAGTGATGGAAATCATGCAGGCGCTGAAGGTCGATGGCAAAGGAGATAATGACCATGGCGGGTTGATTCAATACTATGAAAAGGGAGCCCACATCGAAGTGAAACGGTAAGCGCGGCGCCGGGGCCGGCATCAGGAATCGCAAGATTTGCATCCTTCCTGGGTCAGCCCCGGGCGGCAATGAAGAAAAGAGTGGAATTTTTGTAGAAAAAGCGCGCCTGATCTAGTAGGTTGGTTTAGTCACATCAGCCATAAACATTTTAGCTTGAACGCCAACGCAGCCTGTTTTCATTGGCGCCCCCAATGGTGTTACTCCGCGCCGGGAGGGTTTCCAGGCGCTGAGTGTGGTCAACCTTTCAATCCAATAGCGGCCGGGCTTAAAGCCGCGGTTCCGTAACGGGAGGAAAGAAGATGAAAATGCGGCGGGTTTTAGTGGTCTTAGCAGTTTTTGCCATGACCCTGGCGCTGGGCGCCGGACTGGCCCAGGCCCAGGAGAAGGTAATCAAGATCGGCGCGATTTACCCCCTGACCGGAAACCTGGCCGCGACGGGAGCGGAGTGCAAACGGGGCGTCGACCTGGCGGTGGAGATCATCAACGGCAAGTACGACCTAAACATGCCCTTCGCGAAAACCGAAGGCATCCCCAGCCTGGGAGGCGCCAAGATCCAAATAATTTACGCGGATACGCAAGGCGACCCCAAAAACGGCTTGGCGGAGGCGGAGCGCCTGATCACCCAGGAGAAGGTGGTGGCGGTGATCGGCGCTTACCAGAGCGCGGTGACCAAAACCGGAAGTCAGGCCGCCGAGCGCTTGAAGATCCCCTTCGTCTGTTCGGACTCCTCCTCGCCCACCTTGACCGAGCGCGGCTTCAAATACTTTTTCCGCGTCTCGCCCCATGATGGCACCATGGCGCGCAACGAGTTCGAGTTCCTCAAGGACCTGGAAAAGAAGACGGGCCAGAAGGTCGCGACCATTGGCCTGCTTTACGAAAACACCGAGTTCGGGGCCAATGTGGGCAAACAGGAACGCCAATACGCCGAAGAGTTCGGCTATAAAGTCGTGGCAGACATTGCCTACCCGGCGAACTCGAGCGACGTGACCAGCGAGGTGGGCAAGATCGTCGCAGCCAAGCCGGACGTGATTATGCACGCCGCCTACATCACCGACGCCATCCTCTTTACCAAGACCTTCAAGGAAATGAACGTGGTACCCAAGGGCTTCATCAACATGTCCGGTTACATCGAGTCCGACTACCTGCCTTCGGTCAAGGGCGACGGCGACTTTATGCTGGTGCGCTCGACCTTCGCCCTGGACCTGGCCAAGAAAAAACCGCTGGTCGGACAGGTGGCCGATCTCTACAAGAAGAAATACGGGATCGAGATGGGTGAGAACGCCGCCCGCAGCTTCGGGGCGCCCTTCGTGCTGGCCGACGCCATCAACCGGGCCAAGTCCACGGAACCTGAAGCGCTGGTGGGGGCTCTCGAGCAGACCAACATTCCCGGCGACCAGTTCATCTACCCTTGGGAGGGCATAAAGTTCGATCCCAAGACCCACCAGAACATCTACGCCAAGGCCATGCTGGTGCAGATCCTGGACCAGCACTATTATACGGTCTGGCCCTGGGACGCCGCCAGCCGCGAAGTAGTATGGCCTTTCCCGGCCTGGCAGGGCCGCAAGTAAAGCGTCTGGCGGAGGACGGAGGACGGCAGGCTGAACCTCCGTCCTCCATCTTCGGCAATTAGCCCGGGGCCCCTGGCTTCCGTCCGCTGGGCCCGGTTCTCCTACCAGCCTTGGAGTTGCCACATGGAAATGTTATTGCAGCAACTGATCGACGGCGTGCTCATCGGCCTGGTTTACGCCCTGTTGGCCATCGGTCTGACCCTGATCTGGGGGGTGATGAACGTGATCAACTTCGCACACGGCGAGTTCCTCATGATCGGCATGTTCATCTCCTACTGGCTCTACGCGCTGGCGGGCCTCGACCCGTTGTTTTCGATACCGCTCAACGCCGTGGCCCTCTTCCTGCTGGGCATGTTAATCTACCGCTTCGTCATCAGCAAGGTGATGACCGGCCCGCTGCTGGCGCAACTGGTGGTCACCTTTGGCGTCAGCATCTTTCTGGCCAACTTCGCCGCCCTTATCTGGACCCCGAATTACCGCTCCATCGGGCATACGCTGTTGTCCGGCACCTGGAACATCTCCGGCATCATTCTCAGCGTCCCCAAGGTGGTCAGCTCCATCGGCAGCATCATTACCTCCTTCCTGGTCTTCTGGTTCCTGCGCCATACCCGCACCGGCAAGGCCATCCTGGCCGTGGAAATGGACCGGGAAGCCGCGTCGATTATGGGCATCAACATCGAGCGCATCAACTCGCTCTCCTTCGGCATCGGCTCCGCTTTGGTCGGGGTGGCCGGGGCGCTGCTCGCCACCCATTACTACATCTTTCCTTTCGTAGGCGGGACCTTCGGTTTGATCTGCTTTTGCATCGTGGCGCTGGGGGGGTTCGGCAGCATCGAAGGGGCCTTCGTAGCCGCGATCATTGTCGGGGTCGCCCAGACGGTGGGCGGCTATATCTTTAACCCGGCCTACAAGCTGGCAATCGTCTTCCTCATTTACCTGATCACGGTCTGGATCAGGCCGCAAGGACTCATGGGGTGGTAGGGATGCCGGGTATAAGCGCCAAACAATTAGCCGTGGGCGCCGCGGTGCTGGCGCTGTTTCTCGTCCTGCCGCCGTTGCTCGTCCCCTTTGGCCAACATGTCATGATCCTCACCTGCATCTTCGCCATGTGCGGCGTGGCGTGGAACATCATGGGCGGTTATGCCGGCATGTTCTCCTTCGGGCAGGCGGCCTTTTTCGGGATCGGGGCCTACACCTCCTCATTTTTGCTCATGACCTTCCAGGTAAGCCCGTGGATCGGTCTGGTGGCCGGCGGGGTTATCTCCTCGCTTGTCGGCGCGGCCATCGGTTACCCGTGCTCCAACCTGCGCGGCCATTACTTCGCCATTGCCAGCATCGCCTTCGCGGAGATCGTCCGGATTTTTTTCAACAACTGGGAAATGGTGGGCGCGGCGGAGGGACTTACCATTCCCATGATGAAAGGGTCCATGGCCCACTTCATGTTCAATTCCACCAAGCTGCCCTACTGCTACATCATCATGGCCTTCCTGCTGCTTTCCCTGGTCGTGGCCCGCCTGGTCTCCACTTCCAAGATGGGTTACTATTTCCGGGCGATCAAAGAGAGCCATGAAGTCGCGCAGGTGCTGGGCGTTGACGTAGTGCGCTACCGCCTCTATGCCATCATGATCAGCGCCTTCCTCACCTCGATGGCCGGGACCTTCTATGCCCAGTATATTCTCTACATCGACCCGGCCAGCGTCATGCCCCTGACGGTTTCAGTCCAGATAGTGCTGGTGGCTATGCTGGGCGGGGCGAACACGGTGCTGGGGCCGGTGGTCGGGGCCGCGATCCTGATCCCGTTCTCCGAGTATTCCCGGTCCTGGCTGGGCTACAAAGGCACCGGCTTTGACATGATCATTTACGGCGTCCTGATTACCGTCATCTCGATGTATCGGCCCAACGGCGTCTGGGGAGCTATGGCCGCGCCGGAGCAGAGGGAAGAATGAACGCGGCGCTATTGCTGGACGTACAGGGCGTCAGCAAATATTTTGGCGGGCTTCGGGCCAATGACGATATCTCTTTCCAGGTGAGCCGGGGACAGATCTTAAGCATCATCGGTCCCAACGGCGCCGGGAAGAGTACGCTATTCAACGGCATCACGGGGTTTCACCGCCTGGACAAGGGCCGGGTGCTCTTGAAGGGCCTCGATATCACCAACAAGAAACCGCACGCCGTTGCCAAGCTAGGCGCGGTGCGCACCTTCCAGATCGCCCAGGTGATCAGCGACATGACCGTGCTGGAAAACGTCATGACCGGCGGCTTCCTGCGCCGCCTGCGCGTGAAAGACGTGCGTCTGAAGGCGGAGGAGGTGCTGGCCTTCACGGGCCTGGCGGCCAAGCGCAACTACAATGCCCAGGCGTTGAGCGTTTCCGACAAGAAACGGCTCGAAGTCTCCATGGCCCTGGTGATGGAGCCCGAGTTGCTGATGCTCGACGAGTCTATGGCGGGGCTGACGTTGGTGGAACTGAGAGAGATGATCGAGCTGATCCGCCAAGTGCGGGCCCGGGGGATTACCATAGTCGTGGTGGAGCATGTCATGGAGGCGGTCATGCAGCTTTCCGACCACGTGATAGTGCTCAACTCCGGCCGCAAGATCGCCGAGGGTCCCCCCAAAGAGGTGGTGGCCGACCACGAGGTAATCCGAGCCTACCTGGGAGATCGATACGATGCTGTCGGTCGATAACTTGTCCGTGGGCTATAAGGGGCTATTGGCCCTCCAGGAGGTCTCGTTCGAGGTCAAGCGCGGCGAGGTCGTCTCACTGATCGGTTCGAACGGGGCCGGCAAGACCACCCTGCTCAAGACGATCATGGGCCTCTTGAAGCCGATGCAGGGGGAGATCCGCCTGCATGACCAGGTGATCTCCGGCCATCCTGCCCATGAGATCGTCAAGAAGAAGATCTCCCTGGTGCCGGAGGGGCGGCGGCTCTTTCCGCGCCTGTCGGTCCGGGACAACCTGCTGCTCGGGGCCTACACCATAAACTCCCAGGAACAGATTGACGAAAGCTTTGAGAACGTCCTGCGGTTGTTCCCCTTGCTCAAAGAGCGCGCCGGCCAGCGGGCCGGAACGCTTTCGGGCGGCGAGCAGCAGCAGGTGGCGATTGCCCGGGGGCTCATGTCCCGGCCCGATCTTCTCATGCTCGACGAGCCCTCCATGGGCATCATGCCCAAGCTGGTCACTGAGATCTTCCGTACCGTGGAATCTATCGCAGGCGAGGGCGTCACCGTGTTCCTGGTCGAACAGAACGTCTTCGAGGCCTTGCAGGTCTGCCAGCGGGCCTACGTGTTGCAGACCGGCCGCATCGTCATGGAGGGCTCGGGCCGCGAGCTCTTGCAAAGCGACCTGGTGCGCCAGGCCTACCTGGGAATATAAAAGTTGGTGAGACCTCCTGTCTCAGGAGCCGACCACCGGAGGCGAGGGAAAATGGAGCGCCAGCAAATTGCAGTTATTCCCGGAGACGGCATTGGCAAGGAAGTGATCCCGGAAGGGCTCCGGGTGCTGGAAGCCGCGGCCGGCAAATACGGCATCGCCATCGAGTTTAAGCACTTCGACTGGGCCTGCGCCGAATACTACCTCAAGCATGGCCGGATGCTGCCAACCGGCTGGTTCGACCAACTCAAAATCTATGACGCCATCTTTCTCGGCGCGGTGGGCTGGCCGGAGGTAGTACCGGACCACGTTTCCCTTTGGGGTTCTCTGCTGAAATTCCGCCGGGAGTTCGACCAGTACGTGAACTTGCGCCCGGTGCGGCTGATGGCGGGGGTGCCGTGCCCCCTGGCCGGGCGCCGCCCCGGCGATATCGATTTCTATGTGGTCCGTGAGAACACCGAAGGGGAATATTCGGATATCGGCGGCAAGATCTTCGCAAACACTGAGCAGGAGGTGGTCCTGCAGCAATCCGTCTTTAGCAGGAGGGGGGTCGACCGCATCCTGAAATACGCCTTCGAATTGGCCCGGAGCCGTCCGAAAAAGCACCTGACCTCGGCCACCAAGTCCAACGGCATCGCCATCAGCATGCCATACTGGGACGAGCGCCTTAAGCTCATGGCCGGCCAGTTCCCCGACGTCCGCTGGGATAAGTACCACATCGATATCCTGGCGGCACAATTCGTTCTTTCTCCGGAACGATTCGATGTAGTGGTAGGTTCCAACCTGTTCGGAGACATTCTCTCCGATCTCGGGCCAGCCTGCACGGGCACCATCGGCATTGCCCCGTCCGCCAACCTCAACCCGGAACGCCTCTTCCCCTCGATGTTCGAGCCGGTGCACGGCTCGGCTCCGGATATTTACGGGCGCAATATTGCCAATCCCATAGGCGCCATCTGGGCCGGCGCGATGATGCTCGGATTTTTGGCCAAGGGCAGGGAGCAATTCAGTGCGGCCCACGATGCCATCATCCATGCCATTGAGGCCATCATCCTGGCCGGACCGCATACCCGGGATATGGGAGGCAAGGCCAGCACCTCCGAGGTCGGCGCCGCAATTGCCGCGGCGTTGTAGGAAGCTCGCACCCCGCGGGGATATCTCTTCCCTGCCTGCCGGCGCAGTTGCCTCCGGGACGCTAAGGAAGAATCTAATATTTTTGGATTTTATAGGGCGGCCTGTGGCCGCCTGACTCCTAGAAAGCCAAAGCGTTTCTTTACCCCCGCCCCCTAACCCCCTCCCACCAGGGGAGTGGGGGTGTACCTTTTTCCCTCCCCCTGGATGGGGGAGGGTTAGGGTGGGGGTGGCAAAAATGGGCGAGACTTTGCCATTCTGAGCGCCGCTCAGGAACCGGCGCCGCCGCCCGCGGCCAGCCGGGCTGCCAGGCGAATGGCCTCGAGCATGGATTGGGGATTGGCGCGTCCTTCACCCGCTTTATCAAAGGCCGTGCCATGGTCCACCGAGGTGCGGACTATGGGCAGTCCCAGGGTCACGTTGACTCCGGCCATACTCACCCAGGTATCGGTTTTGCCGTCGTATTTGAACCCCAGGAGCTTTCCCGGGATGTGCCCCTGATCGTGGTACATCACCACCACCAAATCGTACCCGCCACCCAGCATCTTGGAGAAGACCGTATCCGCCGGCAGCGGACCTTCGGCGTCGATTCCGGCTGCCCTGGCCGCGGCCACCGCCGGGGCGATTTCCTGGTCGTCCTCCGTACCGAAGAGGCCGCCCTCGCCGCAGTGCGGGTTCAGACCGGCAACGGCAAGGCGCGGGGAGGCCATCCCCATTTGCACCAGGATGCCCTGGGCCAGCTCGATTACATTGCCGATGCGGGCCTTCCTGACCAGATCGCAGGCCTGCCGCAGCGCCACGTGGGTGGAGACGTGTGCCACGCGGAATTTCCCCTCTACCAGCATCATGGCATAATCGCGGGCGCCGGTGAACCGGGCGTAGATCTCGGTGTGCCCGGCATAGTGATACCCGGCGGCGTTGATGGCTGCCTTGTTGATCGGGGCGGTAACCGTGGCATCGATCCGGCCGGCCATGGCCAGTTCGATCACCTTGGCCACGTATGCAAAGGCGGCCCGGCCCTGCGCCGCGGTCACCTGCTTATGGCGCAGGTGGCCCGCGGCCAGGTTTTTTAGGTCCAGCACATCGATGCTGCCGAAGCTGTATCGGCCCGCCTCCGGTTGCTCACAGGGGTGGATCGAGACCGGCAAACGGCAGAACCGGATCGCATCGGCCATGACGCCGCCGTCGCCCACCACCAGGGGGCGGCAGATGCGGTAGATGGCGGGATCGTTCAGCGCCTTGGCACAGATTTCCGGACCGATGCCGCCCGGGTCTCCCATGGAGATTCCCAGGAGGGGCTTCTTAAGAGGAGCGCTCATGGACAAACACCTTCCCAGTCAAGGCGGCATATAGCCGCATTAGAGTGTCGCCTTCGCCAAACGCACCGCCCTTGATCACCAGCGCCAGGCCGTCGCAGTCACCGCCCTTAATTCTCCCCTGGACCACCCCAGGCGCCGGCTGTCTACTGCGCACCCACCGCTGATCAGCTTTCCCATCATTATATATATACTATTTTACTAGGTAGTTTTGCTCTTGGGTACCGTTGCCGCAGGTTTCTTATTTTCGAGGCGATCTGTTAAAGAGCCGGCCCATTAGCCATCCTCTCCTTGACAAAGGAGAAAAATGTATAATTTTATAAAGAAAGGCGTATTTCCGGCGCGCTCTCCTATTGGTTTTTCGTTCTCCTCGCCTGCGGCGCGACTGCCCCAAATCCCCTTTGGAAAGGACGGAGAAATGGACCGGCGGCAGTTTATCAATAGATTGGCGACCCTGGGCGCGACCATAACCGCGGTGACCCGGTTTCCCGGGATGGTATCCCAGGCCCGGGCAGACCAGGGAGGCGGCCAGATCCCCTATCGCTCGTTGGGCAGCACGGGTGAGAAGGTCTCCATTGTTGGTCTGGGCGGTTTTCACCTCGGCCGGCCGGATGAGCCGGAGAGCATCCGCATCGTCCGCGCCGCCATCGACAAGGGCATCAACTTCATGGACAATTCCTGGGATTATAATGGCGGCCGAAGCGAAATCCGCATGGGCAAGGCCCTGCGGGACGGCTACCGCCAAAAGGTTTTCCTCATGACCAAAATCGATGGGCGCACCGCGGCGGAAGCCGCCAAACAGCTCGATGAGTCCCTTAAGCGCCTGCAAACCGATACCATCGACCTGCTGCAGTTCCATGAATTGATTCGCATGTCCGACCCGGAGCGCATCTTTGGCCCCCATGGGGCGTACGGGGCCATGGTCGCGGCGCAAAAAGCCGGAAAAATCCGCTATATCGGCTTCACCGGGCACAAGAGCCCGGCCATCCACCTGAAGATGCTGGAACTCTGCTTCGCTCACAACTTCACCCCGGCCACCGTGCAAATGCCCTTGAATCTCATGGACGCACACTATGACAGCTTCCAAAAACAGGTTCTGCCCGTGCTCCTCCAGAACGGCATCGGGCCCCTGGCGATAAAATCCATGGGTGACCACTTCCTGCTCGAGAGCAACACCGTGACCCCCATGGAATGCCTGCACTATGACATGAATCTGCCGGTTGCCGTGGTGATTACCGGCTGTGACTCCATGCCCATTTTGCAGCAGGCCCTGACTGCGGCCCGCACCTTCCGGCCCCTAAGCGCCCAAGAGGTCGCGGCCCTGTTGGCCAAGACTGCCAAGGCCGCGGCGCGGGGCAAGTTTGAACTCTACAAGACCTCGGATCATTTCGACAGTACGGCTCACAACCCCCAATGGCTGGGTTAAGCGCCGCGCCAGCCGGGGATGCACTCCACCTCAAAGGAGCGAGACGCCATGAGTAAAGTAGCGGTCGTGATCACCGACATGTTCGAAGATTCGGAATATTCCCAGCCGGCAGCAGCCTTTAAGAAGGCCGGCCACGAACTGATTCATGTCGGTTTAAAGAGTGGGGTCACCGTAAAGGGCAAGAAGGAAGGCACGCCGGTTAAGGTCGATAAAACCGCCCAGGAGGTCAAGGTTGGCGACTTCGACGCCCTCTTGATTCCGGGCGGTTATTCGCCGGATCAATTGCGGGTCGATGACCACGTGGTGCGGTTTGTCAAAGAGTTCGTAGAAAGCGGCAAACCGGTTTGCCTGATCTGCCACGCCCCGCAACTTCTCATCACCGCCCGGGTGCTCAAAGGCCGCAAGATTACCGGTTGGAAATCCCTGATCCAGGATATCAAAAATGCCGGGGCGGAATTTATTGACCAGGAAGTCGTGGAGGACGGCAATCTGATTTCCAGCCGCAGCCCCGCCGATCTCCCGGCTTTCATACGGGCCTGCTCTAAGAAATTATAAGATTTCCCTCGGAGACTAGAGAACCCGGAAAGGCGCTCGATGGCAGCAGTGTCCGGCAAAGATTCCGGGGGCGGGGTTCCCCGCCCCTGGGCCACCCCGCCGGCCGGAGGCCTGTGCCGCTAGGCCGCGCCCTTACCCAAGTGCCCCAACCCCAGCCCCGATGCCCCCCCCCCGTTTCCCCGGTTCCCGGAACCTGGTTCAATAGAGCACGAAGATGGCGATGGGCCAAATGCTCTTCCGCAACTGGAAAAAGGGACAAAGGAATTCTTGAAAAGTTTAACGACTATGATAACCTGGGGCACTGGTTAGCCTCAGTTTTTTTGTCTACGGCGTGACTTCCATAACCTTCGACCATTATTCCAGCCGTTCCTGGACCCGGAGCAAAGCACCCGCGAACGGACAGAAAGGAAGAGAAGATGTCCATCATCACTATTTCCAGGGGCTCCTACTTCCGTGGCAAAGAAGTAGCCGAGATATTGGCTAAAAACTTAGGGTATGAGTGCATTTCCCGGGAGGTTCTTCTGGAGGCCTCCGCAGAATTCAATATCCCGGAGATTAAGCTGATCCGGGCCATTCAGGACTCTCCCTCGATCCTGAACCGGCTCACGCGGCAAAAAGAAAAATACGTGGCCTATATCCGCGCCGCACTATTGAAACACGTGCAAAAAGACAACGTGGTGTACCATGGCTTATTTGGGCATTTCTTCCTGCAGGATATACCTCACGTTCTCAAGGTACGCATCGTGGCCGACATGGAAACTCGGGTGGCGGATGAGGTGAAGCGGGAGGGCATTTCCGCCGCCAAAGCCCGGGAGATCATCATGAAGGATGACGAGGAGAGGCGCAAATGGGCCCTCCATTTATACGGCGCCGATTGGTGGGACGCCACCCTTTATGACCTGGTCATCCATCTGAAGGCCATCACGGTGGATGAAGCGGTCAATTTCCTCTGCCAGGTGGTGCAATTGCCGGGTTTTCAAACTACGCCAGAATCCCAGGAGGCCATCAATAGCTTGGTGGAGGCGGCCCGTCTGGAAGCGGCCCCGGTGTGGTGGGAGGGGACTGAGCAAAAGCAATAACGGCCGCAGATCGAGGCCCTGGCGGCGCAACGCAAAAATTCGGGGCAATATGGGCCATAAGCTCACAGAAAAGACGCATATCCTGGTCATCGGCGCCTTGGGGGTCGTCTTTGGCGACATCGGCACCAGCCCCCTTTACGCGGTTAAGGTCTGTTTTACCGGCCAGTCCGCCCTGGCCCCCACGCCTCAAAATGTCCTGGGGCTCGTGTCCCTGATTTTTTGGTCGCTCATGCTAGTGGTGAGCATCAAGTATTTCTGGTTCATCATGCGCGCCGACGATGACGGGGAAGGCGGCGTCTTTGCCATGCTGGCCCTGCTCCACAAGAACTTGGGGCCTAACCTTAGCCGGGGATTGGTCCTGGGCGGGCTCTTCGGTGCGGCCCTGCTCTATGGCGATGGACTTATCACCCCGGTCATTTCCGTCTTATCCGCCCTGGAGGGCCTGGAAGTGGCTGCCACCCAGGCCAAACCCCTGGTCCTGCCCTTAACCTGTGTGGTCTTGGTGCTCCTTTTCTGGGCCCAAAGCCATGGAACCGGCCGCATCGGCAAATGGTTCGGGCCCGTGATGATTCTCTGGTTTGTGGTCCTCGCCTGGCTGGGCCTCAGGGCCATTGCGACCCAACCTGGCATCTTAGCCGCGGTCAGTCCCCTGAAGGCGCTCCAATTTTTTCTCCATAATGGCCTGCATGGATTTTTCATCCTCGGCCTCGTGGTGCTTTGCATTACCGGATGCGAAGCCCTCTATGCGGATCTGGGGCATTTCGGAATCAAAGCCATCCGCATTTCCTGGTATTTCTTGGCGCTGCCGGCCCTGCTCTGCAATTATTTCGGGCAGGGAGCCCTCATTCTGGCCGATCCTCAAAGCGCCGCCGACTCTTTTTATCATTTGGTTCCCCAGGTTCTCGTTTATCCCATGGTAGCCCTGGCTACACTGGCCACCATTATTGCCTCTCAGGCGATTATTTCCGGCGTTTTTTCCTTAACCCGGCAGGCCATGCAGTTGGGTTTCCTCCCAGGAATGCGGGTCCTGCACACTTCCAAAATGGCCGCCGGCCAGGTGTATGCCCCGGATGTGAACGTGCTGATGATGCTGGCCGCCATTCTGTTGGCTCTTTACTTTAAGGAGTCCGAAAATTTGGCCGCGGCTTACGGCATAGCGGTGACGGGCACCATGTTCATAACCTCGGTGGTGTTTTATTTCATCACTACGCGGATTTGGCGGTGGCGCCTGGTTAAGGCCCTGCCCCTCTGCCTCTTGTTTTGGACTATGGACCTGACCTATTTCAGCGCCTGCCTGGGTAAATTTTTCTCGGGGGGCTGGTTCCCCATGGGCATGGCCCTGATCATCATGTTTCTCATGGTCACCTGGTGGGACGGCTGGAAAACCCTGGCCTTGAAGGTGATGACCATGACCATCACCAGGGACAAGTTTATTGAAAAAATCGCGGCGGAAAAACCGGTGCGCCTGCCCGGGACCGGGGTTTTTCTCTCCACCTTCCACAAAGAAGTGCCTCCCATGTTGATGCGCTATCTTACCCAGACCAGCGCCTTGCCCGAAACCCTGTTAATCTTATCCGTCCTCACCGCTGATGTCCCTGAAGTTGAGGAAAATAAACGGGTGGAAACCCACGCGCTGGGGCACGGTGTCTACCGGGTTACCAGCCATAGCGGCTTTATGGAAACGCCGGATGTCCCTGAAATACTGATAAAAGCCCGCAGACAGGGCCTCAATATCGACCTGGACAATGTGACTTATTACCTGGGCCGCATCAACCTCGTCCCGGCCCGCAAAAAAAGCATGACCAAGTGGCAAAGGTTTCTTTTCACCTTTATGCTCCGTAATGCGGTGAGCCGGTCAACCTATTTAAATATCCCTCCAGCCAAGGTCTTGGAAATTGGCGTGCAGATGGAGTTTTGAGGGCAAGATTGCAAATGGGTCCATTACCTTTTGGTTAAGTCATCGCTGAGATAAAAAAAGGGTTCATAGGTTGGTATTTGATAGGCCTTCAGGAAGGCTTTTCTTCTTCACCCCCCATGAGCGCCACCGCCAGAACCCCCGCGCTTAACTGCCAATCCCTACCGTGGCCTGAAATTTATCACCAGAGTCCGCCCCAAGAATAAATCGGCCGGTGCGCTCACAAACTCCTTGACTACGATTTTTCATCTGGGATATAAATGTCAGGGTTGTACCAAAAATTACAAGGAGTTGGCCTTGGAAATACCGCCGGCCTTGAGCGATTTCTCCTTCGTCCTGGTCTTCCTGGCGGGGGCCGCCCTCTTCGCCCTGGGCCCCATCGTCCTGGCCCACCTGATCGCCCCCCGGAGTTACGGCGCCGCCCGTGACGAGATCTATGAGTGCGGTATGCCGGTCATCGGCAGCGCCTGGATTCAGGTAGCGGTCATCTATTATCTGTTCGCCCTGCTCTTCCTGGCCTTTGACGTGGACGTGCTCTTCCTCTTCCCGGTCTTGCTGGCCTACGGCAAGGGCTACGCCTGGCTCGACTTCGTGGAGGTTACCATCTTCATCGCTATTCTGTCCCTGGTCCTGGTCTATGCCTGGCGCAGAGGAGTTTTCAATTGGAAACGAAGACAGGTGAGCCCTTAATCCGCTTGGGCCTCCTGGAAGAAGCCCTGAACCTGGCCAGGGCCAACTCCCTGTGGCCCCTGACCTTCGGCCTGGCCTGCTGCGCCATCGAAATGATGGCCGCGGGTATGGCCCGTTTCGACCTGGACCGCTTCGGGGCCGGGGTCTTTCGCCCTTCTCCCCGGCAATCGGACCTGATGATCGTGGCCGGCACCATCTCCAAGAAGATGGCCCCCGCCGTGGTGCGCCTCTATGAGCAGATGCCGGCCCCCAAGTGGGTGATCGCCATGGGCAACTGCGCCATCTCCGGCGGCCCTTTCTACTACCCGAACCAGTATGCCATCGTCCCCGGCGCCGATCTGATCATCCCGGTGGACGTCTATATTCCCGGCTGCCCGCCCCGGCCTGAGGCCATCATCGAAGCGATCCTTAAGCTGGAAGAGAAGATCACCAAACGGGGCCGTCTCAGGAAGTTCAGAAATGTTAATGGATAAGCTCAAAGCGGCCTTGGCCCCCTTGAAGCTGGCGCAGGTAAGCGACGGCGATTACGTCAAGACCGGCTGTCACCTGGAGGTGGCCGCGGCGCCGGTCCAGATGCCGGCCGTGGCCCAGGCCATGCTGGAGGCGGGCTGCTTTCTCGAATCGCTCACCGCCCTGGACTGGCCCGAATCCTTCTCCCTGGTCTATCACTTCGCCAGCTTTACCGAGCTGTGCCGCACCGTGGTGCACGCCTCTCTGACCAAAGAAGGGCAAGAGGCCCAGGGAGTCCAGGCGCCCACCATCTCCGGGGTCTATGCCGGGGCGGATTGGTACGAACGGGAGGTCTACGATCTTTTCGGCATCAAGTTCGCCGGGCACCCCAACCTGAAACGCTTGCTGCTGCCGGAAGACGCGGATTTTCATCCCTTGCGGAAAGACTTTGGAGCCGACGCGGGCCATGATTGAGTTAGGCATAGAAGAAAAGACTTATACCCTCAACCTGGGTCCGCAACATCCCAGCACCCATGGGGTCTTGCGGGTGCTCCTGGAGATGGACGGGGAGTACATCACCAAGGCCGAACCGGTCATTGGCTATGGCCACCGGGGCCACGAGCACATGGCCGAGAATCGCAACTACCAGCAGTTCCTGCCCAACCTGGGCCGGGTGGATTACCTGCACGCCCTGGCCTACAATCAGGGCTACTGCATGGCGGTGGAGAGACTCATCGGCCTGACGGTGCCGGAACGGGCGGAATTCATCCGGGTGATTTTAAGCGAGCTGAACCGCATCTCCTCCCACCTGCTCTGGATCGGCGCCTATCTCCTGGACCTGGGGGCCTTCACCCCCATCCTCTATTGCTTCGACGACCGGGAACATATCCTGGACCTGCTGGACCGGATTACCGGCTCCCGCCTCACCTACTGCTTCTTCCGCTTCGGCGGGGTGCCCCGGGACCTCGACGAGGAGTTCGTCACCGGCGCCCGGGCCTTTATCAAGCGCCTGCGCGGCCGCTTTCGGGATTACGAGTCGCTGGTGACCAAGAACGTCATCTTCATCAACCGCACCCAAAACGTCGGCCTGATCAACCGCGACCAGGCGGTGCAATACGGCCTTACCGGCCCTACGCTCCGGGGCAGCGGCATCGCTTACGATATCCGCAAGAGCGAGCCCTATTCCGCCTACCCGGCCTTCGACTTCCAGATTCCCATCGGCGCTAAGGGCGACGTCTTCGACCGCTATCTCGTCCGCGTCCTGGAGATGGAGCAGAGCCTCAGGATCGTCGAACAGGCCTTGGACAAGCTCCCCAGCGGCCCCATCATGGCCGACAAGGTGCCCAAACGCCTGAAACCCGCGCCCGGTGAGGTCTATCAGGCGGTGGAAAGCGCCCGCGGCGAATTCGGCTGCTATATCGTCAGCCAGGGCGATATCAAACCCTACCGCATCAAACTCCGGGTGCCGT
Source organism: Desulfobaccales bacterium (assembly GCA_052326585.1). GTDB lineage: Bacteria > Desulfobacterota > Desulfobaccia > Desulfobaccales > 0-14-0-80-60-11 > JAPLJC01. Next base: position 41,431 of record JBKQLU010000005.1, on the reverse strand, counting down.
CCTTCGGCAATCTCAGCATCCTGCCCGAGGTGGCGGTGGACACCCTGGTGGCCGACCTGGTGGCCATCCTCGGTTCAATGGACCTGGTGATCCCGGAAATCGACCGCTAGGCGTTTTGAGAACGAAATTATGGAACTGTTGGCGCAATATTGGGCATCGGAAGCAGGCCGGATGATCATCGGCCTCATCGGGGTCATCGCCCTGGTTTCGGTGAACGCCCTGTTTCTCATCTGGATGGAGCGCAAGGTCTCGGCCCACATGCAGCTCCGCCTGGGGCCCATGGAAGTGGGACCCCACGGCGCCGTGCAAACCGTGGCCGACGCCCTGAAGCTCATGGGCAAGGAACTCATCACCCCGGAAGAGGCGGACCGGCCCGTTTACCGGCTGGCCCCCATAGTCATCTTCCTGCCGGTGTTGCTCTCCTTTCTGGTGATCCCCTTTTCCCGGTCCCTGATCATCCGGGACCTGAACGTGGGGATCGTGCTGATCCTGGCCTTTTCCACCCTGGCGGTCCTGGCCATCCTCATGGCCGGCTGGTCTTCCAACAATAAATACGCGGTCTTCGGGGCCATCCGTTCGGTGGCCCAAAATATTGCCTACGAAATCCCGCTGCTCATCACGGTGATGAGCATCATCCTGATGGTGGGCTCCTTCAGGCTCTCGGACATCGTGGCGGCCCAGGGCTCCTACTGGTTCGTCCTGGTGCAGCCCCTGGCCTTTATCCTCTTTATTACCTGCGCCACTGCCGAAACCAACCGGGCCCCCTTCGACCTGCCGGAAGCGGAGTCGGAGCTGGTGGCCGGGTTCCACACCGAATATACCGGCATGCGTTTTGCCCTCTTTTTTTTGGCGGAATACACCAACATGTTCATCACCTCGGCGGTGGGCGCGGTCCTGTTTCTGGGGGGCTGGCAGGGCCCCATCCTGCCCGGGGTGGTCTGGCTGCTTCTGAAGGTCTACGCCCTCATCTTTCTGATGATGTGGTTCCGCTGGACCTTCCCGCGGGTACGCTTCGACCAGTTGATCACTCTGGCCTGGAAGGTCTTGATTCCGCTAGCCTTCGCCAATCTGCTGATCACCGCCCTGGTATTGAAACTGAGATGAGGGGCCGCTTACGGTTGACTGAGCCATGATAACCTATGTCAGAGAGATCGCCTCGGGATTCTGGAGCCTGCTGGCGGGCATGGCGGTGACTATCCGCTATTTCGTCAAACCCGTAGTCACCGTCCAATACCCCCGGCAGAAGATCGAGATGAGCCCGGCCTACCGGGGCCATCCCCAATTGCTCCTCGACCCCGAGACCCGGACGCATCGCTGCATCGCCTGCGAGATGTGCGCCCGCATCTGCCCCTCCCAGCTCATCACGGTGGCAGGGACCAAGCTGCCGGGGGCCAAGCAGAAGGTGCCCTATACTTACGTCCACGAGCACTATTACTGCAGTCTCTGCGGCCTCTGCGTCGAGGTCTGCCCCACCACGGCCCTGGAATATTCCCGGGAATACCGCCTGGCGGTTTTTCACCGGGAGGAGGCAGTCATAGATCATCTGACCCTTTTGCAAGAGCGCCAGCGGGCCGCCGGTTTACCCCCGACCCCCATTCCCACCGCGGCCGAGATAGCCGCGGCCGCAGCCGCCGAGGCGGCCGCCCGGGAAGCCCGGGAAAAAGAGACTGCGGCCAAGGCCGCGGAGGGCAAACCCGCCCAGCCCCCGCAGGAGGCCAAGCCTCCAAAGGCGCCGCCAGACGAGGTCAAGGAATGAGCGCCCTCTTTAGCCCGCAGAACCTGGCCTCCGCCGCCTTTGTGCTGGTAGTGGCCCTGACCATCCTGGGCGCCGTGATTGCGGTGGCGGCCCGGAAGATCTTTCATAATGTTTTGGGACTGGCCCTGGCGCTCTTCGGCGTCTCCGGCCTCTTCGTCTTTCTCAACAGCCCCTTTGTGGCCCTGATGGAGATTCTCATCTACGTGGGGGCCATCTGCATTGCCATCTGTTTTGCCGTGATGCTCTCCGAACCCCAATACCTGCCCCGGCCTCCCCGGAATCCCTGGAAGATCACGGCAGCCCTGACTGGCGCCCTGGCGGTCTTCATCTTCCTGGGAATACTGTTGAAAAAGACCACCTGGGTCCCGGCCCCGGAGCGCAGCTCCGATTGGTCGATCACCACCCTGGGCCATTACCTCCTGACCACTTATTCCCTGATCTTTGAAGTGATCTCCCGGCTCCTGTTGGGGGCCATGCGGGGGGCCTTGGTCACGGCCCGGGGCGGCCGCGGCCGCGGGGCCCCCGAGAGGTGACCGATGCTCCTCTTTAACCAGTTGCAGACTTATCTCTATCTGGCCCTGGTACTCTTCGCCATCGGCCTCTATGGAGTGCTGGCGCGGCGTAATCTGATCGCGGTGCTCATTTCGGTGGAACTCATTCTCAACGCCGCCAGCATCAACTTTATGGCCTTCAACCGCTTTTTAGCTCCGCATCCGGCGGTGGGCCAGATCATCACCCTGTTCATCATGGCGGTGGCCGCCGCGGAAGCCGCCATCGCCCTGAGTATCATTATCGCGGTCTACCGTAAGCTGCAGACCGTGAATATCGATCAAGCCACGGAACTGAGGGGCTGACATGGGCTCGTGCGATCCGATCCTTTGGGGCTGTCTCCTGACGGTATTTTTGCCGCTGACGGCCTTTGCTCTGATAATGATCTTCACCAGGAACCGGCCCCACCTCTCGTTGGCCATCTCCCTCACGGCCTCCACTATCCCCCTGATTATAGCCTGGAGCTTCTTCTTTAAGCTGGGCGGCCTGGAAAAACCCATCATCTACAACTTTAACTGGCTGGTCTCGGATCTGGTCAAGGTGCCCTTCGGTTTCCTCCTGGACCCCACCAGCCTGGTGATGTTCTGTATCGTGGCCACCATCAGTTGGCTGGTGCAGGTTTACTCCATCGGTTACATGGGCGGCGACCCGGGTTTCGGCCGCTACTATGCCGACCTCTCCCTCTTTGCCCTGGCCATGCTCACCCTGGTGATCTCCAGCGGCCTCTTGCAGCTTTACATCGCCTGGGAACTGGTGGGCCTGGCCTCCTACCTGCTGATCGGCTTCTGGTATGAGAAATTCTCCGCCTCGGAGGCCGGGAAAAAGGCCTTTGTGGTCACTCGCTTCGGCGACATCGGCTTCTTCATGGGCCTGGTGTTCCTGACCATATTCTACGGCAACCTGGATATCGCCACGGTTAACGCCGCGGCGGTGGCCAAGACCATGCCGCCCTGGCTGCTCACCCCCGCGGCGCTCTTGATCTTTTGCGGGGTCATGGGCAAGAGCGCCCAGTTTCCGTTGCACGTCTGGCTGCCCGACGCCATGGAAGGCCCCACCCCGGTCTCGGCCCTGCTCCACTCCGCCACCATGGTGGCCGCCGGCATCTACCTCATGACCCGCATCTTCCCATTCTTTGCGGCTTCGGCCACCGCCATGACCGTGATTCTGGCCATTTCCACCCTGACCCTGTTGATCTCCTCCACCATCGGTATGGTGGCCACCGACATCAAACAGGTCTGGGCCTATTCCACCATCAGCCAACTGGGCTTCATGTCCATGGGGCTGGCCGCCGCCGGACTGGCCTCCGGCACTCTCTTTCCCGGCTATTACCATCTCACCACCCACGCCGCCTTCAAGGCCCTGCTCTTCCTCTGTTCCGGGGTCTTCATTCATCATTTCGGCACCAATGACTTTTTTACCATGGCCAGCAACGGCGGGCGCAAGCTGCTGATTCCCATGACCTGTATCACCATTGCCGCCCTGGCCCTGTCGGGCATCCCTCCCCTGTCCGGCTTCTTCAGCAAGGAACTGGTGATGGGCGCCCTGTCCCAACTGCCTAACAAGCTCTGGCTGGCCATGGGGCTTTTGGGCGCCTTCCTGACCGCCTACTACTCCTTCCGGGTCATCTTTGTCATGCTCTTTCCCAAACCCGGCGCCTACGGCAAGGTTCCCGGCCACGTGGAGGCTCATCCCGGCCACGGGCACGGGCACGGCGATGCGGCCGATGAACACCACGGGGTGCCCTGGGTCATGTCTCTTCCCCTCATCGTCCTGGCCCTCTTCACCCTGAGCCTGGGTTTCTGCGAGGGCTACCTGCAGAAGTTCTTGTTGGGGGAAGCCCATCCCGAGGCGCTCAATTATTTCCTGATGGCCGGCGCCTTATGCTGCGGGGTGGGCGGCATCGCGGTGGCCTGGTTCGACTGGGGCGCCCCAGGCGCCAGGTGCCAGGGATTTATCCAGAGAGTGCCGTGGCTGCAAGAATTTTTTATTCAGAAATGGTACATGGATCACTTCTGGCGCTGGTTCCTCAACACGGTGATTTACGGCACCTTTTCCCGGTTGTTCACCTACAATGACCGCCGGGTGGTGGACGGCGGGGTAGACACGGTGGCCTTCTCCACCGTCGGCGGCGGCAGGCTTCTCTCCTTGGTCCAGACCGCCTTTTTGCAATACAATCTCTTCTTCATGGTTGTGGTCCTGGCCGGGGTCGGGATCTACCTCCTGATGGGTCGCTGATATGACCGAACACCTGGCTGCCTTCCCCATTCTGTCCTGCATGCTGCTGGCCCCGCCGGCGGGACTGTTTATCCTCCTCTGCCTGCGGGAGGATCAAAAGTTTCTCATCAAGGCCGTATCCCTGCTGGCTGCGGGCGTCTCCCTGGCCCTGGCCATTTACACCTTCGTGGCCTATGACCGGACCCTGGGGGGTTTGCAGTTCGTGGAACAGTACCAGTGGGTGCGGACCTTCGGCATCACTTACCACGTGGGAGTCGAAGGCCTGAACGCCCCCCTACTGCTGCTCACCGGCATCGTCATCTTCACCGGCGTCCTCACTATGTGGGAACTGGAGGTGCGCACCAAGGAGTACTTCATCTGGATGCTGGCCCTGGTGACCGGGGTCTTCGGCGTCTTCATGTCCTACGATCTCTTTATGTTCTTTCTGTTCTATGAGATCGCGGTGGTGCCCATGTACATCCTCATCCTGGTCTGGGGCTCCACCCGCAAAGAATACGCCGCCATGAAGCTCACCCTGTATCTGATGGCCGGCAGCGGCCTCATCATCCCCGGCATCCTGCTGCTCTATTCCTCTTCGGGCCTCCAGACCTTCGACATGATCCGGCTGCACGGCGCCCACTTCACCCCCTGGATCCAGAAGGTTGCCTTTGTGATGCTCTTTTTCGGCTTCGGGGTCCTGGCCGCGGTCTGGCCGTTCCACACCTGGTCGCCGGTGGGCCACGTGGCCGCTCCCACCGCGGTGAGTATGCTCCACGCCGGGGTGCTCATGAAGCTGGGCTCTTTCGCCATCCTGCGGGTGGCCATGTTTCTCTGCCCGGCGGGCTTTCAATACTGGGCCCAGCTCATGGCCCTGCTGGCCACCGTGGGCATTGTCTACGGCGTCTTCGTGGGCCTGGCCCAGACGGACTTGAAATACGTTATCGGCTATTCCTCGGTGTCCCACATGGGCATCGTCTGCCTGGGGCTGGCCACCGGCACAGTGGACGGCCTCAACGGCAGCGTCTTCCAGATGTTCGCCCACGGCATCATGACCGCCCTCTTCTTCTCTTCGGTGGGCTATATCTATGACCGCACCCATACCCGGGACATTCACGAGTTGGGGGGCTTCTCCAAGATCATGCCGGTGGCCTCCGCCTTCTTCATCACCGCGGCCTTATGCGGCGCCGGGGTTCCGGGCATGGCCAGTTTCTGGGCCGAACTGCTGGTCTTTATCTCCGCGGTCAAGGTCTACCCGGTGCAGGGGCTGCTGGCCATCGCCGCCCTGGTGGTGGGCGCCCTCTTCGCCCTGCGCGTGGTGCAGAATACCTTCTTCAACGAACCTAATCCCAAATTCATCCATTTCGAGGATGTCAGCCCCTTCCTGGGCTTGCCGCGCATGATCCTCATCAGCGTCCTGATCCTCTTCGGGTTCTTCCCGCAACTGATGGTGGGCACGATTAAAACCGCGGTAATCCCCTTTCTCCAGGGAATGTGACCATGAATCTGCTGCTGTTCGGACCGGAACTCTATTATCTGGGCCTGGCCCTGGTCTTTTTCTGCCTCAGCCTCCGGGGCGCGCCCCGGGTCAAGACCGACTACCGGATCGCCCTGGGGCTGGCCGCACTGGGGGTGCTGCTCACCGCCTGCTGCCTCTGGCAGCAGGGATATCTGTTCTTTAAGGCCTACCGAGTTGACCTTTTCAGCCAGATCTTCAAGTTCGCCCTGGCCCTGGGCCTCTTCCTGGTCCTGACCATCTCCCATAACCTGGCCGGCATCGAGGCGCGCCAGCAGGCCGAATTCTACCTGTTTCTCGCCACCACTATTATCGGCATGATGCTGCTGGTCTCGGCAGTGGAACTCCTCACCATTTACGTGGCCCTGGAGCTCTCCTCTTATTCCCTCTACATCCTGGTGCCCCTGCGCCGGGGTGACGGCATCGACGTGGAGGCGGGCATCAAGTACCTCTTCATCGGCGCGGTCTCCTCCGGCTTCATGCTCTTCGGGCTGAGCTACATCTTTGGGGCCACCGGCACCACTTACCTGGCCGATCTGGCGCCCCGCCTGGCCCAACTGACCCAGAGCCCCATCGGTCTTATCGGCCTGCTCCTGGCCATGGCCGGCTTCTTCTTTAAGCTGTCGGTCTTTCCCTTCCACTTCTGGGCCCCGGACGTTTACCAGGGCGCCGCCAATCAGGTTACCGCCTTCATCGCCACTGCCTCCAAGGCCGCGGCGGTGGCCCTGCTGCTGCGTTTTGCCGCCCTGGGGGCCGGCTACGGCTACGGCTTCACCCAGGCCCTGATGATTCTCTCCATCGCCTCCATGACCCTGGGCAACCTGGTGGCCATCATCCAAAAAGACTTCAAGCGCATGCTGGCCTACTCCTCCATCGCCCACGCCGGTTACTTCCTCATAGGGATTTTGACCCTGAAAGAGGCCGGTTACATTGCCGCGGTCTATTATGCCCTGGCTTACCTGGTGATGAACTTCACGGTCTTCATGGTGCTTTCGGAAGTGGCCGGGGACGGCCGCGACTTGAAGATTGTCGAGCTGGGCGGCCTCTACCGCCGCAGCCCCCTGCTCAGCATGAACCTGATCCTGGGGATCTTCGCCCTGGCGGGGGTGCCCCCCTCCATCGGCTTCACCGGGAAGCTGCTCCTCTTCACCTCCGCCATGAACTCCGGCTACTTTTGGCTGGTGTTGATCGGGGCGGTGAACGGCACCGTGTCCCTCTATTACTATCTGCGGGTGCTCTACGCCGCCTATTTCAAGGACGATCCCGGACTGGGACCGATAATCCTGAACCTGCCCACCCGCTTGCTGAACTATGCCCTGGCCGCGGTGATCATCGGCTTCGGGATCTTCCCGGACCGCATCGTGGAACTGGCCAAGGTCGCGGTGAAGTCGGTCCTCTGAGTTCCTTAAGTTTCGAGTTTCGAGTTTTGAGTTTCGAGTAAATGGCGGTGCAACGCCCCTTCCTACTCTCAAGGTCCATTTTATTAAGCTAGGGGCGGGCCCATGTGTCCGCCCTGTGCTTCGAGTTGTAGGGTGGGCACTGCCCACCACTTTCTTTAGCTTCAAGTTTCAATAAAATAGCCGCCTTTCCAGGAGGAAGGGCGGCTTCACTTTTTGGGCTTAACCGGCAACCCCGGCCCCCGGCCGGGAGATCCGTTAATCTCAGGACTGGGTAGAGGGATCGGGGGGGCGGAAATTCATCAGGTCGATGTCAGCCGACCTGAGCCAGCGATACATGGTCTTGGTGCAGACCCCGAGGCGCCGGGACAGGACGGAGATATTGCCCCGGGCCTCACCCAGGAGATCCTCCAGCCGTCTCCGGTTGGGGCGGGCAGCCGGTCTCATCCCGGAGGCCCCAGTGCCGCCCGGCTCCCCCGGAGCGCCGCGTGAAAACAATTGCATATCCTCCAGGCCGATGCGCGGGCCGCGGTGCAGCAGGACCGCCCGGGTGACGGCGTTCTTCAGTTCCCGGACGTTGCCGGGCCAGCTTTGTGCCTCCAGGCAGCGCCAGGCGACCGCGGTGAACTCCAGCGGCCCTGAGAGGCCATGCCGCCGGGCCACCTCCTGGACGAAGTGCCGGGCCAGCAGGGCGATATCCTCGCCCCGCTCCCGGAGCGGCGGTAAATGGATCTGCAGCACCGCCAGGCGGTCATAGAGGTCCCGGCGGAAATAGCCCCGGGCGATGCGTTCCCGCAAATCTCGATTGGTGGCGGCCACCAGGCGCACATCCACCTTCACCGTCGTATCCCCCCCCACCGGCTCGATCTCCCCCTGCTCCACCGCCCGCAGCAACTTGGCTTGCACCGACAGGGGCAGCTCCCCGATCTCGTCGAAAAACAGGGTGCCGCCGTGGGCCAACCGGAACTTCCCCAGCCGGGAACTGCGGGCGTCGGTGAAGGCCCCGGCCAGGTGGCCGAAGAGTTCACTGCCCGCCAGGGATTCCGTCAGGGCGGCGCAATTGATTAGCTGATAAGGGTGGCGCTGCTGATTCAGGGCGCAGATGGCCCGGGCCACCAGTTCTTTTCCGGTCCCCGGTTCGCCGTTCAGCATGATGGGGAGACCGGACTGGGCCAAGGCCGGCAGGCGGGCCAGGAGCAGCAGGAAAGTGGGATCTTGGGTGATGATCCCGGCTAATTCCGCTGGGGCTGAGCCTGGATCTGATGCCGGGCCAGAAACTGAGGATATATCCTTCCTGGTCACGAGATGAGCACCTCCTTGTGCTGAGAGCTCCGGCTGCTGGGTCAGGCCTCGAGCGCGCCGGCTAAATCCCGACAATCCCCATGGCTAACCTGTTGACCCCCTTGATAAGCTAATATCATTTATAATCATAAAATAAATTATCTTTTTATTTATAGTTCTGACAGGATTATCTCAGCATTCCGCCGCACCTCCTCCTGGTGGCTGGTGAGGGCCAGTACCTGCAACCGCCCCTTGAAGCCCTGCTGCTCTACCCGGCTGCGGCTCCCCACCTGGGACGCCATGGCTTGCAGAACCTCCTGCACCACCGTTGGCTCCGGATAGTCCAGTAGCCGGGTCAGCGCCCCCCATTCCCCCGGCAGGCCGTATTCCTCCAGGAATTTCCTGGCAGAAGCGGCAAATTTCTTGGTACCGTGACTGGCCTCCAATTCCACCAGGTCTTTCTGATATTCCGGCCTGGCCCGTTTGCCTTGGAACAGGGCCTCAGCCTGGGCCAAAGCCTGTAGGCGGATCGCCTCCGATTCTTTCTTCGGAACCCGGGGTTGCCGGGGGGGGCGCGCCCCCCCGGACCGGTCCCGGCGCTGGTCTATCTCCCGCCAACTGGGGCGTTCCTTCTCGTCATCTCCTGAAGGGGCCATGGGCGCTCCTCGATTCTGCCATTGCTGATTCTCCGAAAACCGGAAACCGTCTCATAAGGTCCAGTTGGGGTGCCGGGCTGCCACTTCCCCAAGGTAATCCCAGATCCACTCCCGGATGGCCGGGGCCAGGTAAAACTTGGGCCACAATAAATTATCCTCTGGTTTTACGGCTCCTTCCGCCAGGGCCAGGCGGTGCAGGGGCAGACCGGGATGGATACGAATGCCGACCTTCAAGTTCACCATCTGAGGCTGGTAAGTCTCCAGGAAGGCGACGCTCTCCCGGACGGTCTCCCGGGTTTCACCGGGGCCGCCCAGCAGCAGGAAGCAGGTGAAAGGCAAGTCGGCCGCGTGCAGCAATTTCAGGGTGCGCTCCACCTGCCGCAAGCCAAATCCTTTGCCCAGGCGGCTCAACACCAGTTCCGAGCCGCTTTCGTTACCCACCTGCACCATGGCGCCGCCCGCAGCCTGGATCAGCTCGAAGAGTTGCCGGTCTGGAAAGGCTGGATTAATCAAGCAGGCCCATTCCAGGGGGAGCCGCAGTGCGGCGATGGCCCGGCAGAGGCGCCGGCCGTAAGCCACCGGACAATTAAAGATATTATCCACGAAATAGAAGCGAGTCAGGCCCCACTTCTCATGCCAGGCCGCCAGCCAGGAGGCCACTTGCTCCGGAGCCCAGGCCCGGGTCCGGGTCCCCTCCAGGAGCGGGGTGCTGCAGTAGATGCACCTCATAGGGCAGCCGCGGCGGCTCTGCACCGGGATCAGGCCCAGCAGCCCGGCGCTTCCCCGGGTCTCCTGATACTGACGCGGGGTAAAATATTCCAGGGCCGGACCCGGCAGCAAATCGAGCCGCCCAATGGGCCGGCGGCGATTCAGCTTGAGGCCGCCGTCCTGGCGCCAGATCAAGCCTGGAACCCGGTCCCATCTCTTTTCAGGATAGGCCTGCAAAAAATTTACAAAAGATTCCCCTTCGCCCACCATGCCAAAATCGGCCCCGGTAAACTCCATGAATTCCAGGGGCGCCACCGAAAAGCCCGGCCCTCCCAGGGCTACCGGGGCCGGGCTGGTTCCTTGCAGGTGCTGCACCAGGTCTTTGACCTGGGGAAAATAGATTTCCGGGCGGCGGCTGTCCTGATTGTCAATGTTTCTGACCGAGATGCCGATGACTTCCGGGCGACACTCCGCCATGGCCCCGTCTACCAGGGCCAGGGGGTCATCGGCAAACATAAAATCGAGGACCCTAATCTCATGCCCTGAGCCTACTGCGGCCACCACCGCAGCCAGGCCCAGGGGCAAAGGCGGGAAGACGAGGCGGCAGCGGTTGCTGGAGATGAACAGGAGGCGCATTATGCAAAATCTTGGCGGCACCGGCGTCCCGCCGGTGCCTCAATCCTTTAATGATTCCTCAGGCCAACGGAGACGTACGCGATTTCATAAATCCGATAAGGCATTTACTGGGGAATTATATACTTGATTTCCGATTCCATCATTGCCGTAGGGGCGGCGTCTCGCCGCCCTGGGCGGGGAAACCCCGCCCCTACAAAAGACGATCGCCAAGGCGTTTCCCCATCGGGGGAGAGGGGATAAAGATACAATGCCATTGTCGCTCTAAGTAAACTTGGGGAACTTGCCTTTTTTCTCCCTCTCCCCCCGGCGGGGGGAGAGGGCTGGGGTGAGGGGGGGATAAAACAAGAAACGTTACCATATTCAAGAATTCAAGCACCGCGTAATCAGGTCATTTAACCGTCCGGCTGCGCCCTTTACCCCCCACCTGCCATCAGTAAATCTACTCAAGCAACTCATCCGGCTCGCCGTGGAAGAGATTTTGGGCCGCGGCCAGCCCCTCCCGGACCAGGGTGTCCACCGCCCGGGCGGCCCGCTCGATGAAACGGGCCACGTTTTCCGCCTCTGCCGCGGGGAAATGGGACAATACATAGCCCTCCCCGGTCATCGCCGCCGGCGGCCGGCCAATGCCCATCTTCACCCGCAGGAATTCCTCCCTATGCAGGCGGTCGCTAATGGAGAGGACCCCCCGATGACCGCCGGCGCCGCCCCGCTCGACAATCTTGAGGCGCCAGAGCGGCAGGTCCAGGTCATCGTGAATCACCAGCAGGCGGTCCGGGGTGAGCTTAAAGTAGGAGAGCAGGAGGGAAACCGCCTGGCCGCTCAAGTTCATGTAGGTGGCGGGTTGGGCCAGGACCACCCTCTCCTCCCCTACCCTGCCCTGGCCCCAAACCGACTCCAGGGTCTTCTTATTCAGGGGAATCTGCCAGTATTCCGCCAGGTAGGCCACCACCTGCCAGCCCAGGTTGTGCCTGGTCCAGGCATACTCCCGGCCGGGATTCCCCAAACCCACGATGAGGCGCATATCAGATTTAGCCAGCCGCGGTCAGCTTTTTATAGTGAGCAGTGGACAGTGACAAACTAAACCTCAATGGCCAGCCGCCCTTTACACAAAGAGAGAACTGACTGAATCACAGTTGTGGATGCGCTTGATGGCTTCCCCCAGGAGCGGGGCCACCGACAAAACCCGGATCTTTTCCAGGGCGGCGGCCTCCGGGCTCAGGGGAATGGTGTCGGTCACGGCCAGGGACTGGACCAATGAGCCCTGGATGTTGCTCACCGCCGGGTGGGACATGACCGGGTGGGTGACGCAGGCGTGGACGGCGCGCACCCCGTGGTGTATCAGCAGTTCCGCGGCCATGGTCAGGGTGGCCCCGCTGGTGATCATGTCGTCCAGGATGATGGCCTCCTTGCCCCAAACGTTGCCGATGAGGGTCATGGCCTTGATGGCGGTGGCTTCCCGGCGTTTATCGATGATGGCCAGAGAGGTGTTGAGGCGTTTGGCGAAGGCCCGGGCCCGCTCCACTCCGCCGGAGTCCGGCGAGACCACCACCACGTCCGGGCTGAAATTCTTCCGGATATACTCCAGGGTCACCGGCGCCGCGTAGAGATGATCCACGGGAATATCGAAAAATCCCTGGATCTGCCCCGAATGCAGGTCCATGGTGAGCATCCGGTTGGCCCCGGCAGTGGTGATGAGATCAGCTACCAGCTTGGCGGAAATGGGGGTCCGCGGCGCGGTCTTGCGGTCCTGGCGGGCGTAAGCGAAATAGGGCACGACTGCGGTGACGCACCGGCTCGAGGCCCTCTTTAAGGCGTCCAGCATGACCAGCAATTCCATGAGGTTCTCATTGCAGGGCATGGCGGTGGGCTGCATGATGTAAACATCTTTGCCGCGGACGTTCTCCTGGAACTCCGCCATGATCTCCCCGTCGGAGAAGCGTCCCACCGTGGCCTGCCCCAGGGGTATTCCCAGGTGATTGCAGATCTTTTCCGCCAGAGGCCGATTGGCGTTGCCGGTGAAGATTTTCAGGTCATCCATAGATGGCGCTCCCAGTCGTTGTCGGTTTCCCGGCCGGTGAGACCCTGGGCGGCGGCCAGCCAACCCGGAAACGATCGGCGCAGGACCCGGGCGGCTTCCCGGGCCGCCTCCCAGGTGGCGAAGAGTCCAAAGACCGTGGGGCCGCTGCCGGAGACGGACTGGGTCACCGCTCCCGCTTGCCTGAGGCGGTCCTTAAGTTCGGCCAGCTCCGGGAAGCGGCGGACGGCCACCCCGCTCAGATCATTATGGACCCAGCGCTCCGGATGGACCGGGTCCCAGGAGTCGGGCGGCGGCGCCCCCTCAAGCCGGGCCAGGTCCAGGTTTTCATAAACCCAGCGGGTGGAAAGGGCCACACCGGGATTGAGCAGCAGATAATTGTACGGCGGCAGGCTCATGGGGCTGAGGTCGGCGCCGATGCCCCGGCCCACCGCCGGCCCCCGCCCCAGGAAAAACGGCACATCGGCCCCCAGGCGGCAGGCCAGAGAGTGCAGCCGCGGCCCCTCCAGTGGGAAGCCGTACAGCAGGTTCAAGGCTTGCAAGGCGCCGGCCGCGTCACTGGAGCCCCCCCCGAGACCCGCGGCCACCGGAATCTTTTTTTGCAACGTAAGGCGCGCCGCCACCCGTATCCCGGTCTCCTCCTGAAAAACCTGCGCCGCCCGCCACACCAGGTTCTCCGGCCCCTGGGGGGCCTCCGGGTGCTCGCATATGAAGCGCAGACTCTCGCCCCCGGGGGTGACCGTCAGTCGGTCTCCCAGGCTCAACGGCTGCATGACGGTCACCAACTCGTGATAACCATCGGCCCGCCGCCCCAAAACCCGCAGATAGAGGTTGACCTTGGCCGGGCAGTGAAACCGCACTTCTCGCCCCGGTTCCCTAATCAGCCCACCTCCTTGATATATGCCAGGCGCAAGTCATAGAGAAGATGTTCAAACAGGCTCTCCTCCTCCTGGTCCAAATTGTTCCGGGTCTTTTCCCGGAGCACTCCCAGGAGGTCGATGGCCTGTTTGGCCAGGGGCAGGTTCTTTTCCTGCTTCCCGGTATTGGGGTCGGGGATGGCTCCCAGATGCATGAAAGCCGTGGAACTGAGGGAGAAGATCAGGGAAGAAAAGGTAATATCCGGGCCGGCGGCCCCGCCGGCGGCCTTTTGGGCCGCCTCTTGAAAGGCCCGCGTCTGGGAGCTCCTGGCCTCCTGTTCACCGGCCTTCTCTTCCTCGCTCATCTGGTGAAAACGCCGATCCTTGACGGTATAACCCTTATCTTCGGACTTATCTTCGGAATCCGGCATGCCTACCTCCACCCTGAGGTCCTGTCCCAGATCGGCTACAACTCCAACTGGATTGCTTGGGCCACGTGCTCCAGGGCCCGCAAGTCTTCAAGACATTCCGGAGTGACCGGGGTATCGGTGGTGAGCAGGATGATATTCTGGCCCCGCTCCCGCTCTTGACCCACGGTCATCCGGGCGATATTGAGCCGGTGTTTGCCGATGGTGCTGCCGATGGCGCCGATGACCCCCGGGCGGTCGGTGTTGTAAATGAACAGCATGTGGCCCTCGGGGGTGGCCTCCAGGCGAAACCTGTTGATCCGGACCAAGCGGGGTTCATATTTTCCGAATATAGTGCCGGCTACGGTGTTCTCTTCGTTATTGGCCACCACCGTCAACCGGATCAGGGTGGAGAAGTCTTCGGCGGAGGCCGCCTTCTCCTCGCTGATGCGAATTCCCCGGGCCTCGGCCATAGCCGGCGCGTTGACGTAATTCACTTCGTCACGCATCGCCGGGGAGAGCAACCCCTTGAGCAGGGAATGGGTCAGGGGCTTGGTGTCCAGTTTGGCCACCTCGCCGACATAGGCGATGGTTACCGCGGAGATGGCCCCCTCGCTGATCTGCGCCTGGAAGGCCCCCAGGGCCTCGGCCAGAGTCAGGTAGGGTTTCAATTTGGCCATAGTCTCCTGGGTCACGGAGGGGGCATTCGCCGCGTTCTTGATGGTGCCATAGAGGAGCAGTTCCACGATCTGCTCGCAGACGGCCACCGCCACGTTGGCCTGGGCCTCTTCAGTGGAGGCCCCCAGGTGGGGGGTGCAGATGACCTGGGGCAGCTCCCGCAGCGGAAAGGCCGCCGGCGGCGGTTCCGTTTCAAAGACGTCCAATGCGGCCCCGGCCACCTTGCCTTCCTTCAAGGCCTGGAGCAGGGCCTCTTCGTCAATGAGGCCGCCCCGGGCGCAGTTAATGATGCGCACCCCGGGCTTCATCTTTTTGAAGGCCTGCCGGTTCAAAAGTTTGGCGGTGTCCTTGGTCTTGGGGGTGTGCAGGGTGATGAAGTCGGCCCGGGCCATCAGCTCATCCAGGGCCACCAGTTCCACCCCCATATTGGCGGCCACCTCCTTGGTAATGAAGGGGTCATAAGCCAGAACCCGCATCTTCAGCCCCAGGGAGCGTTCCGCCACCACGGAGCCGATGCGTCCCATGCCGATAATCCCCAGGGTCTTGTTGTAGAGCTCGGTGCCCTGAAACTTCTTCTTCTCCCATTTGCCATCCCGCATCGATTCGGCCGCCTGGGGGATGTTGCGGGCCAGGGCCATCATCAGCGACAGGGCATGCTCCGCGGTGGTGATGGTGTTGCCCCCGGGGGTGTTCATCACCACGACGCCTCTTTTGCTGGCCGCGGGGATATCGACGTTGTCCAGGCCGGTGCCGGCCCGGCCCACCACCTTCAGCCGGGGGGCGGCGGCCATGAGTTCCGCAGTCACCTTGGTGCCGCTGCGGATCACCAGGGCGTCGGCGTCCTTGATGGCCTCCTTAAGGTCCCCGGGCGCCAGGCCCGGCCGGTTCACCACCTCGATGCTGGGCTGAGCCGTAAGGACCGCAATGCCGGCGGCATGCAAGTTGTCGCTGATCAGGACCTTCATACCGCTGCCTCCTTGCTCAAAATCTCCTGGGCCGCCTTGAGCCCGGCGCCCGGCTCCACCCGGTGGCCCAACTGGTTGAGAACCTCCTCCAGGCCGCCGATGGTGCCCAGCAGGTCCACCGCGTCTATGAAGCCCATGTGGGCGATGCGGAAGATCTTGCCTTTGGCCTGGGCCTGCCCGCCAGCAATCCAGATTCCCTTTTTCCGCAGTTCGGCCACCACCTTCTGGCCGTCCACCGGAGACTCCACCGCGGTGACGACATCCGAGGGGTTATCCTTGGAATAGAGCTTAAGCCCCATGGCCCGCATAGCCGCCTTGGTGGCCAGGGACAGCCGCAGGTTGTGCGCGTAGATGCGCTCCAGCCCGAGCCCGCGAATCTTGCCGAGGACTTCCTGAAGACCCATGATCAAAGAGACCGCCGAGGTATAGGGGGTCTGGTTTTTGGCCTGGGATTTGAGGTGCTTGGCAAAATCGAAGTAGTATTTGGGCAGATTAGAGGTCTTGGTAAACTCCCAGGCCTTGGGGCCGAGCGCGGCAAAGGCCAACCCCGGCGGCAGCATCATGGCCTTTTGCGAGCCTGCCACCATCAGGTCGATGCCCCAGGCGTCCATGGGCAAGGGATAGCCACCCAGGGCCGAAATGGCGCCCACCACCAGGATGGTTCCCGGCCGGGTCCTGGTTACTGCCGCCAGTTCCTGAACCGGGTGGGCCACCGCGGTTGAGGTCTCGTTCGCCTGGACCAGGACCGCCTTGATGGCCGAGTTGGCGTCCAGCATCCGGGCCACCGTCTGCGGGTCCACCGCGTGGCCCCACTCCACCGCCAGGCGCTCTACTTTGACTCCATAAACCGTGCACAGTTCGGTCCAGCGTTCCCCGAACTTGCCGCCGTCCACCACCAGGGCAGTGTCCCCGGCGCTCAGGGTATTGGCCACTGCACCCTCCATGGCCCCGGTACCGGTGGCGCAAAAGATCAGGACCTCCTGTTCCGTCTGGAACAGGTATTTCAGATCTTCCCGCACCCGGGCCAGGATCTCCATGAATTGTGGGGCCCGATGGTGGATGATGGGCTGGGCCATGGCTAACTGGGTTTCCGGGGCCACCGGGGTGGGGCCCGGAGTCATGAGATACATTTTCATTGCTATCACCTTATTTTAATCGTTGATTTTTTCAGCAAATCTCGGGAGATCAAGCAGAATGTTAAATTTTATTGTCTCTGCCAATCCCTGTCAAGGGTTCTGCCGCCGCCCTAGTGAAAAAAGGCACGACGACCTTGGCCAGCCGCCGCCCCCGGGCCTGCCATTTGACACCTCCCGGGAAACCGGTTAAAATCGAAGCTAGTACCGCAAAGGAAGCCGCGTTGCCGGAAAATTGGCAGTTCACCATCCTGCGCCAGGAGGCCCGCTCCCGGCGCCTCATCCTGGAAGGCCAGGCTCATCCCCCGTACGCGCGCCCTTATCCCGATCCGCTCTTGTTCTTCGCGGTGGCCGGTCCCGATTACCTCTCCCTGGAGGTGAGCCGGGACTTTGATGGCGAGCGGCTTTGGCAATATCTGGCCGGACTTCTGGGGCCACCGGCGGCCCCGCCCCGGGTACAGGTGGGCGGCAGCCAGCTCGACGAGGAAGGCGCCCTGCTTCTGGTGGAGTGGCATTTTACCCCAACCGGGCGTGGGGAGATGATCAAGCGGCTGGGGAAGATTCTGGGGCGGGCCTTGCCTGCAGGCGCCATAAGAGAATAAAAGTTGATGGTTATCTACCTGGAAGCTATTGCCAACCCTCGCTCTGCCCAAAATTGTCATTCGGCGCGCCGCGCAGAATCTCATATCTGGCAGTGAAAACGAGTTTTGCCAGGGCTTCCAGCTCCGTCAAGCCCTAATGTCACCCCGGACCAGCGCGGTGCGGAGATTGCTTATCGCCGGCGTCCAGGTAAAATAGAAGCAGAGATTTTACCGGCCTTTCAGGAGGAGCCATGATCCATCTGGGCGAATATGACCCCTTGCTTGCGGGCATCTGGTGGGTTGAAGAAGCGGGCATGAGCAGCAATGTTTACGTCCTCAATGAAGGCCGCACCCTTATAGACGCCGGCAACTTCTACGGTATCCTCCATGAACTTAGCGACGTCTTCGATCTCTCCCTCCTGGAACAGATCTTCATCACCCACTGCCACTTCGACCACGTCGGCGGCATGGGCGAGCTCTTCGACTGGTGCAACCCCAAGGTCTATGGGCACATGGACACCCTGCCCCACATCAATTTTCGCAACGTGCCCTTCATGCAGATCATGGAGAAGGCCGGCCGGGCCGACCAGGTGGTGATTCTCCGGGGCGGCGAGCGCCTCCAGGCGGGAAGCCATCTCCTCGAGGTGATCCACACCCCGGGACACACCCGGGGCGACATCTGCATCTACGAACGAGAACGGCGCCTTCTCTTCTCCGGGGATACGGTCTTTCCCAGCTCTCCCATGGAAAATGTCTTGTCTGACGCCGATAAGAGTCTGGGCAGCATGGACCAACTCATCGCCTCCCTGGGCCGCCTGGTGCCTTACCAGATCGACTTCCTGCTGCCGGGCCACGGCCAGCCCGCCTTCTCCGACGGCGAGGCCCACGTGCTCAACGCCTATCTGGAAACCCGCAAGTCGATAGAGGAAGACCAGCGCCGCCCCTATCTGGACGCGGCCCGGATGCTGGCCGATGCCGGCCGCCCGGAAAGGGCCCTGGAATGTTACAATGTCGCCCTGCTGCTGGACCCGGGCAATGTTGAAGCCCTGGTCTATAAAGGCACCACCCTCACCGAATTGCAGCACTACGACGAGGCCCTGGCCTGCTTCGACAAGATTCTCAAACACGCCCCCGACCTGGACGAGGCCCTGACCGGCAAAGGCTTCGCCCTCCTGGGCCTGGGCAGGACGGCGGAGGCCCTTAAGCTTCCAGGCTTTGCCGCCCGCCTGAAAAAGTTGATGTAAAAAAACCGTCAGATAGCAGCTATCAGTTGTCACCTAAGGCAAAAAAGCCAAACTTCGCTTTTTTTTTTGCGGCAAAAGGCTTACCTGGTTTGGGGCATTACCGTCCGACAAGGTAATTGCTGACCTGCCATGTAATATGGGCTGCCAAATCCCCATTTATTAATTATTGGATCTATCTTGCTTTTCCCCCCTCTCCCCCAACGGGGGAGAGGGGGTTTTGGCGTTTGCGGGTTTGTCTAAGGGTTTGGGGCTACATTTTTCGATTTTCATTCGCCAGCCCTTATGGAAAATCTTCTGCCGGACACCATTGGGTTAAAGGCGTTATAATTTGCTTCGTGATTCATAAGGCGCGGCTTTCATTGGCAACCGGGCCTTAACACTGGCTGATAGCTGAAAGCTGAAAGCAGACTTTATCCCATGTCCCCCAAATGGCAGATAATCCTTGACCGTCAGGAACGGCGCCGCAAGGTGGCCTTCCTGGAAGGGCGGGCCCGGGGCGCCGGGGCCGCCGGCGCCCCCGAGGAAGTGGAGTTCTCCCTGACCCTCTATTCCGACCAGATCTCCCTGAACGTCGCCGCCTCCACCCTGGGCCGGGAAATGGTCGCCGACCTCACCGCCATCCTGGGCGCCCCAAAGCTGCCGGCCACCGTCAAGTGCAGCTGCTCCTGGGGCCAGGGGGTCATGGGGGCCATGCTCCTGGTCCTCTGGGACCTGCCGGCCCCCAACGCCGCCCTCCTGCTCCGGAACCTGCACGCCTTCCTGGGAAGCGCCCTGCCCTTTTAGTTTCATCTTTCATTTAGATATTCCGGTAGCCGCAGGCTTTAGCCGGCCCGCCGGGGGGATTCTGGTTCCCAAGCTCCGGCTTGGGAACCCATTTTAACGCAAAGCTCTTGTTTTGCTCATACAGGCCCGCCCTGAGGCAAGCAGGCCCTCGCCAAGCGGAGCTTGGCGCCATGGGGGCGTTCCCAAGCTGGAGCTTGGGAACGAGAGGGAAGAAAGTCATACGGCGCGCCCCGCAGAATCTCGCATTTTGGTGGACTTAAGCTGGCTATTTAGGGGATAGAGCGAGGTGTGGAAATAACTTCTACTGCTTCTGCAATGATCTCTGACGCTTCTGGGAAGCATAAGGAATCTCGAAGGAAATACTGGCGCCCTGGCCCTCCCGGCTTTGTACGGACAGGTCCCCACCCACCATCCGGGCCCGTTCCTCCATGGCCACCAGTCCCAGACCCTGGCCCCGGCGTCGCGCCTCTACCCGGTACCCCTTGCCGTTGTCCCGGATGAGGAAGGAGACCCGGTCCGGCCCCTTGGCGATGGCCACCTCCAGCCTGGTGGCCTGGGAATGCTTGCCGATATTGGTCAGGCATTCCTGAAAGATGCGGTAGATGGCGACTTGCGCCTCCTGGGGAAACAGCTCATCAATGTCGATTTCCTGGAATTCGCACTCCAGGTGATTATGTTTGCTGAATTCTCGAAGCATATGCTTCAAGGCCGCGGACAGGCCCAGATCCTCCAGGATCATGGGGCTCAGGTCATGGGAGAGACGCCGGACCTTGTCCACCACCTGGTCCAGATTGGCCAGCATCCCCTGGCATTCTTCCCGGAGCCGCTGCTCCTCCGGCGCCAACCCCTTCTCGATCTCCCTGGTCTGGAGTTTCAAGACCAGCAAGGCCTGCCCCAGTTCATCGTGCAATTCCCCGGAGATCCGCTTGCGTTCGTCCTCCTGCGCCGACATCAACTGAGAGGCCAGGTGGCGCAATGTCTCCTGCGACTCTTGCAGCCGCGTCTCCGCCTGTCTTCTCTGGGTGATGTCCTCCACCATCCCCACCGCATATAAGGGTTGTCCCTCGGAGTCATGCACCAGGGAAGCGGTCACCCGGGCCCATAAATATTGGCCGGTTTTCCGGCGGTAGCGCTTTTCCATCTGGTAGCCCTCCTGCCGCCCGGAGGCCATTTCCTGGAAAACTTCCATGGTCCTCTGCCGATCATCGGCATGGGAAATTTCCGCAATGGGCTTGCCCCTCAATTCATCCTCAGCGTATCCCAGCATCTCCTGAAAGACCTTATTGGCGCTCAGGAAGCGCCCTTGCAGGTCAAACAGGCCGATGCCCAGGGGGGCCCGCTCGAAGACGGCCCGGAAGCGCGCTTCGCTTTCCGTGAGCCGCATTACGGCAATCCGGCGTTCGGTGATATCCTGGACCGTCCCCACCATGCGCCACAGTTTCCCATGTTCGTCCCGGACGGCTTCCGCCTGGGTATGAAAATACCGGATGGCCCCGTCCGGCCGCACCAGGCGGCCAATTTGAGAAAACGGCCCTTCTCCAGCCAGGGCCCGCTTCAAGCTATCTCTCACCCGCGCCTTATCCTCCGGGTGCACCAAACTCAAACTCGCTGCCAGCGATGGAACGAAGCTCCCCTGATCCACCCCGCAGATGCGGTATAATTCAGGGGACCAGATCATCTCGCCGGACCGGAGGTTCAATTCCCAGTGCCCCAGTTCAGCGAGCTGCTGCGCCTTGGCCAGCCGGGACTCACTTTGGAGCAAGGCCTCCCGGTTGGCCCGGCGCTCGCTGACGTCGTATAACACCCCGGTGACATGGTCGATCTGGCCGTCCGGCCGAAAGACTATCTGGCCCCGGCCCTCGATCCACAGGATGCGGCCATCCTTGGTGCGGATGCGGTATTCCCGGATAAATCGGCCGTCTTCCTTCAAGGCATTGATAAATGCCTGTTTGTATTCGCCGCCCCGATCCTCCTCCAGGACGAGATCGGACCATTTCAGGCGGCGGGAGGCGAAGTCCTCCTTCTTATATCCGGTAAGTGTTTCAATCTCGTTATCGAAGAAGTCGATGGACCAATCCTCATAACCCTTAAAGACCACCGCCGGGATGGCGCGCACCAGCCGACGGTATTCCCGCTCCTGCTCCTTCAGGTTCCCCTCGGCCAGCTTGCGTCCGCTGATGTCGATGCCCAGGGTGAGGGCCAGGGGAGTGCCGTCCGGGTCCCTCAAGGGATAATAGTACATCTGGTAGGTTCGCTGGTGCGGCGCGTCGGTCCATTCCACTTCCGCGACAGCCTGGGTGGCGAAGACCTTGAGGGCCGGGCAGGCGGCGCAAGGCTCCGTCCTCCCCGCCAACAGCTCAAAACAGCGTTTCCCTTCCCAGTCCCCATAGTTCTCGCGGAAGAAGCGGTTGCCGAAACGAAGGAAAAAATCGGGCCCCGCCACGTGCACCATGGCCGGCAACCCGTCTAACACGCCATAGAGCCGCTGCCTTTCCGCCTCCAACTCTTTTTTGGAGAACTCCAGGGCCGCGGCGCGCTTGATGACCAACACCAGGGGAGAGATGCTGAGGATACCGGCCAGCAGCGCCGCCGAAATCGCCAGGGTCAGGCCGTCCTGCCAGAGGGAAAAGGGGATGGGCTGGAAGCCGGTCAGGTGGTAACCGAGCAGGATGAGGCGGCGCATCGCCATGAGGCAGAAGGCCGCGGAGATCAAGAGCCAGGCCGGGCTTCTGCCGGTGACCCGGATGAGCCTCAGGGCGGAATACGCCGCGATGAGTTGGATCGATGCAGCCGCCAGATAGACTAAAATGACCAGGGCGTTAGCCATCAGCCCTTCTCCCCGGCCACCGTCCTAGTGGCCGCTCGCCGGGCGCCTGGAACCATCGAGAGCGCAACTGGCCTCGGACATGAGCCGGCGAAATTGCTAGCGCATTTCTTAGAAAATCTATTGAAATTAAGCCCTGACGGCCCGGCAAAAAAAATGGTCAGGGGGCCTGCCACCAGGCGCTGACTGGCAGACTTGCCGCTGAGCCAAGCCGGACGCCGAATCAGGCTGAGATGGATCCCATAAAGCCGCTTAACCCTCCGCGGCCGGGGCTTCCTCCGGGATCGGATGCACCAGCGCAATCCAGGGAATACACAAGGCCTGTTTTTCCGAAGCGTAAGGAAACCCGGCAGGGAGGTAGGCCCCGAAGGGGCACTGGCCGCAAAGCTCCCCGGAGGTGCCACAAACGGCCCGCAGTCTGCTTGCGTCCCCGATCAAGCGCCGCATCCTCTCCTGGAGTCCCCTGATATCTTCCAGTTGCGGGCTGTCGATCTCCAGGATCATGGCCTCCATCTCCCGGGCCAGTTCCAGGAGCAGAGGTGCCAGGCTGCCTTCTTCCACCTGCTTGAGGCGCCTGATAAAATCATGGGTCTGGATGCCGCCGCTGGTCATGCTGGCTTCTCTCCTTCCTCCCCGCCCGGCAGCGGGAAGCGGATATGGGAGAGCATCCCGGCGACTAGATAGATCTTATACAGGGTGTTGAGCCATTTATTGGGCTGCCGGACGTACTCCAGGACTGGCCGCCGCCCTTGGCCCCACTCCACCAGGAACTGGCTGAAGATGATCCACTGCATCAATTCTTCCGGCTCCTGGATGGCGGAAGGATAGTAGCGAAACTCGATGGTGCCCCGGTACCAGTAGGAGTGCAGGTTGAGGCCGTGGTAGCGGGTGGGATGGAGCTTGCGGCGCCGCGGGGTCTTGAGGTCATCCCGGTTCTCCGGTGAATACCAGAGGCCGCGCACCCGGGGGATCGGCTGGTCACAGCCCTCCCGGCGGTACCAATCGCAGAGATCCACCTCCAGGGGCCGGCAGGTCTCGGCCTGCCGCCGCTCCTCCGGCAATAGCTGGTAGATATAGTCCTCAAAGATGGAAATGATCCGCAGCAAATGAAAGAGTTCCCGATTGCCGTAAACGGTCCGCTCCACTCCGTGATGTACATGGAAACCGCAAGTTTCGTTGGCCAGGATCTCGGGAAACTTCTGGATTAAAAGCAGCACCCGGTAAACCTGGGTCAGGCCCTGGAGGCCGGAAAGGACTGGACTCACCAGTTCGCTGGCGCCGGCCCCTTTAATGGTGTCGTCCAGGACGAAAGACCAGGCCTGGTAAGCCGGTGCCTCGGGGGAGTAGCCGTTCAGGACCAGTCCCTGGTCTTGAAAAACTTGCGGCAGCCGCCTGCCATCCTGGGAGCGGTTCATGATCTGGTACGGTGGAATCACCAGGCGATCGCCGGTGGAGATGGAATATTTCAGCCCAAAAATCTCGATCTCGACCCCGAAGGGCCGGTCGGTAAAGTACTGCAGCATGGGGTGCTTCTCTTTGAGCCGGGTCTCCCACAAATCAGGGCCCCCCACCTTGGCCATTTCCTCCCTGGGTCCATAATCCCGGTGAGCGGAAGCGCTCTCACCACTGGGGCCGCGCCTCTCGCCAGCGCCAGCAAATCCTTTAGTCAAAGTTATTCCTAGACAAAATAACGCAAACGTTGGGTCGGGGCAATATAATTCCTGGGAGCCGGGCTAAAGCCCAGTCCCGTGCAGGGACCAGGCCCCTCCTGGCGTACCCTCTCTGGCAGCAGGGCACGTCTCCCCATTTCCTGACAGAAAATCCAGGGCTGGACTAGTCAATGGTCGCCGGCAGGGAAGAGCCGGCCCTCAGAGGGGATTACTAGTTGGGGTAATGCACCTCGAAGACGCGTTTGGCCACCACGAAGGTGCCTTCATAGTACGGTTGCCGCAAATCCGTGACCGTCACCCCGTTGCGAGGGTTGGAGGCGTGGATCATCTTGCCGCCCCCCAGGTAAATACCGGCGTGTCCCACCTGGCCGCCCCGCCGGAAGAAGAGCAGATCCCCGGGAAGCAGCTTGGAGAAATCCATATCCTGGGTCACGACCTTGCCCACCTGGGCCTGTTCGGCGCTGGACCGGGGCAGATTGATCTTAAAACCTTTGTAAATGTATTGCACAAACCCGGAGCAATCAGTGGCATTGCCAGTCTGCAGTGAGCCGCCGCGGGCGTAGGGGGTGTCCCGATAATACCTGGCCTGGGCCAGGATCAGATCCGAGAAATCCCAGGGCTCAAACCGGTTGTATTGGTGCTCCCCCTTCGGGAGGGAGCTTTGATCCCGGTCCACTTCCCGGGTGGAGGAAGGCTTGCTCAGGGCAGCCCCGTTTTTCTTGGGCTCTAAGGGTTCGAGAAGAAAGCCGCCATCCCGTTGGGGGGTGACCTTCATCAAGGGGGGGGTCTCGTAGACCCGGCCGCCGGAAGATTGCGGCACCATGGAAGATTCCATGACCTCGCGGCTTTCCGACCGGGAATGCCTGCTGTAACTCGACTTTTTGACTGTTCTGCTTTTGGCGCTATCCCCTTTCTGGGTATTGCAAGAGGACGGCTTTTTCTTGACGGTTTTCGTAGGTAGCGAATAGGCCAGGCTGGAAGAGAAAGTTAGTGCCAGGGTGATTGCCGTGCTGACGATTATCCGTTTTGCCATCCAGAACCTCCTTGGTGATGGGACCATCCGGAGGGGGCTAGCTGGATCTTCAGCCCCGGAATACGGGCATCTTTTAAAAGAGCCTTTGACTACTAGGCAAAATTACCCACGCATGATTAGGTAAACTTACCTATTTAATTTAGGTCGACTTTAATATAGACAAACCTGGATGTCAAATGGTTTTTCCCGTGGTTGGGCGCCGCAACCGGGTTAGCCTGTATTATTAAGGAGATACCGGGGCATTTTTTTCCGGCCCCGGCCGGGGCGGAAGACGCCAAATGGGCAGGGCGGAGGGCGCGGCAGGGATAAGGGGCCAAGTCTCCTGGCCCCCGAGGTGAACGCAGTTTAGCTGGTTGCGGCCTTTTTGGCCTTGGTTTTGGCCTTGAGCAGCTTCTCCGGCCGGTCCACCAACTCCAGGATGGACATGGGGGCGGCGTCGCCCAGCCGCACCCCCACGGAAATGATGCGGGTATAGCCGCCGGGGCGGTCCTGGTAACGCTCCCTCAGTTCTCCGAAGAGCTTGGCCACCACCTTTTTGGAACGCACCACCGCCTGGGTCAGGCGCCGGGCGTGCAGGTCACCCCTTTTGGCCAGGGTAATGACCTTCTCGGCCCACTGCCGCGTCTCTTTGGCCTTGGCCCGGGTGGTCTCTACCCGCTCCTGCTCCAGCAGGGCGGTGATCAGATTCCGCAGCATGGCCTGGCGATGCTCCGTGGTGCGGGCGAGGCGCCGGCCGGCTTTTAAGTGCCTCATGCGACTTCTTCCTTCCTTTCCGGCATCTGATCCGGAGGCGCGAAGGTTTCTAACTTCATCCCCAGGTGCAACCCCATCTCCTGGAGGATCTCTTTGATCTCATTCAAGGACTTGCGGCCAAAGTTCTTGGTCTTGAGCATCTCCTGCTCGGTCTTTTGGACCAGTTCGCCGATGAAGCGGATGTTGGCGTTGCGCAGGCAATTGGCGGCTCGCACCGACAACTCCAGTTCATTGACGCTGCGGTAGAGGTTTTCATTCAGGACGGGAGGCTCCTCCGCGGTCTTCTCCTCCAGGCCGCTGGGTTCTTCCTCGAAGTTAATGAACAGGATGAGATGTTCTTTGAGAATTTTAGCGGCATAGGCCACCGCGTTCTCCGGGGTGAGGCTCCCGTCGGTGTTGACCTCCAGGGTCAGCTTGTCATAGTCGGTGCGCTGACCTACCCGGGCCTGGGTGACCACGTAATTCACCTTGCGGATGGGGGAGAAGCTGGAGTCCAGCGGGATGTAGCCGATGGGCTGATCTTCTTCCTTATTGGCTTCCGCCGGTACAAAACCCTTGCCGGTCTTGACCGTCATTTCCAGGCTGAGTTGGCCGTCCCCGGCCAGGGAGGCGATATGATGCTCGGGGTTGAGAATTTCCACCATCCCATCCGTTTTAATATCGCCGGCTTTGACCTCTCGTTCACCCGCGGCATCCAGGTGCAACATCCGGACACCGTTGCTCAGCATCTTCAGGCGCACCTGTTTCAGATTCAGGAGGATTTCAGTGACATCCTCCCGCACCCCGGGGAGGGCGGAAAACTCGTGATGGACATCCTTGATGCGCACCGCGGTTATGGCCGCCCCCCTGAGGGATGACAGCAAGACCCGCCTCAGGGCGTTTCCCAGGGTGGTGCCGAAGCCGCGTTCCAAGGGCTCGGCCGTGAATTTGCCGTAGTCACGCCGATGGCTCTCGCCATCCACTTCCAGGCGTTTGGGCTTGATGATGTCGCTCCAGTTTTTGTGGATCATGGTGCCTCGTTCGGATTACCCGGATTCCCTGACTCCTGACGCCGGCTGCCGCGGCAAATACCGCTGACAGCCCCATCCTTACTTCTCAGACGCGGGAGTCGATCTCCGAGCCATAAGGGATCCTGTCTCTATTTGGAATAAAGCTCCACAATGAGATGTTCTTGAATGGGCATGGTGATATCTTCCCGGCTGGGAAACAAGATTACCCGGCCCTGGGCCTCTTCTTTGTTGAACTCCAGCCAGGAGGGGCAGCCGCGCCGGGCCACCGCTTCCATGGCATCGCGGATCAGCGGCAGGTTGCGGCCCTTCTCCGTGGCCTGGACCAGATCGCCTTTGCGCACCAGATATGAAGGCAGATTCACCTTGGCGCCGTTGACCAGCACCAGGTTGTGCCGCACCAATTGCCGGGCTTGGGAGCGGGAGTTGGCGAAACCCAACCGATAGACCACGTTGTCCAGGCGCCGCTCCAAAAAGACCAACAGGTTTGTCCCTGTCACCCCTTTCTGCCGTTCGGCCTTCTTGAAATAACCGCTGAATTGTTTCTCCAGCAACCCATAGATACGTCTCACCTTTTGCTTTTCCCGGAGCTGGGTGCCATAATCGGTTACCTTGCTCCGCCGCTGGCCGTGCTGTCCCGGCGGATAGTGGCGCCGCTCGATGGCGCATTTATCCGTGTAACAGCGGTCTCCTTTCAGGTAGAGCTGCATGCCTTCCCGGCGGCAACGCCGGCAAACCGGTCCCAGATATCTAGCCAATTTCGGTCACCTCTTCGTTATACCCGGCGGCGTTTCGGCGGACGACAGCCGTTGTGGGGAATGGGGCTGACGTCCCTGATCAGGTTGATGGACAGACCAGTGCCCTGCAAGGCCCGGAGAGCCGCCTCCCGGCCTGCCCCGGGTCCTTTGACATAGACGTCCACGTTGCGCATGCCATGTTCCATAGCCTTCTTGGCCGCGTCCTGGGCCGCCAATTGGGCGGCAAAAGGAGTGCCCTTGCGGGAGCCCTTGAAACCCTGGACTCCGGAAGACGACCAGGAGATCACATTGCCCGCGGGATCGGTAATGGTCACCAGGGTGTTGTTGAAGGTGGCCTTGATGTGGGCGACCCCCACGGGAATATTCTTCCGCTCTTTCTTTTTCTTGGTTCGAACCTGCGCTTTGGCCATCCTGCCTCCTTAGGCCTTCTTCCGTTTGCCCACCACACTGCGCCGCGGGCCTTTGCGGGTGCGGGCGTTGGTGTGGGTGCGCTGGCCCCGGACCGGCAATCCGCGGCGGTGCCGCAAACCCCGGTAACATCCCAGGTCCATCAGGCGTTTGATGTCCATCGAGACTTCCCGGCGCAGGTCGCCCTCCACTTTACAGGAATGCTCGATCGACTGGCGAATGCTGTTGATCTCGGCGTCAGTCAGATCGCCCGTCTTGGTGCCCCCGTCCACCTTGGCCTCTTTGAGCACCCGGATGGCAGAACTGCGGCCAATGCCGAAAATATAGGTAAGGGCGATCTCGATCCGCTTGTTCCGGGGCAGGTCGATCCCTGCGATCCTGGCCAATTGTTCTCCTCCTGTTAACCCTGGCGCTGCTTGTGTTTGGGATTATCCTTGCAAATCACCCGCACCACGCCTCTCCGGCGGATAATCTTGCATTTGACGCACATGCGTTTAACTGACGACCTGACTTTCATCTTTGGCCCCCTATCTGACCCGGTAAACGATGCGCCCCCTACTCAAGTCGTAGGGCGACAATTCCATAATGACTTTATCCCCCGGGAGAATCTTGATGTAATGCATCCGCATCTTTCCGGAAATGTGAGCCAGCACCTTGTGCCCGTTGGGCAGTTCCACCCGAAACATGGCATTGGGCAAGGGCTCGACTACCGTCCCTTCGACTTCGATGGCGTCTTCCTTAGGCATCTATCTCATCTTTATAGTTATTTCAAGAAGTTACTCTAGGATAATCTATTATCCCTGCTAAATCAAGGTCTCGCCCCCGCCCCTACAGGCGGCTCAAGATCAGGGGCCCCGCCGCGGTTACCGCCACGGTGTGCTCAAAATGGGCGGCACAAGATCCGTCCTGGGTCACCGCCGTCCAGCCGTCTTGCAGGATGCGTACCTGCCAGCCTCCCAGCGAGGTCATGGGTTCGATGGCCAGGGTCATACCCGCCTGCAGCTTGGGCCCCCGTCCCGGCGGCCCAAAATTGGGGATCTGGGGGTCTTCATGGAGCGCCCGGCCGATGCCGTGGCCCACGAACTCCCGGATCACCCCGAAGCCGGCGCCCTCCACCACGGCCTGCACCGCCTGGGAGATGTCCGTGAGGTGCTGCCCCACCTGGGCTTGGCTGATCCCGGCGTATAGGGCCTCTTCGGTGGCCGCCATCAAGGCCCGGCACCGGGGCTCCACTTCCCCCACGGCCAGGGTCACGGCCGCATCACCATAATAGCCCTGGTATTTCACCCCGAAGTCCAGGCTCACCAAATCCCCTGCCTGAATGCGCCTGGCCCCCGGAATCCCATGGACGATCTCTTCATTGATCGAGATACAGATGGAGCTGGGATAACCCCGGTAGCCCTTGAAGGCCGGCTCCACCTGACGGCTGCGGCACATCTCCTCCGCCAGTTCGTCCAGTTCCCGGGTTTCCACCCCGGGCCGCACCCGCTCTTGAACCCCCGCCAGGATCTCCGCCACGATGCGGTTGGCCACCTCCATCGTGACCAGCTCCCGGGGAGATTTCAGCAGAATCATAAATCCGCGGCGAGACCTGAAAGCGTTACTTCAGCGCCCCTCAGCAGCACTTGCAGCTGCTCAAGGCGGCGCTCCGGGGGTGTCCGAGAATAGTGACAATCTTGTTAAAGATATCCTCGATGCTCCCCACCCCGCTGATGGGCCGCACCAGCCCCTCCTTGGTGTAGTAATCGATCAGGGGCTTGGTGGCCTGATTATAAGTGGCCAGGCGGGAGCGCACCGTGGTCTCGTTGTCATCATCCCGCTGGTAGAGTTCACCGCCGCACTTGTCGCACACCATATCCTGCTTGGGCGGAGTGAACTTGATATGGAACATCTGGCCGCAAGCCGCGTTTTTGCAGGTGCGCCGGCCGGTGAGCCGGGTTACCAGGGCCTCTTCGTCCACGTCGATGGAGACGACGTGGTCGATCTTGGCGCCCAGTCCCGCCAGCACCTTGTCCAGGGCCTCGGCCTGGGGTACGGTGCGGGGGAAGCCGTCCAGGATAAAGCCTTTCTTGCAGTCCGGCTGGGCCAGGCGGTCCTTGATGATGCCGATGACCACGGCATCCGGCACCAGTTTGCCGGCATCCATGTATTCCTTGGCCTTCCGCCCCATTTCCGTGCCTTCTTTGACCGCGGCGCGCAGGATGTCACCGGTGGAGATCTGGGGAATCCCGTATCTGTCGATGAGTTTCTTCGCCTGGGTGCCTTTTCCGGCCCCTGGACCGCCTAATAGAATCAGATTCATAGATTTCTCCTTCTCTCAGGTCAACGCCGCACCCGGCCCATGCGTTTCTTCATGAAACCCTCGTAATGGCGGGTGAGGAGATGCGATTCGATCTGGCTCATGGTATCCATGGCCACCCCCACCACGATCAACAGGGCCGTGCCGCCGAAATAAAAAGGCACATTGAATTTGCGAATCAGGATACTGGGCAAGACGCAGACCGCCGAGACGTACGCCGCGCCCCCCAAGGTAATGCGGGTGAGAATCCGGTCGATATATTCCGCGGTGGGTTTCCCGGGCCGCAACCCCGGCACATAACCGCCCCATTTCTTCAAATTGTCCGCCACGTCCACCGGGTTGAAGGTCACCGCGGTGTAGAAATAGCAGAAGAAGACGATGAGCACCACATAGACCAGGTCGTGTAACATCCCGCCGGGACTCACGGTATCCATGGCGCGTTGGACCCAATCAACGTGAACAAAACTCTTGATGGTGGCCGGAAACATCAGGAGCGACGAGGCGAAAATCGGCGGGATGACCCCGGAGGTGTTCACCTTCAGAGGCAGGTGGGTGGTGGTGCCGCCCATCATGCGGCGGCCGACCACCCGCCGGGCGTACTGCACCTGGATGCGCCGTTGGGCCCGCTCCACAAAGACGATGAAGCCCACCACCGCGACCATGGCGACCACCAGCAGCACCATGAAAATCGGGTAAATCTCGCCGGCGCTGATCAGTTGGAAGGTGCTGATAATGGCGGAGGGCAGCCGCGCCACGATGCCGGCGAAGATAATCAGGGAGATGCCGTTGCCGATACCCCGTTCGGTGATCATTTCCCCCAACCACATGATGAAGGTGGTGCCCGCCGTGAGGGTCAGCACCGTCAGCAGCCGGAAGCCCCAACCCGGATGCAGCACCACCGGCAGATGGCTGGCCCCGCCCGTCATCTGCTCCAGGCCCCAGGCGATCCCCAGGCCCTGGACGGCGCAGATTACCACCGTCCCATACCGGGTGTACTGCTTGATCTTCTTCTGGCCCGCCTCCCCTTCTTTATAGAGCTTCTCTATCGACGGCAGCACTATCTTGAGAAGTTCCATGATGATGGAGGCGCTGATGTAAGGCATGATCCCCAGGGCGAAGACCGCGAACTTCTGCAGGGCGCCGCCGGAGAACATGTCGAACAGCCCGAAGATGGTGCCCCGCTGCGCCGCGAAGAAGGCCATCAGAGCCTGCGGGTCGATCCCCGGGGTCGGTATATGGCAGCCCAGCCGATAGACGGCCAGCATCATCATGGTAAAGAGGATGCGCCGCTTCAACTCGGGAATCTTGGCGATGCTGGAAAAAGCTGACAATTAGGGGACCTCCACCCGGCCTCCGGCTGCTTCGATGCGCGCCCGGGCCTGGGCGCTGGCTGCCTGCACCCTGACGGTCAGGGGCATGGTCACTTCCCCCTGGGCCAAAAGTTTTACCCGCCTGGTCTTGGCGCCCACCAGGCCGGCCTCTTTCAGGATCGCCTCATCCACCACGCTGTCCGGGGCGAAGCGGTTCAAATCCCGCAGGTTGACAATGGCCCAGGGCTGCCGAAAGATGTTGGTGAAGCCCCGCTTGGGGATCCGCCGGGTCAACGGCATCTGGCCACCCTCAAAACCAGGGCCTTTGCCTGCGCCGGCCCGGGAGTTCTGACCTTTGTGGCCCCGGCCCGCAGTCTTGCCCCAACCGGAACCCGGGCCGCGGCCGACCCGCTTCTTCTTATGCTTGGACCCCGGACTGGGCTGCAGTTCTGACAGTCGCATCGGCTACTCTCCTTCCGGGATCTGGCGCACTGCCACCAGATGGCTCACCTGCCGCACCATGCCGGCAATGGCTGGCGTCTCGCGGTGGCGCACCGTCTTCTCTATCCGGGTCAGTCCCAGGGTCTGCAAGGTCTTGCGGTGCTGCGGCGGCCTGCCGATGGGACTCTTTTTCAGGGTTATTTCCAGAAACATGGCGTGGCTCTCTATTTCAAAAAGTTGCAGATTTTTCATCGTTTCGGGCGAGCCAAAGGCTCATGAATTACTGCTGGCATTTTTCAGCAGGCGCCCCAAGGGGCCGGCTGCAATACCTCTATCCCCTTATTTCCGCCAGGGTCCGGTTGCGGCGGCTGGCCACCTCCTCCGGAGCGGTCAATTGCTTCAGGGCTATCATGGTGGCCTTCACGGCGTTGTGTGGGTTGTTGGACCCCAGGCATTTGGTGAGGACGTTCTTGATGCCCGCCACTTCCACCACGGCCCGCACCGGACCTCCGGCAATGACCCCGGTGCCCTCCGAGGCCGGTTTCAGCAACACCTGGCCCGCGCCGTATTTCCCCAGCACCGCATAAGGGATGGTGCTGTTCTGGATGGGGATCTGGATCATGGACTTTTTGGCCTGTTCCACCGCCTTGCGGATGGCCTCCGGCACTTCGTGCGCCTTTCCCAAACCGGCGCCCACCTTGCCCTGGCCGTCACCAACCACCACGATGGCGCTGAAGCGGAAGCGGCGCCCCCCCTTCACCACCTTGGCGACCCGGGCGATGTTCACTACTTTGTCGGTTAATTGCTGTTCCGCTGCCTCTGAATCAAACAAGCTTACCTCCGGGGAGAAGCTGTCAGCTCTCAGCTTTCATTCTTCAGTTTTTTAAAATTCTTTTCCTGGGCCTTGCCGCCAACCGGCAGCCGCCTGCTAAAACACCAACCCGTGTTCCCGGCAGCTCTCGGCCACGGCCTTTATCCGCCCATGGTAGAGAAAACCGCTGCGGTCGAAGACCACCAGAGAGATGCCCTTCTCTTTGGCCCTGGCGGCCAGGAGCTTGCCCACTTCCTTGGCGGCCTCGGACTTTTTCATCCCGGCCAGTCTATCTTTGAGGTCGGCGCTCAGGCTGGAAGCCGCCACCAGGGTCCGGCCCTGGCCGTCGTCGATAATCTGGGTATAGATATGCCGGGAACTGCGAAACACCGAAAGCCGCGGCCTGGCCTCGCTGCCGCTGATCTTCCGCCGGATGCGCTGCCGCCGTTTCAGCCTTGCCGCCAGTTTGGAGTTCATCTTCTTCTTACCTCATTCCCTTAGCGGCCGCCGGCCTTGCCCACTTTGCGCCGCAATACTTCGCCTGCATATTTAATCCCCTTGCCCTTATAGGGGTCCGGTGGCCGCAAGGCCCGGAGCACCGCGCAGGTCTTGCCCAGCATCTCCTTGTCGTAGCCCTTCAATTCGATGCGGGTGGCCTTTTCCACCTTGGCGCTGATCCCTTTGGGCAGGGGAAAATTCACCGGGTTGGAATAACCCAGGCTGAAGATCAGGGCGTCGGCCTTGCTCTCCACCTTGTAGCCGGTGCCCACCAGCTCCAGCACCCGGGTAAAACCCTCGCTGACCCCGGTGACCATGTTGGCCGCCAGGGTCCGGGCCAGCCCCCAATAGGAGCGGCTCAGGCGGGAGTCGTCCTGGGGAATCAAGGTGATCTCCTTGGCCCCGATGTCGACGTTGATCCGGGGCGGCATCAGTTGGCTCAAGGTCCCCAGGGGGCCCGTGACCGTTAAACTCCCGTCTTTAAGCGCCGCCTTCACCCCCGGGGACAAAGGCACAGGTTTCTTACCGATGCGGCTCATGATTCACCCTTACCAGATCTCGCAGAGAATTTCTCCGCCCACTTGCAGTTTCCGGGCCTGCCGGTCGGTCACGACGCCCTGGGAGGTGGAGACGATCGCCATCCCCAGGCCCGCCTGGACCTTCGGCAGCTCTAGATGGTTGCAGTAAACCCGGCACCCGGGTTTGCTTACCCGCCGCAAGCCCTGAATCAGCGGCCTCTGGTGTTCAAAATATTTGAGATAGACCCGCAGCAGCCCCTGGCGGTTGTCCTTGATCACCTTGTAGTTCTTGATGAAGCCCTCCTCCTTGAGGATGCGGGCCAGGCTGATCTTCATGCGGGACGCCGGGATATCCACCTTGTCGAAACGGGCCACCCCGGCGTTGCGTATCCGGGTCAACATGTCGGCGATGGGGTCGGTCATGCTCATCTTTGGTTACCAACTCGATTTCGTCACCCCGGGGATCTCTCCCCGGAGGGCCAGATTACGGAAACAGATGCGGCAAATGCCGAACCGGCGCAGAAAGGCCCGGGGGCGGCCGCACAATGGACAGCGATGGTATTTTTGCACTGCAAACTTGGGGGTCCGTTTTGCCTTGGCTATCAATGATTTCTTGGCCATTCGGGTCTCCGCGGGAGCGGGCTTGACATCTGCCCCCGCCTCTATTTCTTAAAGGGCAAGCCCAATAGATGCAAGAGAAACCTGCCTTCCTCGTCGCTGCGGGCAGAGGTGACGATGGTGATGTTCATGCCCTTGATCTTGTCGATCTTGTCGTAATCAATCTCCGGGAAGATGATCTGCTCCCGGATACCCAGGGTATAGTTGCCCCGCCCGTCGAAGGCCTTGTCCGATACGCCTCGGAAGTCCCGCACCCTGGGAAGCACCACATTCACCAGTTTATCCAGGAAGAAATACATCCGCTCCCGGCGCAGGGTAACCATGCAGCCGATGGGCATCCCCTCCCGCAGCTTGAAGGCCGCGATGGACTTCTTGGCCCGGGTCACCACCGGTTTCTGTCCGGCGATGGCGGTCAGTTCAGCGCTGGCCGACTCCAGGAGCTTGATGTTTTGGATCGCCTCGCCCAACCCCAGATTGATGACGATCTTCTTAACCCGGGGCGCCTGCATGGGGCTGGTGTAGTGAAACTCCTGCATCATGCGGGGCACACACTCGGTCCGGTAATAATCCCACAGCCGGGCCGCGAATTTTTCGGCCGGGGGGGCCTCGGCAACCGCCGCCGGCGTCGCCTTGGCCTCGGCCTTGCCTTTGCCCTCAGCCTTGCCTTTGCCCTCAGGCTTGCCTTTGCCCTCAGGCTTGCCCTTGGCCTCAGCCTTGCCTTGGGCCTTGGCCGCGGCCTTGGTCTCGCCCGGCACCGCCGCCTTGGTCTCGCCCGGCACCACGGGCTTGGTGTCGCCCTTGGCGGTGGCCTTGCTGTCGACCTTGGCGGTGGCCTTGGCCTCGCCCTTGGCGGCGGCCTTGCTGTCGCCCTTGGCGGCCGGCGCCGCCTTGGCCTTCGCGGTCTTCTCTTTTTCAGCCATCAATAAATTCCTTGCATTTCCCGCAGACCCGCGCCTTTTTCCCTTCGCCGGTCCGGCCCAGGCCGAAGCGGGTAGCTGTGGCGCATTTAGGGCAAACCAGCTTCACCTTGGAGACGTGGATCGGCCCCTCTTTTTCGACGATGCCCCCCTGCCCGGTG
Source organism: Desulfobaccales bacterium (assembly GCA_052326585.1). Classification (GTDB taxonomy): domain Bacteria; phylum Desulfobacterota; class Desulfobaccia; order Desulfobaccales; family 0-14-0-80-60-11; genus JAPLJC01. The sequence goes on along the minus strand of JBKQLU010000005.1, from coordinate 6,012 downwards.
GTGGGGCTGGCCCGGGTGTGGCGCTTGATCATGTTGATCTTTTCCAGGAGTACCTGGTTTTTTTCGCGAATGACCTTGAGGATCTTACCAGTCTTGCCCTGTTCCTTACCGGCGATCACCTCCACCAGATCGTTCTTCTTGAGGCGGGTCCTGAGCGCTGGTTGCCTGAGTTTCCGAGACCGGGCCATCACAGCACCTCCGGGGCCAGAGAGATGATCTTCATGAACCTTTTCGCCCGCAGCTCCCGGGCCACCGGTCCGAAGATGCGGGTCCCGATGGGGTCGCCCGCCGGGTTGATGAGCACCGCGGAGTTGTCGTCAAATTTGATGTAAGAGCCGTCGGGGCGCCGCATTTCCTTGACGGTGCGCACCACCACCGCCCGCATCACGTCGCCCTTCTTGACCTTGGAATGCGGCAGGGCTTCCTTTACCGACACCACGACAATATCCCCCACCCGGGCGTACCTTCTGCGAGTACCGCCCAGGACGCGGATGCAGAAGACCTTCTTGGCCCCGGAGTTATCCGCCACCGTCATCTGTGTGTGTACCTGAATCATGGTCGTTTATCCATAAAGGCGGCTGCCGCTTATTGGGCCTTCTCCAAGATCTGCTTGATGCGCCAGCGTTTGTCCCGGCTGATGGGCCGGGTCTCTTCCAGCAGCACTTTGTCTCCCACCTGGCAGTTGTTCTGGGGGTCATGGGCCTTGATCTTCACCCTGCGCCGGATGATCTTGTGATAGAGGGGATGGGCCACCAGGCGCTTCACCTCGACCACCACGGTCTTGTCCATCTTGTCGCTGACCACCAAACCTACCTGGGTCTTACGGATACCCCGCGCTGTTTCCATATCTACCTATACCTTCCCGGCTATTGCTTTATTCCAGTTTTGACCCTGAGCTCCGTCTTGATCCGGGCCAGGTCTTTCCGGGCCTGGCCCAACCGGGCGGTATTATCCAACTGCTGCCGGCTGTGCTGGAAACCCAGGTTGAATAGTTCATCCGAGACCTCTTTCAGCTTGGCCTCCAACTCCTCGGTAGTCAGGTCCCTCAGGTCGGCGGCCTTCATGACTCCGCCTCCGTCTTGGCGGCCGCCGCGGGAGCCAACAGGGCGCCGCTTACAACCCGCTCCACAAATTTGGTGCGCAGCGGCAACTTGTGGGAGGCCAGGCGCATTGCCTCCACGGCTACATCCCGCTCCACCCCCGCCATCTCGTAGAGGACCAGGCCCGGGCGGATGACCGCCACCCAACCCTCGGGTGAGCCTTTGCCTTTGCCCATCCTGGTCTCCGCCGGCTTCTTGGTGAAGGGTTTGTCGGGAAATACCCGGATCCATACCTGACCGCCCCGTTTCACGTGGCGCGTGATGGCGATCCGGGCCGCCTCGATCTGTTGGGCGGTGATCCAGCCGCATTCCAGGGCCGTCAGGCCGTAATCCCCGAAGGCGATAAAGTTGCCCCGGGTGGCCTGGCCCCGCCGGCGCCCCTTCATCACCTTGCGATGTTTTACTCGTTTCGGAGCCAGCATTTTTCTATCCCGTCTCTCTGATTCACCCGCAAGTCATTCAGCTTTAACCAGGCTGCCCGCCTCTCTTAATAGCTCATGCCTTCTTCCGCGCCTATGATCTCGCCGTGGAAGATCCAGGTCTTCACCCCGATGATGCCGTAAGTGGTCTTGGCCTCGGCGAAACCGTAATCGAGGTAGGCCCGCAAGGTGTGCAGCGGCACCCGCCCTTCCCGGTACCATTCCTGCCGGGCGATTTCCGCCCCGGCCAGGCGGCCTTTGCAGCGGATCTTGATGCCCTTGGCCCCGAACTTCAAGGCCTGGCCCACCGACTTTTTCATGGCCCGCCGAAAGGAGACCCGGCGCTCCAATTGCTGGGCGATGTTTTCCGCCACCAACTGGGCATTGATCTCCGGTTTCCGCACCTCTTGGACGTCGATCACCATTTCCCGGCCCACCAACTTCTCCAGGCGGCGCCGCAGCTCTTCGATCTTTTTGCCCTTTTGGCCGATGACCATCCCCGGCCGCGAGGTATGAATTTTGATGGTCAGCTTGTTGGCTGCCCTTTTAATATCAACCAGGGCGATCCCCGACCCCTTGAGCTCCCGATCTTCCTTGATGAACAGCCGAATCCGGCGGTCCTCCAGCACCAGGGCAGCGAAATCCTTCCGGGCAAACCACACGGAATCCCATTTACGGTAGCTCCCCAGGCGGAATCCGATGGGGTGAACTTTTTGGCCCAATCCCTGCCTCCTTGTTTCAGTTCCCAGTCATTAGTTCCCAGTTCTCAGTAGTTAAAGTGGGTACCCCAGCCTAGATACTGGCAACTGGCAACTCTTTCATCATTTCCTGGGCCCTTCCTTGAGGACCACGGTAATGTGACTGCTTCTCTTGAGGATGCGGTTGACCCGCCCCATGGCCCTGGCCTGAAAGCGCTTCAGGCTGGGGCCGCCGTCCACCTGGACCCCTTTGACCACCAGGGTGTCCACATCCACCTGGGAGCGTTGTTCGGCGTTGGCCACCGCGGCCACCATCACCTTGCGCACGAGCTTGGCGCCCCGCTGCGGCAGAAACTGCAGCATGGAGAGGGCGTCCCCTACCTTTTTGCCCGACAGCAACTCGGCTACCAGGCGCAGTTTGCGCGGCGAGATGCGCAAGTATTTGGCGCGGGCTGTGATATCCATAACTATTTCTTACCCACTTTCGATTTGCGATCCCCGGCGTGGCCGCCAAAGTGGCGGGTGGGGGCGAACTCCCCCAGCTTGTGCCCCACCATGTTCTCCGTGACGTACACCGGGATGAACTTCTTGCCGTTATGCACCGCCAGGGTCAGGCCGATAAAGTCCGGGGTGATGGTGGAACGCCGGGACCAGGTCTTGATCACCCGGCGGTCCTGGGTCTCCCGGGCCGTATGTACCTTGGCCTCCAGGCTATCCTGCACGTAGGGTCCCTTTTTCAGTGAACGGGCCACATCTCTCCCCTCTACTTCTTAGACCGGTGTTTGATGATGTTGCGGTCGCTGTCTTTGGGCTTTTTGCGGGTCTTGAAGCCCTTGGTGGGCACCCCCCAGGGGGTCACCGGATGCCGTCCCCCGGAGGACTTGCCTTCGCCGCCGCCCATGGGATGGTCCACCGGGTTCATGGCGACGCCCCGCACGTGGGGCCGCTTCCCCAACCAGCGCTTGCGCCCGGCCTTGCCCAGGTTGACATTTTCCTGTTCCGCATTGCTCAACTGGCCGATGGTGGCCCGGCAATCCACCGAGACCATACGCACTTCCCCGGAAGGCAGCTTCAGATGCGCGTTCTTCCCTTCCCTGGCCATCAACTGGGCGTAAACGCCCGCGGCCCGGGCTAGCTGCCCGCCCTTGCCTGGCTTCAGCTCCACGTTGTGCACCAGGGTGCCGGTGGGAATATTGGCCAGGGTCATGGAATTGCCCGGCTTGATGTCAACCTCGGGCCCGGCCACCACCATGGCGCCCACCTGCAAATCCTGGGGAGCCAGAATATAACGCTTCTCCCCGTCGAGATAATGGAGCAGGGCAATGTGGCTGGTGCGGTTGGGATCGTATTCGATGGCCGCCACCCGCGCCTCCACCCCCAGCTTGTTGCGTTTAAAGTCGATGAGCCGATAGCGCCGTTTATGCCCGCCGCCCCGGTGGCGGCAGGTGACCCGGCCGTAGCTGTTGCGGCCCCCGGACTTTTTCAAGGTCCTTACCAGGCTCTTCTCCGGGGCGCCGCGGCTGATCTCGGCAAAATCGAGGGCCGTCTGATGCCGCCGCCCGGCGGAGGTTGGCTTCCGGGTTATCAAGGCCATTGCTATTAATCCTTTTTAAATTCGATAACTCTTCTTTGATCCTACTGGCCGCTGACCACTATCCCTTACAGCCCTTCGTAACCGGGAATCTTTTCCCCGGGGGCCAGGGTGACGATGGCCTTCTTCCAACGGGAACGCACCCCTTCTTTCTTTCCCACCTGTTTCTTTTTGCCCTGCATCTGGATGGTGTTCACCCCCAAGACCTTCACCTTGAAGATGGCTTCGATGGCCTTGCGGATCTCGATCTTGTTGGCCTTGACATCCACCTTCAGGGTCAGCTTGTTGGCCGCCTCCTTCAGGGAATGGGACTTTTCCGTAATGATGGGCCCCTTGATGAGCTGATAATAAGCCTTCATTTGGCCAACCTCGCCTCGATGGCCGCCAGCGCCGGGGAAAGCAGCACCAGGTGGTCGTACTTCAATATGTCATAAACGTTTAGGCCCAACGGCAGCATCACCTGGACCCCGGGCACGTTCCGGGCGCTCAACTCCAGGGCCTCGTTCGCGGCCGGGGAGATGAACAGGGCCTTGCCGATCGCGAAGGTCTTGAGAACCGCCATAAAATCCTTGGTTTTGGGCTGCTGGTGCGGATAAGCATCCAGAACCAGCAGTTGGCCGCTCGTAAGCTTGCTGCTCAAGGCCATCTTCAGGGCCAGCCGCCGCACCTTCTTGGGCAAGGTATAGGCGTAGCTCCGGGGTCTGGGGCCGAAGGTGGTGCCGCCCCCCTTCCAGATAGGGGAGCGATTGCTGCCGGACCGGGCCCGGCCGCTGCCTTTCTGGCGCCAGGGCTTACGGCCACCGCCGCGCACTTCCCCCCGGGTCTTGGTGCAGGCATTGCCGCCGCGGCGGCAAGCCCGCTGCCAGGTCACCACCTCGTGGAGCACGTCGCCCCGCACCTCCACCCCAAAGATGCTATCCTTGAGGTCCAGCTCCCCGACCTTTTCCTTCTGAATATTATAGATATCGACTGTGGGCATGGTCTCAGCCAACCTTCCGAATGAATACGAGGCCCCGGGAGGGGCCGGGCACCGCGCCTTTCACCAGCAGCAGATGGTATTCCGGGCGCACGTCGATCACTTCTAGATTCTTCATGGTTACCCGGGCGTTGCCCATCTGGCCCGGCAGCTTCTTGCCGGGAACGACCCGGGAGGGATACGCGCTGGCGCCGATAGAGCCGGGCGCCCGATGGTTCATAGAGCCATGGCTCATGGGGCCGCGATGGAATTTCCAGCGCTTTATGGTGCCGGCAAAGCCGCGCCCCTTGCTTGTGCCGGTGATGTTCACCAGGTCCCCGATGACGAACTGCGCGACGGTGATCTCCTGGCCCTCGGTAAAGGAACCGGCCTCGGAGAGGCGCACCTCCCGGAGATACTTGAAGCCGCTCTTGGCGCCGTGCTTTTGCAAATGACCCTTTTCCGGCTTGTTCAGCTTCTCCAGGGGGCGGCGGGCAAAGCCCAACTGCAAGGCCTGGTAGCCCTCTTTGGCGCCGGTCTTTTCCTGCACCACAAAGCACGGGCCGGCTTCGATGACCGTGACCGGCACTGCCAGGCCACCGGAATCGAAGATCTGGGTCATCCCTAATTTCTTGCCAATTAATCCACCGGGCATTGTCAACCCCTGTTGGCCTTTTCTGTCTTTCTACCTTCTGGGTTAATGAACTGCTGCACTGAGATAAACCAAAGCTTATGATGCGATCTTATCTTCCGGGCTCCTGAAATCCTTTCTTCTCCTAACCGGCCGCAGACTGGAAAACCGTACTAGACCTTGATCTCCACATCCACCCCGGCCGCCAGGTCCAGCTTGCTGATGGCGTCCATGGTCTGCTGGGTGGGCTCCAGAATGTCCAGGAGTCTCTTATAGGTGCGCATCTCGAACTGCTCCCGGGACTTCTTGTCGATGTGGGGCGAACGCAGCACCGTGTATTTGTTGATCTCGGTGGGCATCGGGATGGGCCCCGCCACCCTGGCGCCGGTGCTGCGGGCGGTCTCCACGATCTCCAGGACCGACTTGTCCAGCAGCTTGTAATCGTAGGAGCGCAAACGGATGCGAATCTTGGGTGTGATCATCTGTTCCCCTTATTCCAAAATCTGGCTCACGACACCGGCGCCCACGGTGCGGCCACCTTCCCGGATGGCGAAGCGCAGCCCGTCTTCCAGGGCCACCGGAGTAATCAGGGTCACCTCCAGGGCGACGTTGTCCCCC
>JBKQLU010000004.1:0-8714 GCA_052326585.1 Desulfobaccales bacterium | reverse complement strand
TTTAGCCAAGTAGGATCGATCCTACAAGATCATATCTGCATTGGAGCGATGAACGCACTCATCGCCAACATCGTAAGATAACGTGTTCGCACCGGCATAAACATTAGCTCCTAATACCGCGGCGCAGGCCACCGCCTCCACCGCCCGCCGGGGCAGGCGACGCCCCAAGAGGGCGTTGATTAGGGCGCCGCCCAGGGGCAAAATTAGGAGGAGTAGCAGGACGGTCTTCACGTCAGCCCTTCATGAGATTGTAGCGGTCCGCATCCAGGGTGCCGGTGCGCCGCTGGCAATAGACGATAAGGGCCAGGCCCACGGCCACTTCAGCCGCGGCTACGCACATGATGAAGATCACCAGCGCCTGGCCGTCCAACTGCTGCCAGCGCAGGGAGGCGGCCACCAGGGCCACCCCGGCGGCGTTCAGCATGACCTCCACCCCGATGAGGATCATCACCAGCGAGCGCCGGGCCGCGGCGCAGGCGGCGCCCAGGAAGAATAAGGCCCCGGCCAGGACCAGGGTTTGGCTGTATGGAACCAGGCTGTTCATGTCATTGCCTTTATAGCAAGTTAGGCGGGTCTAAGACCCCCCGTCACCCTAGTCCTCCCGCCGGCCCAGATAGAGGGCCCCCACCAAAGCCACCAGGAGCAGAAAGGAGACGATCTCCACCGAAAACCAGTATCTTTGGAAGAGAAAGCGGCCGAATTCCAGCGGCGCAGCCGTGGCCAGCGGCAGGGACAGGCCGCCGCCGAATTCGAAGATGATCAGGACCAGGACCGCCAGACTGAGGGCGCCCAAAACCACGGCGGGCAGCCATTGGCGCAGATACTGGCCCAGAGGCTGCTTCGCCGGGCGGATCTCCAGCATCATGACGATGAAGAGGAACAGCACCATGATGGCGCCGGCATAGATGATCACCTCCAGGGCCGCCAGGAACGGCGCCCCCAGCAGATAAAAGAGCAGGGCCGTGCCGAAAAAGGAGAGCACCAGATAAATAATGGCGTGCATCAGGTTGCGCCGGGTGACCGCCAGGGCGGTGGACCCCAGGGTCACCGCGGCCAGGAGATAGAAGGCGCCGCTGTAAAGATTCATGCCATTTCCCAAGCCCGCTCTCAGGGCAGATTGCTCTTGAGGTCCACCGGGGCCGCCTCGTCTATGTGGCTGCCCTTGCCGCCCACCATGGCCACCCCGGCAAAGCGATAAAAGTTGTAGTCGCGATTCTTGCCGCCGTGGTCCACCAGCAGGTCTTTCTTCTCCGCCACCAGGGCCAGGATATCGGCCTCGCAAAACTCGTAAAAGGGGGTGAGCTGGATGGCCAGGGTGGGGCAAGCCTCCTCGCACAGGCCGCAGTATATGCAGCGGGCAAAATTGATGCGGAACCAGGGGGCAAAACGGCGGCCATCCCGGCCCTCGCCACACTCCATGGATATGCAACTGGTGGGGCAGACCGCGGAGCAGAGAAAGCAGGCCACACAGCGTTCCCCGCCATCCGGATCCCGGGTCAGGATGATGCGGGCCCGGCCCCGTTCCGGCAGGAAGCGCTTATACTCCGGGTATTGCTCGGTGATCGGCCGGCGGCCCAAGTGGCGCAACACCATGGCCAGGCCGGCCCAGAGGCCGATGACACTTCTCAGGGCCACCATCCAGGGACTTAAGCGGCCTCCCCCGGGGTCTTTAACTTCCGTCATGGCGCCTCCGCAAACCTAGACCGCCCCGTTGGTGAAGAGGAGCAGGTAATTATAGGGTCCGACCCTGGTCAGCCGGCTCTTCTGGAAACCATAGGGGGCCGCCAGTCCTTCCACTTCCTCCGGATTCAGCCGTATCCTGAGGGGCGGCCCCGGCGGCGCCTCCACCTTATCGAACTCGACGATGGCCAGGACGCCCCCGGGCTTCAGCACCCGTTGGGCCTCTTGGAGGGCGCCGGCCGCCGCGCCAGATTCCACCAAATCGTGCAGCACGGTGGCCATCAGACAGAGGTCGACGCTGGCGTCGCCCAGGGGCAAGACCTTGCCGATATCCACCTGCATGGGTCTGAGGTTGTCGCGGCCGGCGGCCGCGGCCCGTTCCTGCAGGGTCTCGATTCCCGGTTCCCAAAGATCCAGGGCCACGACCACCCCGTGTTTGCCGATGGCTTCGGCCACTGCCAGGGAATAGTCGCCGGCGCCACAGCCCAGGTCCAGAAAGAGCATGTCCGGCCGCAAAGGCAGTTCCCGCAGGAGCTTTTCCGGGGCGATGAGGTTGAAGCTGCTCTTCCCGGCGCCAGGCGGCCTGGTTCCGGGGACCTCCGGGGTTTGGATCATGCAACCCTCCTCAGCATCGTCTGAATCCCGGCGGTGCCGGAGACCTCTTTTATTTCAGGCGTTTTATCCAGAGGCGGCCGACGGCCGCCCTACCACCCCAGGGCCAGCATGACGCCGCCGGTGATGATGATGTTCAACAGCGCCAGCGGGATCAAAATCTTCCAGCCGAATTCCATCAACTGGTCGAAGCGCAACCGCGGATAGGTAGCCCGGAGCCAGATAATGACAAAGATCACCAGGGCCACCTTGATCAGGAACCAAACGAGCGGCGGCAGAAACGGCCCCCGCCAGCCGCCCAGGAAGAAGACCGCCACCATGGCCCCCAGGACCACCATGGTGACGTATTCCCCCAGGAAGTAGAGGCCGAAGCGCATCCCGCTGTATTCAGTATGGTAGCCGGCGATCAATTCGTTTTCCGCCTCGGGGATATCGAAGGGGATGCGCTTCATCTCCGCCACGGAGCTGATGAAAAAGATGACGAAGGCCAGGGGCTGCAAGATGAGGAAGGGCAGGCGCGCCTGGGCCCGGACGATCTCCACCAGGCTGAAGGAGTGCGCCAGCATCACCACCGGCACCAGGGAAAGCCCCAGGGAGATCTCGTAGCTGATCATCTGGGCCGCGCCCCGGATGGCCCCCAGCAGGGAAAATTTGGAGTTGGAGGCCCAGCCTCCCAGGGCCACCCCGTAGACCCCCAGGGAGGACAGGGCCAATACGAAGAGCAGGCCGACGTTGAGGTCGCTGATCACCCCGGGGATCTCCTGGCCCCTGAAGGTCCAGCCCCGGGCAAAGGGGACCACCGCGAAGATGAGGAGAGCGGTGGCCGCCACCACCGCCGGCGCATAAAGGAAGACGGCCCGGTCGGCCCCGGCGGGGACTAAATCTTCCTTGACCAGCAATTTGACAATGTCGGCGACGGGCTGCAGCAGGCCCTGGAACCCGGCCCGGTTGGGGCCCAGGCGCAGTTGCATAAACCCCAGGAGCCGGCGCTCCACCAAGACCAGCCAGCCGGCCAGCACCAACAGGAAGACCAGCACCACCAGGAGCTTAACGAGCAATAAAATGAAGGCAACGACCCAGGGCGACATCAGGCGTTCACCTTGGAGAGGTCCTGATAAGCGACCATTATGTGATAGTCCGGCGCCAGGCGCCAGTTCAAGAGGCGATGCCGGGGCAGCACCAGGACCTGCGGGGCCATCTGCGCCGCCACCTGGAGCGCCACAGTCAATGCACCGCCCGGAAGCTTGAGGACAACCTGATCCCCGGAATTGAGGCTCAGTCTGGTGGCATCGGTGGGATGCATGAGGAGCCGGGGGGGCTCCTCCACCTCCCGGATAGGCTTGGAATAGCTGGCTAGTTCCTCGGTGCCGAAGGTTGCCTCCACCAGGAGAAGTTCGAGTTGATCCGGCGGCGGCGGCGCCGCGGCCGGGGACATGGCCGGAACCTGGGCCGCCTCGGGAAGGAGGCGCCCCCCCGCGGGCGCGGCAAGCAGCGAGGCGACCCTGGCAAAAAGGGGATTTTCCCGGCTTAGCCAGTCCCAGAGGCCGTCCAGGGGGAGGTCGGCGGCTTGCGGCAATGCCGCGGCCAAATCTCGGAGGATCTCTGCCGCGGGCCGGGGCTCCCCTCCCGGGATAAAGTTCAGATAGGTCCGGGGCGGATGCTTCTCCGGACTGATCTGGGCAATGGGGGCGCCGCCCAAGTGCACCGGCTGCGCTTGCTGCACGCGGCCCTCCTGATTGATAAAGGCCGCGGGGCCCTTCTCGAAGAGGGTGAGGGTGGGAAAGACGATGTCCGCCCGTTGCACCGTGGCCGAGGGCAGGTAGTCCAGGGCCACCAGCAACTCCAGCTTATCCAGGGCCAGGGCCAGGCGCCCTTGATCCGGGTAATCCCACCGGAGGTCGTTTTCCACCGCGATCAGAGCCTTGACCTGGCCTGCTTCCAAGGCTTCCAGCAGCGGGCTCTGGCCCGCCGCCGGGGACAACAGACCGGCGCCGAAGGCGTTGGCCCCGGGGAGCAGATAAAAGAGTCCCGGGGCCAGGCCCGCGCCCAGGAGGCCCAGGGCCAGGTCCGCGGCCAAGTCCGGGGTGGTTCCCCGGACGATATCGGCGCCACAGATCAGCACCGGCCGCCGGCTCCGGCCCAGGAGCCCCCCCAGGGCGGCCAGACGGTCCTGGAGCGGGGAAGAAAAGTTACCATTTAGCGGCAGTTCCCCCCAGCCGGCGGGCAAGCGTTCTTTCCCCAGGGCCGCGGCCGCCAGTACGGCCAGGGCTGGCTCCAGGTCTCCGGGGCGGAGAGGCAGATGTTCAAACGCCAGGGGCAAAGAGACCGGCCGGGGATCAAGCACCGCCACTTGGGCGCCGCGGCGCCAGGCCTGGCGCAGGGCCAGGGCCAGCATGGGGGCCTCGTTGACCGGGTCGGCGCCCAGCGCCAGGATAAAATCGGCCTCCTCCAGCTCCCGCATGGACACGGCCAGACGGGCATCCAGGCGGGAGACCGCGGCCCGCACCTTGGCCTCCCGCGAGGGGAGCGCGAAGAACCGGGGCTCCGGCCAACCCAGAGCCCGGCAGAAGCGTTGCAGCATGGCCTGGGTCTCAAGGCTGCTGCGGGCTGAACCCAGACAGGCGACGGCCCCGGGGCCGAACCTCTCCACGATGCCCGCCAGCCTGGCCGCGGCCACGGCCAGCGCCTCCGGCCCATCCACCTCCGCCCCGGCAATCCTGGCGCGGCGGGGGCGCTCCGGGTGGCTTTCATAGAAGAGCCCGAAGCGTCCCCGGTCGCAGATGAAGTGGCCGTTCACCGCTTCATGGAACCGGCCCTCCTGGCGCACCACGGCCCGGTAGCGGGCGCTGCCGGTGGTGTTGCACCCCAGGGAGCAGTGGAGGCACAGCGACGGGGCTCTCTCAAAATCCCAGCGCCGCCCGATAAAGCGGGCCGGCCGGTCGGTAAGCACCCCGGTGGGGCAGACGTCGATGAGGTTGCCGGAAAAGGGGCTCTCCAGGGGGCCATCCTGGTAGCGCCCGAAATAGATGCGATTGCCGATCTGCAGGGCCCCGAAATCCCGGTAGCCGGCAAACTCCTGGTAAAAATTGCGGCAGCGCCAGCATTGGATGCAGCGGTTCATCTCATGCTGCACCAGGGCTCCCAGGTACTGGTCCCGGTAGGTGCGCTTGGGGCCCAGGTAGCGCCTCAGGCCGTGGCCGCCGGAGATGGTTTCATCCTGCAGCAGACAGTGGCCGCCTTCGTCGCACACCGGGCAATCCAGGGGGTGGTTCAGCATCAGCCACTCGATGACGTAGCGGCGAAAATCGACCGCCTCGGGGTCGGTGGTGGAGACCACCATGCCGTCCCGGGCGTCTTCCATGCAGCTCATCTGCACCCCTTTCACCGGCCCTTCCAGGAACTTCACGGCGCAGAGGCGGCAGGCCCCGAAGGAGCCCAGACCGGGGTGGTAGCAGAACCGGGGAATCATGATCCCCAGCCTTTCGGCCGCGGCAATCACCTTGGTCCCTGCCGGGACTTCGATGGGCCGCTGGTCGATGGTGAGTTTCGGCATGTGATCGTCTCGATTTCTAAATTTCGCCGGCCGGGGCGGCGGCTGGCAGCGCCACCAGTTAAGAAAATTTCAGACCGCGGGATACCAGAGCGTCCGCCGGGGTGGATCGGCCTGCAGGGGGCACTTTTTCTGGCTCAGGTGTTCCCGGATCTCATCCATAAAATATTTCAGCAGGCCCAGCACCGGCTCGGCCGCGCCCGGGGCGAAGGAGCAATAGGCGCGGCTCATGTGCGCGGCCATCTGCTGCAGCATGGGGATAAATTCTTCCCGGCCCTCCCCGGCCTCGATGCGCCCCAGCAGGTCCCGGATATACGGCAGTCCCTCCCGGCAGGGGGTGCAGTAGCCGCAGGATTCCCGGGCGAAATACTCTATCAGGTTCAGGGTGGCGCCCACCATGCAGGTCTTCTGGTCGAAGACCATAATGGCCGCGGTTCCCAACCGGTGCCCGACCTTTTCCAGGGGTTCGAAATCCATCTCCACGTCGTAGTATTTGGGGGACATTATGGAGGTGGAGGCGCCGCCGGGCATGAAGGCCTTCAGCTCCGAGCCCGGCAGCAGCCCCCCGGCCGGCCCCTCCAGGATTTCCCGCAGGGGGGTGCCGATGGGCAGCTCGTAGCAGCCGGGCCGGTTGACCTTGCCGCTGACGCAGTAAAGCTTGGTGCCGGCGCCGGTTTCGCTGCGGGCCAGGCCTTTGAACCAGGCCGCCCCATGGCGCAGGATAGGAGGGATACAGGCCAGGGTTTCGGCGTTGTCGACGATGGTGGGGCGGTGCCAAAGCCCGTCTTGGGCCATGTGGCGGTCTTTTATGGGGTGGGCCCGGTTGCCCATGATGGCGTTGACCTGGGCGGTGCCCTCGCCGCAGATGTAGCGCCCGGCGCTGCGGTGCACCACCATCTCGAAGGAAAAATCGCTCCCCAGGATATTTTTTCCCAGGAATCCGGCCTGCCGGGCCACCTCCGCTTCCCGCTCGATGAGCTCAGCGTCCAGCTCATAGGAGGGCCGGATGAAAAAATAGGCGGTTTCGGCCCGGATGGCGTACCCGGTCAGAATGATACCCTCGAGGACCAGGTGGGGGTCGATATTCACCAGTACCCGGTCCTTGAAGGTACCGGGCTCCATCTCGTCGGTGTTGGGCACCACGTAACGCGGGTGGCCGGCCCGGGCAGGAATCCCGGCCCATTTGCGGCCGGTGGGGTAACCGGCCCCGCCGCGGCCCCGGAGACCGGAGTCCAGCACCATCTGCTGGACCTCTTCCGGAGTCCGGTTCTTCAGGGCGTCCATGAGCGCCTGGTAGCCGCCGCCGGCCCGGTACTCATCCAGGGTGGCGGGCCGGCCCGGCTGCCGGTTTTTAAAGAGCACTTCTTCGAACATAAGAGTCTATCCCCTCATCATTTGCACAAGACCCTCTCGTCGGGTTCACTCTTCAAGCCTTCCAGGATCGCGTCGATCCCCTCCGGGGTGAGGGGGCCGTACATCTTGCCGTTGATCAGCATTGCCGGAGCATGGTCGCAAAAGCCGATGCAGGCCGTGGGCAGCACCGTGAAGAGGCCGTCCGCGGATATTTCCCCGGCGCCGACCCCCAGCTTCTTGCAAAGGTAAGTGAAGATGGAGTTCTCGTGGAACATCCAGCAGACTACGCCGTCGCACACGTGGATGACGAACTTGCCCACCGGCTGGCGGTAGATGAAGTCGTAAAAGGTGGCCAGCTCCTCCAGCTCCAAAGGGGTCAGGTCCAGGAGCTGCGCGGCCTCCACCAGGGCTTCATCCGACAAGTAGCCGTAATGCCGCTGAAAGGCGTACATGATGTTGATCACCTGCTCCCGCGGGTGCGGCGAGGCGGCAATTTCGGTTTGCAGCGATTCTCGCAATTCCGCTGGGATCATCTCAGGGCCAACCGTTCACCGGTCGATATCCGGCATGATAAAGTCGATGGAGCCGATGATGGCGATCAGGTCCGAAAGCAGGTGGCCCACGGCCATCAGAGGCATGGCCTGAACATGGGCAAAGCCCGGGGAGCGGAAGCGCAGGCGGTAGGCCATATTGAGGCCGTCGCTCACCGCATAGACGCCCTGCTCGCCCCGGGGGTGTTCCGTGGCCATATAGGCCTCGCCCCGGGGGATCTTGGCCCCCCGGGTGACATTGATGAAATGGTGGATCAGGGTTTCGATGTCCGTCAGGGTCTCGCCCTTGGGCGGAATGATATAGCGGTAGTCGTCGCTGAGCCAGCGCCCCGGTGGCATGTGGTTGGCCGCCTGCTCGATGATGCGCAGGCTCTGGCGCATCTCCTCCACCCGCACCAGGTAGCGGGCGTAGGAATCGCCGCCGGTGGCGTAGGGAATGTCGAAGTCAAAGGCCTCATAGCCCGAATAGGGCATCTTCTTGCGCAAATCCCATTCCAGGCCGGAGGCCCGCAGATTGGGCCCGGTAATCCCCCACTCCATGGCGTCCTGCCTGGAGAGATAACCCACCTCCCGGGTCCGGGCCTCAAAGATGGGATTTTTGGTGATCAGGGCCTCGAATTCCTTGATGCGTTTGGGGAAGACCTTGATGAATTCGTCCACCAGTTCCTTCCAGCCCGGCGGCAGGTCCAGGGCCACCCCACCCAGGCGGAACCAGGAGGGATGGAGCCGCCCCCCGGTAATCAGCTCCACGATGTCCATGATCTTTTCACGTTCGGCAAAGCAGTAAAAGGTGGGGGTCATGGCGCCGGTGTCGACGGTATAGGTGGAAAACCAGACCAGGTGGTTGCTCAGGCGAAAGAACTCGGTGAGCATCACCCGGATGAACTGGGCCCGGTCCGGCACCTGGATGCCGGCCAGCCGTTCCACCGCCAGCAGGTAGGTGAGATTGTTGGCCACCCCGGTGAGAT
>JBKQLU010000003.1:0-238306 GCA_052326585.1 Desulfobaccales bacterium | reverse complement strand
TGGGTCCCGGAGGACCGGCTGGAGCAATTCCAAAAGCTGGCGGCCATCAGGGTGCTGTCCGCCGCATCGTCCTGAAACCAACAATCCCCTGGCCATCATCCGCCAGGCGGCCGAAGGGATGCAGCTTCTCTTGAAAAAGGAGGTTCTGGCCGCCGAGGAACCGCAAGAACTGCGGAGTTCCGGGGGACAGGTGGTCCAGCAGGTGGAACGCTGCACCGAAATTAATCTTTAAGATTTTTCATTGCGCGGCGGGGAATTCACCCCTGCCCCCAGATCTAGGCTGTAATTGCCTTCCAGAAAATTGTGGGCCACCAGTTCGATGCTGGCGTCGGTGGTCATGAGCATGTCCATCTGACGGGTGTACTGGAGCAGGCGGCCCAGGAGGTCCAGTTTTTCCTCCAGGGCTTGACTCTCGTATTTCTGCAAACGGGCGTCCACCCGGTCGCCGACGACCTCCACGGAAAAGTCCAGGCCCAGCAGGACCAAGGCGATAGCCCGCACCCGGCGGTGGCGCCGCAGGTCGTCAGCAGCCCCGCCCTGGAAGAAAAAGGTAAGGTAATTCTTGTTCACCGTCTGGCCACAGTAAGTGTCCAGGACGCTATAATGGTACCCCACCCGAGAGGAGAAATTGAGGTACTTGTCGGAGATGATGGCATAGCTCCGGTCGCCGAACCTTTCTTCAATATTGGGGGCGGCCAGCAACTGTTCCCGCATGACCGAGAGCAAGCCGGAAATTTGAATAGGCCGGGGGCCCATGGCCTGCAAGTCTGGGTGCATAAACCCCCTCAGGAGGGCTCGTAGAGGAGTGGAGGCGATCTGGTCAATGGTCACCTGGTGGGCCCCAGGCTTTACCCCGATGAGGCCGCCATCCAGATCGATAAGATAGAGATCCAGGGGAACCGGGGCCTCCAGCTTCAAGGTGCCTCCATGGCCCTTGGAAACCAGGTCGCTGATTTTGAACATCTCGGTGTAGGAAAGTTCGTGCACCAGCCTTCCCAGGTCGTGGAGGGTGCGGCAGCCCGCGGCGGTGAAGTTGGAAGATTTGGGGTCTACCAGGTTCAAGGGGATGATTAACTCGGACAACTTCCTGAGAATCTGGTATACCGGGGTGCCGCGCATATGCGGCTCCCTGACCTGCCGCCGAGCCAGCAACTCCAGTACCCGCCCCTGGTAAACCCGGCCTGCGTAAGCATCCACGGTGACTTCCGTGCCTTCGGCAATAGCCCTGGTGCCCGATTTGGCGGCCAGGAGAGTGGGGACGGAAAACTCCCGGGCCAGGGAGGCCATATGACCGGAAATACTGCCATAATCAGTGACGATGGCCTGGGCCTTGGGCATGGCCACCACAAATTTGGGGGAAGAATGTTTGGCCACCAGCACCGCGCCCTCGGGAACGCGCATCAGGTCATCATCCTCCCGGACTAGAAAAGCCGGCCCGCACCCCACCCCTGGAAAGGCCACGGCGGCACCTTCCAGTAACAACGGGTAGCCAGCCAGCGGCGGCGCGGTTATATAGTCGCCGGGCAATGGGGCCCGAATCTGCAAGGGTCTGCTTTGCAGGACCAACAAGCGGCCTTGTCGGTCCAGGGCCCATTCCACGTCCTGGGGGGCCCGGTAATGTTCTTCCAGTTTCAGGGCGTAACCGGCCAGGATTTCGACCTGTTCCGGAGTGAGACAGGACTTATCCTGAATCTCTGGAGGCACCTGGATCTCTTTTAGACCTCCGTCGGGGCTGCTCACCAATTGCACGCTTTTGTGGGAAATCTCCGCCTTCAGAATGGTCAAGCGGTCGTCTTTGGCCACCTGGTAAGTATCCGGGGTGATGACCCCTTCCACTGCATAAGGCCCCAGGCCCCAAACCGCGGAGATGAACACCTGGTCCTCTTGGGGATTAAAGGGATGGTGGGAATACATTACCCCGCTGGCCACCGACTCCACCATCTCCAGACAGGCGACGCTCATGGCGGTATCTTCGCCCCTGATCCCCTTGTTGAGGCGATAAGAGATGGCCCGGGAGGTATAGAGGCTGGCCACTACCTCTTTATAGGCCTGAAGAAGCTGCCCCTTGGAGACGTTCAAGAGGCTGAGATACTGGCCGGCAAAGGAGGTCTCCGGATCGTCTTCGCCGATGGCGCTGGAACGCATGGAGACCCGCAACGATTCTGGACTAGCAGAGTGGGCGGCCAGTTGCTCGAAAGCCCCGAAAATCGCGGTTTCCAGGGCCCGGGGCATCTGAGCCTGGAGGATCAGTCGTTGGATTTCTTCGCTGACCTGCTTATAGGTTTGCGCTTCCTGAGGCTCCAGCTCCATCTGGCACTTATTGATTTCCGCCGCCAGGTCGTTATGGGTCAGGAAGGCCTCATAGGCCCGGGTGGTGATGGCGAAGCCCCCCGGGATGGGGAGGTTTACCCGATTCAGCACTTCTCCTAGACTGGCGTTCTTGCCCCCCACCCAATCCACCATCTCCTTGGTAACCTGGGAATAGAACGAGATATAGCCGCTCTCCGGGATTACCTTTTCGCCACCCAGGGATTCCTTTATCTGAGAATTGATCTTCTCCAACACCTCATAAAGAGGGGCATAAACGCGGCCGGAGAGGACATCCAGATTTTTGATCATCCGGAAGGCGTGGAAGGCCGCCCGGGCCGCCTGGGAGCGGACGTAGGCCATGCCGAAGATCTGGCGGCCCTGGAGTTTTTCCTCCATATCGGCAATGATATTCAATAATTGGCTATTAGAATCCAATAAGTCTTTGAAGCAGGAATAGCGGAAGCGGAAGGCCGCGGCAACCTTATCCCGGGAGAATCTGTCCCGGTGAGGTTTAAACTTGCGGTAGAGGTTTCTGAAGAGATTGAGAGTCTCTAACATGGATAACTTTAACGTCCCTTCCTATCAAGAAATATACCAGATTATCAGCCCCAGGAGCAGAAGGATTTTCTTCCCGAGGTTCCAGCGGCCGTCCGCCTTCCGGGCAATCGGCTTTTACAATCTGTAAAAATTCCTGACAGAAACCATGACCCCGAGGCGCGGAGCATCTCTGTTCTGGAGACAGAAGTTCCTAAAATATCTAATAATTAAGATATTTTTGCAGTTTATTCCTTAGTGGCACAGGGGATGCTTGTTTTTTTCACCGGGGGATTGGGTATCGCCGGAATTAAAGCGGCCATCTTCAGTCTCGCGTCGCTAGAGCGGTAGCAGATTGATTCGTCCCGATAATTTGCCCAGTGGCGAGGAGGACTCTTATGAAGATATTGGTGGCGACGGACGGCTCGGAGCACTCCATGAAGGCGGTGGCCCGGGCCCTGGAACTTGCCGAGAAACAAGGGGCGCAGGTGACCTTAATGTCTGTGGCCTATTACGACCGGCGGAACTTCGACGAAATGCCGCCCTTTGTGAGCGATAAATTGGAGGCTGAGGCCCGGGGCGCCTTGGACAAAGCCAAGGCGGCGTTCGACGCCAAGGGCATCGACGTAAAGACGGTACTGGCCACCGGCCTGGTACCGGCCAATCTCATCATCCGTAAGGCCCAGGATGGCAAGTTTGACCGGATCATCATGGGGGCGACCGGCATGAACGCCCTGGAACGAGTCCTGATGGGCAGTACCGCCGCCAAGGTGGCGGCCCATGCCCCTTGCGAAGTAACTATAGTCCGCTAATGGAGCTCATCTAAAGGAGGTTTGCGAAGATGTCTAGACTCTGGGCCAAGATCGTTGGTTTAGGGCTGCTGGCGGGCCTGCTGCTGCCGGGAATCGCCGCGGCCGCCGGGGATGGGGAGTCCTTCCTGGTCCTGGTGGCCGATAGCCGGAAGCTCACCGGCTGGGAGTCCTGGTGGGCCAACCTTTACAATGAAAGCCATCTCTATTTCGCCCTGGTCACGGTGGTCATCATCCCGGTGGTCGGCCTCTGCTTCGGGCTGATAGCCGACATCGTCATGAGCCAGATCGGTATAGACCTGAAGTCCCGGGAACTGGCGGAACACTGAACCTGTAGGTGCGAGGAGGTTAATCTATGGACTGGCTGTATATTCTCATGCCCATTGCGGGGATCAAGATATTTTGGCCGGGTCTGATCATTTTTGGGATCGGGGTGGGCATCATCGGCGGCTTCTTCGGCATGGGCGGCGCCTGGATGGTGACCCCGGGCCTGAATATCCTGGGCTTCCCCATGGCCTTTGCCATTGGCACCGACATCGCCCATATGGCGGGCAAGTCCCTCATCTCCACCATGCGCCACGGCAAATTCGGCAACGTGGATTACCGGCTGGGCTTCATCATGCTGGGGGGCACCATCGTCGGCCTCGAAATCGGGGCCCGGATGATCATGTGGCTGGAGCGCATTGGCGAGGTGGACATAGTCGTGCGCTATCTCTATCTCGTCCTCCTGACCCTGATCGCCTGGATGGTCTTTGCCGACGTGGCCAAGAAGAAGCGCAAGGAGCGGGAGGCCCTGGCGGCCGGCAAAGAATTGGACAAACTGGCCACCGGCCTGGAGTGGCATAAGACCTTGCACAAGATCAAGATCCCGCCCATGGTCCATTTTAAAACGGCCCAGATCTACTGCTCCGCCTGGCTGCCTATTTTCATCAGCTTCGCGACCGGCTGGCTGGCCGGCATCCTGGGCATCGGCGGCGGCTTGATCCGCATGCCGGCCCTGATCTACTTCATCGGCTGCCCCACCCACGTGGCGGTGGGCACCGACCTCTTTGAAGTGATGATTTCCGGCCTGTACGGCACCGCCACCTATGCCTACAAAGGCCGCGTCGAATTGATGGCGGCCATGATCATGCTGGTTGGGGCAGCGGTGGGAGCCCAGGTCGGCACGGTGGCCACCAAGTATATCAAGGGCTACGGCATCCGCGTTGCCTTCGGCCTGTGCGTCATCGGCTGCGGCCTGTCCATCATCCTGAAGATGCTGGCCAAGGGCATTCCAACCCATGGAGGTCTCTTCAATGGCGCCGCCACAGTCCTCATTCTGGGCCTGGTGAGCGCCATGTCCTTATACATCTTTGTGCGCATGCTAGCCGGGGCCAGGAGGGAGCTCGCCGCCAAGAAGTCCGGCGCCCAGGCTTCCATAGCCGGCGGCTGATCCAGACCCGGGGGAGAGGAGAGCGATTATGGCTAAAAGACTTAACTGGCTTATTATACTGGTTATCATGCCGCTAGTCCTGGCCTGGGGCTGCGGGGATATGGGCAAGGTGGAACAGGGGAGGACGATTGCCTTTGACAAGGACAAGGAGACGGTCACCTTCATCCGGGAAGTCAAGGGCGATGCGGCCAATCCGGACTACAGCGGCGCCCCGCTCACCTTTGCGCTGCCCAAGGAGCCCAGCGAACGGGGGGCGGATCCCAAGGTGGGCCGTCGGCTGAAGCTGGACACCAAGGCCAAGCAGATCGTCATTTTCGATGCAGCCACCCAAGGCTTCAAGGAGATCGCCTATACCCTCATCGACCAGAAGGAAAACGTGGGCAAAGACGACCCCCTGGTGGCAGGAAAGAAATTCCCCCAGGTGGACAAGGCCAAGAAGGCCATAACTATCTATTCCTCCAGGCAAAAAATCCTGACCACCTTCTCGGTGCCCGATGAATACCTGGATCTGCCGAATAACACCTGGGACGCCGGCGATGAAGTCCGGATCTACTACAAGCAGCCGGGCCAGGCCTTGAGGTTCATGAACGTCACCAAGACCGATATCTTCAAGAAATAATTGGCCCGCTACGGAATTTAAGGGAATCGCCTCGGGGAAGTCCCATAAGCCCGAGGCGATTCCCTTATTTTTGTGGTAGAGTAGCTCATTAGGCTCGTGGGATATCCCGCCGGGCCGTTTCGGCAGAGGATTTGGCCGCATGGACCCAGACAATAAGATCGAGGTGTGGCGCTGGCGCCAGTTGGCCGGCTGGGTCGGCGCCGGATTGTGCTTCCTGGCTGTGATGGCCTTGCTGGACGGCCTTCTCAGCCGGGTCTGGGAGCCGGCCAGCCTCATCAAACTGCTGCCGGGCCTGAGCGCGGAAATCGACGGGCCGCTGGGAGAAGAAGTCCGAGGGGTCCAGGAATTGACTTATTTGAGCGATTCCAACGACCTGACGGTCGCCTTTGCCGAGGTGCATAAAGGCTATTTCCTGGGGGGCGACATGTGGCGGGGGCGGATTACCGCCAGTTCCCACATCCTCCCGGGAGAATACCACCTGACGGTGGCGCCGCGACGGAGTGCCACGTCCCGGGCGACCCCCGCCTTCCGCATCGTGGTCTTTGCCGACCCTGTCAGCCTGCGGCGCAGCTCCAAGTCGCTGGTGCGGCGTTATACCGGCCGTTCTCCCTGGTGGGTGGCGGCGCTCTGCCTGCCGGGCGTCTTGCTCACCTTCGGGACGGTCTTCTGCCTTTCTCTCAGACTGGACCGGCTGTGGGCCCGGGAGGGTAGGGCCGAGATCTACCGGGTTATCAGGAAGGACGGAGACTTCGAGATCCATTTTAGTTTGGGGATGGAGCAGGGAGTCCGCCCGGGTCTGGATCTGTCGGTTTATAACCCGCAGGGTCAGGTGGTGGGTCTCGCCCGGGTGGGGGCCGCGGCCGCCCTGGACGCCGTCGCCGTGGTGACCGCCAACCAGGAGATCAGGCCAGGTTTTATGGTCGTGATCACGGAACTTAAACCTGGTGAAGTAGTGTAATAAAACAGTATCCGGGGGTAGCCCCACTTGCCTCAGTATGTGGTCTGCTTCACGATTAATGGTGTCAGCAAGGGAGTATCTTTAGGCATTTCTTAATCATAAGTCTGAAGGTTAAGCCGGAACCGAGAAATAGCGTGTTTCTCCTTAATGACAATCCACTATTTCAACATCTTAGGCGGCACGGCGCCGGATTAAGATATTTTCCGTTTGTTTGGGGACGAGGACCCGTTTACCTCCCCTTGTTTTACAAACTGTAAAAATTAACGACACTTATCGCGGCGGGAGGGATGGTGCGGGTAGGGCGGGCCTTAGAAAAAAAGATTATATTTTCAATCCGTTGCTTTAGGCTACCTTAGCTTGAGGTTTGGCACGGCTATTGCTGATCTATGATAAGCTCTTGCTGGATAGAACCTCCGACCCCACTATGATATGGCCAACCTGATCCAGAGGCTGAAGCATCTCTTTTCCCGTGGCGAGCCGGCGGCGGCCCTCTCCCTGGAAGAGTTGCGTTCAGTCTTCAAGACCCGCTACCATGCCTTCAAGCTCCTGCTGGCGGCCAATAACACCGCCCTGCAGCTCATGACCGACATGGAGGCCGCCCTCCACGGCAGCCACCGCTTCGACATGTCTTTCATCCGGTCCCACGCCACTTCGGTGTGCGTTAACGTCTTTGCCATCATCAAATACCTCAATGAACTCTCGGGCAACCGCTACCGGGCCCTGGAAGGGGTCTTTACCGCCAGCGAAGCAAAGATCGGCGCCATTTTGGAGAGGCGCCAGCTCTCCAACCTTCGGAACCTGGTGCTGGGGCTGGAGCAGATCGACCAGGGATTGGCCGAGGCGGTGGGCAGCAAAATGGCCAACCTGGGGGAAATCGCTACCCACCTGCCGGAGCTGGCGGTGCCCCCCGGCTTTGCCATCACCGCCGCGGCTTATGAGCTCTTTCTCTCCCACAACCGGCTGCAGGACGAGATCAACCGGCGCCTGCAATCCCTGGAGGTAGAAAATATCTCGGACCTCTACCGGAAAAGCTCCGAGGTGCAGATGCTCATCATCGGCGCCGAAATACCGCCGTCCCTTAAGGACTCCATCAGCCAGGCGTACGAGTACCTGGATGATCGGGTGGGCCCCTTCTTGCGGGTCGCCCTGCGTTCCAGCGCCATCGGCGAGGACGACCCGGAGACCTCCTTTGCCGGGCAGTACCGGTCGGAACTCAACGTCAGCCGGGATAACCTGTTTACGGTTTATAAAGAGATCCTGGCCAGCAAATATGCCCTGACCGCGGTGAGTTACCGGCTTCACAAGGGGCTGCGGGATGAAGACCTGCCCATGTGCGTCGGCTGCCTGGCCATGGTGGACTCGGTGTCCGGCGGCGTCATGTACTCCAGGGACCCCAACAATGTCCGGCGGGACGAGGTTTTCATCAACGCGGCGCACGGCCTGGCCAAGGCCGTGGTGAATGGCAGCATAACCCCAGACCTTTACGTCATTTCCCGGCAAAGGCCGCTGACCATAATCGACAAGCAGATTAGTAAAAAGCAGCTCAAACTGGTATGTCTGCAGGAAGAAGGGGTGGTGGGACAAGAGGATGAGCAGGCAGAAGAGCCGTCCCTCACCGAGGCCCAGGCCTTGGAGCTGGCCGAGATCGCCTTAGTCCTGGAAGACCATTTTCAGGCCCCCCAGGACATCGAATGGTGCATCGCCCGGGACGGCCGCATCCATATTCTGCAAAGCCGGCCGCTGAGACTGCTGGCCGCTCCTGGCCGGGACGAGAGGCCGGCGCCGGAACAGCCGGCTATCCTCCAGGGTGGGGAGATGGCCAGCCCCGGGGCAGCCGCGGGGGCGGTTTTCCTGGTGCGCAACAATCTGGACCTCTTGCAGTTTCCCGAAGGCGGGGTACTGGTGACCGCCTTTCCCCATCCCAGCTGGGCCACCCTCCTGAGCCGGGCCGCGGCCGTGGTCACCGACCGTGGCGGCATCACCGGGCATCTGGCCAATGTGGCCCGGGAGTTCGGCATCCCGGCCCTGTTTAACACCATGGAGGCCACTGCGGTGCTCACCCCCGGGGAGCTGGTCACAGTGGACGCCGACCGCCGCTCTATCTTTCGAGGCCGGGTGGAGGAGTTGCTCCAGGGAGCCGCGGCCAGGAGAGACGTTTTGCTGGATACCCCGGTGGGGAAAACTCTCAAAGAGATCATGACCCAGATTACCCCACTCTTTCTCATCGACCCCGAGGCCCCGGACTTCAAGCCCAGCGGCTGCCGCACCTTGCACGACATCACCCGCTTCGCCCATGAAATGGCGGTCAAGGAGATGTTCGCCTTTGACCGGCACCGGGCCTTCTCCAAGTATTTCATCAAGCGCCTGGTCACCGAGACACCCATGCAGTGGTGGGTTCTGAATCTGGAAGACGGCTTCAAGGAAGAAGTTTCCGAGAATCGCGTGGAGTTGGCCCAGATTGCCTGCGCCCCCATGCTGGCCCTGTGGCAAGGGATCAATGCAGTCCCCTGGGAGGGGCCGCCGCCGGTGGACACCCGGGGCTTCATGTCCATCGTCATGGGGGCGGCCACCAACCGGAACCTGGGCACGGCTGGCGGCACCATCTTCGGAAACGAGAGCTACTTCATAATTTCCCGGGATTTTTGCAACCTCACCTCCCGACTGGGCTTCCATTTCTCCACGGTGGAGGCCCTGGTAGGCGAGCAGCCTTATGAAAATTGCCTCCGCTTCACCTTCAAAGGCGGGGCCGCCGACTATCCTAGAAGGGTGCGCCGGGCCAGGTTCATAGCTGAGATCCTGGAGAAGCACCACTTCAAGGTGGACCTCAAGGAGGACGCCCTCTTCGCCCGCCTGGAGGGGGAGGCCAAAGACTACCTGCTGAGCCGCCTGCGCATCCTGGGCTATGTCACCATCCACACTCGCCAACTGGACATGATCATGCTGAATGAGGCGAAGGTGGAACACTATCGCGCTAAGATCACCGCAGACCTGGAAAACCTTGCCCGCAGCTCCTCCTGAACATAGCAAAAAAAACCCGATTTTTAGCGTCCTTCCTCTTTGAAATTCTCGTCCTCTGGGTCAAGAGTTACGGTTCAAGGCCGTGGCCTCTTTTGCTCCCGATTTCCCGCGGCCGGCGGGACTAATCCATAAACAACAGCGGCAGGCGGTCGGCCACCACCAGGCCCCGGGGGGTGGCCGACACCCGGCCGTTGGTGAGGCGCAACAGCCCCTGGGCCTGCAACCGGGACAAGACCTGGCCCCAGCCGGGCTGGCTCTCGATCACTTCCAGGTCAACCCCTTCCCGGTTGCGGAAGCCCAGATAGAGGGTTTCCAGGCGAACCTGCTCCGGGGTGAGGGCTTCCCGGCCGGCCCGCGGCGCCCGCCCCGCTGCCAGGGCGGCGGCATAAGCCGCCAGGCCGAGGTGGTTCCACCAACGCCGGTTACCCTGAAAAGAGTGGGCCGCCGGCCCCAGCCCCAGGTAAGGCAGGCGCTGCCAATACTTCAAGTTATGCCGGCAGAGATAGTCTTCCCCCCGGGCAAAATTGGCCACCTCGTACTGGAGGTAGCCGCGGTCGCCCAGGAACTCACAGGTGAGCAGGAATAAGGCCCGTTGGGCTTCTTCGCCCGGGAGGGCGACCTGTCCCCGCAGCGCCCGCCGGGACAGCGGCGTCCCCGGGGCCAGGGTCAACTGGTAGCAGGAGAGATGCTCCGGGGCGCAGGCCAGGGCCTGCTCCAGGGTGGAGAGCCAGGCGTCCGGCGTCTGCCCCGGCAGGCCGTAGATCAAGTCCAGCCCCAGGTTTTTAAAACCCGCGGCCCGGATCAGCGCCAGGGCCGCCAGGGTCTGCGCGGCCGTGTGCCGCCGCTTCAGGAAGGCCAGCTCCGCCTCATTAAAGGACTGCGCCCCCAGGCTCAGGCGGTTGACGCCCAGGTCCCGCCAGAGGCGGAGTTTCTCCCGGCTGATATCGTCCGGGTTGGCTTCGAGAGTGAACTCGGTCTCGGCAGCAAAAGAGAAATGGCGGCGCACTCCTTGGGCCAGGCTGGCAATCTGCGCCCCGGAGAGCAGGGATGGCGTGCCGCCGCCCAGGTAGAGGGTATTAAAAGCGGCAAACTGGCCGCGGTAAAGCCGGGCCTCCTGTTCCAGGGCCTTGAGGTATGGGGAGATTAGATCGCCAGAAGTGACGGAGAAGAAATCGCAGTAGGGGCATTTGCTTTGACAGAAGGGGACGTGCACGTATAGACCTGGGAGGGGCGCCGGGGGCCGGGGACCAGGGGTCAGGCAGTCAGGGCTTGGGCGCATAGAAGAAGACAACATCGCGGGCTATTTTTAGACCGCAGGCAACCTTGATTGAACCCTCATTTAAATCTAGAGCATTTTCCAACTGGCTCCGTTTCGGTTCCATCCAGGGCTGGCCAGCCATATTTGTCTGATGCTGGTAAAACACGTAAACATCGCCAGACTTGGTCGCCTTCCAAATGGTTTTTGCTTCCGACTCAAGCACATGATCAAAATTTGGGTTTTGAGGCGCAAGCCCCGTATCAGGATCCAAAAATACCACACATCTTTCTGCCTGAAATTTTGACAGGAATTTTTTGACAGACTGCAAGTAGTCGGTTCGGTCATCAAAGAGGTCAGCGAAAACGTCAACTTGAATTTCGGAATTAATATTTTCGATCTTTTGCAGATCGCGAAAATGTGAAATGACCTGTTGCGGTATCTTGTGTTCCTTGCCATCTACCGTGACTTTCGGAAATTCGCTAGGCCGATAGAAGGCAATTTGCAGGATTCTACGAGCGTTGTAAATCTCCGCTAGCCGATGCAAAACGGCCCATTTAACCAAATCGCGATTGTCGGAGTAAAATTTATCCCGCATCTTGCAGCCTTTAGTCCAGGCTAAGATGGCCGTCTTTTGCTGAAAACCGCAAAACCGCAAACCGGAAACGGTCATTCACTCTCAGTCTTCAGCACCGCCACGAAGGCGCTCTGGGGGATCTCCACCGCGCCCACCATCTTCATGCGTTTCTTGCCGGCCCGCTGTTTTTCCAGGAGTTTCCGTTTCCGGGTGATATCGCCGCCATAGCACTTGGCGGTGACATCCTTCCGGAAGGCCGAGATAGTGGAGCGGGAGATGATCTGGCCGCCGATGGCCCCCTGGATGGCGATCTTGAACTGCTGCTTGGGAATTTCATCCTTGAGGCGGTCGCAGACCCGCACGCCCCAATCCCGGGCCTTGTCCCGGTGGACGATCATGGAGAGGGCGTCCACCTTCTCCGAGTTCACCAGGATGTCGAGCTTCACCAGGTCACTGGGCCGGTAGTCCAGGAGTTCGTAATCGAAGGAGCCATAACCCTGGGTGATGGTCTTGAGGCGGTCGTAAAAATCGATGATCACCTCCGCCAGGGGCATCTCGAAGGTGATCTCCACCCGCCCGGGCGAGGGGTAGCTGAAGCTGGAATTGACCCCGCGGCGCTCCAAGCAGAGCTTCATCACCGCGCCCACGAAGCGCTCCGGGATGAGGATATGGGCCCGGATGAAGGGCTCCCTGGACCCCTTGATGCTGCTGGGGTCGGGGTAGTGCATGGGGTTGTCCACCGTAAGCTCGCGGCCGTCCGCCAGGATGAACTCGTAGCGGACCCCGGGAACGGTCATGATGATGGACAGGTCGAACTCCCGCTCCAGGCGCTCCTGGACGATCTCCAGGTGCAGCAGCCCCAGGAAGCCGCAGCGGAAGCCCAGGCCCAGGGCGGCCGAGGCGTCCTTTTGATAGACCAGGGCGGCGTCGTTGAGCTTGTATTTCTCCAGGGCCTCGGCCAGGGCCTGAAAATCATCCGCCGACAGCGGATAGAGGGAGGCGAAGACCACCGGCTTCACTTCCTTAAAGCCGGGCAGCGGCTGGGCAACGGGATCGGCATCCAGGGTAATGGTGTCGCCGATGCGGGTGTCGCTCACCGTCTTGATGCCTGCGATGATATAGCCCACCATGCCCGCGGTCAGCTCCTTGCGCGCCTCCCGTTGCAGCCGGAAGATGCCCACCTCCTCCACCTTGTGGACCGCGGCGTTGGACGTGAGGCGAATCAAGTCACCGGGCCGGACCCGGCCGTCGAAGACGCGGCAGGAGACCACGGTGCCTCGGTAGGGGTCATAGTTGGCGTCGAAGATCAGGGCTGACAGGGGCTCTGACTGGCTGCCCCGGGGGGCCGGAATGTGGGCCACGATGGCCTCCAGGACCTGGTCGATGCCGATCCCCTCCTTGGCGGAGCAGAGGATGGCCAGCTCCGGGTCCAGGCCCAGTTCCCGGTCGATCTGCTCCTTGACCCCCTCGATGTCCGCGGCGGGCAGATCGATCTTGTTGATCACCGGGATAATGGTGAGGTCATGCTCCATGGCCAGGTAGAGATTGGCCAGGGTCTGGGCCTCCACCCCCTGGGAGGCGTCCACCAGGAGCAGCACCCCCTCGCAGGAGGCCAGGGCCCGGGAGACCTCGTAGGAGAAATCGACGTGGCCCGGGGTGTCGATGAGGTTGAGCTCGTATTCCCGGCCGTCGGCCGCGGTGTAGGGCAGGCTGATGGTGTTGCTCTTGATGGTGATGCCCCGCTCCCGTTCCAGGTCCATGGTGTCCAGGATCTGGTCGCGGAACTGGCGCTCCTCAACCATGCCGGTCCACTGGATGAGGCGGTCCGCCAAGGTGGACTTGCCGTGGTCGATATGGGCGATGATGCTGAAGTTGCGAATGTTGGCCATTATTAAGCAAGTGTTCCGGAAGATAATTTGATCAATTAATTATTTTACACGTTCTGAGCATAGCCGTCTACTGGCAGGCCGGTAAACCCAGGGAGGCTCTGCAAAATTCGCTGTGGCTGCCACCGGTGTGCCGGCAAGGTTATGGCGCCGTCATCTCCGGCTGCCAGGCTCCCGGAAATTATGGCAATGGCTGCTTATAAACGATATAATTTATAAAGGCATCAGGGGCGCGGCAGTTTTCGGCCCGGGGCCACGGGGAAGCGGCGGCAGTTCGAGAGCCGCGTCTCCAGAGGAAATAATTTTTCACAGAGGTTTATCTCATGGACGAATACGGTTTTGATTATGACTGGACCCCGGAGCCCCGGAAGCTGGTCACCGCGGTGCTGCCCCACCCCGGCCACGGCCGCCTGGTGGAGAAAATCATGATGATGATCAACCACACCATCTGCTTTCAGGGGAGCCTCTACACCCTGAGCTGGCGGGATGGCGACGTCGCCTTTTATCAGCCGGCCTTTATTGAGGCCTGCTGCCTCGGCTAAAGATAGTAATCAGTGATCAGTGATCAGAGCATTCTTGGCCAACTGATTACTGATTACTGATCACTCATTTCTTGATCCCCTCCTCCTTTCCAGCCGCCGTCCCCTCCAGGCCCTCCATAATTGCCGTGACGAACTTGCCGGCGTAGCCCACAAAGTCCCCCTCCACCACATAGCCGTAACGCATGTAGCTCTCCGGCAGGTTCACCCGGACCTGGCGAATGACCAGGTAGGTATTGGGGTTGAGAGGCCCCGGGCCCCGGTAGCCGTAATAGAGGTTGGGTACCCGGCGGGCGATGATGATGAGGCCGCTCTCATCCAGGATGGGGAGGCGCGCGTAGCTGGGCTGGAGGGTGTCCACCGGCTCGAGGAGGGCGCCCTTGGCGATGAGCCCCAGGCCTTCCCGGTTGAGCCTTTCCAGGGTGGCGGCCAGGAGGGCCAGGACCTTCTCTTTTTCGGCCAGGGGGACCTGCCGGAAGCGGTAGAAATAGCCGCTGGGGAATTGCTTGGCGCTGACCGCGGCTTCCGCCGCCGCGGCCGGGCCCGGGCGGATGGCGGCGGTCAACAGGGCCAAGGCCAGGGTCAGGGCCAGGCTGGTTTTGGCAGTCATCTGATAAATGGGCGCGGCACGGAGATTAATCTTCCCTGCCCCTCTCCCCGGCGGGGGCGGGAGGATTTGTGGGATGGACACCCGGGTCCGCCCCGGCAAGAGACGGAAAACGGATTTGCTGGCCAGTGCCCACCCTAGACGGGCGGCCTCGATCACAGGCCGGAAGCTCTGTGCCACTGTCGCCCCTAGGTCTGCCCCATCTCCACCTTGAGGGAGAGGAAGGCCAGCAAGTCTTTCAAGGTGAGGATGCCCACCAACCGGTCGTCTTCCGCCACCAGCAGGCGGCTCAGGCCCGTCTGGTTCATGACGGCCAGGGCCTTGACCGCGTCGGTCTGCGGCCCGATGATGGTCTCCTGGGGACAGCGGGCGGCTATTTGGCCCACGGTCTCCCGGCCCCACTCCTCTTTGGGGATCTCCTTGATGTTCCTGGAGGTGACGCAGCCCACCAGCCGTCCGCCATCCAGCACCGGAAACATCTTGAAATGGTACCTGAGGACGTAATCATCCACCAGTTGGGCCACGGTGATGGTGGAAGGCACGGTAATGGGATCGCGGGTCATGAAGCGGCTGATGCGCTCCCCTTCCAGGGCCCGGCGCACCAGAAGTTGCTGGTAGGACATCCGGGCCGCGTTCCGCAGAAAAAGGCCGATGAGAAAGATCCAGAGACCGCCGATGAGGTCGTTCTGCCAAATTACCTGAAATACGCCCCAACAGATCAGGATAACCCCGAAACCGGAACCGATCCCGGCGGAGACGCGGGTGGCCCATTGCAGATCCTGCCGGGCGCCCCACAAAATCGACCGCAGGATGCGGCCGCCGTCCAGAGGAAAGGCCGGCAGGAGATTAAACACGGCCAGCACGATGTTGATCCAGGCCAGGTACCCCAGCACCCCGTTCATCGGCAGCGGCCAGCCGCCGTGGTGGCCGATCCGATAAAGCCAGTAGCAGACCAGGCCGATAAAGATGCTGGACAGCGGCCCGGCCACCGCCATGAGGAATTCCACCCGGGCGGTGGGGGGCTCGTCTCCCATCTCCGCCACGCCGCCGAAAATGAACAGGGTGATGCCTTTCATGGGCATACCGAACCGGCGCGCCACCAGGGAATGGCAGAACTCGTGGAAGATGATGGAGGCGAACAGCCCCAGGGCTCCGGCCACCCCCATCTCCCAATAGACTTGCGGCTGCAGCCGGGGGTAGTATCTGGGAAAGAGCCCTACGGCCAGGGACCAGGTCACCAGCAGGGCGATAATGATCCAGCTCAAGTCGATTCGCACCTCGAACCCCAGGAGTTTAAACAACGTGATCCTTGGCCCGAACATCACTCACCTCCCAACCTTAATAAGCCGCCCCCAGGGGGCGGCGCCGGCGTCACCAGAGTCTTTATCCCGGGCGGAATTGCTGCCCCTCGGGTCAGCCCCGCCGCCCCCCTAATCCTTCGGCCCTTTGGCCCACAGCAGGTAACGCACCCAGAGTAGAAAGATCACCACCGCCAGGGCCAGCAAGATATAGGTGCGGAGTTGGGGAACCAGCCAGGAGCGCTGCTCCCCCAGGAAGTAACCCACGGCCATGAAGCAGCCCACCCAGAAGAGGCCACCGCTGTAAGCATAGGGGGCGAAGCCGAAATAGTCGAGGTCGGAGGCGCCGGCGGTAAAGGCCGTCAGGTGGCGCACTCCGGGAATGAAATAGCCGATAAACAGGGCAAATCTGCCGTAATTCTCAAACCAGTGGTGGCCCCAGGCGATCTTTTCGTCACTGATACCCAGGTAATAGCCGTAGCGATGCAGTAAGGGAAAGCCGATGAAGCGCCCCACCAGATAGTTCAGGGTGATGCCGCAGATGCTGCCCACATAGGCGGCCAACAGCGCCGGCAGGAGCGACAAGTAATTCTTGGAGATGAGATAGCCGGTGGCCGCGAGCACGGATTCATCCGGCAGCGGCAATCCGAACATGCCCAGCATCAGGGAGGCGAACACCCCCAGGTAGCCGTAGCTTTTGATTAAGTGGATGAAATGATAATGATTCATGCGCCTCGTTTCTTTCGGTAGTGCTGCGGGCCGCACCGCAAATAGGCGGCTTTCTTAATCTCACTCACCGCCGCGCCGGTTGCTTCGGCCCCGGGAATTTTTCGAAGCCCCGCGTTTACTGCCCCGGGTGGTTTTGCAAGAGCGCTTCCAGCTTCCGGGCCTCCTGCTCCTGGCCCCGGGCCCGGTAGATCGCCAGAAGGAGTTTGCCCTGGAGGGCCGCCTCCTGCCGGTCGCCCTGGGCCAGGGCCAGCCGGGTCAGGTCCTTGAGGGTGTCGGCGATGCCGTTGGTGTTCTCCAGGCGGCGGAACTCCCGCAGGGCCTGATGCAAGTAGCTTCCGGCCTGGGGATAATCCTTGAGGTCCACAAAGGTGCGTCCCAGGCGCTCCCGGCAAACCGCCCGGCCCAGAATATCCTTGCGGGCTTCCTGCACCGCCAGGGCCTGTTGGTAGTAGCCCAGGGCCTGGCCGTAGTCCCGCCTGGCCCGGGCCGCATCCCCCAAGTGGGTCAGGGATAGAGCCTGCAGGGGCCCCGGCGGCATGGTTTGGGCATATTCCAGGGCTTCCTGGTAAGCCTTGCGGGCCTCCTCCACTTTCCCCTGGGAGAGATAAACCGGCCCCAGGTTGTTCAGGGTTTCGGAGAGGCCCGCCGGGTCTCCCAGGTCCCGGTTGATCTCCAGGGCCTCCCGAAAGTAAGCCAGGGCCTCATCCGGCCTGCCCTGCTCCTGGGCG
Organism: Desulfobaccales bacterium; assembly: GCA_052326585.1. GTDB lineage: Bacteria > Desulfobacterota > Desulfobaccia > Desulfobaccales > 0-14-0-80-60-11 > JAPLJC01. Next base: position 221,007 of record JBKQLU010000003.1, on the reverse strand, counting down.
AGGACCCCCAGGTTATTGAGGTTGGCGGCGATGCCCTGGCGGCGGTCGATGAGGCGGTTGAGCTTCAGGGCCTGGGAGAACTTGCCTGCGGCCGCAGTAAAACGGCCCTGGCGGTAATCCTGGTAACCTTCGTCATTCAAGGACACCGCCCGGGTCTGCAGGTCCCCGGTTTTAGCCGCTCCGGCGCAGCCCAACCCCAGCAGCCAGAGGAGCAACAGCCAACGGCCGTATCCAGCCATGCCTAGTCCTTCCCCGCCGGGGCGTCCAGGCGGATGGTATGTTCCTGGGGCTGCGGCACGTTCCTCCGGAACAGCCAGGATTTCTGGATCGCCTTGGTGGTCCGGTCCACGTCGTTTACCGCGGTGTCGCCGGAGGTCACCAGGTCGGGCAGGCCCTTTCCGGCCCGATCCAGCTCGGTCAGGAACTCGTCTAATTTTTTGGAAATTTCCGGCAGCCGGGCCAGGCCCCCATTAATGTTCCCCATGGCCTGCTCCATCTGGGCCTTGAACTTCGGATCATGAATCAAGGCGCCCAGGGCCCCTTTGCCCTGCCTCACGTCGACGAACACCTTTTGGGCGGAGGACAGGGTGGCGAGGGTGTCCCGGTAGAGCTTCGGGTCATTGATGAATAGCCCCAGGGTACCCTGGCCCTTGTTGATCTTGCCGGTGATTTCCTTGACCTGGTTGATGATGTCGGTTATACCGCCCTGCTTCCCCGCAAAGGCTTTGGAAATCGTGGCCAGGTTCTTCAGGATGGTTTGCAGGTCTTCCAGGCTGGGGCCCATTTTGCCCATTAATTTAGTCCAGTCCATGGGTTCAATGGAGGCCACCTGTCCCTTCGGGGGAATAACCGGTGCGCCGGGGGAGCCCGGGGAAAGGTCCAGGCTCTTATCCCCCAAAAGGCCCACAAAGCCGATGGAGGCTTGGGAATCCCCCCTCACTTGGTGGCTGTATCTCTTCATGACAGTAAAGGTAACCTTGCATAAGCCGCCCGGACCGATACTAAGCGATTCGACGGAGCCCACCGTCACCCCGGCCAGGTGGACCTCGGAGCCGGGCTTGAGGCCGGCGACGTCTTTGAAAGTCGTATAGTACTCCGCATAACTCCGAAACAGCCCTTCCTGGCGGGCGATGATCAGCACCATGATGAACAGGGCCGCCAGGGAAACTATCACAAAGAAGCCCACGATGGTTTCGTCCTTATATTTTTTGGAGATCATCTTGCCGCATCCTCCTGGGGGGCCTGCTTATGGAGAAAGCGCCGGACCTCCGGATGGGAGGACCGGAGAAATTCTTCAAAGGTGCCCTGAAAGGCCCATTCCCCCTCATACAACAGGGCCAGGCGGTCGGCCACCCGCTCCGGCAGGCGCAGGTCGTGGGTGACCACCACGGAGGTGACCTTGAGGGTCTGCTGCAGGTCCAGCATCAATTGGCTGATTTCGTCCCCGGTGATGGGATCCAGGCCCGCGGAGGGTTCATCGTAGATGATAATCTCCGGGTCCAGGGCCAGGCTGCGGGCCAGGGCCGCACGGCGCTGCATGCCCCCGGAAAGTTCGCCGGGCTCCATGGCCTCAAGGCCGGCCAGGCCCACCTGTTCCAGTTTTGCCGCCACCCGCCGGGCAATCTCCGCCTCGCTCCAATCAGTGTGCTGCACCATGGGGAAGGCCACGTTCTCCCCTACGGTCATGGAGTCATACAGGGCCGAACCCTGGAAGAGATAGCCGGTCTTGAGGCGCAGGTCCCGCCAGTCGGCGTCGGTTTTGAAACTGCCGAGTTTCATCCCGGCCACCAGGATGGAACCCCGGTCGGGAGTGGTGAGGCCCACCAGCATGCTGGTCAGCACGGTCTTGCCGGAGCCGCTGCGGCCCAGGATGACCATGGTCTCCCCGGGGAAGACCTGCAGGTCCACCCCCCGGAGCACCCGGTTATCGCCATAGGACTTATGAACGCCGCCAAAGGATATCAACGGCGCGCCGGGCGCCGCCGTCAGCACGGCTGCCGCCGCGCCATCAGGAGGTGGGGAAGAGGACGATGGTGAGTTTGGTAAGGAAGACATCGGAAACCAGGAGCAGGAGGATTGCCACCACCACCGAGGTCTTGGTGGCCTGGCCAACCCCAAAGGTGCCGTGTTTGGTGGTATAGCCGTGAAAACAGGCCACCGTGCCGATGATCATGCCGAAGACGACGGTCATGACGATCCCCGGCAGCACGTCTCGCACCATCAACCACTTGATGGTCAGGGAGTAGTAAAAGGTGGGGTTCATGCCCACCTGGAAGACGCCGATGCACATTCCTCCCAGGATGCCGATAATATCGGCAAAGGTGGTCAACAGGGGCATCACCAGCATGCAGGCGACGATGCGGGTGACCACCAGGTACTTCATGGGATTGACGGCCGAGACGGTGAGGGCGTCGATCTGGTCGGTGACCCGCATGGAGCCGATCTCGGCGCCGATGCCGGCGCCCCCCCTGGAGGCCAGCATCACTCCGGCCAGCATGGGGCCCATACCGCGAAAAAAGGTGTAGGCCACCGTGGTGGCGATGTAGTTGGCCGCCCCGAAATAGCTGAGGACGACGAGCCCTTGCATGGCCAGCACCAGCCCCACCGCGAAGGAGGCCACCGCTACCAGGGCGAAGGACATTACCCCCAGTTGGTACATCTGGGCGATGATCTCCCGAAAGAACCAGGGGCGGTGGGGCAGGGTGCGGCAGGCCTCCAGGAAAAACAGGGTCAGTTGTCCCAGGTAATCTAAGAAGTCCATCACCTTATGGCCGGTCTGGTAAAGAAACCGGTAGCGCATGGGAGGCTCGTCCGACAAGTTATTTAAGATATTTAAATTAAACATATATCCGGATGGTGTCAAGGAAGAAGGGCCGGCCTGGCGCCCCGGGGGGGGCCCGGCAGGAAGCGGTTGCGGCCTTGGCGGGCCTCTCGCCGCCGCCCCAGGTCCATCCCGGATCAATACTTCCGGGGCCTGGCTGATTTATGGTAACAATTTCGTAATAATTTTGTTTGCCTTTTCACTTAAAATCCACGAAAATGAAGCGATAAATCTCATTATTCAGGCGAGGGCTATGGACGAAGTAACCCTGCTTTACGAAATTACCGATACCCTTGGCACTCCAGGGCCTCTGCCCCAGAGCCTGCAGCGGATTTTGCAGATTCTGGCCCAACGCATGGGCATGCGCCGCGGTACCATCTCCATCCTCAACCCGGAAACCTTGCAGCTACAGATCGAGGTGGCCCATGGCCTCACCGCCGAGGCCCGCAAGCGCGGCCGCTACAAGCTCGGGGAAGGTATCACCGGCCGGGTAGTTGAAACCGGAGAACCCGCGGTGGTGCCGGTGGTGAGCCAGGAGCCCCTCTTCCTGAACCGGACCCGCTCCCGGGGCGTCCGGGAGAAGGATGAGCTCTCCTTTCTGTGCGTGCCGGTGAAGATCAACCATCAGACCATCGGGGCCCTGTCGGTGGACCGCCTGCACCGGGATCTGGACCTGAACCACGACTTACGGCTGCTCACCATAATCGCCTCTATCATTGCCCAGACGGTGAACAACCTGCTGCTCATCGACCAGGAAAAGGACCGCCTCCAGAATGAAAATCTGAAGCTGAAGGGCCAGCTCCAGGAACGCTACCAAATGGGCAATATCATCGGCACCTCGGGGCGCATGCGCCAGGTCTTCGAGAGCATCGACCGGGTAGCCAAGAGTAGCGCCACTGTCCTCATCCGGGGCGAGTCCGGGACCGGCAAGGAGCTGGTGGCCTCGGCCATCCATTACAACAGCCAGCGGGCCGATAAGCCTTTTATCAAGGTGAACCTGGCCGCGCTCCCCGAAACCCTGGTGGAGAGCGAACTCTTCGGCCATGAACGGGGCGCCTTCACCGGGGCCATGCAGCGCAAACAGGGGCGCTTCGAACTGGCTCAGGGCGGCACCATCTTCCTGGATGAAATCGGCGACCTGAGCCCCAACGTCCAGCTCAAACTGCTGCGGGTCATCCAGGAGCGGGAGTTTACCCGCCTGGGGGGCACCTCCCCCCTGAAGGCCGACATCAGGTTGCTGGCCGCCACCCACCGGGACCTGGAACAGGCGGTGGCCTCGGGCGCCTTCCGGGAGGACTTCTATTACCGCCTCAACGTCTTCCCCATCTATCTGCCCCCCCTTAGGGAGCGCATGGCCGACATCCCTTTGCTGGCCGACCATTTCCTCAATAAGTACGCCAAGGAACATCAGAAGCCGGTGAAGCGCCTGTCGGCTCCGGCCCTGGACCTGCTGATGCAGTACCCCTGGCCCGGCAATGTCCGGGAGTTGGAAAACATCATAGAGCGGGCCGTGCTGGTCTGCGACGAGGACACCATCCTCAGCGTCCATTGGCCCCCCTCCCTGCAAGGCCAGGAGCCCGGCGTCCCTACCTCCAGCGGCCTGGCCTCCCGGGTGGAAAAACTGGAGAAGGAGCTGATCAGTGAGGCCCTGCGCCAGACCCGGGGCAACCAGAGCAAGGCCGCCCACCTGCTGGACACCAGCCTCAGGATCCTGGGCTATAAGATCAAGCAATACAACATCGAGACCCGGAGCTTCCGGGCCGCCTGAGCCAGACCCGGCAAAGGCCGTTCCCGCAAAGGGGGAGCCCCTCGGCTTCCCCGCCTCTGGTTATGCCCCGCCACCGCGGGTAATAACCTAAAATCCCCACCAATAATTTTTTGCCCTGCCCTTCTAGGGCGGCCTGCGGCCGCCAAAATCCGGCGGGCACAGCCCGCCCTAGGGATTCTGCCAGACCCCAGGTTGCACTTAAATCCAGCCAATGATTTTCTCGGGAAGGTGCGGTGGCTACTTGATATCCTTAAAAACGGTTATTAAAAGATAGATGAATAGCGCGGGCTCAGTCAGGCAAGGTGGACCCCCAAGATTTATGGAACCATGAGGGTAGCCATGTTCAAAGAATTTAAAGAATTTGCCATGCGCGGCAACGTGGTGGACATGGCCATAGGCATCGTTATTGGCGCTGCCTTCGGGGCTATTGTCAAGTCCTTTGTGGATGACGTTCTCATGCCCCCCATCGGCCTGCTGCTGGGGAAGGTAGATTTTGCCAACCTTTTTATCACGTTAAGAGAAGGCGGTAAGGCCGCCGGCCCCTATGCCTCTCTGGCCGCAGCCAAGGCCGCCGGGGCCGTGACCCTCAACCTGGGCATCTTCATCAACAACATTATCGGTTTTATCATCATCGCCTTTGCCGTGTTCCTGGTGATCAAGGGCATCAACCGCCTGAATCGGGAAAAGCAGGCGCCGTCTCCTGAGCCCACCACCAAGGAATGCCCCTTCTGCTTCACTACCATCCCCATCCAGGCCAGCCGCTGCCCGCGCTGCACCTCGCAGTTGGCGCCGGCCTAGGGGAGTTAAGAGCCTTAGATCACGGGGGTGTGCCGGCGCAGCCAGAAGTAGTTCCTGGCTCATTTGCGGCCGCCTGGGATAGGCTGGGCTGCGAGTTAAATGGATCCGTATCTATCGGACATTCAGGAGTTGCAGAAATACTGGGGCTGGCTGTTGGCCCTGGGGATCATCTCGATTATCCTGGGCATCCTGGCCCTTGGTTCGTCGGTCTTTTTCACCATGGCCTCTATGATCTTTTTTGGGTGGATCTTGCTGATCATGGGGATCTTGGAGCTGGCCTACTCATTCTGGCAGCGGCATTGGGGCGGTTTTTTCCTGCATCTTTTAAACGGCATTCTTGCCGTCGTGGTGGGGGTGATAATGATCGGCAACCCGGCGGCCAGCGCCCTCATCCTGACGCTGCTGCTGGCCATGTTCTTCATGGTGGCGGGCCTGTTCCGGATCCTCACCGCTCTCTACATGCGCTTTCCCAGTAGCGGCTGGCGGATCTTCAATGGCGTCATCACCCTGTTGCTGGGCGTTTTGCTCTGGGCGCAATGGCCGCTGTCGGGACTCTGGGCCATCGGGATGTTTATCGGCATCGACCTCATCTTCAGTGGTTGGTCCAGCGTGATGCTGGCCCTGGCGGCGCGCAACCTGCCGCCCCGGACTGCCTGAGGAGGCCTGCTAGCCTATAGCTGATCGCTGCTAGTTATTTTGCCCCGGCAGAAAAATAGACCGCAATCAATAAGCGAACCCAGGTGCGCCCTCAGCCGCCAATTTTCCGCAGGCGAATGGAGGCCGGCGTTACTTCTACAAATTCATCCTGGTTGATAAACTCCATGGCCTGTTCCAGGCTAAACTGTCTGGCGGGGACGAGCCGTAAGGCTTCGTCGGTGCCTGAGGCCCGCATATTGGTGAGTTTTTTCTCCTTGGTGATGTTCACCGCCATATCTTCGGACCGGGTATTCTCCCCGATAATCATGCCTTTATAGACCGGGTCGCCAGGCTTCACGAAGATAGTCCCCCGGGGCTGCAGGTGAAAGATGGCATAGGCCACCGCCTTCCCGGGCCGGTCGGCGACCAGGACCCCGTTAGGCCGGCCGTTGATCTCGCCCATAACCGGAGTAAAGCCCTCTAAGATGGTGTTCAAAAGCCCGGTCCCCCGGGTATCGTTCAGAAACTGGCCGCGAAAGCCGATCAGACCCCGGGAAGGGATTTCAAACTCCAGGCGCACCCGGCCATAGCCGTGATTGACCATCTTGACCAGGCGCCCCTGGCGGGCGCTCATCTGTTCGGTGACAATCCCGATGAACTCCTCGGGGATGTCCACCACGGCAAGTTCTACCGGTTCTGACAGCACTCCATCCCGCTCGCGAATGATAACCCTGGGTTTGGACAGGGACAGCTCAAACCCCTCCCGGCGCATCATCTCTATGAGCACTGCCAGCTGGAGCTCCCCCCGGGCGCTCACCTTAAAGGCGTCCCGGCTTTCCGCCGGCTCCACTCTGATGCTGACGTTGTAAAGAATTTCCTTATCGAGGCGGTCCTTGAGGTGGCGCGAAGTCAGCAGCTTTCCTTCCCGGCCAGCCAGGGGAGAGGTATTCACGGAGAAGACCATGGAAATAGTGGGTTCTTCCACCTTGATGGGGGGCAGCGGCCGCGGGTTCTCGGGATCGCCCAGGGTATCGCCGATGAAGGCCTGAGGCACCCCGGCTACCGCGGCGATATCCCCAGCCTCAACCGCCTCCGGCTCGAGGCGGTCCAGGCCCGCAAAGCTGTAGAGGACGGTAAGACGGGCCTTCCCGGCGAGGCCCCCCGGCTTCAAGAGAACCACCTCCTGGCCGCGGCGCAGCGTGCCGCTCACCAGTTTGCCGATGGCGATCAGACCCACATAATCACTGTAATCGAGGCTGGTGACCAGAAACTGCAGCGGCGAGGCCGGATCAAAGGCCGGGGCCGGGATGGCGGAGAGAATGGCGTCAAACAGCGGCGCCAGATCCCGGCCCTCGCCCTCCGGGTCGTTCAGGGCAATGCCGGCCTTGGCGTTGGTATAGAGCACGGGAAAATCTAGTTGCTCTTCGGTGGCGTCGAGGTCGATGAACAGATCGTAGATCTCGTCCAGAACCTCTTTGACGCGCCGGTCCGGGCGATCGATCTTGTTGATCACCACGATTACCGGCAGGGCCTTCTCCAGGGCCTTTCCCAGGACAAACCTGGTTTGCGGCAGCGGGCCTTCGGTGGCGTCCACCAGGAGCATGACCCCTTCCACCATATTCAGGGTGCGTTCCACCTCACCTCCGAAATCGGCGTGGCCCGGGGTGTCCACGATATTGATCTTTACTCCTTTATAGGTGATGGCCATGTTTTTGGCCATGATGGTGATACCCTTTTCCCGCTCCAGATCGAGGCTGTCCAGGACCCGCTCGGCTACCTGCTCGTTTTCTCGAAAGATGCCGCTTTGCCAGAGCATGGCATCGGCCAGGGTGGTTTTACCGTGGTCTACATGGGCGATAATGGCCAGATTTCGTAAATCTTCACGAATACGCATGCACATCTCCAGGAGAGGCCGCACCATACCGGCCTGCTTGGGTTTCTCTTAGATGGTCCTTAAAAGCTCAAGGTTCAAGGTTCGGGTAAATCCGGAAAGGGAACGGATTTGTGATTACAGGGTCGCCCTGGAGCTCGAGAGGCCTTCTTCTCATCGGCAAGGAGGCTGAATCTTTAATATTACCCGAAAATTGAGAAAAATGCTGCAACGCGGCCTGAAAACCGGGGCTTGACCCTGGGCCAACCGGTCTCATGCACCTATGCCCTTAAGGGGCTCCCTTAAAACTCTTATCCTTAATTTTTTTCGCGCCTTGGGGGTTGACAAAGGAAAACCGCGGGGCTAATCTCGACAAAGGATTCAAATTCACTAGAGGAGATTCGTCGCTTTATATGGACGACCCTGGCGGTAGTAGCGCAATAAGACTGATTAGCAGCGCAGGTCATGGCGATCTGGCGCTCCGGACAGTCCTCCTGGGAGTGCTTATCAGGTAAGCAGGCGCCACGCCTGATCTTCCCTCTATGCCCCCGTGCAGGCCTGCCCGGGGGTTCCTTTTTCCTGCCACAGGAAATCCTGCCAGAAGCGCTCTTTCCCATGGCGTGAGCTGCGTCGGTTCCTTCAGTTTCGCTAAAGGAGGTGATCGCCATGAATGGAGTAGCTTCCACCTATATCCACGCCCTGGAAGGGAGATTGCGGATCAAGCTTCCCGAGATTAAAAGGGCCGCCCTGAAGGCCCGGGAAGTTGAGCGCCAGCTCCAACAGTTTGCCGGGGTGGAATCCGCCTCCGCCAATCCCACCACCGGGAACGTGCTGATCCTTTACAATCCCAATGCGGTGGAACAGAGAGAGCTTATTTTCTTCCTGATGCAATTGGGATATCTGTCTCCAGCACCCTTGGAAGGGAGCGGCAGGGCCGATTCTCCCTCAGCCTTGGAAAGAACGGCTGCCACCGTGGCGGTCACCATCATGGAATTCGCCCTGAGCCGGATGGTCGGCGCCTTGATTTGAGGCAGGCGGCATCGGCAAGGGCGCGCCGCTTGGCGTTTAATGCGGCAGGAAATGGATTATGCCCTGGATAGAATTCTGCGTGCGCTGGACCAAGACTAGTAACCATATATTAACCGGGTAATAATGAGGCGCAAATAATAGCAATCCTAATATAGTAGGTTTACCACCTGATTGGCTAACTGACTCATATATAAATCAATTCACAGGCCTAATTTCCGGAGATTGACCATGTTTTGGCTGAGCAAAGCTTTCCACCTGATGAATCGTTTCCGGCGGAGATTGCTCATCTTCCTGGCGGTGCTGGGGCCCGGCATCATCGTGATGGTGGCGGATAACGACGCCGGCGGCATCGCCACCTATGCGGTGACCGGCTCCAAATACGGCTTCTCCCTGCTCTGGCTCTTCGTCCTGCTCCTTCCCATGGCTTACTTTGTCCAGGAAATGACGGTGCGCCTGGGAGCCGTGACCAAACGGGGTCATGCCGAGGCTATCTTTGACGGCTTCGGTCCCTTTTGGGGCTGGTTTTCCCTCGGCGACCTGGCCCTGCTCAACTGGTTGACCCTCATCACCGAATATATCGGCATGACTGAAGCCATGGCCATGTTCGGCATCCCCCGCTGGATCACCTATCTCGGGGTGACCCTTATCCTTTTTGCCGTGGTCATCTCGGGAAAGTATTGGACCTTCGAAAAGCTCACCCTGTTTTTCTGTCTCTTTAATCTGGTTTATATCCCCGCGGCCTTTTGGGGGATGAGCGTCTCTTACTCTCCGGGCTGGGGGAAGGCCATGGAAGGATTCGTGCCCCACCTCTCCGGCGGCCTTACCGGCGACATGATCTTTATTTTATTGGCGAACATCGGCACCACCATAGCGCCCTGGATGATCTTTTTTCAGCAGAGCGCGGTGGTGGATAAGGGCATGGATATTCATGATATTCCCTACGGCCGGCTTGAGACCTTCCTCGGTTCCATTTCCACCAACGTGGTGGCGGTTTTCATCATTCTGACCACCGGCGCGGTTCTCTTTTATCATAATCCCCCCATTACCGTGGAGGACGTCAAACAGACGGCGGAGGCCCTGATCCCCTTGATGCCCCATGGGCAGGGAGGCTGGGCGCAAAAACTTTACGCCATCGGCCTGTTCGATGCGGGCTTCCTCGGGGCCCTGTGCATCTCCCTGTCGTCCTCCTGGGCCGTAGGGGAGGTGTTTGGCTGGGCCCACTCCTTGAACGCCCGGGTCAGGGACGCGGTCTGGTTTTACCTGCTTTACCTTGGCATGCTCCTTACCTCCGGGGCGGTGGTGTTGATTCCGGCAGCCCCCCTGATCACTATCACCATGTTCGTGCAGGTCATCGCGGTCACTCTGCTGCCGGCAGCCTTGATATTCCTGCTGTTGCTCTTAAACGACAAGGCCACCATGGGGGACCATGTCAATACGCGGCTGCAAAATATTATGAACTGGTCTATTGTCATCGTGGTCTGTGCCGTCTCCACCCTATTGGGAATCCAAACGATGATGCCTGGCTGGTTTGGAGGGTCTCCATGATAAGCGCCGAAAAGCAGGTTTCCAGTCCGGAGCCGTATGCGGGGAACGGCCCCTTTCGAACCTTCTTTTTTTCGGAACTGGCCAAACGGCGGGTTTACGCCCAGAACCTTGATAAACGCTTGGGGAAGCTAACCGATCTGGTTTTTGCCTTGGCCGAGCCTTACCCCGAGGCCGCCGGGCTTTATTTGGAGCACGGCTGGAATACGCCGACGGAATTTATTCCCTGGGAGAAAGTGATCAAGATCGATGACGACGCCATCTTCGTGAAGCCGCCGGAAGGCGGCAAGTACCCGCCTTTTGCGGACCAACCAGGCTGGATCCTGATAGACAAGCATCTGATGGGACGCACCATCGTGGACCTGGATGGCCGGCGCATTGAAGTGGTTAATGACGTTTCCCTGGTGGCAGCCCGGGGCAAACTTCTCCTGCTGGATGTCGACGTCTCTTTTAACGGGTTTTTGCGCCGCTGGGGATTGGGACGGTTGCGCCTTGCCAAGAGCCGCTTAATTCCCTGGAAGTATGTACAACCCTTGTCCCTGGAAGATGCGGTGAGCACCGACAGAGTGGCGCTGTCGATCACCCGCCAGCAGTTCACTGAATTACCCAGCGAAGACCTGGCGGACGTCTTGGAGGAACTCTCCCGTCCGGAGCAGAACGCGGTCTTCTCGACTCTCGACTCGGAGAAGGCTGCGGAGACCTTACTGGAGGCGGAACCCAGGGCCCAGCGGCAAATTATCGCCAGTCTGCGCCAGGCGCATGCCAAATCGATCTTCTCGGAAATGACGGTGCCGCAGTTGGCGAATATTTTCTCCATCCTGCCTCACGACGATGTGCAGGACCTGGTAAAGGTGCTCGAACCGGAAACGGCCAACCGGGTGCAAGCCATTCTCTCGGAACAAGAGACCAGAGCCAAGAGTCTCATGTCTCCTGATTTTTGGGCCAAACCCCCGGAGGCCAAGGTGGGAGAGGTGCTGGCGGAGGTTAGAGGCTCAGGAAGCGAGCCCCACCAGATATCTTACATCTTTGTGGTAGACCCGGATAAGACCCTTTTGGGGGTGGTGGACTTGCGGGAATTGGTCGTTGCCGGTGATAGCCTCTGTTTAGGGGAGGTCATGGCCTCACCGGTGGTCGCCGCCGAAGAGGGTGACTTGCGGGAAGACGTGGCCAAGATCTTTGCCAAATACCACTTTCGGATGCTCCCGGTAGTCGATATTGCCGATCATATCCTGGGAGTCATCCATTATCAGGATATCATGAAAGATTTGATAATCCGCGTAGCTTGAGGAGGGGAAAATGCCTCGGGTACAAATGACGCGCATGACCAAGGTGGCCCTATATTTCTTGAGGGGCTACTTAATATTGCTGGTAATCTTGGTTTTGGTGAGATTTTTGAAAGGTTTTGGTTGAGATCAATTTTTCGATATTGACCGGTGAGAACTTCTTAGACCATCGGCCTAAAGAGGAGGCAGGCCATGGAGCCTGCTGCCGCCCGCTTGCCTGCCCCCTGCCTCTTATTCTAACCAACTCCTAAAAGGCATAACTGGCGCTGATCATCGGGGTATATTTTCTGACCCCGTTTTTGCCGGCCAGATCGATGGAGGAGCCGGCTTCGAAGGACAATTTCTCGGTGGCCAGGAATTCGAGCCCCGGCATAATCCCCAAATAGGTTTCGGGGGTCTGATACCCCTGTGGGGTATATATGTTTTCCCAGGTCCAGTTGCTGTAGAATTCCAGCAGGGCCACAAATTTCGGGGTCAAGGGATATTCGGCCGCCAGGTTGAAGGTGATATATTCCCGGGAAACGACGTTCTCAGCACTGTTCTGATAAATGTTAACCGGGCTGTTGATCCAGATGTTGCTATAGAGCAGAAAGGGCTTCACCCATTTAAACAGGTTGACGCCGGTGGTGAAGGTCAGCGCCCCGGAGCCGATGGCATCCACTCCCAGGAGGTTGGGGTTGAGGTGGGAGGCATGCCCGGTGGGAATGGTGCCAAAACCCGCCACGGCGCTCACCGCCGGCATGATGTCGCCTTCCGGCAACAGGTTGTATTTGCCCATCAGGGTCAGGTCGCCGATGCCGGCGTAATTGGCGGAGCGGTTGCCGTTGGGCCCGGGAACGGTCACATCATTGCCCCAGTAGTCGATAAAGGGAGCAATCAGATAGACTTCCGTATTCTTAAAGGGGCCGTAGGTGACCTTCACCGGCATATAGTAGGTGTAAAAATTGCCCCCGATGTTCGTCGTCCGCCAGTTGGAGTTGAAGAACCCCGGGTAGAAGGACAAGGCCGAGAGCACCGAGACGCTGACATGGCCGGTATCGATGGGGATGGTGGTGTCAGTCATCATGGGGCCGGCGGTGGAGGGCGCCGTCTCTTTTTTCTCTTCGGGTGCGGCGGGGCTGGCCGCTGCGGCCTCCGGGCCGGCGGCGGTTTGCGCCAGGGCCGGCGCCGCCGGAGCCAGGGTGAGCACTGCCAGCAGGCAACCCAGAAAGATCCAGGCCGCAAACATTCTCAGATTGATTCCCTTAACCATAAAGTGATGGGTAATCATAGCAATTCCCCCTTTTTTTTGGACTCAACTTTTTCCTGCCAATGTTAATTTGTTGATACTTCCATCCATCCGATATCAAAACATGTGAGATCAGGGTTCAAAACCCTGGACTCCACCAGATTTTTCATGCCATTTTTCAGCTTAAATCTGTGCGGCATAATCTCGGTTAATATTTAGGGTACTCCACTTCGAAGACGCGTTTGGCCACGACGAAGGTACCTTGATAGTACGGCTGCCGCAAATCCGTAACAGTCACGCCGTTGCGAGGGTTGGAGGCGTGGATCATCCTCCCTTCCCCCAGGTAGATGCCGGCGTGTCCCACCCGGCCGCCCCTCCGGAAGAAAAGCAGATCCCCGGGAAGCAACTTGGAGAAATCCATATTATTGCGGGTCACGACCTTGCCCACTTCGGCCTGCTCGGCGCTGGACCTGGGGAGATTGATCTTAAAACCTTTGTAAATGTATTGGACAAACCCGGAGCAATCAGTGGCATTGCCGGTCTGTAAAGAACCGCCGCGGGCGTAGGGGGTGTCCCGATAGTACCTGGCCTGGGCCAGAATCAGATCCGAGAAATCCCAAGGCTCAAACAGGTTGTATTGGTGCTCCCCCTTCGGGAGGGAGCTTTGGTCCCGGTCCACTTCCGCATTGGAGGAAGGCTTGCTCAAAGCAGACCCGTTTTTCTTGGGCTCTAAAGGTTCCAGGAGAAAACCGCCATCCCTCTGGGGGGTGACCTTCATCAACGGTGGAGAATCGTAAGATCGCGGGACCATGGAAGACTCCACGACCTCGCCGCCATCCCGCCGGGAATGCCTACTGCTGTAATTAGACTTTTTGGCGGATTCGCTCTTTCTCCCATCCTCTCTCCGGGTACTGGAAGAGGTGGGGGTCTTCTTGACGTTTTTCGTGGTTAGTGAAAATGCCAGGCTGGGAGAAAAAGTTAGTGCCAGAGCGATTACCATGCTCACAATTATTCGCTTTACTACCATCCAGAACCTCTTTCGTAATTGGACCATCCGGAAGGGGCTAGCTGGATCGCCAGCCCCGGACAATTGGCATTCTTGATAAAGAGCCTGCATGAGTACCAGGTAAAATTACCTACGCATGATTGATGCTGGCTCCCATCGTTTTTCGATAGCCTTTCCCACCCCTCCAGTCTTCCTGCGCCGGGGCGCCCGACTCCGGCGCAGGAAGCTAAAGGCGGTCAACTCCCAGGGAATTGGTTGGTAAGCTAATCCAGGTTCAGGCCAAGGCACTCGACCCTGGGCCAACCCTCCCCATCCCGGGTTCAGGACGGGGGGGCGCCATATTTCTTATGCAGTTCGAGATTTACTTCCAGCACGTTGACAAACTTCTCGCCCGCCAGCCCTTCCCAAGGCGCCGCGGCATTTTTCTGCAAGATCTCTTCGATCTCCTGCCGCACTTCCGCCGGCTGGCGTTTCAGGTCGGCGGCCCATTTGGGGGCCACCCGCTCGAGCTGAAACTCGGCGTTTTGCAGCGTGATATGCGGATCGAGCCCAGACGCGGATGCGGTGACCAGGTCGCCGGGGACGTCCTGCAAGTCGACGTCCGGGTGATCCTCCCGCCACATCAAGAAGAAGATCGACTGAATGTCGGAACCTTCATTGACCGGTTCCATCACCTTTTCCTCCTTGCCGTCGGCCCCCTTGTGGGTGACGCTGGAGGGGAATTTTCCAGGGTAGGTCTCGGAGAAGTTCTTGAAGAACACCATGGCCAGGTCTGCTGCCTGGGGCTTCGGGGTGTCGGGGTTGTCCTTGACAAACTGGGCCACCACCTCGGGATGCGCCTTGGCCCAATTATCCACGTAGGCGGAGTTCATCGGGTCCGCCTTGACCCAGGCCTGGGCCAGCGAGTTGTGCTGGTCCGCCCATTGGTCCACCAGGTGCGGTTTGTCCGAGTACTTATCCTGCTGGAACCATTTTTCCACATCTCCCGCCACCGGCTTGCCGTCATTGGGGCCGCCGCGATAGTTCACCAGGGGACCCAGGGTGCGGGCCACCCGGTCACGCAGCGCATAGTTGGAGGCTGCCAGGGCTGACGAAGACGAGGCCGAGGCGTCGTAGGAACAAGCCGAAGGGCGGGGCTGAAAGTATTCGTCCTTGGTAAACGGCTGGCCGATGAGCCTGGAGCCTACCGGTTTGCCGTCGGGACCTGCAATTATACTGCCGTTGGCCTGGAAGGGAAAGAAGACCTGTCCCACCACCAATAGGGCCAACGGGTAAACGACGCAGACTATAAGCACCGAGACGAACAACAACAAGATGCTCTTGGAAAAGTATTGCCGCATGTCTATGCCTCCCCGGTTAGCTGCAACGTCAGCTAACCATATGCAAATTCACCATGATCACGTCGATCAGCTTGATACCGATGAAGGGCAGGACCACGCCCCCCAATCCCCAAATCAGCAGGTTGCGGCGCAGCAAGGCATCGGCGCCCAAGGCCCGGTAGCGGACTCCTTTAAGGGCCACCGGGATGAGGCACGGAATGATAATGGCATTGAAGATCACCGCCGACAGGATGGCCGAAACCGGCGAATGCAGGTGCATAACGTC
The DNA here is from genome assembly GCA_052326585.1 of Desulfobaccales bacterium. Classification (GTDB taxonomy): domain Bacteria; phylum Desulfobacterota; class Desulfobaccia; order Desulfobaccales; family 0-14-0-80-60-11; genus JAPLJC01. Next base: position 205,421 of record JBKQLU010000003.1, on the reverse strand, counting down.
GATCACCTTCAGCCACGGTAAAGTGCCCGCAAACAGCGCCGGGATAATGGCGAAGTATTTCGCCACGTCGTTGGCGATGGAGAAGGTGGTCAATGACCCCCGGGTTATCAGGAGCTGCTTGCCGATTTCCACCACTTCGATCAGCTTGGTGGGGTCGCTGTCCAGATCCACCATGTTGGCCGCTTCCTTGGCCGCCTGGGTGCCGGCGTTCATGGCCAGGCCCACGTCGGCCTGGGCCAGGGCCGGGGCGTCATTGGTGCCATCCCCCATCATGGCCACCAATTTCCCTTCGGCCTGCGCCTTCTTAATGTAGGCCAGCTTGGTCTCCGGGGTGGCCTGGGCGAGAAAATCATCGACCCCCGCCTTTGCGGCAATGGTCTTGGCCGTCAAGGGGTTATCGCCAGTGATCATCACAGTCCGCAGCCCCATCTTTCTCAGCCGGTCAAACCGCTGAGCCATGTGAGGCTTCAAAATATCCTCCAGTACCACCACGCCCACGATCCGGGCGTCTTCGCAGACCACCAGAGGGGTTGCGCCCTTGGAGGCGACCTCATCCACGTAGCCGCTAAGCTCATCCGGGATACTGCCCTGGTTGGCCTGGACAAATTCGATAATGGCGTCCGGGGCTCCTTTGCGGATGCGCTTGCCGTCGGGAAGATCGACGCCGCTCATGCGCGTTTGGGCGCTAAACGGGACAAACTTTGCCTCCGGCGGCACTATGATTGGGGTCTTGGTTCCCTCTACGAATAACTCCACGATGCTCTTGCCTTCGGGGGTCGGATCCGCCTCGGATGCCAGGGCGGCCAACCGCCCCACGTCAGCAGCCGCATAGTCGCCGACGGGAATGAACTTGGTGGCATGCCGGTTTCCCACGGTAATGGTGCCGGTCTTATCCAGCATGACCACGTCGATGTCGCCGGCCAACTCCACCGCCTTGCCGCTCTTGGCGATAATATTGGCCTGGAGGGCGCGGTCCATGCCGGCGATGCCGATGGCAGCCAGCAATGCGCCGATGGTGGTGGGAATGAGGCAGACCAGCAACGCAATCAGGGTCGGCACATCGGTGCCCAGACTGCGCAAGGGTACTTTGAGGCTCAGATAGCCCATCATGTATTGTTCGGCGTTCCAGGACATGGCCCACAGGGGCATCACCACGATCAGGAAGACCAGGGTAAAGGCGGACAGCACCAGGGTCAGGGCGATCTCGTTGGGAGACCGCTGCCGGATGGCGCCCTCCACCAAGGCGATCATCCGGTCCAGAAACGAGTCCCCGGCGCCCTGGGTGATTTCCACGACAATCCGGTCGGAGAGCACCACGGTGCCCCCGGTCACCCCGGAGCGGTCGCCCCCGGCGGCGCGAATCACCGGCGCCGACTCGCCCGTGATGGCCGATTCGTCCACGGAAGCCATGCCTTCGATGATCTCCCCATCTCCGGGAATCGTCTGTCCCGCCTCCACCACCACCAGATCACCCTGTTTTAGGACCGCCGACGAAACCTCCTCAATGGCCTTGGCTTTATTGAGACGATAGGCCACGGTGTCGTGGCGGGCCCGCCGCAGCGAGTCGGCCTGGGCCTTGCCCCGGGCCTCGGCCAGGGCCGTGGCGAAGTTGGCGAACAACACGGTCAAGAAGAGCCAGGCATCCACCCAGATGAAATAGCTGATGGGCACTTCGCTCACCGATTGGCCCAGCGCCATCTGGATCAGGTACAACAGGGTCAGGAAGGCGCCGACTTCGACCACGAACATCACGGGATTGTTCCATTGGATGTCAGGCCGCAGCATGACGAAGGCCTGCTTCAAGGCCGCCAGCGCGGTCTCCTTCTCCAGCAGTCCTTGTGGTTTGACCCGGCGCTGCGATCCTGGCAGCGTTGCATTAATATCAGCTGCAGGTGATATATTCTCAGGCTGAATATTCATTGCGATATCTCTCCATTTGAGGTCTCATCTTTGTGAGCCTCATGGTTGCTCGAGGTTCAGCCCCCGAAGGGGATCGGACCAAAGTGCTCCGCCATGGGACCCAGGACGGCCACCGGCAGGAAGAGCAGGGCCCCGATGATAACTATCGTCCCGAACAAGAGGATGCCGAAGGTGAGGCTGTCATCCCGCAGGGTTCCCAGGCCAAAGGGGCTAGATTTCTTCTCTCCGAGGTACGCCGCCATGGCGATGGGCGCCACAATCGGCAGATAGCGGCTGAAGACCATCACCAGGCCGGCGGCGATATTCCAGGGGATGGCGGTGGGCGCCGGAGTCGGATTGTTGGCCAAACCGTAAACTACCCCCAGACCATCGAAGGCCGAGCCGTTATTGGCCGAGGCCGAGGAGAACTGGTAGAGCATCTGGGAAAAGCCATGCGCCCCGGGATTGCTGGCGGCCAGGAGTCCCCAGCTCGTCGCCGCGAAGATCCCGGTGGGCACGAGAATCATGAACGGATGCACCAGTAGGGCGACCACCGCCAGCTTCACTTCCCGGGCCCCGATCTTCTTGCCCAGATACTCGGGGGTGCGCCCCACCATCATGCCGGCCACGAAAATCCCGATAATGATGTATAAGAGCATGTTGATCATGCCCACGCCCTTGCCGCCGAAGACACAGTTCACCCACATGCCCCACATGGGCGCCAGGGCGGCAAGCGGGTTGAGACTGTCCTCTTCGGCGTTCACCGCGCCGCAGGTCACGTCTGTGGTAATCGCGTCAAAAGTGGCCCCCGCCGAGGTCCCGAAGCGCATTTCTTTGCCTTCGAGATTGCCCAGGTGCTGGTCCACCGGCAGGCCGGCAACGGCCGGCAGGGATACCGCCTGCTTCCCGGCCGGCGCGGTGGCGCTGGGAACTTCAAAGTTTCGGGCCTGGGGATGGGCGGTCAATCCCGGGTTCGGTTGCAGCGTGTCATAGCAGACCGACCAGACGACGGTGCCGGCCATCAAAATCAGCATAACTGAAAAGATGACGTAAGCATGGCGCATCCGGCCGAGCATATGGCCGTACATCAGCACCAGGCCAAACGGGAAGACCATCATGGCCAGGGTGTTGAAAAAGTTTGTCAAGCCGGTGGGATTTTCAAAGGGGTGCGCCGAGTTCATCCCGTAAAAGCCGCCCCCATTGGTCCCGAGCATCTTCATGGACTCAAAGGCCGCCACCGGGCCCACCACGATGGTCTGCGGCTTCGCCTCGCCCTTGTCGGTGGTGCCCATGGCCGCAGGTTCGAGGGTCGAAACCTGATAAGAGCTTTTTAAGGTCATCGGACTGCCTTGCACCAGAAATAAGAGGGCTACGACAAAGGCGATGGGCACGAACATGTAAACCAACACCCGCCACATGTCCAGGAAATAGTTGCCTACCGTGGCATCGCTGCGCAAAGCGCGGATCACCGCGCAAAGGCCGCTTAAGCCAACGGCTGCCGACAAGAAGAGGTTGGCGATGGCGAAGAAGATCTGGCTAAAGTTCGATAACACCACCTCCCCGGCATAGTGCTGGAGGTCGGTGTTGGTCATGAACGAGGTCACGGCCTGAAAGATGGTGCTGGGGAAGATCGTCCCCTTGCCGTCCGGATTGAGCGGCATCCAGGGCTGGAGCGTCAGCACCAGATAGCCGAAGACAAACAGCACGGCGTTGAAAATGAGCAGGGAGGCGGTATACTGCTTCCAGTTCTGGGGGCCGCTGTCCAGGCGTTTTTCGAACCAGCCGAAGACCGGCAGGGGCCGGTATTTTCCGTCCATGATCCACGCCATGTAACGGCCCAGGGGGAAGGCGACGAGGGTCGCCGTGGCCAGAAGCGCCAAAGGAAGTAACCAGGTTTGGATAAACATATCTTAAGCTCCTTGGATATTGCAGGATTGCCGTTGCCCTGGCTCAGAACCACTCTGGCCGGATCAGGGCCACCACCAGGTAAACGAACAAGAATGCCGCTACCGCCGCGGTCAGATAGAACATGGATATCACCTCGTTTTAGATTTTTTCGCAGCCGATCAGGAACAGGTAGCATAGTCCCAGCGCCACCAGCCCCAGGAGAAACAACGCGATCCACCAGAAAAACAGGTCCATTTTTAGGGATTCCTCCTTTTCTTCCTCAAGGCTAGAAATTGTTTAAACATCCCGGTCAAAACCTGCAAGCCCAGACCCCATAAAATCACGCGGCAATTTGCCAGGAACCCGGAGCCCACCGGTCAAAGAGACCAGGGACCGGCAAACGCTCATCAAGCCGGGGAGAGCGGTCCTGGCCAGGGCGCCGCGATTACCGGGATCGACTCGAGCCTCGTTTTCTCAACCCCAGGAATAGAGCATAGTTCATGCCACTCGCTGATCTTAAAAAATACTACGTAGAATAAGATAGTTATAATTGCTGAGCCGGGCACCCGGGAGATTGCCGGATTGCATAATTCAAGGAAGAGCCATTCGGGGGATTTCAAACTGAAATGCAGATTGAGTTGTGCCTGTTCAGCGAATCGGCCCCATTTTATTCCATGCTGAATGGAGCCCATCTTCCCTGCCCTGGTCTTCTCGTGGAGACGCCTGCAGGAGAAAAGCTAAATAATCAAACAAGAAATAACTGGAATTCCATGATCCGGTTTGCCATCCTGGGCATAATGAAGCAGAGGAGAAGCGCGCTTCCCCTCTGCTTCCCGCGTATGTCCACTTTGTCCGGATCCATCCTTATCCCCTTTCCGACAGGAAGATTTCGCCGCCGTCCGTTCTGGTCGGCGGGATAAGGTGATTCAGGGTTTCCGCCTCAGGATCGACCTGTTCGGCTTGGAGGGCCACTTCCAGGTTTTCCTCACCGAGAAATTCAAAGGCCACGCCCCGGTAGATGCCGCGGAGACCCCTGACTTTCCTGGCAGCCTGAAAATCCGGCTGATATTCCAGACCCCGATAAATATAGACTACGCCCTTGACTTTCCTCACCGCGGCTTCCCGGGGCAAATCCAGATCAAACTCCAGACCCCGGTAGATTCCACGCCTACCTTGCCGGCGGTTGGAACCCTCGACTTCATTGAACTTAATGCCTAAAAGGTTCATTTTTTCCTCCATACCTCTTTCCAAATGTGCAGAGGGTTAAGGATTATAGGAGAATCTCTGCTCCTTCCTGAACGAAATATGGTGCATAGTCTATGCCATTCTGCGGCCAGGCTAATTATTATGTAAATTAAACTAGTTATGACTAAGAGACTGGAAGGAATTGCGTTTTGAGGATTAAAAAATGCAAGATTGGGCCACTTTTGGGGATCAAAATTGAAATGCAGGTGAGCCATTCCGGCAGCAGGTCACCGCCGCAATTCTCCATGGAAACGGGACCCGGCTTCGTTTATGAGGGCTTAACCGGTCCGGGAAATGACTTCAGGCGGAGCTCAGGGGCAGACGGATGATGCAGGTGGCGCCGCGGTTAACCTCACTATAGATGTCAATCTCGCCGCGGTGCAGGTCAATGAGGCCCCGGCAGATGGTGAGACCCAGGCCGGTGCCCCCTTTCTTGGTGGAGAAGAACGGGGTGAATAGGGATCTCAGGTGTTCCGGGGCAAAGCCCAGGCCGGTGTCCGCAATGGTGAGCACCAGGTGGTCTCCCCGGACCGCGGCGTTGACCGTCAGCACCCCGCCGCGGGGCATGGCCTCCAGGCTATTTTTAAAGAGGTTGATGAGCACCTGGCGCATCTGGCCGGGATCGAAGGGGAAGGCCGCGATGGCCTCAGTGGCCGAGAGCTCGAAGGTCACCCCCTGCTCCTGGAATCCGGCCTCCATAAAGTCTATTACCTCCCGGACCAGGGCCAGGATGTCGCCGGGGACCTTTTGGGTGGGGGCGGAGCGGGTATAGGCGCCCAAATCGGCCAGGAACTTCTCCAGCCGGCCCACTTCCTGGCAGATGAGTTGCAGCTTTTGCCGGCCCTTGGCCGGAACATCCTCCTGGCGAGCCAGTTGCTGGGCAAAGCCGCCGATGGTGGCCAGGGGATTCTTGATTTCGTGGCTGACATGGGCCACCATCTTGCCCAGGGTGGCCAAGCGCTCCTGGCGCAGCAGCTCCTCTTCCAGGCGTTTCCGTTCCCGCAGGTCCCGGAAATAGCCGACGATCCCCACCTCCCGGCCGTTTTCCCGGAGCAGGCGGGCCGACAGCCAGACGGGCACCGGGGGGCCGTCCTTAGGGCGCACCAGGGTTTCGTAATTTTCCAGGATGCCGGGCCCGCCGTAAGCCGGGGAGTAGATGAGCTCCTTGATTTCGTGGGCCAGCCCTTCCGGATAAAGCGCATCGACCTTTAATAGGCCGATGACCTCTTCCGGCCGGTAGCCCAGGATGCGGGAGGCGCCTTCGTTAAAGATGATGACGCGGCCCAAGAGATCGTTGACCACGATGCCATCCATGGAGGCCTGCACCAGCATACGCTCCAACTCATCCAGTTGGCGCACCTGGCACTCCAGGTTAAACATCTGGGTGACGTCCCGGAAGCTGCACACCGTCCAGGCTTCTTCCTCGCCACCCACCAGGTGGTAGAAGGTGCCTTCATAGACGAATTCCTTGCCGCCCACCTCCCGGGTGAGGATGTAGTGGGCCGGGAAGTAAGGCCCCGGCTCCGGGGGGCAAAAGCCCATCTCTTCGCCCGCGGTGGTTTTGAAGGAGCTCTCCAGGGCGAAACAGACCTGCCCGGAGATCACCGGCCATTCCAGGCCAAAGTGCTCCAGGAAGGAGGCGTTGGCATAAACGATGCGCTGCGCCTCATCCAGCACCAGGGTAAAGACGTTCGGGAGGCTGTCCAGCAGCCGGGCAAAGAGTCCGGGAGGGGGCCGCCGCCCGCCAGTTTCAAATTTGCGCGGCATAACCCAATTTAAGTCTTAAATCTTCCCAGTGCAACCCTGATCAGGGTGAGACCGGACGTGCGGCCCAACTTAAAAGAAATCGGTGAGATAGGGGTTGTGCAGTTTTTCCCGGCCCAGGGTAGAGGTGGGGGTCTCCCCGTAGTCATGGCCGGGCCAGACCCGGGTGTCGTCGGGCAGCGGCATGATCTTCTCCTCCAGGGAGGCGATGAGCTGGGAAAGGGAACCGCCGGGGAGGTCGGTGCGGCCCGCGGCCCCCACGAACAGAGTGTCGCCGGTAAAGAGATGGCCGGGAACATATAGGCAGATGGAGCCGGGGGTATGCCCCGGGGTGTGCAGGACCAGGGCCTCCTGCCTTCCCAGGGGCAGGCGCTGGCCGTCCTCCAGGAGGAGGTCGGCCTGGGTCAGGGGCGCATAGCCCTCGGCCAGGGCCTCGGCCTGCCTCTCCGGGCTCCGGAAGAACTCCCAGTCCAGTCGATGGATGGCGATGCGGGCTTCGTTCCCCGCGGCCCAAAGGTGGTTGCCGGTGATGTGGTCGGCGTGGCCGTGGGTGTTGACGATCCAGGCAAGGCGCCAGCCTTTCTGGTGCAGGCGCTTGGCGAGCACCTGGGCCGGGCCCCCCGGGTCGATGAGCAGCGCCTCCCGGCTTTCCGGGCAGGCCACCAGATAGGTAAAGACCCTTTGCGGCCCGGAGGTTTCGGTGAAGATACTCAGGGGCAACGGCTGAACCGGATCATTTGGCCAAAAAGCTGAAGAGCATCTGCTCGGTGCGCAGGGCGTAAATCATGGCCTTGATGCTGCGGTTTTCGGCCTGCTGATTCTCTGCCTCGGCCTCCCGCATCAACTTGGCGTACATCTCCGGCTGGCTGGTCCCCAGCAGGGTGGCCTTCTTAAACTTTTCCTCGGCGGATTTCGCCAGACGATCGGCCTGAGCCTGTTCATCCGCAGTCAGCTTCTGGTTGATGGCTTCCTGCTGCTCCTCTTTGGGGGTCAAGAGCCGCTCTTTCTGACCCTGGCCGCATTCCTTCTGGATGATGGCGAACAGTGACTTGGCCTCTTTGGCCATGGACTTGGCCTCCGCGGTGTACCGGGCGCTCAGTTTCTTCTCGGCGTCGTCCAGCAGGGTCACGGCTCGTTTATAGAGGATCTGGTGATCGGGACCGCAGGGCACTTCGTGGGCCGGGGCTGCCGGGGTCGTCCCCTGGGCCAGGGCCGTGCCCACCAGGGGGAAGACCAGCAAGAGGCTGAAAACCACGGTCAGAAAACGTAGTTGGATCATGAGCGTATCCTTTACCTTAGTGAAGTTTGAAGGTCTCGGTGATGGCCCGCTGAAACCGGGGCCGATAGATGATGTCAAAGGCGGCCTCCTTGCCGGGAAACAATTGCAGGGCCTGGATGCGCACGTTTTCCAGCACCTCTGCCGCCTGCTCCCGGGTGAAGGTTCCGGCCCGGATCTCCGCCAGGGCCTGGTCCACCAAGGTGCGCGGGTATCTCAGGTTGCGGTTCTCCTCCCGGATGGCCTGCCGCTGTGCTGGATCGTCCCCGTAGGACAAGGAAATTCTCCGAGATGGGAGATCTAAATGCAAAACCGGCTCCCAGCTCATTATTCTACCTTGGGCTTGGGGGCCTGTAAAGGAGAAAGCCGGACCTCCTGAGGGCTGGCCTGTTTATCCGGGAGGGACGGCAGGGGCAGGGGCCGCGGCGGGCCCTTGGTGACCTCCCGGGCGATGCCTTCCTTGGCATTCAGGATGGCGGGGACCTTGTCCCAATCGATGCGGTCACCCAGGTGGTAGCGCCCCGCCAGGTCCTGGAGGTAATCGAGGGCCGGGTCTTCCATTAAATGATAGACATCGGGGTGCGCCTCCAGAAAGACGCGGCCCTCGGCGGTGACCGCCAGTTTAATGGGCCGGTAGATGATCTTCACCGGGGTGCCCACCTCTATCCGGGGAAAGAGCTGGGCCATCTCCTCGGGCAGCATGCGGATGCAGCCGTGGGACCCGTAGTAACCTATGCTGGCGGGCTGGTTGGTGGCGTGGATGCCTATCCCCGAGGCGGAGGTCTCCATATAGTAATGGCCCAGGGGGTTCTTGGGCCCCGGCGGCACCTTCTCCTTCACCTCCAGGCCCTCCTCTTCCATCTCCTCCTGGATGGACTTCGGCACCTGCCAGGTGGGGTTGGTGCGCTTATCCTCGATCTTGTAGGTCCCGGTTGGGGTCTGCCAGGTAGGCTTGCCCAGGGCCAGGGTATAGCTGCGCTGGTAGGCGCCCTTCTCGAAATGGTACAGCAATAACTCTGGCAGATTGATGACCAGGCCGTTGTCCAGCTCCGCCGGGACGATATGGGCCGTGTTGATTTTCAAAACCATGCCCGGGGTTAATTTATAAGGGTTCTTCAGACCGTTGTGCTTGGCCAGCACCGTAAATTTCACCCCTTTTTCCGCGGCCAGGAGGGTGAGAGTGGTCTTGGGCGGGACCTGGTAATCTTCTCTTCCGCCCACCACCTGGTGATAGAGGGGCGGAGGCTGGGCGGCCCCGGCCCAGGCGCTCTGGGCCAGCAGGATGATCAGCAATATGCAGCAGTAGCGTGCCATGAGCTAATACTCTACCTCCGCTTCATAAGGGAAATGATCGGAAGGATAGCGGTTATCCTGGTGGCCGGTGACGATGGCCACCCGGCGCACTCGGAAGGCCGGCGTCGCCAGAATCCAGTCGATCCTGGCCCCCCGGGGCGTGCCGTCAAAGGCGTGCTGGGTGGTGGCTTCCTGCCCCTCAGGGTGTAAGGCCCGCCAGGTATCGAGAAAAGGCCGGCCTGCCCCGATCAATTCCCGATAAACCGGAAACCCCGGCGGCTCGTTGAAGTCGCCGGCCAGAATCAGGGGGCGGCCCAAAGGGGCAAAACGGTCCCGGATCATCCTGGCCCCCTGGAGACGGGCCTCCGGGGAGATGTTGTCCAGGTGGGTATTGATAAAGTAGAAGGACCCGGTCCGCCCGGTTTCCCGGAAGCGGCCGTAGGTGGCCAGGCGGGGAAAGGCGCTGTCCCAACTGCGGCTGCGGTGCACCTCCGGGGTCTGGGAGAGCCAGAACTCCCCGCTCTCCTGAGTGGTAAAGCCTGCGGCCCGGTAAAAGATGGTGGGATACTGGCAAGTTTCATCCACCTGGCGGTGGGCCGTCAGGGGCAGGTATTCCGGCAATTGCGCCACCAATTCGCTGAGCATGGGCACGGTCCCTTCCTGGGTACCCAGGAGGTCCGGCCGCTGCCCGGTGATGAGGTCAACCACCAGGTCCCGGCGAAACCGCCATTCGTTGGGACCGTCCAGGGGGGTGGCAAACCGTAGGTTAAAGGTCATAACCAGCATGATATCCTTAAACAAACCCAGCCCGCAAGGGCTGGGGGAAGAAGAGTTCCTGCGAGGTGCGCAAAAAATAGGCGTCAGTCATGGAGGCTAGAAAATCCCGGACGATCTCCGCCGGCTGGTGGGACTCCCGATAGGCAGGGTCCAGGGGGGCCAGGAAGTCCTTAAAGATAGGGGAGCCGCGGCGGTCTTGGTCCAGGTCCTCCAAAAACCGCTGGAACAGGCGCTGGCACAGGGCCTCGATCTTGGCGGTCTGGTCCTTGATGCGGGGGTTGTTATAGATCCGCTGGTAATTGAACTCCTTGAGCTGCTTCAACAGGGCCCCCACCTCGGGGCTGTATCCCACGTAGTTCTTCTCAAAACTGTGGCGCAAGAGGTCGGTCACCAGGCCGTAGACGATGGCGCCGTTGGTGTGGCCCAGGCGGCTGGTCACCTCGGCGGGCAGCTCCTCCCGCTTAACCAGCGACAGGGTGATGGCGTCCTCCAGGTCCCGGCCGATGTAGCTGATGGTGTCCGCCAGCCGGACCACGCAGCCCTCCAGGGTCATGGGTTTCAGGGAAAGCTCCGGGTCGGCCATCTTGCTCTGGATCTCCTCCTCCAGGTGGGCGAAGGTCTTGTCCCGCTCAGGGGAGAGGCGCTCCAGGTGGGTCTCCCCGTCGTGGCACAGGATGCCGTCCAGCACTTGCAGGGAGAGATTGAGCCCCCGGCCGTTTTTCTCCAGGCGGTCGAGAAAGCGCACTCCCTGGATGCTGTGGAGAAAGGGGCCGATGCCGTGGTCCTGGCAGAGGGCCGAGAGGATGCGTTCCCCGTCGTGGCCGAAAGGGGGATGGCCGATATCGTGGCCCAGGGCGATCGCCTCCAGCAGGTCTTCGTTCAGCCGCAAAAACTTGCCGATGGTGCGGGCGATCTTGGAGAGGAGCTGCACGTGCAGCACCCGGTGGCTGATATGTTCATGTTCGACGAGATAGAAGACCTGGGTCTTGTCGATATACCGGGTGTAGGCCCGGGAGTGGAGGATGCGGTCGGCATCCACCGCGAATTCCTGCCGGTGACCCCGGGCCACCGACTCCTCAAAGCGGCGGCGGCTGGCCTGGACCGAGCGCGTGGCGTACGGCGACAGCCAGGTTTCCTCCTGCCGCTCCAGGATTTGCCGCAATTCTGACAACTTGACCATGCAGACGCTATTTCCCGAATCATTATCATAGCACAAGAGCCCGCGCCCCTCAAGAGCGGGACGCCGGCAGCGCGGTAGACGGCGGCGATCTACCCGGGGATGCGAGGCCAGGGGCCGGAGGCCGAGAATTGTTTGGTATTATGGCAACGGTATGATATTTATTAAGTTTCATGGAATTTCAGGCCGCCGGGGCTCGGGGTATTTGGGCGCCGGCGCCGGGCCCAAACAGATGGACGATCGCGCTTATCTGGAAGATTTCCTGCAGTACCTACGGGTGGAGCGCCAGATGTCGCCCCACACCCTGCGGAGCTATCATCTGGATATCAGCCAGTTTTTGGAATTTTACCGCTCCCGGCCGGGAAATCCGGATTTGCCGGAGGTGGCCTACCCGGACCTCAGGGCCTTTCTGGCCCAGGCCCTCCAGGGCCGGCGCAAGGCCACGGTGGCCCGCAAGCTCTCAGCCCTGCGCACCTTCTGCAAGTATCTGCAGCGCCAGGGGGTGTTAGCCGGCAACCCCGCCCGGCTGGCCCCCAGCCCCAAGCTGGAGAAGCCCCTGCCCCATTTTCTGACGGTGGACGAGGCCTTCCATTTGCTGGGCGCTTGCGGCGGCGACGCCTTCGGGGCCTGCCGGGACCGGGCCATTTTGGAGGTCTTTTACGCCGGCGGCTTGCGGCTCTCGGAGTTGGCCGGTCTCGACCTGGGGGACCTGGACCTGGACCAGGGGGTGCTCAGGGTCTGGGGCAAGGGCGGCAAAGAGCGGTTGGCCTTCCTGGGGCAGCCGGCCCGGGAGGCGCTGGCCGCCTATCTGGCCCAGCGCCGGGCCCTGGCGGCCAAAACCGCGCTGGCGGCTCGAACCGGGGGGCCGCAGGCTGCTCCCCTGTTCCTCAACCGCCGCGGCGGCCGCCTCAGCCCCCGCTCGGTGGCCCGCCTGGTGGGCAAGTGGGCGCGGCTGGCGGGCCTCTCCCAGGCCCTGACCCCCCACGGCCTGCGCCACAGCTTCGCCACCCACCTGCTGGAAGGCCGGGCCGACTTGCGCACCGTCCAGGAGCTGCTGGGGCACGCCTCCATCTCCAGCACCCAGCGTTATTTACATACGGACCTCGATTACTTGATGGAGGAGTACGACAAGGCGCACCCCCGGAGTAAATGACCCAAATATCGGTGGCCCCGGCGTCTCGCCTGGGCCGCGCCGGTTTGTTGAGAGAGCCTGCGGGTACCAGAGGCAAATTTGGGGCAGGCGCGGTCCAGCGTCCTTGTCATTCTGAGGGAGCGCAGGCGACCGAAGAGTCTAGGTCCTGCGCTTCGCCCAGGATGATAAAATGAGCGATGTGGGGAGGCATTGTCCGCAGGCTAAAGCCTGCAGCTACCAATAACCTGTTTTGATCTCATTCCCAAGTTCCACTTGGGAACGAGCCATTCATGTTTCAGGGGACCACCCAAAACCATGAAAATCTTTGCAGTCTGAGGTTTTAAGTCCCCCCTCCCCCCTCAAGGGGGAGGGAGTTGAACGCTGCGGTCTTGATGGACTATCGGTATTAGCGCCGCGAACCATTTTCAGAGGAAAAAGTTTATCTCAGCGTCTCTGGCGTCTTTGCGCGAGGTCTTCCTAATGGACCAGGATATTATGAAACCTTTCCGCGGCACCACCATCCTCATGGTGCGCCGGGGTGATCAGGTGGCGGTGGCCGGCGACGGCCAGGTGAGCCTGGGGGACATGGTCATGAAGCACCGGGCCAGGAAGGTGCGCCGCCTCTACCACGGCAAGATCATCGCCGGCTTCGCCGGTGCGGCGGCCGACGCCCTCACCCTCTTCGAGCGCCTGGAGGCCAAGCTGGAGGCCCACCAGGGCAACCTCACCCGGGCGGTGGTGGAGTTGGCCAAGGACTGGCGCACCGACCGCATCCTGAGGCGCCTGGAGGCGATGCTGCTCACCGTGGACTTGAGCGGGGCCTTTCTCATCTCCGGCACGGGAGATGTCATCGAGCCGGATGAAGGGGTGATGGGCATCGGCTCCGGCGGCGCCTACGCCCTGGCCGCGGCGAAGGCCTTAATGGCGCATACCGACCTGGCGCCCGCGGCCATCTGCCGGGAGGCCATGGAGATCGCCGCCTCACTGTGCGTTTATACCAATAACGAGATTGTGATTGAGGAATTGTAAGCAACCGTAGCACGTCTCAGGCGCCGCTTTATGGTGCGTAAGATGCACCCTGCCTCTCGCCGGCGACGTTAAGATTGCGGAAAATGGTGGGCCATGCCCATCTTACACTTTAATGCTCTGGCTGATAGCTGATGGCTTCGCAAAAGGACCGGCAAACATGGAATTGCTGAAAGCGCTCCGGGGCTCCGGGGACCATCTCACTCCCCGGGAGATCGTGGCGGAGCTGGATAAATATATCGTGGGGCAGGAGGACGCCAAGAAATCGGTGGCCATCGCCCTGCGCAACCGCTGGCGCCGCCAGCAGATCCCCGAGGGTCTCCGGGACGAAATCGCCCCCAAGAACATCATCATGATCGGCCCCACCGGGGTGGGCAAGACCGAGATCGCCCGGCGCCTGGCCAAACTGGCCCAGTCGCCCTTCCTGAAGATCGAGGCCACCAAGTTCACCGAAGTGGGCTACGTGGGCCGGGACGTGGAGTCCATGGTCCGGGACCTGATGGAGTTGGCGGTGAACCTGGTGAAGGCCGAAGAGCGGGACCGGGTTCAGGCCAAGGCCGCCGCCGCGGTGGAGGAGAGGCTGCTGGAGCTGCTCCTCCCCGGCCAGGTCCCGGGCCAGGTCCCGGGCCAGGAAGCCGAAGGGGAGTCCGGCACCCGGGAAAAATTCCGGGCCATGCTGCGGGACGGCCGCCTGGAAGACCGTTTCGTGGAGTTGGAGACCAGCCAGCGGGTCACCCCGGTGGTGGAGATCTTTTCCGGCGCCGGCATGGAGGAGATGGAATTTAACTTCAAGGAGATGCTGGGCAACCTCTTCCCCAAAGGCACCAAGACCCGGCGGGTCAAGGTCTCCGAGGCCAGGGAACTCCTGCTCCAGGAGGAGGCGAGCCGTCTCATCGATATGGACCGGGTGGTGGAGGAGGCCCGGCGCAAGGTGGAGCAGCACGGCATCATCTTCCTGGACGAAATCGACAAGATCGTGGGCCGGGACCACGGCCGGGGGCCGGACGTCTCCAGGGAAGGGGTGCAGCGGGACCTGCTGCCCATTGTGGAAGGCACTACCGTCACCAGCAAGTACGGCATGGTGCGCACCGACCACATCCTCTTCATCGCCTCCGGGGCCTTCCACCTCTCCAAGCCCGCCGACCTGATTCCGGAGATGCAGGGACGCTTCCCTATCCGGGTGGAACTCCAGTCCCTGGGAGCCGCGGAATTTGAGCGCATCCTCACCGAGCCGGAGAACGCCTTGATTAAGCAGTACCAGGCGCTGCTGGAAACGGAGGCGGTTCACCTCACCTTTGCCCCGGAGGCGGTCAAAGAGATCGCCGCCCTGGCCACCAAGGTGAACGAACGCACCGAAAACATCGGGGCCCGGCGGCTCCATACCATCATGGAGAAGCTGCTGGAGGAGATCTCCTTCACCGCCCCGGACCTGGGCGAGCGGGCCATCAGCATCAGCGCCGACTACGTCCGGGAACGCCTGGCCGACCTGATCGAAGACGAGGATTTGAGCCGGTATATTTTGTGAGCGGTGAGCAGGAGGGTGCGCACTGCGCCCGGCGGTGCAGGTATGGTAGCCGCAGGCTTTAGCCTGCGCCGCACAGGCGGGACGCCTGTGCCACCAAAAGAAAACCTGGGGTGGCCTGTGGCCGCCGGAAAATCATATCTTGGAAAGAGAAACAACGCAGGCTGAAGCCTGCGGCTACAACTGCGAGGGACTTAAGTGAACAATAATTGGATGGACCGCGCCGATAAGGTGGTCATGCACACCTACGGCCGCCAGCCCCTGGTGTTGGTGAAGGGCGCCGGCTGCCGGGTCTGGGATGATCAAGGCAGGGAGTACCTCGATTTGGTGGCCGGCCTGGCGGTCTGCAACCTGGGCCATGCCCATCCGGAGGTGGCCCGGGCCGCGGCCGCGCAACTGGAGCAGTTGGTCCACGTCTCCAATCTCTACTACAGCACTCCCATGGTGGAGCTGGCGGAGCTACTGGTGCGCCTCTCCTTTGCGGACCGGGTCTTTTTCGCCAACAGCGGCGCCGAAGTGAACGAAGGGGCCATCAAGCTGGTGCGCCGCTACTCCCGGGAGCGCTTCGGGCCCGGCCGGCACCGGATCATCTGCATGGACAACTCCTTCCACGGCCGCACCCTGGGGGCCCTGTCCGCCACCGGCCAGTCCAAATTCTGGCAGGGCTTCGACCCCTTGCTGGAAGGCTTTTTGTTTGTGCCGTTCAATAACCTGAAGGCACTGGCCGCGGCGGTGGACGACAGCGTCTGCGCCGTGCTCCTGGAGCCCGTCCAGGGGGAGGGCGGCGTCTGCCTGCCGGACGCCGATTATTTACCGGGCGTGCACCGGCTGTGTGCCGAGAAGCACCTGCTGCTGGTCTGCGATGAGATTCAGACCGGTCTGGGCCGCACCGGGCGGCTCTTCGCCTACGAGCACTTCGGCATCCAACCCGACGTTATGACGCTGGCCAAGGCCCTGGCGGGCGGCCTGCCCATGGGAGCGCTGCTGGCCACCGCGGAGGTGGCCGGGGCCTTCGTCCCCGGCACCCACGCCAGCACCTTCGGGGGCGGGCCGGTCATCGCCGCCGCCGCCAACACCGCCGTAACCCTCTTGAGCGACGCCAAGTTGCTGGCGGAGGTGCGCATCAAGGGAGATTATTTGCAAAAGGCCCTCTTGAAGCTTAAGGCCGGCTTTCCCGTCATCCGCCAGGTCCGGGGTCTGGGCCTCATGTGGGGCCTGGAGCTGTCCCGGGAAGGGGGCCCCCTGGTGGATGCCTGCCGGGAACGGGGGGTATTGGTCAATTGCACCCAGGGCAACGTCATCCGGCTGCTGCCGCCGTTGATCGTCAGTACAGGCGAGCTAAACCGGGGATTGCAGGTCCTGGAGGAGGCCTTGGGTTCGTTTTAGGGGTGGGTTTTAAACCCGGCCCTAACTCGCTGGTGAGCGAAGCAGACGTCATGAAAGAAGAAAGCCCATGAAACGCGATCTTTTGACCATCCTGGATCTGAGCCGGGAGGAGATCGAAGCCCTGCTGGTTCGGGCTCGGGAGCTAAAGGCCCTCCAGGCTCGCGGGGTGGAGCACGCTTCCCTGAAGGGCAAGTTCCTGGTCCTGATCTTCGACAAACCCTCCACCCGCACCCGGGTTTCCTTTGAGGTGGGCATGGCGCAGCTGGGGGGCGCCAGCCTCTACCTGGCTCCCGGGCAGACCCAGATGGCCCGCCAGGAACCCATCCCCGACACCGCCCGGGTCCTGTCCCGGTACGTGGACGGGATAGTGGTGCGCACCTTTGCCCAGGAAACCGTGGCCGAGCTGGCCCGGCACGCCACCATCCCCGTCATCAACGGTCTCACCGATGCCCACCATCCCTGCCAGGTGCTCAGCGACCTGATGACCATGGAGGAGCGCTTCGGCCGCTTATCCGGCCTGAAGGTGGCCTGGGTGGGGGACGGCAACAACATGGCCAACTCCTGGATCACCGCGGCCCTGCACCTCGATTTTGCCCTGTACCTGGCCTGCCCGAAGGGCTATGAGCCTGACCCCGCCTTGCTCTCTGAGGCCCAAAGGAGCGGGCGGCCGATCCAGCTTTCCCAGGACCCCCGGCAGGCGGTCACTGGGGTCCACGTGATCAACACCGATGTCTGGACCTCCATGGGCCAGGAGGACGAAGGCGCCACCCGGCGGCAGATCTTCCAACCCTACCAGGTCAACGCCGGCCTCCTGCAACTGGCCCGGCCCGAGGCCATCGTGCTCCACTGCCTGCCGGCTCACCGGGGCGAAGAGATCACTGCCGAGGTGCTGGATGGGCCCCAAAGCGCGGTCTGGGACCAGGCGGAAAACCGCCTCCACTTCCAAAAGGCCCTGTTGGAGTGGCTGCTACAGTGAGGAAAAACTGTTTTTGGGGAAGGGGGCCGGCGGCCCCGGCTTCATCTGCAAAGAAAAATAACTGGTGACACAGGCGTCCCGCCTGGGCAAAATGAAGGGCGAGCACTGCCAGCCATATTGAAAAATTAAAAGATCGGAAGAGAGCATGGAAAACATCCGCAAAATCGTCCTGGCCTATTCCGGCGGCCTGGACACCTCGGTAATCCTCAGGTGGCTTAAGGAAACCTATCAGTGCCCGGTGGTGGCCTTCTGCGCCGACATCGGCCAGGGGGCAGAGGTGGCCGAAGTGGCGGCCAAGGCCCGGGCCACCGGCGCCGACCAGGTCTTCGTCGAGGACCTGAAGGAAGAGTTTGTCCGGGATTTCGTCTGGCCCATGTTCCGGGGCAACGCCCTCTATGAAGGGGCCTATCTCCTGGGCACCTCCATCGCCCGGCCCCTGATCGCCAAGGCCCAGGTGGCGGTGGCCGGGAAGACCGGGGCGGACGCGGTGAGCCACGGGGCCACCGGTAAGGGCAACGACCAGGTGCGCTTCGAGCTCACCTACCAGGCCCTGGCCCCGGACCTGAAGATCATCGTTCCCTGGCGGGAGTGGGATCTCCAAGGCCGGGCCGATTGCGTGGCCTACGCCCAAAGGCACGGGATCCCGGTGCCGGTGACCAGGGAGCAGCCCTACTCCAGCGACCGCAACCTCCTGCACCTCAGCTTCGAGGGCGGCATCCTGGAGGACCCCTGGGCCGAACCCCCGGCGGAGATGTTCCTGCTGAGCAAATCCCCCCAGGAGGCCCCGGATCAGCCGCGCTACCTGGAGATCGACTTTGAGACCGGCGACCCGGTGGCGGTGGATGGAGAGCGCCTCAGCCCGGCGGCTCTCTTGGCCCACCTCAATGACCTCGGCGGCGCCCACGGCGTCGGCCGGGTGGACCTGGTGGAAAACCGCTACGTCGGCCTGAAATCCCGGGGGGTCTACGAGACCCCCGGCGGCGCCATCCTGAGAGCTGCCCATCAGGCGGTGGAATCCATCACCCTGGACCGGGAAGTGATGCACCTGAGGGACAGCCTCAGCCCGCGCTACGCCGAAATGATCTACTACGGTTACTGGTTCGCCCCGGAGCGCTATGCCCTGCAGAGGCTGATCGATGAGGCCCAGCAGCCGGTGACCGGCACCGCCCGGCTGAAGCTCTATAAAGGCAACGTCACGGTGGTGGGACGGAAAAGCGCCAAATCCCTGTACCGCCCCGACCTGGTGACCTTCGAGGCCGGGGGCGACTACCGGCAGGCGGACGCCGCCGGCTTCATCCGCCTCAATGCCCTGCGCCTGAAGATCCGGGCCAAGCTGGAGGGGAAATAGTCCAGGCCGGGCCCACCCTACCCCGACGGAAACCAGGCTGGCGCCGGCCTCCGGCCGGGGCCTCTGAAGGACTTGGCAGGCGAGCAGTCGCCGGCTGGCGCTGGTGACCCAGGCAGAAGGAAAGACCCGCTTCCCGGCCCCCTCCCCTGGCGGGAGGGGTTGGGAGGAGGGGGCGCCGGAGGAGTCAATCCCTGCACTACCTGGTATCGGGACTCTGCTGGGCCGTGGGGCTGCTGATGCTCTTCTGGCAGCCCGGCCGCAACCTTTGGGTCGGGGTGCGCCTGCCCTGGACCCTGGCCGATGGCGCGGTCTGGAAGAAATCCTGGCGCTTGGCCTCCCGGCTGTTGATGGTTATGGGGGTCACCGTCCTCATCTCCTGGAGGGCCTTTTTCATTTCCACGGTCCATCTCATCGGCCTGACCTGCCTCTACACCGCCCTGCGCTATCGCCTCAAGTATGGCACCTGGCGGTATTGGAAGGACCTCGGCTGGATCGACTACCGCCCGGTGGTGCGCTGCGCCCACTGCGGCCATTTCCAAAAACTGCAGGACGAGGTCGAACTGCCGGGGGCATCCTGCGAGGCCTGTGGGCGCCCCTGCCGCAGCCGGCCGGGGGAGAGCCAACTCGAATCAGGTAAACCCTAGGTGAGGGGATTAATTGGGATTAGGAGTTGCCTGACGGCTGATCTGATCAGCATAGCTGCCTGCCGGAACCCGGCTGCCGAAGTGCGGAAATATAGCAGATATCGCAAGGTAATGGGGAGCACCGGCTGGAAGTAATAACCCTTAAAAATATTTCTCCTAATCAAGATGTAGCACCACGGAAAAGCTGTTAAAACATGGCCCAGACCGAATCATTTTCTTTGAGATCAAGGCGGCTGCTCCTTAGGCTCTGGGAGACACCGCGCCACTCCTCTCTATTGACCCTCCAGAGATTTTCGAAAAACCTGTCAAACCGTCAAAATTTTTTCCAGCAAAAGGTGTTATGTCCCATAAATCTTAACAAGAAATTTGAGATAACCCCCCATCCCTGAGAGGGGAGGGGGTTGGGGGGATGGTGGTAACATACGGTAAATGACAGATAAATTGCCACCCCCACCCTGACCCTCCCCCCTCAAGGGGGAGGGAAAAAGGCAAAGCAGTTATGCACCGTCTCCTTGGGACACAATATCAGGGCTAGGAAAGGAGACCCTTTTCCCGCAGCAGCGGCCTGGGATCCGTTAGATGGCGGGGGAACCAGCCTTCATCTTCCCTTACCCCAAACGCCAGGGCCAGGATTTCGGAGAAATGGAAGATGGGGAGCTTCTCCTTCAGGGTGCACCGCATCTCCAGGTTGAGCTGACACATGGCGCAAGAGGTGACTAGACATTCGGCTCCTTTAGCCATGGCGCTCTCCATGACCTTGTTCACCAGGGGTTGGGTCACCTCCGGGTGGGCGGTGGACAGAAAGCTGCCACAGCAGAGATTGGTGATCACATTGTCCGGCACTTTAGCCCCCAGGGCGGTCAGGACGCTGCCCAGCTCCCCCTGGTAGCGCCTCTCCCGGGACAGGGCAGGGGCGCCGCGAAAGGTGGCGCAACCATAATAGGGGACAGCCTTCAGCCCCTGCAAGGGTTGAGCCAGCCGTGATTGCAAACGCTCCGGTCCCAGGCGTACCAATACTTCCATGAAATGGACAACTTCCAAATCCGGGGAGACGGACCGTCCCCAGCGTTGTTCCTGGGCCCGGAGAGCCTCCTGGTCTTCCCGCAGGCGCAACTGGGCTTTCCGCAGGTAAAAGACGCAGAGGGGGCACATAGTCATCAAGAGGCGCTCCGGAGAGGCCAGGGATAGGTTGCGCACCGCCAGGGAAAAGCCGATGTCTTTATCCAGGGCGTTAACTGACGATGAACCGCAACAGTTCCAATCATCCAGTTCAATGAGGTTAAGCCCCAAAATCTTGGCAGCCAGCTCCAGGGAGAGCTTGGCTTCTCGGGCGGAACCCTCCAGGGCACAACCGGGGAAATAGGTTATATCCACGAGGTTCGACATGTGCTCACCTTTGCCCCTGGGGAAGGAAAAGCCGGCTAATCTCTTTCGTTGCCTTGACCTTGGAAGCCCGGAGGTCCAATTTGCGCCGAGCCAGCATCTTGAGGCCCAGGTTCAGGTCGGTGAACCATCTGTGCACCCGGGCCTTATAGCGCAGGATGATTCCCAATTCGTGGGTTCGACCGTGGCGCCGGACGGAAGAGAAGACTTCCCGATGAAAGTCCAGGATTTCGGGTGCCGCCACCTTGACTCCTTCTTTCAAAGCCAGGTGCCGCAGGGCTTCCATGACGGCGGGCAGATCGATCTGATTGGGACATTCCGCCGCACAGGTGGAACAGCCCACGCAGACCCAGATGGCGCGCGATTCCAACGCCTGCCGGCGCAGGCCGAACTGCACCAGGCGGATAATGAGGTTGGGTGGGTAATCCATGGCCTCGATGAAGGGGCAACCAGCGGCGCAGGTTTGGCAATGAAAGCAGCGATTGAGACTGGTTCCGCTCAATCCTTGGAGCTCCCGGGCGAAGGAAAGGCCTTGAATTTCGATGACGCCGCTTTCGAAACCGCCAGGTGTTTGGAGGGCGGGGGAGTTGGTCATGGTGCGAATCCCCTTTTATGCATGGTGAAATTAATATGCACAATATTTTAGCCACGTGTCAAGTCTGCATGAGTAGCTTAAAAACGAGTAAATTCACCAATATCTAGTGTTTATTGTAATTCCTTTGCAACTCAAAAACAAGGGTTCTACTCATAATTTATTCCAGATAAATCCACCCCAAAACCCAAAATATGACGGGGTTGATCTGACCAAGGCCCGATCCCCTATGTCCGCCTGGTCAATATGATCAGCTCGGAGATTTTTCAAAAATTCATGCCAGGTGACCAGCAGACCCCCCATGGTGATGGGATTCAGCCCCCAAAATTCTAAAGGCAAATCCTGGCCGATCGCCCTCCGTAGATAGGTCCAAAAAAGGGGTCACGTTTTTGTAGGGCCTGTTCACCTTTCACTCTGGGTGTGTTAGCCCGGTGTGTGGGAGAGAAGGGGCGAGGGTGCGTCAGAGGCAATATATGATCTTGTTATTGAAAAGTGGTTATCGGGATACAAAAGCCGGATAGATAGCAGTGACTGAAACTTTAGTCGATCAAATGGCGGTCCAAGAGCCGCCCTATTGGGGCAAAGGTGCCCTCGTATTATTTTTTAGGAAGGCGGACTATGGTAAACCAGAAATCCTCGATGGAATGGACCACCTTGGCGAATTCGTCTATGCCCACCCGCTTGGTGATGAAGCAATTGGCCCCCAGTTCATAAGTTTTTAAGACATCCTTTTCCGACTGGGAAGTGGTCAGGATCACCACCGGGATGGCTTTTAGATCGGGGTCGGCCTTTACCTCCGCCAACATCTCCCGGCCATCCATCCCTGGCAGATTGAGATCCAAAAGAATCAAGTCAGGCCGGGGAGCCTCGGCATGCTGACCCTCCCGCCGCAAGAAGTCCATGGCCTGGAAACCGTCGGAGGCCACGTGCAAATTAACAAAAAGCTTGCCCTGCTTCATCATATATTTCGTTAGTTCAACATCGGCCGGGTTGTCTTCTACCAAAAGAATTTCTGCAGCTTGGATCTCCATTGGTGTATTCCCCTCCCTTCACGCCGGAATGGTGAAATAAAAAGTGGCGCTGCGGCCCGGCTCGGATTCAGCCCAAATCCGGCCGCCGTGCCTTTCGACGATCTTTTTACAGATGGCCAGCCCGATGCCGGTGCCGGGGTATTTTTCCTCTGAGTGCATGCGCTTAAAGACCTTGAAAATCTTTTCGGCATAGTTGTGGTTGAAACCTATGCCGTTATCCCGGACCGAGATTAACCACTCGCCGTCTTCCTGCCGGGCCGACAGGTGAATCCTGGGAGACTGCTTGTTGCGGAATTTAATAGCGTTAGCAATAAGATTCTGGAGCAACTGCCCCATCTGATTAGGATTAACTTTTAAAGTCGGCAGGGGGTCGTGGCTGATTTTGGCGCCGCTTTCCTGAATCAAGGGGTTAAGATCGTTAATGGTTCCTTTAAGGACAGCTTCCAGACTGGTCGGGACTTGGGTAATTTCAGCCTGCCCCACTCTGGAATAAGACAGGAGGTCATTGATCAGGGCCTGCATGCGTTTGGCCCCGCTAGTGATAAACCCGAAATAGTAGAGCCCCTGATCATCCAGGCGATCCTGATAGCCTTTGGCCAGGATCTCCGAGAAATTGGAGATCTGTCTCAAAGGTTCCTGCATGTCATGTGAAGAGATATAGGCAAATTCTTCCAATTCCCGGTTGGAGCGTTCCAGTTCTGCTGTGCGCTGCTTTAAGGCCTCCTCGGCCCGCTTGCGTTCGGTGATGTCTTCGGTAAAAATCACAATACCCGCGACCACGCCCGAGGCGTCATACCACGGCCGCACTTCCCACTTCAGCCACAGCACCGAACCGCCGGCCCGTTCGAAGGGGTCAGCCTCGGCCCGCACTACTTCCCCGGCCAGACCACGGCGGTGGATTTTTTTCCATCTCTCCGCGATTTCCGGGAAGACTTCGTAGTGCGATAACCCAATAATGTCAAGGTCTCCCAGGCTATAGTCGCTAAGCCAACGGCGACTCACGCTCAGGTAACGCATCTCTTTATCAAACATAGCCAAGGAGGCGGGGGCATGCTCGATGAACAGCCGTAAGCGTTCTTCGCTCTCCTTGAGGGCCGCCTCGCGGTCTTGGAGGGAATCGGCCATTTGGTCAAAAGAATTGGCCAGGAGGCCCAGTTCTCCCTTCGCATAATCGGGGCCAGCGCGCACACTCAAATCCCCTGCCGCCAGCCGCCCGGTGATGGTTTGCAGCTTTCTAACCGGCCGCACAATAAAAAGGTCCCCGCCATACCAGGCCGCGGCTACGGCAAAGAGCGCCACCAAACCCAACCAGACGAGGTTGCGCCACAGGAGGCGATTAACCGGACCCACGGCCCAATCCCTGGGAAGGCCGATAAACACCCACATCTCCTGCCAGGGCGGCGACAACCGGACGGAGGCAAAGAGGCGCTCATCTCCGGGCAATCCCACCCCTGCCGCCACCGCTTCATCGCGGGTGATCAGGGCCTTGACAAGGATATCCGGGGTCATTCTGCCAATGTATTTCTGGGGTTCGGGGTAACGAAAGAGAACTTTCCCGGTGGCGTTAGACAGAACTAAAGCAGTGCTGGGCGGCAGATCGTTTTTGCCCAGTAAACTTCCCAACCAGCTTAAATCCACCCCAGCGGTGAGGACCCCCTGAAGCTGGCCCGCGTCGTTCAGAATGGGATAGGCCAAATTGATATTGTACTTTTGGGTGATGCGGCCCAGGACAGGTTCGCCGAGTACGAAACTCCGGGTCTCGACGGCCTTCTGAAAAAAGAAGCGGTCAGCGACGTTGACCAGTTCTTTGACCGCGGGGGCGCTGGCGAACACCTGACCATTGCGGTCAGCAGCCACCAGGGCGGTGTAGTACGGAGATTGGTCCATCAACTTAGAAAAGAGGAGGTCGCAGGCCTCCCGGTCCAGCCGCTGCACCTGAGGCAATCGGGCCAGGGTCGTCAGCAAGTCCCGGGCGGCGCTGAACAGGTTTTCCTGGACATTAGCCAGGTTCCTGGCCGTGACTAACTCGTTCTCTTGCAGCTGACGAACAGCTCGGTCCCGTTGGTCGAAATATGAATAGAGCGTCAAGGCCAGCAGTGGCAGGATGGCCAGCAGGACCAGGGCAATGGCACGACTGCGGAGGCTGCCTAGAGAAAATTTCAACATGGTTTTGCTTCTTTCCCGGATTATGCAGCAGGGTTACAGTTTTGGATACGATAAGAATAGCTTATAGCATAATTAAGCCTCAGGTATCCATCTATCTTCGTCGAACAAGGGTCCACGCCGGGCTGTAGAGTCCTTTAAATAAGTCCCAACTTATAGCAGTTATCTAAGCGGTCTCACGGAAGGCTCTTCGGTCAAAAATTTGCCACCCTTAGGCCCCGTTCATTGGGAGAGCAAAGTAAAAGGTGGCGCCCTCGTTGAGCTTCCCCTCCGCCCAGACGCGGCCACCATGGCGCTGGATGATGCGCTTGACAAGGGCCAGGCCGATACCGGTGCCTTCGTATTCCGCGCAAGGGTGCAGGCGTTGGAAGGGCCGGAACAGACTATCGACATACCTATCATCAAAGCCAGCCCCATTATCCTTTACGAAATAAATGTTCTCTTTGGCCTCGGTCCGCCCACCCACCTTGATAACCGCGGTCTTCTTGGATTTAGTGAACTTGACGGCATTAGTCAGTAAATTCTGCAATACCTGATAGAGCAAGGATTGATCGCCCAAACCTAGCGGCAGGTCGCCCAACGTTAACCTCAAGCGCCTTTTCGGCGCCTCTGATCTTAGTTGCTCAAAAATCTGGCTGGCCATGGAGGCCAGATTGACGACGGATTTTTTGATCTGCATTCGCCCCAGGCGGGACAGGGCCAGCAGGTCGTCGATCAGACCATACATAAGGTTGGTATTGTCGGTGATGACTTTAAGCAACCGGCGGGCTTCGGGATCGAGTTTATCGGCGTGCTCCACCAGCAGCATCCGGGAAAACCCCTGGATGGCCCGGACCGGGGTCTTAAGGTCGTGGGACACGGAGTAAGAGAAGGACTCCATCTCCTCGTTGGCTGCCTGAAGGTCAACGTTCACCCTCTCCAACTCATCCTTTGGATGGACAGCTCTTCCGCCTGGACCAGGAGCTCTTCCCCATGAACCTGGAGTTCTTCATTAGCTGTCGCCAGCTCTTCGGTGAGGGCCTGTTGCTCGTCTAACAGCTTCTGCCGCTCGACTTCTTGGTGCTTTTGCTCGGTGATGTCGCGGGTAACTTTGGCGAAGCCGCGCAGGCGTCCTTGCTCGTCACGTAGAGCGGTGATGATGACACTGGCCCAAAAGCTGGAGCCGTCCTTACGCACACGCCAACCTTCTTCTTCGAAACGGCCTTGGGCGGCGGCTATGTCCAATTCCTGTTGCGGGTGCCTGCCGGCCGCACTGTCGGCAGGATAAAACCGTGAGAAATGCTGGCCGATTATTTCCTCGGCGGTCCACCCCTTGATCCGCTGGGCCCCTTCGTTCCAACTAACCACGCGCCCGGCGGCATCAAGCATGAAGATGGCATAGTCCTTGACCCCATCCACCAGTAGGCGGAACATCTCCTCGCTTTGGCGCAGGGCATGTTCCGCCTGTTTGCGCTCGGAGATATCCCTAAAGTAGGCGACCACGCCATAGCGGCCGTCCGGGAGCGTGATGCGGTTGACTCGCCATTCGTAGTATTCCACGACCTCCCGATCGGCCCGAAACTCAGCGCTTTCCGGCGTTTCGTAAGGCTCGCCGGTCTGTAGCGTGTGACGAAAGATGCGTGCAATCTCGTCCGCATAGCCCTTTTCCCACAGTATGTGGATCACCTCGTCGAAGTCGCGCCCGATAAGATCCGGGATATCACCGAACACCGGCAGAGCGATCGGGTTCACCTGCGCAATGCGGAAATCCGCATCGACGAGATATACGCCGAGTGGCGCCTCATTGAGCAGCGTTTCGAATTGCTCGCCCCTGAAGCGGAGTTTTTCCTCCATCCGTTTGCGCTGGGTTATTTCTTCTTCTAAGCGAGCAACCGTTTTCTGCAAATCCGCAGTGCGCTCCTTGACCCGCTGCTCCAATTCCGTATTGAGCTTGGCAAGTTCCTCCTCGGCCCGCTTGCGTTCGGTGATATCCCGGTTGATTTCCAGAATGGCCACCGGTTCGCCCCGGTCATTGCGCTGGAGCGCCTGGCGGCTAGATACCACGATAGCCTTGCCCTCGGCCCTGGTATGTACTAATTCTCCAGACCACTGACCATATTGCGTGAGGGACTGGTCAACATCCTCCAAGGTCGTGGGAAATTGCGTCCGCAGGAGTTCATGGGTCACCTGGCCCAGGGCGTGCTCCGCGGTGAAGCCATAAGTCGCTTCCGCCCCCCGGCTCCAGGAGACTACCCGGCTGTCCAGGTCCCGGACGATGATGGCGTCGTGGGCCAGGTCGATGAGGGCGGCCTGTTTCCGGATTTCATCCTCCGCCTGCTGTGCCTTGGTCTTGTCTTCGTCGCCCATGACTGCTCCCGATAAACTTGTAGCGTATGCAATATAGTTGGTGAGGTGAGAACATATATCACATAAATTTTCAAAGAGGAATGATGATGTTTATACGTTGATGGGTGTATGGAAAATCTGAGGATGAGACAGTTTCTTGAGGATTCTTGGTGGCGGTTGATATCTTGCCAGGATCGGCACCTATCACTGGGGCGGGAAAAATTGCGAATATGATCTGGATATGGGAAGTTTTCAGAGTCTTGATAAGTTCCCATTTATAGTAGTGATTTCTATTGTTGATATGTGCCTGTGGTCTCTGCTTCCCTCCGCGTCACAGATTATAGCAAAGCAGCCGGCGAGAAAGAGCACTGTGAATCTTCAAAGGCGAAGACCGCCTGCCATGCCAACCTTAGGCTTCGTCTTCCCAGGTCAGGTCGATGGACTCTACGCCGCGTCCGTCCTGAACCGGGGCCAGGGCGCCGCATTGGGGGCACTCGGCCATGGGGAGGGCTGCGTGGGGGTCGGCGGCGCCCAGGGGTAAGGGGCCCCGGAAGGCGCACTGGGGGCAGGCCAAAGTCATCGGCAGGATTACTAGGTCCAGGCGGGCCCCCTCCAGGGCGGTGCCCTGGCTCAGGACCTCAAAGGCCTGGCGCAGGGCGGCTTCGCTATGGAGCTCCAGGGCCCCCACCTTCAGGGTCACCGTGAGCCGCCGGCCGGCCTTAACCTCTTCGTCCCCGGATTTCTTGAGCTCCGCCATGATGACCGCCATGACGTTTTCCATCAGGCCGTATTCGTGCAAGTTTGGGGTTCCTCATAGAAAAGGATTCAGAATTTATTCTAGGATTCAGGAAAACCGGTTAGGGTGCTAATAATTGAAAAATCCAGATTATCCCAAGCGATTCTTCTACAATCAGGGCATAAATTTTCTTGAAATATTGTTACTAGTTCTATTGGGATGAAGGTTGCATTTTCTATTTCTGGAAGATCTGCATATCGAGGACTATATACTATTTTAATTATTTGAAATTCTTTGCATATTTGGTCTTCTTCATTCTCTTCCATTATAATTTTAGCTACTATATCAAAGCAAGCGAGCCTCGAATATATTGCTTCGATTTCTTCAATAGATTTTCCGATATTCCTACTTAGGAATTCGATATTTAAATGAACATCTTCTGGTCGTCCATAGGGGCATGAATGGGCTATCGTTTCATATAATAGTCTTCTCTCTTCTAAAGTCATTAATTTTAAATTTTCAAAAAATCGTAGGGCAAATAATTTAATTACATTTTGTTTCTTTTTACTTTTGGCTTTTAGGTTCTTGTATAAAACATCAGGTTCATCAGGAAAAAATTCGTATCTCATAATGATGCCGATTTTTTTCTTTATCAATTCTGCGAATTCTTTAGGCGAATATTCTAGAACGTTAACATATCCAACTGTTGGAAGGAGGCCGGGGATTTCTGTTTCATCAAATTTTGCAGGTAAGATATATTCTTGATTTGAAACGAAGGCTTTCGCTTGTGCGCTTTTCCTTTCATGATTGGTCCAGATTTTTTCAGCATAATGTTTTGAAACGAAAATTACTGTATATTTCGCTTTATTTTGATACACATCTTGCAAATGGTCATATAAATTCTTCCCCCATAATGTAACTAACTAATATTTATCATAAAAAACCTTTATTCCCATTTTGCGCAGGTTAGAGGCCACTTCTTCAACATATTTGCGGTCTTCACCTGCAAAGGAAAGTGCAACGTCAAATTGTTTTTCTTCCGTAGTCATAAAAATACACGTGTATATGGTGCGCAATGCGCACCTTACATTTTACTATTCAAAGGGAATAGCTTCATCCTTGGCAGCTTTGGCAGCATCGTAAGCGTGGATTGATTCCAGCTCTTCAATCTCTTCCAAGAGCTTGCGATATTCGCCAATATCCAAAATTACCCCGATTTGTTTGCCTTTATCATCAATCACGAAATTTTCTTTGAATTTGCTCATGACAATTTCCTTTTATGGAGAGTCCTTCGCCCTTTGGGCCACCACCTCATAGGTCTGCTGCAGGGCCTTGGGGAGGCCGGCCAGGTCCGGGCCGCCGGCCTGGGCCATGTCGGGCCGGCCGCCGCCGCTGCCCCCCACCAGGGGGGCGATGGCCTTGATGATCTCCCCGGCGGGAAAGCGCGGGCTCAGGTCCTTGGTGACCAGGGCGATGAGCATGGCCTTGTCTGACGCCGCCGCGCCCAGGACGATGATGCCGCTCTTCAGGCGGTCCTGCAACTTCACCGCGAACTCCCGCAGCCCTTTGGGGTCGGCGGTCTCCACCTTCAGGGCCAGGACCGGGACGTCCGCCACGGTGCGCACCTGGTCCAGGAGGTCCCCGGCCTGGGCCGCGGCCAGACGGCCTTTCAGAGCCTCCAGCTCCTTTTCCAGGTCTCTTTGCCGGTTGAGCCGCTTGTCGAGTTGGGCCAGCAAGTTGGGGCGGTCCGCCTTTAAGGATTTCGCCACCTGCATTAAGGTCTCTTCCTGGCCCTGAACATATTTTACCGCCTCCGGGCCGCACACCGCTTCGATGCGCCTGACGCCCGCGGCCACGGAAGCCTCGGAAATAATCTTGCAAAACCCCAGGTCGCCGCTGCGCTCCACGTGGGTGCCGCCGCAGAGCTCCTGGCTCAGCCCGGGGATGGCCACCACCCGCACCTCATCGCCGTATTTCTCCTCGAACAGGGCGGTGGCGCCCCGCTCCAGGGCCTCGGGCACGGACATGCGGTCGGTGTGCACCGGCAGGTTTTCGGCCACCGCCTCGTTCAGGTCCAGCTCGATGCCCTCCACTTCTTGGGGGGAAATGGCCTGAAAATGGGTAAAATCGAAGCGCAGGCGCTCCGGCGACACCCAGGAGCCGGACTGCTTGACATGGTCTCCCAGGCGCCGCCTGAGGACCGCCTGGAGGATATGGGTGGCGGTGTGGTGCCGGGCGATGCGGCGGCGCCGGGCGGCATCCACCGTAAGAACGGCCTGGTCGTTGACCCTGACCACCCCTTGTTCCACCACCCCCTGGTGGATGACCAGGTCGTTGGGGAGGCGCTGGCTGTTGGCCACCCGGATGCGCCAGCCGTCGCCGCTGATGAGCCCGGCGTCCCCTACCTGGCCGCCGGCTTCCCCGTAAAAGGGGGTGGCGGCGGTGACCACGTCCACCTCCTCGCCGGGCTCCGCCTGTTCATGGTGCCCCGCGTGGGTAATGAGGGCCAGGATGGTGCTGTCTCCCTGCAGGGATTCATACCCCAGGAATTGGGTGGCAGGCCACTGGGCCAATTCCTGGTAAACCGGCGGCGCCTCGCCGGCGTCGCCACCCCGCCAGGACTGGCGGGAGGCCTGGCGTTGCAAGCGCATCTGTTCTTCAAAGCCTTCCAGGTCCAGGACCAGGCCCTCTTCCCGCAGGCTGTCCTGGACCAGATCCAGGGGGAAGCCATAGGTGTCATAAAGTTTGAAGGCCACCTCCCCCGGCAGGATTTTCAGGCTGTGGGTCTTGAGATAAGCCAGTTCCTCGCTCAGCAGCTTCAGGCCGTGGTCCAGGGTGTCGGCGAAGCGCTCCTCTTCGCCGGCCAGCACCTGGGCCAGGATGCGGCGGGCCCCCTGAAGTTCGGGATAGACCTCGCCCATCAGCTCCACCACCCGCTCGCTCACCTGCCCCAGAAAGGGACTGGGGAGATTCAAAAGCCTTCCGAAGCGGATGGCCCGGCGCATGATGCGGCGCAGCACGTAGCCCCGGCCTTCGTTGGAGGGCAGCACCCCGTCGGCGATCAGGAAGGTGGCGGCTCGGGCATGATCGGCGATCACCCGGAAGGCCACGTTTTGCTGGGCATCGGGGCCGCCATAGCCTTTAGCCGCCAGTTCCTCCACCCGGCCGATCACCGGCCGCAAGAGGTCGCAGTCGAAGTTGCTTTTCACTCCCTGGATGACCGCCGCAAGGCGCTCCAGACCCATGCCGGTGTCGATGCTGGGTTTGGGCAGAGGGGCCAGGACGCCGTCCGGGGCCCGGTTGTACTGCATGAACACCAGGTTCCAGATCTCCAGATAGCGGTCGCAGTCGCATTTGCCAATGCCGCATTCCGGGCTGCAGGCCATCTCTGCCCCCTGGTCGATGAGGATCTCGGAGCAGGGACCGCAGGGCCCGGTGTCGCCCATGGCCCAGAAGTTGTCTTTCTCCCCGAGTGGAACGATGCGGCTTTGCGGCAGCCCGGCGATCTTCTCCCAGAGGCGGGCGGCTTCCTCGTCCTCATGGTAAACTGTGGCCCAGAGGTGCTCCCGGGGGAGGTGGTAATGCCCGGTCAGCAGCTCCCAGGCCATTTCGATGGCCCCCTCCTTGAAGTAATCGCCGAAGGAGAAGTTGCCCAGCATCTCGAAGAAGGTATGGTGGCGGGCGGTGAAGCCCACGTTTTCCAGATCGTTGTGTTTGCCCCCGGCCCGGACGCACTTTTGGGAGCTGGCGGCCCGGGTGAAGGGGCGGGTCTCTTCCCCCAGGAAGACCTTTTTGAACTGCACCATGCCGGCGTTGGTGAACAGCAGGCTGGGGTCCCCGGCGGGCACCAGGGAAGAGCTGGCCACCCGGGTGTGGCCCTGGGCGGCGAAGAAGCGCAGAAAGGTTTCCCGGATTTCGCGGCTGGTCATGGGAGCGGCTGCTCCCCGGCGGCGTCGGAGGGGGTAGCGGCCATGCCGTGCGCGGCCCGCACCTGTTTGTCCAGTTCCATGGCCACCTGCGGGTGCTCCTTGAGATAGGTCTTGGCGTTCTCCCGGCCCTGGCCGATGCGCTCGCCGCCGTAGCTAAACCAGGCGCCGCTCTTCTGGATGAGGCCCTGATCGGCGGCCAGGTCCAGGAGGTCCCCTTCCCGGGAGATCCCCTGGCCGAAGATGATGTCGAATTCCGCCTCCTGGAAGGGCGGCGCCAGCTTGTTTTTCACCACCTTCACCCGGGAGTGGGAGCCGATGGTCTCATCCCCCTGCTTGATGGCGCTGATGCGGCGGATGTCCAGGCGCATGCTGGCATAAAACTTCAGGGCATTGCCCCCGGTGGTGGTTTCGGGGTTGCCGAACATGACCCCGATCTTATGGCGGATCTGGTTGATGAAGATCACCGAGGTCAGGGATTTGCTGATGGCCGAAGTGAGCTTGCGCAGGGCCTGGGACATCAAACGGGCCTGGGAACCCATCTGGGCGTCGCCCATGTCCCCTTCGATTTCCGAGCGGGGCACCAGGGCGGCCACCGAGTCCACCACCACCACGTCCACGGCATTGGAGCGCACCAGGATCTCGGTGATCTCCAGGGCCTGTTCACCGGAATCGGGCTGGGAGATGAGCAGGTCCTCGGTCCTGACCCCCAGCTTGCGGGCATAGTTCACGTCCAGGGCATGCTCGGCGTCCACAAAGGCCGCCACCCCGTTCTTGAGCTGGGCCTCGGCGATGACGTGCAAGGCCAGGGTGGTCTTGCCGGAGGCCTCGGGCCCGAAGATCTCGACGACCCGGCCCCGGGGGATGCCGCCGATCCCCAAGGCCAGGTCCAGGGAGAGGCAGCCGCTGGAGATTACCGCCACGTCCAGCTTTTCATCGGCCCCCAGGCGCATGATGGAGCCCTTGCCATACTGTTTTTCGATGTGACTCAGGGCCTGATCCAGGGCCTTGGCCTTATCCGCCGCAACTTGGTCGCTCATGGGTATATTCCTTATGGTTGGATTTTATGTAGCCGCAGGCGTTAGCCTGCGTTGATTAACCCTAATTCCCCACTCTTTCTATGCATACCAATCAGGTCTCTATAAAAACTCAAATCGTGTCCAGAACGATAAAGTTCATTACATTTGTCAACATAATAAGAAAACCTTTCTCTGGATGCTGTAACAATATCTATTATCATCATTTTTTTGGTGGCACAGGCGTCCCGCCTGTGCACGCAGGCTAAAGCCTGCGGCTACATCTCTTCGCCGCCTAGGGCGGCGGCTGTTTTTTGATTCGTAATCTATATCTTTATCGTTTTCTTGTCATGCTTCATTCGTGAAGATAGTTGTCATCCTGAGCGAAGCGAAGGATCTAGATTCTTCGGTCGCCTGCGGCTCCCTCAGAATGACAAAAAAATAGCCATTCCATGATCACAGGATGTTTTAAGTGAGCACCATTGTCCCTAATCCCCGGTCCCTCACTGCTCACTTAGCTCAATCACTTCCAACGGCGTATACGTCGAGCCCTTAGGCGACAGCACGCTTTGATACAAGATGATCTCCCGCACCGGAAAGGGCGGCCAGGCGACTTCCAGTTTTTCGATGGCCCGGCTCAACTGCGCCCGGCCCTCGGGGGAGCGCACCCGGCCCAAGGTCAGGTGCGGGTTGAAGGCCCGGCCCTCCGGCGGATAACCCAGTTGGGCGAAGGCCTTTTCCAGCCGCTGGAAAAACTGGCTTAACGGCAGCAGGTCCCCCCCCAGGCCCAGCCACACCACCCGGGGGCTGCGACTGCTGGGGAAGCCGCCGGCGCCCAATACCTTAAGTGACAGGGGAGCCTGCCGGGAGGCCACCTGGCGGGCCGCGGCGATGATGGGCGGCACCTCGGCGTCCGGGAGGTTGCCGAAAAATTTCAAGGTGATATGAATATTGCCCGGGGGCACCCAGCGCACGTCGGCCTGGCTCTTTTTCAATTCCCCCTGCGCCAGGGCCAAGCCGGGGCGCAGGCTCTCGGGCAGGTCGATGGCCAGAAAGGCGCGGATCATGTTGTTGAGCCCTCAGCGATCGGCAGTCAGCTTCCAACTTTTTAAAAAAGTGAGTTCTATGGGGGGTAAATACGCGCCCATTAAACGCCGGTATTTCCGGGATAACCTTAACGGTGCCTAAGGCGCACCCTACGCCCTGCCTCTGTAGGGACGGACCCAGGTGTCCGCCCTTTGCGGGCGCACTCCGAGGCGCGCCCCCGCAATCCGCTCGCCGTAACCGGGCTGCCCCTATTCTGCCGGCCCTTGCAATTGCCGCCGCAGGCGGTCCAAGGCGGTCTGGGCCGACAAGATTTTGATCGCTTCCCGGGGGCCGTGGAAGAGGTAGTGCCAGACCTCTACCCCGTCCGGGGTGGCCAGGCCGACGTACACTGTGCCCACCGGCTTCCCGGGTGAGCCGCCGCCGGGGCCGGCGATGCCGGTGACCGCCAGACCCAGATGGGCGCCGAAGACCGTCTGCGCCCCCCGGGCCATCTCCCGAGCCGTCTCCGGGCTCACCGCCCCCCAGGCCGCCAGGACCTCCGGGGCCACCCGCAGAAGCTCCAGCTTGGCCTGGTTGCCGTAGGAGACCACCCCGCCCAGGAAATAGTCCGAGGAGCCGGCCACGTTGGTGAGGCGGTGGCCGATGAGGCCGCCGGTGCAGGATTCGCCCAGGGCCAGGGTGAGGGCGCCTTCTCGCAACTGACGCCCCACCAGCTCCTCCAGCGGCGTCCCTTCCGGCCCCAAGAGCACGTCGCCCACCTCCCGGGCCAGGGCCGCGGTCAGGCGGTCCAGGGTCTCCTCCAGAACCCCGCGGTTCCGGCCGCGCATCGTCAGGACGAGGTGGTTCTCGGGAAAATTGGGGTAATAACCCACGCTCACCCCTTGCTGGAATTCCGGGATCTGGGCAACTACTTCCTGCAACTGGGTCTCGGAGATGCCAAACAGCCGCAAGGTGCGCTGGGCTACCGCGCCCAGGTCTCCGGCCCACTCCACCAGGCTGGGGAGTACATAGGCGTCGAACAGGGCCTGCATCTCAGAGGGGACCCCGGGCAGGAAAAAGAGCCGGGCGCCGCCGTGCTTCAGGGCAAAACCGCAGCAGGCCAGGCCGCCGGCGTCCAGGACCACGGCGCCCCGGGGAATCAGGGCCAGGCGGCCGTAGCGCTCCAGCCAGGGGGTGTGGCGCTCCTCCAGACTGCGGTGGATGCGGGCCAGCAGTACCTCGTCCTGGAGGAGCGGCAACCCCAGGGCCTCGGCCGCGGCGGCCACGGTGACGTCGTCTTCGGTGGCCCCCAGGCCTCCGGTGATGATGATGAACCGGGAGCGGCCCAGCGCCCGGAGCAGGATCTCCCGGAACAGCGGCGGCTCATCCCCCAGGATGGTGAGCCGCTGCGCGGTCAGGCCCACCTCGTGGAGCCGCCGGGCCGCGTAGCCGGCGTTAAAATCGGCCACCCGCCCGGTGATCAACTCCGTGCCGGTGGCGATGATCTCACCTTGTATGGAAGTTCCCAACGGTTAGCTCAACCAGCCAATTTGAATTCTCAATATTTTGGCCAGGCAGAATCAGCCTGGCAAGATTCCCAAGGCAGAGGCTATTTCCAGAAGCAGCCGGGCCAGCACCCCCGCCACCACGTCGTCCAGCACCACTTCCAGACCGCCGGATTCCCCGGAAGAGAACCAGCGGATGGGAGGCGGTTTCAAGATGTCCAGGGTCCGGAATAAGATAAAGCCAATGCCCGCGGCGGCCCAGGACACCGGCGCCCCGGCCAAGGTGAGCAGCAGGCCCGCCACTTCATCGATGACGATGGCGGGGTGGTCGGCTCGCCCCAGATAATCCTGGGCCGGGCCCGCGGCCCACCAGCCCGCCAGCAGAACCACCGCCGTCCCCAGGGCGTAGCCCCAGGGACCCAGGTGCGCCAGGGCCCACCAGAGGGGCAGGGCCGCCAGGGTCCCCCAGGTGCCCGGGGCGCCCGGCAGCAGGCCCACTCCCCCCCAGGTGGCCAGGGCCAGCACCAGCCGTTTAGCCCCCAGGTTCGCCTCCACGTTCCAGCTATACCTCTAACAGCTTAGAAATATATGGATTGGCGCCGCTTGTCAATAATTCCACCTCGCCCGGCCGATTTTCCCGGGTCGGGCCGGGAAACTGGGGGACTTTATTAAATAAGGGGTTAAAAAATTGACAGATTTCGCCTATAATAACTAAATGCGGTATGCCACCCCTGAACCGGCAGAAGTCCTGCCCCGCATCATCCCCCGGCCGCAACATATCGTCTCCCGGAAAGATATCGATGTGGAGGCCCTTAAGGTCCTCTACCGGCTGCTGCACGCCGGTTATACCGTCTATCTGGTGGGGGGCGGGGTGCGGGACCTGCTCCTGGGGAAGAGGCCCAAGGATTTCGACGTGGTCACCAACGCCCGTCCCGGAGAGCTGCGCAAACTCTTCCGCAACAGCCGTATCATCGGCCGGCGCTTCCGGCTGGTGCAGGTCTTTTTCCATGGCGGCCGCATCGTCGAGGTCTCCACCTTCCGGCGCCGCTCGGAGTTTGAGGAGGAGCCGAACCCGGCAGGCGCTCCCATCCGGGAGCAGACCTTCGGCACGCCGGCCGAGGACGCCGAGCGCCGGGATCTCACCATCAACGCCCTGTTTTACGACATCAGCGATTTTTCCCTGGTGGACTACGTGGGGGGCCTGACGGATCTGGAGAATCGGATCATCCGGGTCATCGGCGACCCGGCAGTGCGCTTCGAGCGCGACCCGGTGCGCATGCTGCGGACCCTGCGCCACGCGGCCCGCACCGGCTTCAGCATCGAGGCGGGCGCCTGGCGGGAGATCTTGTCTAAGGGCCCCCTGATCCGCAGCTGTCCCCCTTCCCGGGTGCGGGATGAACTGCTCAAGGACTTCCGCAGCGCCGCCGCCGCCCCCTTCTTCCACCTGATGCTGTCCTCCGCCCTCTTTTACGCCATCTTCCCTGCCTGGGAAGGGCGCCTGGACCGGGACGGCCAGGCGCGCCTCCTGGCCCTCTGCCACCGCCTGGACCTGCTGATGTTGGGAGAGCGGCAGGTCTCCGATAGTCTCCTCTGGGCCGTCTTTTTGACCCCGTTTTTAGAAGAGTGCCCCGACTTTCCGGAAGATTTCAAGGAGCTGCGGGACTTCATCCATGAGGGGATCAAGCGAGCCCTGGGGGGCATCGAATTTCCCCGGCAGCGCCATGACGACGTCTCCCAGATTCTGGCCCTGGAAGCCCGGGTGGCCCCGCTGCTGCGGAAGCAGCGGCCCGTACCGGCCCGCCAGGCCCGCTTGGCCCTCTACCCCGAGGCCTGGATGCTGTTCCAGATCAAGGAAGCCCCGGAAGCCGAATTGCTGGAGCGTTGCGCCCCGGACCAGCTCCCGCCCCGGCCGCCCCAGGCCCGGGCCGCCCGGTCGGGGCGCCGGCGTACCCACCGCCGCCGGCGGCGCGGAGGCGCGAGAAGGGAAAGGGAACCTGGGGGAGAGGGCTAGATTATTAGGGGAGCTTTTGTATCTAGAAGCCCTGCTTGGCAAAGTCCGACAACTTCGATTTTCAAACCGAAATCAATTTAATTTTCATAAAGCGGCGTTTCCCAACTTTGAATAGATACGTGTGCTCTACCGGCAATTCTGTCTGGGGATTGGTAACCTTCTCACCGTCCAGATAGACTGCCCCTTGCTCAATGAGACGCAGAGCGTCTGAATTACTTCTCGCCAAACCCGCGTCGGTAAGCAAGCGCGGCAGCCACACCTTTGCACCCACCCCAGCGACTTCAAAGCTTTTTTCCTCAATCTCCTCCGGCAGGCCCTTTTCCCGGAAGATGCGCGCGAACTGGCGGGCCGCCTCGAGTGCGGCATCCTTGCCGTGATAGCGGGCTACCAGTTCCAGGGCCAGATCCTCCTTCACCTGGCGGGGGTGTTTGGACCCCTGGGCCAGATCCTCTTGGAGGCGGGCCATCTCCCCCGGGGTGATGTCAGTGAGGAGTTCAAAATAGCGCAGCATCAAGGTGTCAGAGATGGACATGATCTTGCCGAACATGACCTCCGGGGCTTCGTCGATCCCCACGTAGTTCCCCAGGGACTTGCTCATCTTCTGCACCCCGTCCAGCCCTTCCAGCAGCGGCAAGGTGATCACCACCTGGGGCTGCTGGCCGTATTCCCGCTGCAAGTCCCGGCCCACCAGGAGGTTAAAGGTCTGGTCGGTGCCCCCCAACTCCACGTCGGCCTTGAGGGCTACCGAGTCATAGCCCTGGATCAGCGGATAGAGAAACTCGTGGATGCTGATGGGGGTCTGGGAGGCATAGCGCTTATGAAAATCCTCCCGCTCCAGCATGCGGGCCACGGTGTGGTGGGCCGCCAGTTTGACCAGGTCCCGGGCGGACATTGCCTTCATCCAGCGGCTGTTGAAGTCGATAAGGGTTTTCTTTGGGTCCAGGATCTTAAAGATCTGGCGTTCGTAGGTGGCGGCGTTGGCCTTGACCTCTGCTTCCGTAAGGGGCGGGCGGGTTTCGCTCTTGCCCGAGGGGTCGCCGATGAGACCGGTGAAATCGCCGATGAGGAAGATCACCTGGTGGCCCAGGTCCTGGAAGTGTTTGAGCTTCTGGATGAGCACCGTGTGCCCCAGGTGCAGGTCCGGGGCGGTGGGATCGAACCCGGCTTTGACCCGCAAAGGCTTGCCGGTGGCGATGGCCTCCTGCAGCCGGGCCTTAAGCTCCTCTTCCCGGATGATCTCCTGGCAGCCCTGCCTGATCAGAGCCAGTTGTTCGTCCACCGGTTTCACGCCAGGTTCACTCCAATCTCTTTAATTTACAGGGCGGGCTGTGCCCGCCGTTTTCTAACGGCCACAGGCCGCCCTATGATCTGATCGCCCTGGGCTCGCGTCCCGATTTTCCAGGGGCTTAGGGAGTCACCCGGATCCGCCCCTCTCCACTGCCGCCAACCTCGCCGATGATGGCCGCGTCCGCCACTCCTCGCTCTTTTAGCCGGCTGAGCAGCTCGCCGCCGTGGTGCGGCGCCACCGCGATGAACAGGCCGCCGGAGGTCTGGGCGTCGCTCAGGAGGTCCGCCGTGACCTGGTCCACCCCGGGTTCGAGGGTCAGGTGCTTTTCGCAGAAGCGGCGGTTGGCGTGGCTGCCCGCCGGCACCAGACCCATGCCGGCGTACTCCCGGGCCCAGGAAAGGAACGGCACCCGGCTGGCAAAAATGGTGAACTCCGCCCGGGAGGCCCGGGCCATCTCCAGGCCGTGTCCCAGGAGGCCGAAGCCGGTGATGTCGGTCACCGCGTGCACTTCCAGGCCTTCCAGGGCCTCGGCTGCGGCCCGGTTGAGGGCGGCCATCACCCGGATGGCCGCGGCCTCGGCTTCCCGGGAGGCCAGGCGGGCCTTCAGGGCGGTGGCGATGATGCCGGTGCCCAGGGGCTTCGTGAGCAGCAGCAGGTCCCCGGGACGGGCCCCGGCCTTGGTGTAGATGTGGTCCGGATGCACCAATCCGGTGACCGCCAGGCCGTATTTCATCTCCGGGTCTTCGACGCTGTGGCCCCCCACCAGCAGGGCCCCGGCTTCGTGCACCTTGTCCAGGCCGCCCCGGAGCACCGCCTTCAGGGTATCCGGCGACTCACTCTTCAGGGGAAAGCAGGCGATATTCATGGCGAGCAGAGGCCGGCCCCCCATGGCGTAGATGTCCGAGAGGGCGTTGGCCGCGGCGATGGCCCCGAACTCGTAGGGATCGTTGACGATGGGGGTAAAGAAATCCAGCGTCTGGATCAGGGCCAGCTCCGGGGTGAGTCGATAGACCCCGGCGTCGTCCGCCGCCTCCAATCCCACCAGGAGATCGGCATGGCTCTTAAAGGGCAGGCTCTTTAAGATGTCCTCCAGGACCCCTGGAGGTATCTTGGAGGCTCAGCCCGCAGCCTGCACCTGCTCCACCAGGGGTTTTGGTCTCTCTGTCGCCATGGTCCTCTCGTTAACCGGATAATGTCCCGGTTTCAGGTTTTTCCGCCTTTTTCGCTAAGCACTTGAATTGTTATACATGATAACGTCTCTTGTCCACCCCCCCTCACCCCAGCCCACTCCCCCCGTCGGGGGGAGTGGGAGAATTCCAAGCCTTGGCTCTTTATCCCCTCTCCCCCAATGGGGGAGAGGGTTAGGGTGAGGGGGACTTAATTAGTTGCTGCCGCTGTTAATAAATACTTTATTGGATTTATGAAATCGGGTACTAATCTGAACCGGGTTCCTGAAGGATATCCATGGAACCTCCAAAGGTATCTGAGTCTTTAAGCCCGCCATTAACAGATAGCCGGGGCCTGGGCATCCTTATCGGCTCCCGGGCGTCCGCCTGTCTGGCCCAATCCCGGTAAACCCCGGCTTCCGTAAGCCTCCCCCGCTTTTCGCAGCCCTGGGCGTAGATGGCGCATTTGCGGGCCAGCGTCCGCCGGGCCGCCAGGGCCTCCGGGGCCGGCAACTCCGGGTCATCCAGGAGTTTGCGGAGGGCCTGGATGC
The DNA here is from genome assembly GCA_052326585.1 of Desulfobaccales bacterium. Classification (GTDB taxonomy): domain Bacteria; phylum Desulfobacterota; class Desulfobaccia; order Desulfobaccales; family 0-14-0-80-60-11; genus JAPLJC01. The sequence goes on along the minus strand of JBKQLU010000003.1, from coordinate 165,350 downwards.
GAAAACGGTCCAGGCCCCATTGGGCGGAGAGCTGGTCGTCGCGGCCGCCCCGCTTGATGACCAGGGCCTCCGGCACCAGGCCGATCTGGCAGCGCCAGCTGAGGCGCAACCAGAGGTCGTAGTCTTCGGCTGCGGGGAGATTTTCATCGAAGCCGCCGTGTTTCTGAAAAAGAGTCCGGTGCAGGATCACCGCCGAGGGGCTCACCAGGCATCGCTCCAGGGAGGGGAAAAAGATCCAGCCCCCGATTTTCCCATGGCTCCGGGGTTGATTGACCTTAAGCCCCCGCCGCTCCCAGGTCTCCTCGGTTTGGCAGAGGACGACTTCCGGATGCGCCTCCAGGTAAGCCATCTGCCGGGCCAGCTTTTCCGGCCGCCACAAGTCGTCGGAGTCGAGGAAGGCCAGCCACTGCCCTTGGGCTGCAGAGATGCCAAGGTTCCTGGCTGCCGCCACCCCGAGGCGGGAGGGGGAGCGCAGCACTCTGATCCGGGACCCAAAAGCGGCCAGGGCCGCCGCGGTGCCGTCCCCGGAGGCGTCGTCCACCACCAGGACTTCAAAATCCTGCCAGGTCTGGGCCAGCACCGAGGCCACCGCCTCCGGCACCAGAGGCGCCCGGTTGTAGGTGGGGATGATGACGCTGAGGCCAGGCCGGGCCGCCATGGTGAGAAGTTAATCAAAAATCCGGGAAAATACAAGGGTGAAATGGGCCTTGCACCGTATGAGCAATTCTTGGACGGCCATCTGAATAAATTGAATCTTGCGCGGCAAAAATCGAGGGTATATTCCCTTTTCGGATTTGTCCCCTAAGTCCATCTATGGTAAATTATGGTCAAAATTTTGTTCTTCGCAAGATTATGCTCCAGATTTTTATAGAAAATTAATTAACTAATTGATATAAGAAGTAATAAGTTGCGATTTAGCCTCTTAAATATTATTGAAATAAACCTAATTTATATTGTGTTCCAACTTTGTCAATCTACCTTAAACTAAATATGGAGAAAGGAATGGATAAAGAGCATAGAGAAATATCTATACAAGATTATCGAAAAGCATTTACTATTAATAAAATATGTGAAGATAAAAAAGTCATTGATGCTTTGAAGTGTGCGTTGGATCTAAGGAAATTTGAAATTGACATGTATTGGAAGCGCGCGACTTATTTCTGGGCTTTTATTGCAGCGACCTTTGCGGGATATGGTGCAATTCAAGCATCATCAATTTCAAATAAAGACGAATTATCTCTTTTATTATCCTGCTTAGGTTTTATTTTTTCATTTGGCTGGATTTTGGTCAATAAGGGCAGCAAGCATTGGCAAAGGAATTGGGAAAAACATGTGAGTTTGCTATCAGATTATATTGTTGGGCCTCTATTTGAAATAGTATGGGAAGATAATCCAGAAACACCAAAAAATCTGATAAAGCGCCTTAAGGAAATTGTATCGGGACCATCTTTATTTTCGGTTTCGAAGATAAATCAAATTATAAGTATATATGTAACGCTATTTTGGTCATTTTTAATATACAAATCATTACATATAGGTTCGAGTAATATCATTGATGGTGAAAAATTAATAATAATTATTATTATTATACTATTTATATATATCCTATATCGTGCAGGAAGATCTGAAATATATCGTACTTTTTCAACAAGAGATGAACTACCAAGTAATAATTTAAATCAAGAATAGGGAGTACCCATGCCGCCCCGTTACCAACCCCGCCGCCTGGAGGCCAAATGGCAGGAGATCTGGCAGTCGCAGCGGCTCTATGCGGCCCGGGAAGACTTAAGCCGCCCCAAGTATTACGTCCTGGAGATGTTTCCTTACCCATCCGGGCGCATCCACATGGGGCACGTGCGCAACTACACCATCGGCGACGTGGTGGCGCGCTACAAGCGGATGCGGGGCTTCAACGTGCTGCACCCCATGGGCTGGGACGCCTTCGGCCTGCCGGCGGAAAACGCCGCCCTGGGCCGGGGGCTCCACCCGGCCAGGTGGACCTCGGAGAATATCGCCTACATGCGCGGCCAGCTCCAGGCCCTGGGCTATAGCTATGATTGGTCCCGGGAGCTGGCCACCTGCGACCCGGAATATTATCGCTGGGAGCAACTGATCTTCATCAAGATGTACCAAAGAGGACTGGCCTACAAAAGGCAGGCCCCGGTCAACTGGTGCCCCAAGTGTGCCACGGTGCTGGCCAATGAGCAGGTGGAAGATGGCCGCTGCTGGCGCTGCGACTCCCCGGTGCACTTGAAGGAGCTGGACCAATGGTTCTTTAAGATTACCGCCTACGCCGAGGAGCTGCTGGCCGACCTGGATCAGCTCCATGACTGGCCGGAGCGGGTCGCCACCATGCAGCGCAACTGGATCGGCAAGTCTAAGGGGGCGGAGATCCTCTTCCCCCTGGAGGGTTCAGCTTCGCCCATCAAGGTCTTTACCACCCGGGCGGACACCCTGTTCGGCGCCACCTTCATGAGCCTGGCCCCGGAGCACCCCCTGGCCCTGGAACTGGCCCGGTCCACCGCCCAGGAGGCGGAGGTGCGCGCCTTCGTCGATTTTTGGTCGACGCAGAATCGCAGCCGCGGGGCCTTGGAAGAGATCACCAAGGAAGGGGTTGCAACCGGGCGCTACTGCCTGAATCCGGTCACTGGCGGGAAGATGCCCATTTACGTGGCCAATTTCGTCCTGATGGGCTACGGCACCGGCGCGGTGATGGCGGTGCCGGCCCACGACCAGCGGGATTTTGAGTTCGCCCAAAAGTACCATCTCCCTATCAAGGTAGTGGTCGAGCCAGCCTCTAAAGAATTGCCAGCGCTCTCCGAAAGTCTGACCGCGGCCTATGAAGAGGACGGCGTCCTGGTGAACTCCGGGGATTTTAGCGGCATGGCCAGCGCCGGGGCCCGGGAGGCCATCGCCAACTACCTGGAAGACAAGGGCCTGGGGAAGGCGGCGGTGCACTTCCGCCTTCGGGACTGGCTGATCTCCCGGCAGCGCTACTGGGGCGCGCCCATTCCCATCATTTATTGTGAAAAGTGCGGGATGGTGCCGGTGCCCGCGGCCGAGCTGCCCGTGCTCCTGCCCCTGGACGCGCGGATCACCGGGGAAGGCGGCTCGCCCCTGGCGCTCTTACCCGGCTTCTATGAGGTCGCCTGCCCCAACTGCGGCGGTCCGGCCCGCCGGGAAGTGGACACCATGGACACCTTTGTGGAGTCCTCCTGGTATTTCCTGCGCTATGCCTGCCCCGACTACCGGGAGGGCATCCTGGACAAGGCCCGGGTGGACTATTGGCTGCCGGTGGATCAGTACATCGGCGGCATCGAACACGCGGTGCTGCACCTGCTCTACGCCCGCTTCTTCACCAAGGTCTTGCGGGACCTGGGGCTGGTGCAGATCGACGAACCCTTCCAGCGCCTCCTCACCCAGGGCATGGTCCTCAAAGACGGGGCCAAGATGGCCAAATCCAAGGGCAACGTGGTAGACCCGGAGTACCTGATCGAGGAATACGGCACCGACACCACCCGCCTGTTTCTGCTGTTCGCCGCGCCGCCGGAAAGAGACCTGGAGTGGAGCGACCAGGGGGTGGCCGGCTGCCACCGCTTCCTGCACCGCCTCTGGAACCTGGTAAACTCGCTGCTGCCGGAATTGCGGCAGGTTGCCGCCTACGCCGGTGATGGCCGCGATCTGTCCCCGGACTTGCGGGAATTTCGCCAGAAGGTGCACCGCACCATCAAGAAGGTCAGCGACGACGTCGAAGACTCCTTCCACTTCAACACCGCCATCGCCGCGGTGATGGAGCTGGTCAACAACTTTTACCTGGCGGCCGAGAACCTGCCCCGGGATACTGCGGCCCTGGAAGTCTTCCGGGAGGCGGTGGAGGCCATTATTTTGCTGCTCAATCCCATGGTGCCCCACCTGGCTGAGGAACTCTGGCAGGCCCTGGGGTCCCAGACTTCCCTGCAACAGTGCTGCTGGCCGGAAGCCCAGGCGGAGGCCCTGGAAGAGTGCGCCTTTACCTTGGTGGTCCAGGTCAACGGCAGGGTGCGCAGCCGGCTGGTGGCGCCGGTTACGGCCAGCGCGGCAGAGCTCACCGACATGGCCCTGGCTGACCCCGCGATCCAGAAATGGCTGCAGGGCCAGGGCCCCCGGCGGGTGGTGCCGGTCCAGGATAAACTGAAGAGAATCGTCCTGATCAATATCGTCACTTAAGGGGTCCCTAATGAAAATGGGTCGCGGTTGCTGGCCTCTCCTGCTGCTGCTGCTCCTCAGCGGCTGCGGTTATCATCCCTTGGGGGCCGAGCCTATCGGCGGCACCACCCGCACCCTGGCGGTGCCCCTCTTTACCAACCGCTCCACCGAGGTGGGACTGGAAGCCATTATGGCCAACGCCCTGATCAACAGCTTCGCCGAGACCCGGGCGGTCAAGGTTACCCCCTATGAGGATCGGGCCGACCTGGTCCTGGATGGCAAGGTGCAGTCGGTGGACAACACCTCGGTGGCCTATTCCAGCGTCACCCAGTCCACGGTACGGCGGCTGATAATTCGGGTGGAACTGACCCTGAAGCAGCGGGACAACGGCAAGGTGCTCTGGAAAGATACCCAGATCCTGGAGTCGGACTACGTGGTGGACCCGAGCTACCAGGCCGGGGAAGTCACCCGGGCCGAGGGCCTGCGCCGGGCCGCGGCCAATATGGCCCAGCGGGTCATGAACAAGGTCTTGATGGTGCTTTAGCGGTCAGCTTGCAGCAATCAGCTTTCAGCAAAGGCGGGAGACGCCCGCCCCAGAAAAAAGGTATGATATGAAATTTTTTCTGTGCCGGCTGATCCCCCCCAGGCCGACCTTTGCCCAGGATATGACCGAGGCGGAGGCGACGGTCATGCGAGACCATTTGACCTACTGGACCCATCTGGCCAAAAGGGGAACCGCCATCGTTTTCGGTCCGGTGGCTGACCCGAAAGGGCTCTGGGGCCTAGGGATTCTTGAGGTTGCCGACGAGGCCGAGGTGCAATCTTTAACCGGGAACGACCCGGTCATAAAATCTCCGATTGGGGCCAGGTACGAGATTTTGCCGATGCCCTGGGCCGTGATCGGGAGAAGCCGGCCCGCGGTAGCTGGCGCCTCACGCCCCATAAAAACCGGGCTCGGACCGTCGTAAATTAATGATTTCGATAATGGTGGGCAGGGCCCACCTACCGGTAAACCCATGTCACATCCATTATTGGAACGCCACCTGAGCCGCCAGTCCCTTAAACCTCTCTACCTCTTTTACGGGGATGAGGAGTTCCTCATGCTCCGGGCCCTGGAACGGCTGCAGGCGGGCCTCGAGGATCGCTGGGGCGAGGCTCCGGTGCGGGTGCTGCGGGAGGCCCAGGAGGTGGAGCTGCCGGAGTTCCTGGCCGAATCCCGGGAAGCCTCTCTGTGGGGTCCGGGACAACTCCTGGTGCTGCGCCGGCTGGGGCTCAACGCCGCGGCCTTCGAGGCCATCAACGCTTACCTGGACCACCCGGCGCCCCGGGCCTGGGTGGTGCTCCTGGCCGAAGGAGTTAAGGGCAGGGAATGGTGGAGAAATTCCGTCTGGGAGCGCTTGCAGCGGCAGGAGGCGGCCCTGCAGTTTTCCCGCCTGGAGGATGTGGAGCTTTATCAATGGCTGACCCGGGAGGCCGAAAGTTTGGGCAAGAGCCTGACCCTGGCCGCGGCCCAGCGCCTGGTGGAGATCGTGGGGGACAACCTGGCGGAATTGATCCAGGAGTTGGAGAAGCTGGCTTTATACGCCGGCGCCGAAAAGTCCCTGACCCCCAACCTGGTAAACCAACTGGCCACCCACAGCCGCACCTACAACATCTTTGCCCTGGCGGAGGCCCTGGGAGAGCCCGGGGCCCGCAAGCGCCTGAACGCCCTGGGCCAGCTTCTGGACCTGGGAGAGGCGCCGGCCAAGATCCTGGTGATGCTGGCCCGGCAATTACGCCTGCTGCTCTGCGTCAAAGAAGGCGGCGCCGCCGGCGGCGCCTACCAGAGGCGCAGCCTGTCGCTGCCGCCGCGGGTCCTGCGCAGCCTGGCGCAGCAGGCCTCCCGCTTTTCGGAAGCAGCCTTGCGCGCCCACCTGGCTCTCCTGAACCAGATCGATTGGCAATTGAAGACCAGCGGCGGCCCGCCGCGGCTGTGGCTGGAGTGGGCCCTGTTGCAGATAGGGCCGGGGTGAGCGCCGGTCGAGGAGATGTCCGGGAACTGCAGGGTAGACGCCTGCCTTACCCTTGGGAAGCTATGTACCTTTTCTGAGGGTCCTGCCAAACCTTGAAAAAACCGGGGAATAATTCGTGAACCGCAAGAAACTGCTACAACGTCTGGCCCAGGGGAACCGCAGAACGTCACTTTCGCCGACTTCGTCAACCTGGTGGAAGCCTTTGGGTTTAAACTTCTGCGCACCAGCGGCAGCCACCACATCTTTGGTCACCCCGGCATCCCGCAACTGGTCAACCTCCAGGATGTTGGGGGGCGGGCCAAGCCCTATCAAATCCGCCAGTTTCTTCGGCTGGTGGAAAGGTGTAATATTAATTTGGAGGATAAATGATGGGGGACTACCACATCAACATCTTTTACAGCGACGAAGACCGCGGCTACATCGCCGACATCCCCGATCTGGATTCCTGTTCGGCCTTCGGGCAAACCCCGGAGCAGGCCCTGGCGGAGGTGGAGCAGGCGAAAAAGGCGTGGTTGGCAGCGGCGGATCAGGCAGGCAAACCCATTCCGCCCCCGCGTTATCGGCCTGTGATTTATCAGGTTTCTCGCTAACCCAAAACCAGGGGCATATCACCTGGGTGGCTGAAACGGCACCGGTGCGCGCCTAGGGGGTGCGCCTTTAACCATCAACCCTGGCTATCACAGGCCGCCCTGGAAAACCTTTACCTGCGCGGTTACAAGGCGGGCTTAGCCCGTCATTTTAACTAACCTTGCAAGGCCTGGACCATCCGGGTAAGGCGGGAGATTTTGCGGGCGGCGCTGCGCCAATGGAGAGTGCCCTTGCCGGCTACCCTGGCGATGGTGGGCACGGCTTTTTTCAGGGCAGCCTGCGCGGCTTCCGGATTTTTTTGCGCCGCCGCGGCACGCACCTCACGCACCGCGTGTTTTACCCGGGTCTTGCACCCCTGGTTGCGCAGCCGCCGCTTTTCGTTCTGTCGGGCCCGTTTCAGGGCGGAAAGGTGTCTGGCCAAAGTCGTCCTCCGTTAAGGGGCTCGTTAAGAGCCGTGGTTGTCATGATTACGGCCTTTCAGTTGTTGCCCGAAGAAGGCCAGGAAATAGCTGACCCCGGAAACCAGGGTGATGATAAGGGCCATCCAGAGAAGGACCAGGCCCAGCCGTTGCAGGTTGATGGACAGGAAGGGGTAGTGGAAAATCAAGGCGGTTAAGGCTGTCATTTGCAGGGTGGTCTTGGCCTTGCCCCAGCGGTCCGCGGCCAGGATGATGCCCTCGGCGGCGGCCAGACCCCTTAACCCCGTGACCGTCAGTTCCCGGCCCACGATAAGAAAGGCTATCCAGGCCGGAACCCGGCCCAGAGGAATAAGCATGATGAGGGCCGCGGAGACCAGCAGCTTGTCCGCCAGCGGGTCCAGGAATTTGCCGAAACGGCTCACCTGGGAATGGCGCCGGGCCAGGTAGCCATCCAGAAAGTCGGTGGCCCCGGCCAGCAGAAAGCAGAAACCCGCCAGAAAGCTGGCCAGGCGTCCGGGGAACAGTAAGAGGACCACCACCAGCGGGATCACGGCAATGCGCGTGCCGGTGAGGAGGTTCGGGGTGCTCCAGATGTTGGTCTCTGACTGATTCATCGCAAACGAGCGTAATGGGGCGCACCTCCGGGTGCGCCCGCATAGATCTCAGGCCGACCACCAAGGTGCGACCCTACAACTGGGTTCTCTCCGCTTAGCAAAATAGCCTTAGGACTTGCGAGCCTTTTCCCAATCCTCCAGGAACTTTTTCAACCCTGCATCCGTCAAGGGGTGTTTCAGCAACTGCATCAGCACCCCGTAAGGGATGGTGGCGATATCGGCGCCTGCCAGGGCGCCTTCCAGGACGTGCAGGGGATGGCGCACCGAGGCCACGATGATTTCGGTGTCGAAGCCGTAATTTTCGAAGATGGTGACGGTCTGCTCCACGATTTCCATGCCCCGGTGGCCGATGTCATCCAGGCGGCCGATAAAAGGACTGACATAGGCGGCGCCCGCCTTGGCGGCCAGCATGGCCTGGAGGGGCTGGAAGATCAGGGTGACGTTGACTCTGATCCCCTCCGCCGCCAGGACGCGGGTGGCCTTAAGGCCGTCGGGGGTCATGGGAATCTTCACCGCCACCCATTGGTGGATCTTGGCCAGGTGACGGGCTTGCTGGAGCATGCCCACTTCATCGGTGGCCGTCACTTCGGCGCTCACCGGCCCCTGGACCGCTTCGCAAATCTGGCCGATAAGTTTTTCAAACTCTTTATCGGTCTTGATCCCGGCCTGGGCGCAGAGGCTGGGGTTGGTGGTCACCCCGTCCACCAGACCCAGGTCGTGGGCCTCGCGAATCTCTTCCAAGTTGGCGGTGTCGATGAAGAATTTCATTATGACCTCTTAACATATCATAAAAATTAATTGCCGCCACTACGTTGGAAACGCTTTAAACAGCCTTCGGAACAGAAAAAATAGACTTTTCCGTCCTTTTCCGCCTTCAAGGCCTCTTTGCGGGGGATGAAGGTCTGGCAGACCGGGTCCTGGACCAGCACATCCGGTTCCCCTCCCCTGGCCACCGGCCGGGGCGCCTGGGGCCACAGGCCCAGGGATCGGGCCAGCTTGCGGACCCCCCAGTAGATCAGATAGCCCAGGAGTAAACCACTTAATAGACGGGGCATGGCCTTTTTTCCTCAACCGGCATGGGTTTTACCGCCTGTCGCGCCGCAGGCGAAAGCTCCGCCAGGAGCCGGGCGGCGCTCTTCTTGAGCCCCGGGTGCCAGGCGTCCGGGGCGATCTCGGCCAGGGGCACCAAAACAAAGGCCCGCCGGTGCATCTCCGGATGGGGCAGGACCAGTTCCGGGGTGCAGGCGACCTCGCCGTCGTACAGCAGCAGGTCCAGGTCGATCAGCCGCGGTCCCCAGCGCTCCCCAGGGACCCGGCCCAGGGCGGCTTCCAGCCAGGCCAGGACCCGCAACAGTTCCTCTGCGGTCAGGCGGGTGCGCACCTGGGCCACGCCATTTACGTACCAGGGCTGATTCGCCGGCCCCAGGGGCGGGTTTAGGTAAAATCCGGAGACCCGCACCAGCTCAACCTCGTCCAGGGCGGCCAGCCCCGTCAGGGCCCGGCGCACCTGGGCCGCGGGATCTCCCAGGTTGGACCCCAGGCCGATAAAGGCGATGACCGGCTTGGCCGCGGTGATGGCGGCAAATCCCAGGGACATAATATTGTTGACCGCCTTATTTATTAGACCAAAATCTGAAAATATGACAATAGGATCGCCCTGCGATTAATGGCCCTGCGGCCGTTTCGGCAAGGTGGCCAGACCCGGCGCCAGGCCGGCGGCGATCTTTTGGGCCACCAGCCGGGAACCCGCCGGGTTGAAATGGACCACGTCCGACATATATTCTTTCTCCGGGGGGATTTCCCGGGCCAGATCCACCAGGAGCACCCGGTTTTGGGCCGCCACTCCCCGGATTTCCTGGTTGAAGCGGTCGAAGGCTCCCTTAAAATCCCGGTAGCTTATGCCGTTCTGATCCTCCAGGCGCTGCATCAGCCTGCGGATCAAGGGGTCGGGGTCGTCCTTCAGGCGGCTGGGCATGGTCAAAAGAACCGGGGTGATCCCCCGGGCCCGGCAGATATTGATGAATGTCTGGAGGTTGCGGGCGAATTCCCGCACCAGGAAATCTTGATTCACCTCGATTTTTTGGCCCCTGACCTGCTGGAATTCATCGGCCTTGGACTTGCCCTCGGCGTGCAGCAAGCGGTGCAAGGCGGCGTAAAGATTGGGGACCACCAGGTCCCGGGCCAACTGGAAGGTCTCCTGCAGATTCTTGCCCACCGTCCGCCAGTCGGGCTTTTCCTCGATCAGGGGCGATCTATACGGGTTCTTGTTCCAGTAGCTCTTTTCCAGGAGCAGGATGCTCAGGTCATTGATATTGTGCATCATCGCCACTATATCGGGTTTGAGAGGCACCACCTTGTTCAGCAGGACATCGAGGGAGTGCAGGGAATCGTTGCCGCTCTTGGCGGCATTGTAGGAATTTACCCGAAGTTGGGTGCTCTCTTCCAGCAAGTGGCCGGCCAGATAAGGAAAGCGGTTATTTTCATCATCATAGATGTCTTCGGTGGTAGAGCCTCCCAAAAACACCAGGGTCAGGTCCGGGTGCTCATGAACCTTGGCAGGCATGATGAAGCCGTTTTCATCCACCCTGACGATATATGGCCGCCGCTCCAGGGTGTCCGATTGGGCCATGGCCTCAGGGCTGGGGAGGAGCACCGCGGCGTAACCCGGTTCAAATTCCCGTAATTTGATAAATCGTTTCACCCCCAGGGGATGCGAGAGCGAGCCGGCCTTAAGGGCCAGGATCTTTTCGCTCAGCAGTGCCAGGCTGCAGACGACCAGGAAGACCAGGAGAAAGATCATCTTTTTGGGATGGCGCTCCAGCCAGGTCTTCCTGAATAGGTCTCGGCTCATGGGATCTGGATCATATCTTTGTAAAATATTAAGGGCGCCTCTCAGGCGCCGTCATAGAGCGAAACCACCCACCCGCCGCTGCCGGCCAGCAGCCGGTTCCACAGTTGGGTAGCTTTCTCCCTTAACCGATCTTTTTCAGTCGCTCCAGGGCTTCTTCGATACGCTCCTTGGGCACGGTCAGGGCCAGGCGCACGTAACCCTCGCCGGGGGCGCCCAGGCCGTGCCCCGGGATGGTGACGATGCCGGTCTGCTCCAGCAGGTGGGTGGTGAAGCCCAGTGAGGTCAGGCCCGGCGGCGTCGGCAGCCAGACGTAGAAGGTGGCCTTGGGGGGTGCAAGGTCGTAACCCAGCTTTTTCAGGCCTCCCACCAGGAGGTCCCGACGCTCCTGAAGGATGGCGCAGTTCTCCTTGACGCAGCTCTGGTCCGAATCCAGGGCGGCGATGCCCGCCAACTGGATGGCGTCAAAGACCCCGGAGTCGATGTTGCTCTTGACCTTGCCCAGGGCCGCCAGCACCGCGGCCGAGCCCACCGCCATACCCAGGCGCCAGCCGGTCATGTTGTAGGTCTTGGAGAGGGAATGGAACTCGATGCCCACCTCCTTGGCCCCGGGCGCCTCCAAAAAACTGGGGGGCTTGAAACCGTCGAAGGCGAGCTCGGTGTAGGCCGCATCATGCACCGCAATGATGCCATACTCCCGGCAGAAGGCCGCCACCCTGGCAAAGAAATCGAGGTCCGCGACCGCAGCCGTAGGGTTGTTGGGGTAGTTGAAGAACAACGCCTTGGCGTCCCGGGCCACCTGGGGCGGGATGGCGTTAAGGTCCGGCAGGAAGCCGTTTTCCCGGGTCAGGGGCAGGAAGTGGCAAGAACCTCCGGCCAGCAGGGTGCCTATCTGGTACACCGGATAGCCCGGGGTGGTCATCAGGTTGAGGTCTTCGGGATCGTTGATCCCCAGGGGTAGATGGGCAATCCCCTCCTTGGAGCCGATGAGGGTAAGGACCTCGCGCTCCGGGTCCAGGTCCACCCCGAAGCGTTTGCCGTACCAGCGGGCCACCGCCTCCCGGAAGAGGTTCATGCCGGAATAGGCCGGGTAGTGGTGGGTGGCGGCGTCCTGGGCCGCCTCCATCAGCCTTTCCACGATGAAGCGCGGGGTGGGCAGGTCCGGATCGCCCACCCCCAGGTCGATAATGTCCACCCCCCGGGCCTTGACCTCGGCCTTCTTGTCGTCAATCGCCTTGAAGAGATAAGGCGGGATCAGGTTCAGGCGGGCCGCCGGTTTGAAAAAGGGAGTCATCTACTCCACTTTCCCTGCCACCAGACGGTTGCGCAAGGCGCCGATACCTTCTATCTTCACCTCCACCACGTCGCCGGGCTGCATAGGGGCGATGCCCGCGGGGGTGCCGGTGGCGATGACGTCGCCCGGCAGCAGGGTCATGATCCGGGAGATGTAAGAGACCAGGTAGGCCACCCCGTAGACCATGTCGCCGGTGTTCCCGTGTTGGCGGCGCTCCCCGTTCAGAAAGGATTCCACCGTCAGGTTATCCGGGTCTTGGATCTCGGTTTCGATCCAGGGGCCCAGGGGCGCAAAGGTATCGAAGCCCTTGGAGCGGGTGTACTGGCTGTCTTTCCTTTGCAAATCCCGGGCGGTGACGTCGTTCATGCAGGTATAACCCAGCACGTACTCCCGGAAGTCCTGCTCCCGGACGTGGTAAGCGGTCTTGCCGATAACCACCGCCAGCTCCGCCTCGTAATCGACCCTTTGGCTCATCTCGGGATAGACGATCTCCGCGTCCGGCCCGATCACGGCAGTGCTGGGCTTCATAAACAGCAGCGGTTCGGGGGGCACAGGGATGCCGGTCTCCGCGGAGTGTTCCCGGTAGTTGATGCCCACGGCCATAATCTTGCTGGGTTCGCAGGGCGCCAGCAGGGTAACCTCCGGCAGGGAAAGCACCTCCCCGGTGGTCTTGGCCCACCCGCCCTCATAGGGGGCGCCCCAGAGGACCGAAATCTTTTCGCCTTCAATGACGCCGTAACCAGTCCGGCCCTGCAACTCAAAGCGTACGATGCGCATCTTATTTTACCCCGTAAACATTATTGATTAATGGGAGCGCAAGAGAGATTGAATCCCCCCTCACCCTAACCTTCTCTCCCATCGGGGGAGAGGAGATAAATATGCGACCCCCAAATGGACCCATTAACAATCTTCACCAAACATTCATCAAGGATAATTGTCTATTTTTCCCCATTCCCCGAGTTCCGCAGGGATACCCAGGGTTGCCGTGTCAATTCCGGGTGAAATGGAGAAGGTATGGCCGCCTGCCAGGTCCTCTGCTGCCTGCCATGCATTCTCGTAGCTTCCCAGGCTCTCGTCATCGTATATCGGATGGAAACGACCGTTCTGTTCTCCGATGTAGAAAGGACCAATCCGCGTATAGAAAACATAGACTACCTTCATCCGATCTCTCTCGTGCCGAAGATGGGACCCATCCCCGACATTGCATTTCGGGGCCTTAAATTCTTCAGGCCGTGGGATTGGAGGGCGGGCACCTTGATAAGAAATTATCGCACGAGTTCACCGGTGAGGGGCCATAGTCCATTGTATAATTTTGCCTTAATTGACAACGCCTTAAAAGATCAATTGTCGATTTATAATGATCCGCTATTTTATCTTTATACATTTTAAAATTTTCATATAATTCTTCTATTATATCTTTATAATCTACTTCTTCGTGCCCAAAATCCCTTTGTGGTGCCCAAAAATACAATAATTCATAACCATTATTATCATTAGTAGGACATATTCTCCTTAAAACACTTTCATATGGCACAAAGGGTGTGTTTGATTTTTTTATATCATTATTATAACCTTCAATTGTTAGCCATTCCTTTTTAGCACTCAACAATTTATCGGCTAATCGATTTTCAATTAGCAATCTTGCCCCCTTTTGCGCTGCCTGTAAGCCTACCGCTCTTGCCAGTTTATCATCTTTTGGCAGCATTTTCTTATAATTCTTTAATTCCAACCGTGCATCATCCATTTGCAATTTGCCATCTACTATCGCTCCTCTTAATAATAGTCTTTTATGGAGTAACTTAATATAAACTTGTTGGAGTTCTTCTAAAATTTTAAGCGAATCATCTCCCCAAATTAAAATACTATCGCTGAACATATTAACCTTAACATTGGGATTATTATTACAATAATCAGATAAAGAATAAAATGTAGTGTCGTAAAACTCATTAAGTTTTCTATAAGCTAATTTTGCACTAAGGTTATAATATCCAGAAATACCCAAAAGGTCTCCATAATAAGTGTATCCCATATTTCCCCCCTATTTAATCCGGAAAAAGGCGGTCGCTATCCATTAACTCGTTCACTTCAACCCCAAGACGTCTTGCATGTCGTAACAGGCCGGCGGCTGGGCCACCACCCAGTGGGCGGCCCGGAGCGCCCCCCGGGCGAAGTTGTCCCGGCTGTGGGCCCGGTGGATGATCTCCAACCTCTCGCCAATACCCCCGAAGAGCACGGTGTGTTCCCCGACGATATCCCCGGCGCGCACCGTCTGAATGCCGATCTCCTCCGGGCGGCGTGCGCCGATGATGCCCTGGCGGGCATAGACTCCGACCTTCTCCAGGTCCCGCCCCAGGGCCTGGGCGATGACCTGGCCCAGCTTCAGCGCGGTGCCGCTGGGCGCGTCCTTTTTCAGGTGGTGGTGGGCCTCGACGATCTCGACGTCGTAGCCCGTCGCCAGCACCCGGGCAACGTCGGCCACCACCTTGAACATCAGGTTCACCCCGACGCTCATGTTGGGGGCGAACACCAGGCGGGTCCGGGCCCCCAGGGCGTGGATCTCGGCGACCTGGGCCGGGGAAAATCCGGTGGTGCCCAGGACCATGGCCTTGCCGGCGGCCGCCACCTCCCGCAGATGGTGGAGCGACGGCTCGGGGTGGCTGAACTCGATGACCACCTCCCCCTGCGGGAGGACCTCGGCCAGGGAGCCCGCCACCTGGAGGCCCTTGGGCGGCAAGCCCACCACCTCGCCGACATCTTTCCCCACCGCGGCCTGGTCCGGCTGCTCGCAGGCGCCGGCCAGGGTGATCCCCGCCTCCGCCTCCAACAGGTGAATGATCCGGCCGCCCATGCGCCCCGCGGCGCCGGAAACGATGGCCTTGATCATGATAACCTCCTGTGAGCAGTAAGCAGTAAGCAGTGAGCAGTAGCCGTTATTTTTCCCTGCTTACTTTCCTGCCTTCCCAAACCACTATTTAATCAACCCATACGCCTGCAGCACCTGGCGCAGCCTGGATTCGTTGGCCTGGGAGAGCGGGCACAGGGGCTGCCGCACCTCGCCGTTGGTCTGGCCCATCATCTTCAGGGCGGTTTTCACCGGCGTGGGGCTGGTCTCATAGAACATGGCTTCCATCAGCGGCCACATCTTAAAGTGGAGTTGGCGGGCGCCGGCCAGGTCGCCTTTAAAGAAGGCGTTGCACATCTCGGCCATATCGGCCGGCGCCACGTTGGAAACCACCGAGATCACCCCCTGGCCGCCGATGGCCATCAGGGGCAAGGTGGTGAAGTCGTCGCCGGAGAGCACCGTGATCTTAGCGCCGCACAGCGCCAGGGTCTGGGCGCCCTGCTTCAGGTCCCCGGTGGCGTCTTTGAGGCCGACGATATTCGGGAGCCCGGAGAGCCGGGCCATGGTCTCCGGCAGCAGGTTGACGCTGGTGCGGCCCGGCACGTTATAGACCACGATGGGAATCCTGCTCTTGGAGGCGATGGTCTTATAATGCTGGAACAGGCCCTCCTGAGTCGGCTTATTGTAGTAAGGGGTGATGATCAGGGCATAATCGGCGCCGGCGTCCTGGACGTGTTGGGTCAGTTCCAGGGACTCGGCGGTGCTGTTGGAGCCGGCGCCGGCAACCACCGGGACCCGCTTCTTCACCTGGTCGATGCAGATCTCCACCACCCGCTTGTGTTCGGCATAGGACAGGGTGGGGGATTCGCCGGTAGTGCCGCAGGGAACGAGTCCATGGATCCCTTGCCCGATCTGGCGCTCGATCAGGGCCCGATAGGCCTCTTCATCGATCTGGCCATTCTTGAAGGGGGTGACGAGGGCGGTGATGGCTCCTTTGAGCATGACTGAACCTCCTTACTTGAGTTCCTCTAACCAGAGTTCGCCCTGGTAAACCACCAGGGCGTCGCCTTCCAGGAAGACCTCGCGGCAATCGCCGGATTGGGAGCGGAAGGAAACGGTGAGAATTTCCCCGCCCCGGGTCAGGACCGCAACCGGCGCAGAGAGCCGCCCCAGGCAGGCTCCCACCAGGGCGGCGGCCACCGCACCGGTGCCGCAGGCCAGGGTTTCGTCTTCCACGCCGCGCTCGTAGGTGCGGATGGAGAGACTCTGCGACCCGGTGAAGCGCACGAACGAGACGTTGGTGCCCGCGGGCTGGAACATCTGGTGGAAGCGGAGCAGCCGGCCCCACTCGGCCACCGGCGCCGCCTCCAGGTCGTCAACCTCCACCACCAGGTGGGGCACCCCCACCCGCACAAAATGGCCGGTGACGTTGGCCTCCTCCAGGGGGATGGTTTGATTAAGCTGGAAGTCCCCCACCCCGGCCAGGGCCAGCTTGACCCGGCGGCCCCGGACCTCGGCCTGGATGACCCCGGCGACGGTCTCAAAGGACATCTTTTCCGGGGCGATGCCTAAGAGGGCCGCAAAGCGCGCCGCGCAGCGCCCGCCGTTGCCGCACATCTCCGGCTCGGAGCCGTCGGCGTTGTAAAAACGCCAGCGGAAGTTAGCCGCTCTCGATGCCTCAATGAGGATGAGGCCATCGGCCCCCACCCCCACCTGGCGGTGGCAGAGCCGGCGGGCCAGGGCGGGCTGTTCCGCCTCGGGAATAAAGCGCTCCCGGTGGTCGATGAGGACGAAGTCGTTGCCCCCGCCGTGCATCTTATAAAATGGGATATGCGGCCGGTTTTCCACGCCTATGGTCCTGTAATTAAAATCTCCCTGCCCCGCTTTTACAAAGGGGGAATACAGGGATGCGGACTTTCAGTCCCCCTTTGGGAAAGTGGGCTTTAGGGGGATTTTCTGGCGATTCGGTTGCCTGAGAAATAGATTTATTTCCCTTATTTTTTCCTAAATGCCCATCGTTTTCTTAGCGTCTCCGAAGCCAGGTCAGAAAAAACCTTTAATATAATTCGAGATTCTTCGGTCGCCAGGCCCCTCAGAATGACAGGCTGCATGACCTTTCCTCACTATTTCAAAAATTCCGGGATGGACTCGCCCCAGGTAAGCTGCCGATAAGTCTCCCGTTTCCTGATAACATAAAATGCGTCATCCTGCACCAAGATTTCCGGAACCCGGGGCCGGGCGTTGTAATTGGAACTCATGGAAAAGCCATAAGCGCCGGCGCTCATCACCGCGGCCAGCTCCCCCGGCTGGAAGGCCGGCAGCTCCCGGTCCTTGGCCAGGAAATCCCCGGACTCGCAGATGGGCCCCACCAGGGAAGCGGTCACCATGGGCCGGGAGCCTTGCACCACCGGGCAGACCGCATGGAACGAGCCGTAGAGGCTGGGGCGGGCCAGGTCGTTCATGCCCGCGTCCACAATGATGAAATGCCTGGCGGCGCTCTCCTTGGTATAGAGCACCTTGGTCACCAGGATGCCGGCGTTGCCCACCAGCACCCGGCCGGGCTCCAGGATCAGGGTGACTTCCATCCCCTGCAGTCTCTCCACCAGTTTGCCGCCATACTCGTAAGGGTGCGGGGGCTCTTCCTGGTCGTAGCGGATCCCCAGGCCGCCGCCCAGGTCCAGATAACGGATGCCGATGCCCTGGGCCCGGAGGCGTCCCACCAGGTCCTTGAGGCGCTCCAGGGCCTCCACGAAGGGGGCCACCTGGGTGATCTGGGAGCCGATGTGGCAGGCCAGCCCCAGCACCTCCAGATGGGGCAGCTCCATGGCCCGGCGGTAGTCCTCCAGGGCCTGCTCGATATCGATGCCGAACTTATTTTTCTTGAGCCCGGTGGAGATATAGGGGTGGGTGCGGGGGTCGATGTCCGGGTTGATGCGCAAGGCCACCGGGGCCTTCTTCTTGAGCCGGCCGGCGATGCGGTTGATCTCCTCCAGCTCCTGGGAGGATTCCATATTGAACAGCAGGATACCGGCCTTCAGGGCCGCCCGGATCTCCTCGGTCCGCTTGCCCACCCCGGAATAGACGATGCGGCCCGGGTCCACCCCGGCCGCCAGGGCCCGCTGGAGTTCCCCCCCGGAGACGATGTCCGCCCCGCATCCCAGGCGGGACAGCAGGCTCAGGATAGCCAGGTTGGCGTTGGCCTTCACCGCGAAGCAGACGATATGGGGGAAGCCCCGGAAGGCGGCGGAGAAGACCCGGAAGTGGTGTTCCAGGGTGGCGGCGCTGTATAGATAAAAGGGCGTTCCGACCCGGGCGGCGATACGGCGCACCGGCACCTTTTCACAGTAGAGTTCGCCGGCCTGGTAGTTGAAATGGTGCATCGGTCAGGACCCGCTAGCGGTGGCGTCAGCGATCAGCAGCCAGCCAAGGCAAAATTTTAACCCTGGGGTGGTGATGGAAAATTGATTATACGCCACGCCTTTTATCTGTTCGTTAATCTATCAAAATCTTGTCCTGAGTATTTGGCAAACTCCCCCTCCCTGCGAGGGGATGGGGCTGGGGGGAGGGTGGCAACTTGTCACCGCTTATTGGCATCTGCTGACCGCTGCATCTGAGAGCTATCAATAAGTGATCTCCACCTCTTCGGAAGGCAGGCTTTCATTGGCCCGGGGGGAGTTGTCCACCGCGGTCACGTAGTAATAGTAAGTCTGCCCCCGCTGTACCCGGGAATCGACAAAGTACGGCTTGGTCAAAAGCTCCGGGTTCAGCCTTCCGGCCCGGGCCTCCCCCGGGGCGCGGCGATAGACCCGGTAGCCCGCCACGTCGGGGGCGGGGCTGGGCTGCCAGCGCAGCTCCACCCCCTGGGAGCTGGGCGCTGCCAGCAGGCCCAACAGAGGGGGCGGCGGCGTCAGCTTCTCCGGCCTGGCGCTCACTAAGGGCGAGTCGCCGCTGGCCAGCAACTCGCCTCCCAGGCGCCGCACTGCCTGCACCTTATAAGTATATTCCACCTGGTTCTTAACCGCCACATCCTGGTAAGTGGTTTGGGGGATGGGCCCGGGCGGGATCTGGCTCCAGGCGCCGGAGCCTTCCCGGCGGTAGATGAGATAACCGGCCAGGTCCCTGGCCGGCGAGCCGTTGGTGAGTTGGCTCACCGGACTCCAGCGCAGGGCCACGACCCGATCTCCCGAGGCCGCCTGCAGGTCCAGGGGGGGCCGGGGCAGCCAGCCCCACACGTGGCTCAGGGTGGGGGACCAGCTCCCCAGGTAGCCATCCTGATCATAGGCCGCCACCCGGTAGAAATAACGATGGTCCGGGACCACCTCCCGGTCCTGAAAGATGAGGGCCTCCCCCCGCACCTGGCCCTGCTGGGGATAGGCCAGGTCGATATCGGCATAGAGGACGAAATTGGCGGGGCAGGGGGCCTCCGGCGCTACCCCTGTGGCCTCGCAGCGATAGACCCGGCAGCCCTGCACCTGGGTCAACGGCTGCCCCAGCAGGTTGACCTTCGGCAACAGCCAGCTCAGGACCAGGGCATCCCCTTCCTGAGAGAGGCGAAACTCCCGCACCGGCCCGGGCAGGAGCCGGTCCGGCGCGAAGGGCGCCAGCTTCTTGCCGCAACCGCCGCAAATGAGAGTCAGGGCAATGAAGCAAGATAACAGCAAGTAACCGGCAGCCGCTGGAATTCCGGTTTTTGGTTTTTGGTTTTCGGTCTTCGCTATCTTTTTCATACCACTCTGGTCCTGGTGGCACCGGCGCCCCGCCCTACCCGATCAGGCAAAAAACGGGCCTGGTAAAAAGTGGAGGAGCCACCTCCGGGCGCCGGTCAGATCTCCTGCTCCTCCAGATTGATTCCCAATCCCGCTTCGACCCGGGTCAGGGCCTCAGCCACCCGTTCCGGGGCGGTGCCCCCGGGGGAGCGGCGCCGGGACACGGCATGCTCGATGGTCAGCCAGCCAGACAGCTCATCCTGGGCCAGGGGGGCGAATTTCTGGATCTCCTTCAGGCTCAGCTCCCACAATTCCCGGCCTTGGGCTTCGGCGTAGCGCACCGTCCGGCCCACCTGGGCGTGGGCGGTCCGGAAGGGCACTCCCCGGGTGACCAGGTAATCCGCCATGTCGGTGGCGGTGAGGAAACCGCCCTTAAGGGCGGCGGCCATCCGCTCCGGCCGCACCTGCAATTCCGTCAGCAGGCCGGTCATGAGGGTCACCGCGGCCTTCACCGTGTCCACCGTGTCGAACAGGGGCTCCTTGTCCTCCTGGAGGTCCCGGTTATAGGCCAAAGGCAGGCCCTTGACCGCCATCAGCAGGCCCATCAGGTGGCCGGCCACCCGGCCGCTCTTGCCCCGGATGAGCTCAGGCACGTCGGGGTTTTTCTTCTGAGGCATGATAGAGGAGCCGGTGGCGTAAGCGTCCGGCAGCGCCACGAAACCGAACTCCGAGGAGGCCCAGAGGATGAGTTCCTCGGAGAGGCGGCTCAGGTGGATCATGATTATCGAGGCATGCGCTAAAAATTCCAGGACAAAATCCCGGTCGCTCACCGCGTCCAGGCTGTTGCGGAAGATCTCCGGGAATCCCAGTTGGTCGGCGGTGAACTGGGGGTCAATGGGAAAGCTGGTCCCGGCCAGGGCTGCCGCCCCCAGCGGCGAAACCTGGATGCGGGTCTGCGCCTCGGCCAGCCGCATCAGGTCCCGGCGCCACATCTCGTCGTAGGCCAGCAGATGATGGGCCAGGAGGATGGGCTGGGCCCGCTGCAGGTGGGTATAGCCCGGCAGGATCAAGTCCAGGTGGCGGCGGGCCAGCCGCACCCCGGCCCGGCGGAGCTCCACCAGGGCGGTGATCAGGGTCTCCACCTCTGCCGTCAGATAGAGGCGCAGGTCCAGGGCTACCTGGTCATTGCGGCTTCTGGCGGTGTGGAGCTTGCCCCCCACCTCGCCGACCTTGGCGATCAGCCGGGACTCGACGGCCATGTGAATGTCTTCCTGGCTCGGGTCGAAAGGGAACTTCCCCGCCTCGAACTCGGCCGCGATCTCTTCCAGACCCCGGACCAGCTCCGCGGCCTCCGCCGGAGTGATGATCCCCTGGCGGCCCAGCATCCGGGCGTGGGCCACCGAGCCGGCGATATCCTGGCGGTACAGGCGCTTATCGAAGTTGAGAGAGGTGGTGAAATCCTCCACGCTCTTCTCAGTTTCCCCGGTGAACCGTCCGCCCCAGGGTTTTTGGGCCATGGCCCCACTCCTTTTGCCGAAAATTACCAACCCAAATCAGGTGACGCCCGCCTCGGCAATGATTTCCATAATCTTCCCGCAGGCAGTCAGCACCGCCCCCTGCATGGTCTGAGACAGGCCTGGCGCCACCTCCTGGGGGATGGTTTCGGTCTGCCCCACGATGATCTTTACCTGGATACCGCTCTGTTCCTGGAGTTCCTGCAGCAGGTTAACCGTGGGAAACTGGTGCAAGGAGAAATCGGCCACCTTTTGCTCAGGAATGCCGGCCACCGGGATCTCGAAGACCTCCCCGGGCCGACGCTCCGGATATTCCACCGCATCGACGACAATCAGGGTTTTCGGCTTCTTCTCGCTCAAGATCAGGTCGAACAGGATATCCCGGATGCTGGTGCCCACGTCCAGGGCCATGACCTCGTCCGGCAGGGGGTAGTTTTCTTGGAGGTGCTGAATCACCGCCGGGCCAAAGCCGTCATCGCCCCAGAGGATGCTGCCGCAGCCGAAGATGAGGACGGCTTTATCGAAAATTATCATGGTCAGGTCTCTTAGCTGTCAACGGGCAGAAGGCGCGCCGCGCCGGCGGCCGTCGCCGCGGCGTGTAAACCGCCCCCGGCCGGCGCCGCAACCGGGGCATCCCGGGCCAAAAGGCGGGGCCACAGGATATGGTATTATACCCTGTGGCCCCGAAATATCACGCTGAAAGCGGCTGTTTGAAACCTTATTTGCCTAATTTTTCAGCGTTTCGATTATCTGACCCTTGGCGTCGCTGATGGTGAGTTCCACGGCCAAACCGCCATCCAGGCGGTGAGTGGCGCAGCTCAGTCACGGGTCGTAGGCGCGTACGGCCATTTCCACCTTGTTCAGGATTCCCTGGTCATACTTGCCATCCTTAATTAACGCCTTGGCCGCCTGGTTCACCGACATATTGATGGCGGCGTTGTTGTGGGTAGTGCCCACGATGAGGTTGACCTTGGTGATCAGCCCCTGTTCGTCGCAGGTATAGTCATGGATCAGGGTGCCCCGGGGGGCTTCCACGCAGCCGATGCCCCGGCCTGCCTTGGGCGTAATCGGCACCCGGATATCCCTACTGGTGATTTCCGGGTCATTCAGGAGTTCCACCGTGGTTTCGGCGCACTGGAGCAGCTCGATGAGCCGGGCGTAATGATACAGCAGGGTAAGGTGGGTCGGCCGGCCGAACGCCGCCCGGAACTCCTCCAGTTCCTTCTGGGCCAGAGGGGTCTTCATCTTGTCGGCCACGTTGATGCGGGCCAGGCAGTTGGTGCGGTAAACCCCGGTGGGGTGGTCCAGGGAGAGGTCCAGTTTGCCCCACTTCTTGGCATAGGGGAACTTCTGGTAGGACCAGGGCTCCACCCATTCGCCGATGTAATCCACGTACTGATCGTAGGCGAAATCGTCGTAGGAGCCGTCGGGCCTCATGAGCCTGAGCTTACCGTCATAGAAATCCAGGGCGCCGTCGTTGGTTACGGTCCCCAGGTAGCCCACCTCGATGACGCCGATGGACTTGATGGCGTCCAGATATTTGGGGAAGACGTTGTCCTTGGCAAACTTTAGGGAGAACTTGGAGAATTCCAGGAGTTCAGCGGCCAGGGGCAGCATATACTGGCGGTCGGCCTCGGTCATGGGCTTGCTCACCCCGCCCGGTACGGAGAAGGTGGGATGAATGGCCCGGCCGGCAAAGTGCTCCAGGATTTGGGCCCCCAAGTGGCGCATGTGCACCACCTGCTTGGCGATGTCCGGAGCGGCTTTAACGATGCCCACGACGTTGCGCACCGAATAGTCGGCGTCGGGGCCGATGACGAAGTCCGGGGCCGCCAGGAAATAAAAGTGCAGAATCTTGTCGCTGACATAGGCGATGCTCTGCATCAAGCGGCGCAGCTTCACCGCCGCCGGGGGAGGAGTTACGCCAAAACAGGCGTCGGCCGCCTTGCTGGAGGCCAGGTGATGGGCCCAGGGACAGATGCCGCAGATGTGGCAGACCGTCCGGGGCATCTCCTCCACGGGCCGGCCCTCGCAGAATTTTTCGAAGCCGCGCAAGGTCTGGACGTGGAACTTGGTATCGGCAACGTTCCCCGCGTCATCCAGCGTGATGGCTACCCTGGCGTGGCCCTCGATACGGGTCACTGGCTGAATATTGATGACTTTTCCCATATTCCTCACCTCCTCATCTTGCCGGCCGAGCCGGGATTATCGTCAGAAAGCCATGCCCGCCGATATAACGGTTCATCATGGCCCGCCGGTCCACCAGGGATTTGGGGTCCAGCCCCACCGAAGTCAGGGCGCCCATCATGTCCACCATGGGCCGGGCCCCTTTGCGGATGGGACCGAAGCAGCCGCGGCACGGGGTCCGGGCCTTGATACACCGGGGCACATCGGTCTTTCCCGCACAGCCGGCCAGCGTCACCGGCCCCATGCAGAGGAATCCCTGCTCGTTGATGCAGCGCATCTTCTCCAGGCCCTCTTCCGGGTTGAATTCCATGTTCTGCAGCCAGCGCTTGACCGGGCCGCCGCCGGATTTCTGTTCCCGGATGACCGGGCAGGTGTCGCAGACGCTGCGCTCCGGCAGGCTCCAGGAAGTCTGGCCCGCCAGCAGGGCGCTGATGGCCTCGACAATCCAATCCGGGTGGGTCGGGCAACCGGGAATGCTGATGTCCACCTTGACGACTTCATCTACCGCGGCGCAGGTGGGGGTCCATTTAGGCAAAACGGGGTCTTGGGGGTCGGGAGCGGGAGTGGTGGTGACGCAGTCGCGGAAGACCTTCTCAAAGGTCTCCTCATTTTTCCACATGTTGGCCTGGGCCGGCACTCCGCCATAGGTGGCGCAGCTTCCCAGGGCGATGAGATATTTGACTTTCTTCCGGATCTCTTCCAATTCATGTTTCATTTCTTCGTTGCGGACGCCGCCTGAGACGATGCCCACCACGGCCTCGGGGATGTCCATGGCCGTTCCATCACCCAACTGACCGAAGAACTTGTGATCTACGAGGGCGGTCATGTGAGCAAATTCTAATTGGGGCAACAGGTCCAACAGTCGGTCTCCGACATTGAGAATGGAAATCTCACAGCCGGAGCAGGCGTTCAACCAATCCTCCACTACTTTTACCGCCATCTTTTTCCCTCCTTAATAAATAGCCTCTCGCAGTCAGCAGTCAGCTTTTGACTTGGTGCTAGCTCACCACGGCCCTTGCCGTTATCCGGCCGTCTGCGCCGCCGGCAGCCGGCGGGAGTAAATCAGGAACTGGCCTTCTTCCTCGAACATTTGCACCTCGAATCCTTCTTTGGCATAGCCTTCCATGACTTGCCGGGCCTCCTCGGGGCTGGAGTAGGTGCCACCGTCCCACATGAATTTCTTGCCTTCAACTTTTTTTGCCAGTGGTATGGTCATCAATCTGCCTATATTTCTCTCTGGTAGCCGCAGGCTTCAGCCTGCGCCGTTCAGCCTTCTCAATCGAGGCGAGAAGAATAGCTTCGGGCCGCCTCCGGGTCAGCCTCGCGTGCTATAGGGGCTGGGGCCCAGGGCCCGCAGGGTTTCGGTCATCTCCGTCATCACTTCGGCGAACTTCTGGGCCTCGGCCGAGGCAATCCACTCGATCCGGAAGCGCTCGGGCTCCAGGCCGAAGTCCTCCAGCATCATGTCAATTCCTTCCGCGCGGGTCTGGGCTTTTTTATTACCTTCCAGGTAATGACATTCGCCCAGGTGTCACCCACATACCAGGACGCCGTCGGCCCCCTTGGTGAGCGCGCCGATGACCAGGTTGGGGTGCACCATGCCGGAGCACATCACCCGGATGATCCTGCCGTTGGGGGGATACTGGAGGCGGGAGACCCCCGCCAGGTCCGCCCCGGCGTAAGAGCACCAGTTGCAGCAGAAGGCGATGAATAAAGGCTCGTACTGCTCTTCCATGGCGTTACCTCTATGTTGTCAGCTTTTTAAGCTTTTCGGGCGCCTCCGGCGCCTGGCAATTCCGATCAAGGCTCCAGCTAAATCATTCCCAGGGCGGCCTCCACCTGGGCCTCCAACTGCTCCGGGGTGAAACCGGCCACGAAAATGCCCTGCTTGGGGCAGGTGGCCATGCAGGAGCCGCAGCCCCTGCACTCCATGGCGTTGACCTCCACCGTTTTCTTGACGCTGCCGTCCTTCATGTATTCGAGGAGGGTCAGGGCCTTGTAGGGACAGGTGTCGACACAGAAGGCGCAGCCGTCGCAATTGGCGTCGATGGGGTTGGAGATGATGGATTCCAGCTCCAGGTAATCCCTGGACAGGATGGTATTGGCCCGGGAGGCGCAGGCCAGGGACTCGGCGATAGTTTCCTGGATGGGTTTGGGGTAATGGCACAATCCCGCCAGAAAGATGCCCTGGGTGGAAGCCTCCACCGGCTTGATCTTGGGGTGGGCCTCGGTGAAGAAGCCCTCGGCATTGAGGGGAACTTTGTAGAGCTCCGCCAGGGGGGCATTATGGTGCGGAATGATGGCGGTGGCCAGGCTGAGAAGGTCCACATTAAAGGTAACCGGCATCTGCATAATCTGGTCGGTCACCGTGATCTTGAGGCGGCCGCCGTCCTCCTCCACCTTGGGGGGATCGGCGATGACGTAGCGGATGAAGACCACCCCCAGCTCCCGGGCCCGGGTGTAGAGGACTTCCCTTTCGCCGTAAGTGCGCATATCCCGGAAGAGGATGTAGACGTCCATCTTTGGGTTCATTACCTTGAGCTTGATGGCGCTTTCCACCGAGTGGGCGCAGCAGACCTTGTTGCAATAGGGCCGCTCCGGAATGCGGGAGCCGACGCACTGGATAAAGGCCACCGCTTCAGCCTGGTTGAGCCTGGCGCTATTCTGGGCGATTTCCTCATCCATTTCCAGGGAGAGCAGGACGTTGGGGTTCTCTTTATAGAGATACATCCCTTCCGGGCGCAAGGGCTCGGCGCCGATGGCCAGGATGACGATGCCGTGGCGGATTTCCACGCCGCTTTCCAGGGTAGTGGTGAAGTTACCCACCGTCCCGGAGACGCCGGTGACCTTCTCCTTAAAGTGGACCGTAATCCGGTCGTTATCCAGCACCCGCTTGATCATGGCCTCAAGCCGGGTCCTGACCAGGCCGCCCCGCCAGGTGGTGTGGAGTTTCAGGGCATTGCCTCCCAGGAAGTCCTTGCGTTCCACCAGGTGCACCTGGTAGCCCTGGTCGGCCAGGGCCAGGGCCGAGGTCATACCGGTGACCCCGCCCCCCACCACCAGGGCGGTGGGATTGACCCCCACGGTGAGGTACTCCAGGGGCTGGAGCAGCCGGGCCTTGGCCACCGCCATGTTCACCAGGTCCTGGCACTTCCGGGTGGCCAGCGCCGGCTCGTTCTGGTGGACCCAGGTGCACTGGTTGCGGATGTTGGCCATCTCGAACAGGTACTTGTTGACGCCGGCGGTGCGCAGCATCTCCTGGAAGATGGGCTGGTGCGTGGTGGGGCTGCAGGCCGCCACCACCACCCGGTTCAGTTGGTGTTCCCGGATCAACTCCGCCATCTGCGCCTGGGAGTCCTGGGAGCAGGTGAAGAGGTTGGCCTGGGCATATTCCACCTGGGGCAGGTTTTGGGCGTATTCCACGATGGCCGGGACGTCGGCCACGCCGCCGATGTTGAGGCCACAATTGCAAACGAAGACTCCCACCCGGGCCGGCTCTCCCGCCACCTCTCTTTCCGGGGGGAATTCCTTCTTTTTCATCAGCGTGCCCCGGGCCGCGGCCAGGTGCCGGGAGGCACTGGCAGCCGCGGCGCTTCCCTCCATCACCGTCTGGGGGATGTCCTTGGGCCCGGTGAAGGCGCCGCAGGCAAAGATTCCGTCCCGGAAGCTGGTGGTCGGCGCAAAACAACTAGCCTCCATGAAGTCGTTGGGGCCCAGGGGGACATCCAGGCGCCGGGCCAGTTCCAAGGTGGCGGGGGGCATCACCATACCCACCGAGAGGACCACCATGTCGAAGATCTCGTCGACCACTGCCCCGGCCTCGGTGACGTAGCGTATCTCCAGGTCGCCGTTATTATTGGCGGGCTTGACGGAATGGACCCGGGAGCGGATCATCCGGCCCCCCTGATCCTTAATCTTGGCGGCATATTTCTCGAAGTCCTTGCGGGGGGTGCGCAAGTCCAGGTAAAACAGGGCCATATCCAGATTCGGGCCCAGGTGCTCCCGGGCCACAATGGCCTGTTTCAGGGAGGCCATGCAGCAGAAGTTCGAGCAATAGGCCTTGGCCTCCTCGTGGAGACTCCGGGAGCCGACGCAATGGATCCAGGCGATCTTTTGGGGCTCTTTGTCGTCGGAGCGCCGGCGCACGTGTCCGTGGAAGGGTCCGGCGGGGCTCAGGATGCGTTCGAACTCCAGGCTGGTGTGCACATTGGGATACTTGCCGTAGCCATAGAGCGCCGCGGCGGCCGGGTCGAAGGGCTTGAAGCCGGGGGCCAGGATGACCGAGCCCACCTCAATCTTCCTGGTTTCGGACTTCATCTTGTGGTCAACGGCCCCGGCCGCGCAGGCGGCCACACATTGCATGCATTCGCAGCAGACGCCGCAATTGAGGCAGCGCTCCGCCTC
The DNA here is from genome assembly GCA_052326585.1 of Desulfobaccales bacterium. Taxonomy (GTDB): domain Bacteria; phylum Desulfobacterota; class Desulfobaccia; order Desulfobaccales; family 0-14-0-80-60-11; genus JAPLJC01. The sequence goes on along the minus strand of JBKQLU010000003.1, from coordinate 137,737 downwards.
CTTCTGGGCCTGTTCCTCGCTGTAACCCTTGGCGATCTCCTCAAAGGAGCAGCAGCTATATTCCGGCGGCAGGTTGGCCATCACCTCTCGGGGTTGGCCCTCCTCATCCTTGGGGACCTCCCGCCAGCGCTTATGGGCCTCCTTGCCCTCGGAGCGGCCCTTTTTCATATTCAGGCCCTTGAGGTAGCGGTGGATGGACTCGGCGGCCTCGATGCCGCCGCCCACCGCCTCCACCGCAATCCAGGGTCCGGTGTGCACGTCGCCCGCCGCGAAAACCCCAGGCCGCGAGGTTTCATAAGTCGTTTGGTCCACCTCGATGGTGCCCCCGCGGGAGAGCTTGACGCCGCAGGCCTCCAGGGCGCCTCTGGCCGCCTCCTGGCCGATGGCTGGGACGATCATGTCCACGGGGAGTTCGAAGGTCTCGTTGGGTATGGGTACCGGTTTGCGCCGGCCCGAGGCGTCGGGCTCTCCCAGCTCCATCTTCTGGCAGATGAGGCCCGCCACTTTGCCGTCGGCGCCGACCTTCACCTCCAGGGGAGCGGCCAGATAGATCACCTTCACACCCTCGCACAAGGCCTGTTCCACTTCATGCTCAAAGGCCGGCATCTCTTCTCGGGAACGGCGGTAGACGATGGTCACGTCCGCCCCCAGCCGGACAGCGCTGCAGGCCACGTCGATGGCCACGTTGCCGCCGCCGATGACTGCCAGACTCTTGCCGATTTCCTGAGATTCGCCCAGGTTCTGGCGCCGCAAAAACTCCACCCCCTGGACCACACCGGGAGCATCCTCATGGGCGATTCCCAGAGGCTTGCCTACATGGCAGCCGATGCCCAAAAATACCGCCTTGTATCCTTCGCCGAACAGAGAATCCAAGGTGAAGTCCCGGCCCAGGGCTGCGTTGGTCTTCAGCTCCACCCCCAAACCCAGGATGTGATCGATCTCTTTATCCAGGACGGCCTTGGGCAGGCGGTAATCGGGGATGCCCACCCGCAGCATGCCCCCGGCCTGGGGGAGGGCCTCGAAGATGGTGGGCCGGTAGCCCTTGAGGGCCAGGTGGTAAGCGCACGTGAGGCCCGCCGGCCCGGCCCCGACGATGGCGACCTTCTCAGGCTGGGCCTCCACCAGGGGCATCATCACCGCGGAGATCTCCGCCTGGTCGGCGGCGAAACGTTTCAGCGCACAGATGGCCACCGGCTGGTCCATTTCTGCCCGGCGGCACTTGGCCTCGCAGGGATGCGGGCAGACCCGCCCCAACACCCCGGGCAGGGGTAGCCGCTCCATGATGAGCTTCAGGGCCTCCTGATATTTTCCCTGCTTGACCAACTGCACGTAGCCCTGGACATTGATCTCCGCCGGACAGGTGAGGGTGCAGGGGGCCCGGTCCAGCTTCATGATGCTGAAGGCCGACGGAATGGCCTGCGGATAGGTACGATAGACCGCCTTCTGGTCTGCCAATTCCTGGTTAAACTTGTCCGGCACGCTCACCGGGCAGACAGTGGCGCATTCTCCGCAGCCTGTGCATTTGGACAGGTCGATGAAGCGAGGCTCGCTCTCCAAGGTGGCCCGGAGATGGCCCGGCTCCCCGTCGACCTCTCTCAATTCGGTGAGGGTGTGGACTTCGATGTTGTTGTGCCGGCCGACCTCGACCAGCTTGGGGGAGATAATTCACATGGCGCAGTCGTTGCTGGGGAAGGTCTTGTCCAGTTGGGCCATGGTGCCGCCGATGGCCGGGCCCTTTTCCACCAGGTGAACGTAATAGCCTGAGTTGGCCAGGTCCAGAGAGGCCTGCATACCCGCGATGCCGCCCCCCACCACCAAAACCGACCCTAAGACTTTTTCGGACATTTTTAGCCCTCGGATGACAACTTACGGGAGGATTGAGGAATATGTTTCAGAATTATTTCACAAGGTTAATTTTGCCGAAAACGCCAATATTTCTCCACTTGCGATATTTATGCCAGGGTTCTTGTATTTTTTTTCGACAAGTTAAGAGAGGTTAGCGCCGCCAGGGGCTCCAGCCCGGTGAATCTTTGGGAGAGAATTCCCCCTTGGCTGGGGTATTGTGCACCCGGCCCCTTTTTGAAGCATTTATGTATGGAAAATATTTCGTCTGCATACATGATAGCTGGCAGGGTTAGGTTATGCAAATATTTTTTTACGCGAAAATTTGGCCGCGGCGGGCTCGGCCGGTCGGGTTAGCCCGACTCCCGGGTCGAGGCGGCAGGGATAGCCTGAGCCGGCCGGAGGGACGGGGGGCTGGCCCGGGGTCCTCATTGCACGATGACTATGCCGGTCAGGACCCCCTTGGGCATGTCCTTGGGTTTGGCGCCGCTGCCGATGGGGTAGATCTCCCAGCCCTGGCGGGCCACCAGTTGGTAGACGTCGATGCCCACCGCCTCCATGGAGGGCCGGGACAGCAGGGAGAAGCGGCAGCGCTTGCCTCCCATGGCCTGACAGTCCTCCTGCTGGCCGCAAAAGGTGTGGCGGCAGGAGCCGGCCGCGAAGCCGAAGGCCAGGTAATGGCCGTCGTAAAAGGCCAGAGACTCCACGGCGCTCACCAGCTGGTAGAGCTTCTGGTAGGCGGCCACCCGCTCCTTGATGGTGTCCTTGTCCCGGACGATGACCTCAGGCGGCACCTCCAGGGTGAAGAGCACCGCCCAGCGGTAGTTCTTCAGGATTTCCCGGAGTTCAGCGGGTTTCATGGTATTGGGGGGGCATTGGGCCCCCGCCCCGTAGCCGAAGCAGCGCGGGATCTGGCACTTCAGGGTCACCCGCTCATCCACCGGGATCTCCTGGACCTCGATGACCGCCGCCTGGGTGGCTCCCAGCTCCAGGGCCTTCTGCCGGTAGCGCTCCAGGTCCTGGGGCAGGCGGGCTGCCTGCATGTCCACCGTGATTTTCTCCACCTTCCCGCCCATAAACCCTCCTTGGCCGAAACGGCCATCACCGGGAACCCCGTCTCGCCCCGTGGGGGGCGGCCTCGCCGATGCTGTAATCTCATCCTAAAGTCAAGACTTCTGCGAAAGTCCTCACTCTTGTCATTCTGAGGGAGCGAAGCGACCGAAGAATCTAGATCCTTCGCTTCGCTCAGGATGACAAAATTGTTTTTCTCAGTGGTCTTAAGTTTTAATCCAGCCCTTTCCCATCCCGGTCTTTAAAGACCTCCTGGGCGGCAAAGAGGCCATTCAGGGCCGCCGGGAAGCCGGCATAAACCGCCATCTGCATAATGGTCTCCACCACTTCCCGGCGTGAACATCCCACATTCAGGGCCGCCTGAATATGGACCCGCAATTGTGGGCCGGCGGTCCCCAGGGCCGTGAGGGCAGCCACGGTGGCAATCTCCCTGGACTTCAGATCGAGCCCGGGACGGCTGTAGATGTCTCCAAAGGGAAATTCGATGAGATAGCGGGCAAAATCGGGGGCAATATCCTTCAGGCTCTCTATAATCCGTTCGCCGGCCTCGCCGTCGATCTCCTTCAATTTCTCCCAGCCGCGTGCATAACGCTCGTTAGCCATTAGGCTTTTTCCTCCAAAGGCGATTGTCTGTCTCATCGACCTGGGAGCGGCGACCTGCACCCTTCGAGGTCAGGGACCGAGTTCTTCGCCGGTCAGCGCCCGCAAGGCCTGGAGGTACCGGGCCCGGGTGTTGGCGATGACCTCCGGGGGCAGCGGCGGCGGCGGCGGCTTCTTGTCCCAGCCCAGGGATTCCAGGTAATCTCGGAGATACTGTTTGTCATAGCTCTTTTGCGGGCCGCCGGGGCGGTAGTCCTCCCGCGGCCAGAAGCGGGAGGAGTCCGGGGTGAGCGCCTCGTCGATGAGGAGCAGCTCGCCGTCGGCCAGACCGAATTCGAACTTGGTGTCGGCGATGATAATGCCCCGGGGTTCGGCCCAATCCAGGGCGCCGCGGTAGAGGTTAAGGCTGAGGTCCTCGACCCGGGCGGTGAGCTCGGGACCAATGGCGGCCGCCATTTGCTCCAGGGAGATGTTTTCGTCGTGGGTCCCCAGCTCGGCCTTGGTGCTGGGGGTAAAGAGGGGCTCCGGCAACTGCTGGGACTCCACCAGACCCGGCGGCAGGGGCAGGCCGCCGATGGCGCCGCTCTGCCGGTATTCGGCCCAGCCGGAGCCGGATAGATAACCGCGCACGATGCATTCCACCGGCAGAGGCCGGCATTTGCGCGTCAGCATGGTGCGGCCCTGCAACAGCTCCCGGTAGGGGCGGCAGGCCGGGGGAAAATCCTCCACCTTCAGTGAGATCAGGTGATTGGGGGTAAGGGAGGCCAGGTGCCGGAACCAGAAGGCGGAGAGCTGGGTGAGGATGCGGCCCTTGTCCGGGATGGGTTGGCCCATCACCACGTCAAAGGCGGAGATGCGGTCCGAGGCTACCAGCAGCAGCCGGTCCCCCAGGTCGTAGACGTCCCGCACCTTGCCCTGGCGCCGGGGAAAGCCGGGGAGAGCCGTGGTCAGGACCGGGGCGCTCATCGGGCCCCCGTCCGGGCCGCGTTATCATTGGCGGTCTTGGCGGTCATTTTTATAACCCTCGGGTTGATCTTCTCCATGGTTTGCAGGCGCCGGGCCAGGTCTTCGGCAGCCTTGGCCCCGATAACCGGACCCACCTGGACCTGATAGCGCGTCTGGCCGCCGCGGATCCGGGTGACCAGCCGAGCCTTAAGATGGTCTTTGCCGAGGCGCTGCACCAGGGCCTGGGCCTGATTCTGCGAGCCCAAGGTGGCGGCCACCAGCATGAAGCGTTCTTCCGCGGCCTTGGCGGCCACCGGGGGCCCAGCCGGGGCCCGGGGGGCGGGCATCTGCTCCAGGGCGGTGGCCGGTCTCTCGCCTTCCCTTAAGGGCGGGACGCCTGGCGCCGGGGCAGGATTAAGCTGCTCCGCGGCCGCCGGAATCGCCGCGGGAGCCTCCCTTAGAGTGGCCCGGTGCAGTCTGAGGCCCCCCCAGATGAGGATGGCCAGCAGCCCGGCCAGCCCCAGGCCCCACAATTGGCGCCGGGGGGAGGCCAGGAAGGCGCGGCCGGCCCGGAGCGCGGCTTCCTTAAGCCTTTGGACCGGGGGCCGGCCCATTTGCCAAAATTTGCGCAGGAGCGCCCGGACGCCAGCCGCCGTCGGTTTCCCCGCGGGCCCGGCTGGCTCCCAGACCTCCCTCTCCAATCTCTCCAGCAGGGCATCGCCTTTAAATTCGCGCCGCAACTGGCGCAACTGGGCCAGAAAGGCCGGCACCTCGGGGAAGCGCTCTTCCGGGTCTAGCGCCAGGCAACGGAGCAGCAGGTTTTGCAGGGATAGGGGAATCTCCTCCAGGTCCGCCGGCAGGTCCTCCACCCGGTAAGGGAAAGGTTCATCGAAGGTGAGGGCATAGGGGAGGCTGCCGGCCAGCAGCCGGAAGCCCAGGACCCCTAAGGAAAAGATGTTGCTGGCAGGGGAGGGTCCATCGCCATAAATCACTTCCGGGGCCTCATAGGCCTTGAGTTCCAGGGTGGTCACGGGGCCGCCCTCCCGTCCGGGGAAGGAGAAATTGGCTATCCGGAGCTCCTGGCCGGCAAGGAGGATATTGAGGGGATTAAGGCTGCGATGGACTACACCCCGCTGGTGGGCCAGGTCCAGGACCAGGGCGAGCCGCTCCAGCAGGGCCAGGGCCTGGGGCAGGCCGTAGCGCTGGCGCCCGGCAAATTGAGCCAGCAGGCTTTCCCCGGCAAAGGGTTCCTCCACCAGGAAGAGGCCGGCGGCGGCATCCTCCAGGTGATAGACGCCGAGAATTTCCGGATGGCGCAACCTCAGGGCCAGGGCGGCTTCCTGTTGGTAATATCCCTGGGCCTCCGGCCATTCCGGCGCCTCCCGGGACAGCACCTTGAGAGCCACTTCCGTCCCCAAGAGACCATCCCTGGCCAGCCACACCGCGCCCCAGGGTTCCTCCCGGAGGAGGCGGCCGATTTTATACCGGTCCCCCGGCACGGCAGCCCCGGCAAGATCCGGGTCTTCATGGTTCATCAGCGCCACAGCCTCGATTTTCAGGGAATGGGCCGCACCCTCCGGCCAGGTTTCAACATACCATAAAAGCCCCGGGCAAAACAGCCCTATTGCTTCGCCCGCCGGGGTGATTATCTTAACCGGGAAACGCCAAGCCCATCTCACACCTGCGGGAAAACCGCGGCTTGTCAGGATCGCATTGAAACATCCTGATCTATCTGATAATTTAAATACTTTGCGAAAATCCCAAGGGGGGTTGGGATAAGGGCCGTACCCGGGTAGGCACAGGCGCGGGCCCCAACTGATCCGGTAAAACCCATTATGGGCGTCTCCATCTCCCCGGCCAATCTCATCACCTTGACCAGGCTGCCGCTATTGCTGCTGTCGGTGGCCATATTGTTCGTCGACAGCTTTGCCCTCCAGCTCGCCGGGGTGGTGCTGCTCATCGTCCTGTTCCTGATGGACTGGTTTGACGGCTACGTGGCCCGGGTCCGCGGGGAGGTCACCGAGATGGGGGCGATGCTGGACGTGGCCCTGGACCGCGCCGTGGAAAACATCCTGTGGGTCATCTTCATGTATCTGGGCATGGTGCCGCTATGGGTGCCCATCGTCTTTCTGATCCGCTCCTTCATCGTGGACGGGGTCCGGGGGGTGGCCCTGGCCCGGGGCAAATCCGGCTTTGGCATGATGCACTCCTCCATGGGCAAGTTCCTGGTGGCCTCCCGGTTCATGCGGGCCTTCTATGGCCTGGTCAAGGCCGTAGTCTTCTGCCTCCTTTACCTGACCCATGCCCTGGCCTTGAAATATCCCGGGGCCGTGCAGACCTTGCATTCCGGCAACCAGGTTCTTATTCTTTTGGCAGTGGCCCTTTGCGTGGTGCGGGGCATCCCGGTGCTCCTGGATGGCCGCATCTATTTCGGTGGTCCAAAAAGTTGAGTCCGCCAGGGAACCTCTGGTCTGTCAGGAAAATCGCATGAAACCGGTGGCCGCCATTTTCGATGTGGACCAGACCCTGGTGCCGGGGTGTACGGAGAGGCTCTTTTTCCGCTATCTGATCCGGCATGCCTGTCTCAGCCTGCCCCAGGCCTTGAGCTTTCTGGGCCACCTGGTCTTAAAGCCTCAGGCCCGGTTTCAGGATAAGAGCTACCTGGCCGGGCTGACGGTGTCCGAGGTCATAGGCCTGGCCCAGCAATGTTACCGCGAGGTGATCGCACCCCGGGTGAGCTGCCGGGGGATCTCCTGCGTCCTGTCGCACCGGGAGTCCGGGCATACGGTCATCCTGCTCACCGGCTCCCTTTCCTTCCTGCTCTCGCCCCTGAAAGAGGAGCTGGGGGCCGACTGGCTGATTGCCACCGAAGTAGGGCGGGATAATGGCAGGTTCACCGGCAAGATCCAGGGCCTGCACCCCCGGGGGGAAAACAAGCTGCGCCTCCTGCTGGACCTGGCCCTGGGCCAGGGCTTGGATCTGCGCCGCTCCTACGCCTACGGCGACCATATCCAGGACCAGCACCTGTTTAATTCGATCGGCTATCCGGTGGCGGTAAATCCCTCCTGGCGGCTGAAACGCCAGGCGCGGCGGCAACGCTGGCCGATCCGATATTTTTAGCCCGCGAGCCGCTGGGGTGGGACGGATTAGGTCCCGGCTTGACGGGGGCGTTCTTTTGGAGTAGCACTGGCTAAGGGTGGACCATGGACGAGGCGGCACTCATCAAGCAGTTGAAACAGCGGGTGGAAGAGGAGCTGTGCCAGCGGGAGACGGCCCTCCTGGAGTTTTGGCTCCAAGAATTAAAAAATCTGGACGCCAAACGCCACAAGGAACTGGCGGCCCTGCAAAGCGACTTGAGAACCTTTATCGCCCGGATGGAGACCCGGCTGCGCACCCTCAAAACCGGCCCCAGGTAGGTTAAGGTCAAAAGGCAAAGGGATTGGTTTTTACTTTTGACTTAAACTCTGTTCCAGGAGAAATTCAGCCGAGATGTATGAGCTAAAGGTCATTACCCAGTTTGCCGCGGCGCACCGCCTGGAAAACTTTTGCGGCAAATGCGAGGGCCTCCACGGCCACAATTGGAAAGTGGAGGTTTTTCTAGTGGGGGAGGAGCTGGACGCGGCCGGCCTGCTCATGGATTTCAGCCAGATCAAGGCCAGGACCAACGCCTTGCTGGAAGAGATCGACCATAAGTATCTGAATGAACTGGAGGCCTTTCGGAATCAGAATCCCTCCTCGGAAAACCTGGCGCGCCACCTCTACCAGCGGCTGGCGGCCGCACTGAACCGGGACGGCGTCCGGGTCTCCCGGGTCAAGGTCTGGGAATCGGACAGCTCCTGCGCCTCCTACTACCGGGATGAGACCGGATTGTGAAGGCCGCCGCAACTGGCCTTTATTTATCCGATTTTTTATTGTATCATTCCCTCTTGAAAGAATCTGGAACAGCGGCTGGCCTACCAGCCTCCGGGGGCCGTGGTCAAAGAGTATGTTGCCAACTTAGTCCGGACCCTGCGCCGGGAAAGGGTCTTTGCCCTGGTCCTGGCGGTGGTCGTCCTCCTTATCCTGGGGGCCACCGGCTTCGCCCTCAGCGAGCCCCGCGAGGGGACCTGGGTGGACCAATTCGGCCGGGGGGCCTGGTGGGCCCTGGTCACCCTGACCACCGTGGGTTATGGGGACGTGGTCCCGGTCACCATCCTGGGACGTCTGGTGGCCAGCGTCGTCATTTTGGGGGGAGTCGTGATCCTCGCCATGGTCACGGCTACCGTGGCTTCGGTCTACATCGAACAGAAGCTTCGCCGGGAGCGCGGCTTGGAACCGCTTAAAACTACCGAGCACATCCTGCTTTTGGGCTGGCATGAAGACGGGGATGTTCTTCTGGACCAACTCCTCAAGCGCCTTTCCCCGGATATCCCTCTGGTCTTGGTCAACCAGCAACCCTCGGAGATGCTGGAGGCGCTGCAAGACCGTTATCCCGGCCATCCCATCGTCTATCTCCGGGGAGAATATTCCCGGGAAGAAGTCCTCCTGAAGGCCAACGTCCGCCAGGCCCTCAAGGCCATTATCCTGGCCGAGCGGCAACCGGAAGAGACCGCAACCCAGGTGGATCAACGCACCCTGTTCACCGCCCTCACCCTCAAGGGCCTCCATCCCAAGCTCCGCATTATGGCGGAACTGCTGCGCCCGGAAAACCGCCCCTACCTGGAGCGGGCCGGAGTCGAAGATGTCCTGGTGCGGGGCCAATACGACAGCTCCCTGTTGGCCCAAGCTCTATCCTCCCCCGGCATCTTCCGGATCTTTACCAATTTGCTGTCCGGGGAGGGCCAGAACCTGTGGTCCGTGGAAATCCCCAGCCGTTTCCAAGGCCGCCGCCTGAGGGAACTGGTGGATTACCTGCGGGACCAACACCAGAGCCTGCTGATCGCCATCTATACCGAGGCCCGGGCCCTTAGCCTCGAAGACTTGCTGTCCCAGGAGCCCTCGCCCATTGACGACTTCATCCGGCGCAAATTCGCCGAGACCAGGATGACCCATCTCCTGGGCCGCACCAAGGTGGAATACCAGGTCAATCCTCCCAGCGATACCATCCTGGGACCCCAGCAATTCGCGGTGGTCATCGCCCCCCAGAAGCCGGAGTTATGATGGCGATTGTCGAGGACGCGGCTTTTTTAAGGAGAATCTTTCTTTTCCAGGACCTGGAAGACGGGGAACTCGAACAGGTTCTGAGCCGCACCCGCCCCCGGAAATTCCCCGCCGGTCAGGTCATCATCCAGGAGGGCGACCCGGGAGACTCCCTCTTCATCATGGTCAGCGGTGAGGTAGAGATCACCAAACGGCTCACCCTGGTGCTGGATGAAGACACCCCCAAGGAACGGGTGATGATCCGGCTCAAGGCCGAAGACGGCGTCTATTTCGGTGAAATGAGCCTGCTGGAAAGTGATCCCCGCTCGGCCACGGTCACTGCCTTGAGCGACTGCCGGCTCCTGGAACTCTACCAGAAGGATTTCCTGGAGCTGGTCCGGAACGATCCCGCCATGGGGCTGAAGCTGCTGCTGCGCCTGGCGGAGCTTTTATCCCGTTATCTGCGCAAGGCCAACCAGGACGTGGTGAAGCTCACCACCGCCCTGGCCATCTCCCTGGGCGGCTAGGTCCGAGTTTTTAGTTTCGAGTTTCGAGTTTCCTCGTTTCCAACCTTCCTTTTGGGAATGGCAATTTTGGCGATAGCTCTGCTTGGGCTCAAATCATGCCCAAAGAACTATGATTTATTTCCTCGTTCCCAACCTGTGCCTGGGAACGAGATGAAACTGAAAAACTAAAAAACTAAAAACTCGAAAGGGGAATTTATGGCAAAGATCATCAACCTCTCCGGCCTGGCCTGCCCCCTGCCGGTGGTCCGCACCAAGGAGGCCCTGGATGCGGGGGAAACCGGGGAATTCATCGTGGTGGTGGACCACGAGGCGGCCCGGGACAATGTCAGCCGCTTCGCCGAGAGCCGGGGCTGCACCGTGTCCGTGGCCCAGGTGGGTTCCTGTTACCATCTCACCATTTCACCGCCCGCCGGCGAGGCCCGGGAGACTTGCTTTTTCCCCGGAGTGGCCCCGGCCCCCCGGAGCACCGCGGTGGTCTTCGCTTCCGACCGCATGGGCGACGGTGACCCGGAGCTGGGGGCCATCCTGATGCGGGCCTTCTGCCAGACCATCGTGCAGGTGGAGGCGCCCCAGAAGCTGCTCTTCTACAACCGGGGCGTGCTGCTGACCCTGGACGATTCCCCGGTGCTCAGCGAATTCAAGGGCCTGGAGGAGATGGGGGTGGAACTATTGGTGTGCGGCACCTGCCTCGACTTCTACAAGGTCCGGGACCGTCTGGCCGTGGGCCAGGTCTCCAACATGTTCTCCATCCTGGAAGCCCAAATGGCGGCAGGGCGGATTATCAGGCCGTGAACTATGAGGAGTTGACAGTCGGCGCAAGACGGGTGCCGCCCACCGATCCGTAGGGGCGGGGTTTCCCCGCCCAGGGCAAACCCACAGGCCAGAGGCCTGTGCCACCAGACGCCGCTCCTACAAGGGCAGGCTTCCAGCCTGTGACGACCGAATTGCCCAAGGCGGGATGCATTTCACTTTCCCGCCCTACGGCTCTGCTTCTGATCACTGCTCACCGCTTACTGCTCACTGCTCATGGCGGCTCACCACCCGCCATAATCCTTAATCCACTCCGGCCCCTTATCCCGAAAAAATTGGCCGATCTCCCGGAAACCCTCGGTCAGCACTGCTCGAGCCGGGGCGTCGCGGGCTGCCGCGGCCTCAGGGCTCTCCCCCAGCCAGAGGCGGGCCAGGATCTCCGCCGGCGACTCCTCCCAGGTCTTGACGGCGAGCACTAAGGCCCGCAGGTCCTGGCCCCGGGTGCGGTGGCGCAGGCTCTCCCGCTCCGCCAGCACGTCCAGCAGGTAGTCCCCGCCCGCGTCCCACCCCAGGCGGTTAAGAGCGGCGCGGCGCATCAGGCAGGGGTAGCAACAGCCGCAGGAGCCCGCCGGCCGGCCCTGCCAGCGGGACGCCACCGGCCGGGCGCAGGAGACCGTCTGGCGAAACAAGGCGTGCAGCAGCCCCGGGTTCCGGCAGTTAAGCAGTATCTCCCCCTTGCTCAGCCCCTGGGAAGGATTGCACAGGGGGTGATCCAAACCGGCTCGCCGCCACAGGGAGGCCAGTTGCTCCAGGAAGTGGGGGTGGGTGGTGCGGGTACTGTAAGAGCCCAGCCGGTTTGTTGTGAGGGGCGGATTGAGACTGACCCAGCCGTTTTCCGGCAGGTAAAGGAGGCTGCCGCCGCCAAAGGCCGCGGCGGTGGCCAGCCCCAGGGCCAGGTAGAGCAGCGACCGGCTCCGCAGCGTCAGCTCCGGCGACTCGGGAAATTGGACCCGGACTCCCAGGTGGTGCACCCGGTCGGCGCCGTAGTGCCGCTTCAGGGCCGCGGCCAGGCCCTGCTGGATAGAGGCCAGTTGGCCGAAGTCGTAGTGGCTCACCAGGACCAGCCGCTCTCCGGCCTCCAGCAGATCGATGGCCCCCACCAGGGAGTCCAGGCCCCCGGAGAAGAGCGCTACCGCCTGGGGCCGCCAGGGGTGGGGCCAGGCCGCCTTGACCACACCCGGATCGATCCCGGTGGCCCGGGGCTTCAGGGTCCAGTCGTCCCCGGTGAGGAAGTTCAGGAGGCGGGAGAGATCGGGGGCCAGCGCCCCCCAGGGTTTGAGGAAGGGCAGGTGCAGGACGATCTGGCGGGTCCAGGCGTCCGCCGCGGCCCGGCGGGGCAGGAGTTTGTCCGCGGCCCAAACCCCCAGGGCCGCCAGGAGAAAGCCCGATGCCGCCGCCCCCGGCGGCTCCGGGCCGGCGAACATCTCATCCAGATCATGGTGTAAGGGATAGCCGGCCGCCCCCGGCGCCTCCAGCCGGATGTGGGCCGCCAGGGAAGCGGACCGGCCCTTCTCTCCCGGGACTCGCAAATAAAGCTGCACGGTCATGTCTGGTTTTCGGTTTCCGGTTAAAAACCGGTTTGCCTGGCGCGGGGTGCGCCAGGCTTAGTGCCCGGCTGGTTCCAATGATCCGCAGTTAGCGTAGGGTGGGCACGGCCCACTATTTCCGTAGGGGCAGGGTTTCTCCGGAAAACTCACAGGCCAGAGGCCTGTGCCACTGAGACGCCGCCCCTACAACCACAGGCCTCCAGCCGGTGCTGGGGCCGCCCCCGCCGGGACTGGCTCGATTCTACCGCGTTTCCGGCAATTTGGGTATTTTTTGTATTTTTTATAAGGCGGCCGAGCCAAGGAGCGAAGCGTTTAGAGGAGGGATAATCTCGGGCGGTTAAACGGACTTGTCTCCCCGCGGGCCGGAAAGCGAGCCGGGCGCCAGGAGAACAACTCCCTTAGCCGGCAAGCCCTGTTTGGAGAAACGGGTGCTCTTCGGGGGAATTTTTACTGGCTTGCTAACGGGTGGGAAATGCGCTAATTTCAGCTCAGGAGTCTCCCTGGGCCAGCCGGCTGATAACCGTCACGGCCTCCTCGATGCTGGGCTTTCTGATACTCAGTCGCCGCTCTCCCCGGCTGAGATTGACCAGATAGAAGTCCTCTCCCGTTTGGCCATCCGGGCATTTGCCAAAGCCATATCCCCAACCTTGCCGCCGTAAGGTTTCCAGGGTCTTCTCCCAATCCAGCATTTACCCTCCCCTGCCAGGATTTTAGCGTAGGGCGCGTCTTACCTGCCAATTAATGGTCCATGAGACGCACCCTCCAGGTGCGACCCGATCAGAGGCCGGAAGCCGGGGCCGCCAGAGCCGCTCGACCCGGGGTCAGGGCAGCATCTTGCGAGGCTGACTCTCTTACCGCCTACTCTTACCGCTTTTTATCAGGACAGGCAAAGACTGTGGGCGCAAAGGGAAGTTACCCGGATGGGCCGGGGTTGGTCCAGGGAGACGGAAAGCCAGCAGCAGCAGCCTCTAGAGGTTGGCGGAATCCTTATCAGAAGGGGTAAGACACCGGGATAGTTGATTTTTCCAAGGGGGGCCAGCGGCGTGCGGCAATTTTACCAAGCTGGCGCATCCTCAATTTTTCGAGTATTTTCATAAGGGAGGACAAATATATCTCTAATAAATCCCTATCCCAATGAAATCATAATCTAATAATTTTTTTCAGGGAAATTTTGGGGGAAGCCCTGGTCCCTCAAGTGGAGCAGCAGGCCCTGCAGCATCCCCGTGACCCAGGTCCAGCCCGGCAGGCCCAGCCAGTCTTCCGGGGACTTTAGGGGCGGCGCCGCCAGACTTGAGCCGGCTGCCGCCCGCTCTATCCACCGGCTAATCTCGGTGGCGCCTTGCCTGAGCGGGGAGAAGCCCGGGGCCGCAGCTTCCAGGGATTCCCCCAGGTCCAGGAGCAGCCTGAGACAGAAGGCCTCCCCCAAAAAGCGCCGCACCAGCCGGGCCGCCTCCGGGACCGGGACCGGGAGCGCTATAAAATTCCCGGCGCCGCGGCCCCCGGGGGGCTGCTGGAGCAAGAGCCCCACCAGGGCCGTATGGGCCACCGCCTGCTCCAGTCCGCCTCCCGGGAGCTCCAGGGCGGCGCTCAGGGAGTGGGCCGAAACCTCCGTTATCTCCTCCCCGGCCGCCGCCTTTAGACCCCAGGCGTCCAGGGCCGCCGGCCAGCCCCGGGAGGCGGACTGGCAGTAAAAGGCCCCCAGATTTTGGGCCACCCTGCGGGTCAGGCGAAAGGCCGCCAGGGCTCCAGCCGGGTCCGGCGGCAGGCCTCCCGCCTCCAGGGCTGCCACATAGCGGGCCGCCACTTCCCGGGCGGCCACGCGGCCTCCCGCTCCAGGGGCAAGATAGAGGCTGGCCGCCCTCTTGGCCAGCCGCCACAAAGGCCCCGTCGGCCCCCGCCGGGCGCTGGAGGTCCCCATAGTCGACTCCGCCTTTTAGTGGTTGGTGAAAAGTAGGGGCGGGTTTCCCCCCCCTACAGAGCGGGCACAAGGGTCCGCGTTAATGGCTGACACCTGGGTAATCACCCTACCATAACCCGTTTTGCCGCGCCAGCCGTTTCAGACGGGTGCAGGCAGCCCAGGAGAATTGCGGCCGGCAGGGAAAGAGGGAGTTATTATGGCACAACGGCTCCTTGGCCAGATCGTAACGGGAGCAGGCGACAGCCCGGGGCCAAAGTTTGGTGCCGGGGATGGGGGAGTATTGGGCCAGGACCGGCGTAGCCCCCAGTTCCTGCACCCGGCGGATGGAGGCCGCGACCTCCGGTTCACCCTGGTCTGGCAATCCGGTCAGCAGGTAGACCCCGATCTCCCTGGCGGCAAAGCCGGCTCCGTGGAGATGGGCCAGGGCCGCCTCCAACTCGCCGGCCTGGAGTTTCCGGTCCAGCTGGCCCCCTCCCAGGGCGACGGTCTCCACGCCCAGGCGCAGGGTGGCGAACCCGGCCCGCTTGAGCATCCCGGCCACCTCCCGGGTGATCAGGCGGGCCTGGAGCCCGTTGGGGGTATGGAAGCGGAAAGTGCGGCCCTGCCTGGACAGTTGTTCCAGGATCACCCCAAGGTGGTCCTTTACGCCCCATAGCAAGGCATCATCATAGAAGGCCACCTCCCTGAGGCCCCCAAGTGTGTCCTGCCAGTGGGCCAGCTCCGCGGCCACCGCCGCCGGGCGGCGCCGCCGGTAACGGGGCTCAAGCAGGCGGGAAGCGCAGTAGTCGCAGTCCAGGGGGCAGCCGCGGGAGGTGAGGATGGGAATATAAGAAAGGTATTTTAGGAGGTCCAGGGCCGGATAGGGCAGGTCATCGGGAGCGGCCGGGACCGCGGCGGCTAGTTGGCCCAATCCCAGGCGGGCAAACAGGGGAGGCAGTCCGCTTTCCCAGGGACCGGCCAGCACCAGGTCGGCGCCGCTCCTGGCCCGGGCGTGGTCCGGACAGAGGCTGGCGTAAATCCCTCCCAGGATCACCGGCGCCCCGGGAAAACTTTCCTTGGCCAGCCGGATGGCCGCGGTAACCCCGGGATACCAGTAGGTCATGAGGGAGGTGACCAGGATGGCCACGGGGGGCTCCAGCCGGGCCAGGCGGGCCCGGAAGTCCGCCTCTTTGATACCGTAGCGCCCGAAGCGCCGGGGAACGTCGGCAAGGGGCGCCGGGGTGGGGACGATCTCCTTGGGGTAGCGGCCGGTGCCGAAAGGACCGGAGCGGCAGTGCGGCATATCCAGGCAATCCAGGAGGTCGATCTTCGCTCCCAGGCTCCTGAGCCAGCCGGCCAGATAGAGGAGCCCCAAGGGGCGGGCAAAGAAATCATAGGCCGCGAAATCGTAAACCCAGGGGTTGATGAGCAGCAAAGAGGGGTGGGAGGCAGTCACTTAAGATAGACCTTGGAGAATTAGCCCCTAAGCCTGCCGCTGGCGGCAGTCCAGGATGACCTCCCAGAGGCGCCGGGTTTCCGGCCGGGTGGGGCTGACCGTGAGGGTCAGGGCCGCGCCGCCGGGAGCGCTCACCCGCAGCGGTTCGGCCGTCCTCAGGCCCGCGACCCAGACGATCTGCCCGCCGCTCACCACCAGGGGAATATGGGGCCTGAGCCATCGGGGGATCTTGCAGTCCACCAGAAAGTCCTGGAGTTTTCTGGGCCCCGGCGCACCCAGGGGCCAGAAGCGGTCACCGGCCCGAAAATACCGGACCCGCAGCGGCCAGATGAGCCGCTCCGGGTTCAGCGCCGCCGCCTGCGGACCTGGGGGGTTGAAGCCTGGCCCCGGGCGCGGGCGGCTCGCCCAGGTCCAGTTCCAGCCTTCCGGTGACTCCAGATTTCCCTGGGGGACTGCCGGCAGGACCAGGGCGCCTCCTGGGGCGGGCGGCAAATCCCGAAAAAGGTGCAGCTCCGGGCCAGCCCGGGCCGCCCGCACTGGCCCCAGGGAGATGAGGCCGCCGCTTTTCTCTCCCCGGGCCAGGTCCAGGAGGGCAGCCGTTTGGGAGGCGCTGAGCGTCGCCACCCCGGCCATCCTGGCCACCGCGGCCCGGAGCAGCCGCATCTGCCAGGGGAAATCCAGGGCCTGGAGCCGGTCCAGGTCCAGGTAGTAGAAATCCCGGGCTGGAGAGCGCCCCACCTGGTCGAGGAGGCGCCCGGTCTCCCCGGCCAGCAGGCGCTCATCCTCCTGAAGCAGGGCCTGGCCGCGCCAGACCGCCTCCCGGAGGCGCGGGTTGTAGAGGCGCAGCAACTCCGGCAGCAGGTCCAGGCGCACCCGGTTACGCAGGTAGGCGCGGCTCAGGTTGCTGGGGTCCGTACGGTAAGGGATGGCCTGCTCCTCCAACCAGGCGAGCAGCGGTGCCTTGCCCACCGCCAGCAGCGGCCGGACGGCCCCTCCCGGTGTGGCGGGCCACATGCCCTTTAAACCACCGGGGCCGGCGCCCCGCAGCAGCCGGAGAAAGAAGAGTTCCACCTGATCGTCGGCGGTGTGGCCCAGGGCCAGCTTGTGGTAGCCGTGAACCACGCAAACCTCCCGGAGAAAGCTGAGGCGCAGTTTCCGGGCCGCCATCTGCAGGGAGAGCCTAGAGGTGCGGGCCAGCTCCTTTACGGCTCCCCGGCCCGGGTGAAAGGGCAGCTTTAGATGGTCTGCCAGGTTGGCCACCCAGGCGGCCTCCTCCTGGGATTCACGACGGAGGCCGTGGTCGAAATGGCCTACTGCCAACTCCAGCCCCAACTCCTGCCGCCAGCCCGCCAGCAGGTGCAACAGGGCCACGGAGTCGGGGCCGCCGGAAACAGCCACCAACACCCGGTCTCCATCGCGGAAGAGCTTTTCCTGGCGCACAAAGCCGAGGAGCCGATCCGCTAATTGCGGCCCCGGGAGATCGGCCTGAAAGAGAGGCTGTATCAGGCGGCGGCGGTGGGGCAAAGTTGAGCGATGACCTCGAGAATGGCGTCCTTGGAGAAAGGTTTGGCCAGAAAGCGATCCACCAACGGATCCCGGCTGGCGAGGTCGGCAACCGCAGGGGGCTCCGAGGAGATCATGAGGATGCGGCATTCCGGCTGCAGCTCCTTGAGACGGCGGGCCACCTCCAGGCCGTTGAGGGTGGGGAGGTAGAAATCGACTATGGCCACCTGGTAGCCGGGGATGCCGCTGCCCTCGGCCAGCTCCTGGTGAAACCCGGGAGATGCGGTGACCTGATAGCCGGCCCGGTGCAGGATGGCCACCAAGGCTTCCCGGGTCCAGGGGTCGTCGTCAATCACTAAAATCGAGGGGCTCATCGCAGTCACGCTCTCCGGCCCTTCCCACATGGGCAAGGATCAAATGGACCTTATAGGCATCGTTTCGTCACTAATCTGATTTTCCATTAAGATACCCTCCGCGGCCAGGCCGTTCTTTATCCCTCCGGGGATTCCCCGTCTGCCGCGGGGAAGGCCAGGTGAAAGGCGGCGCCCCGGCCTGCCTGGCTCTCCACCCAGATACGCCCGTGGTTGGCCTCTACCAGGGTCTTGCAAATATAGAGTCCCAGGCCGGAGCCCTCCGATTTCTGCCGGGATAGGCGGAACTTCTCAAAAAGATGCTCCTGTTCCTCGGGGCCCAGGCCCGAGCCGTTGTCGGCCACGATAAGCTCCACTTCCCGGGGCTGGGGGCCATTTAGGAGATGGGCCTCCAGTTGGATGTGGCCGCCGCTCGGGGTAGCGGCCAGGGCGTTTACCAGGAGATTGGACAACACCCGGTCCAGGGAAGGTTCATCCACCAGGAGGGGAGGCAACTCCGGCACGGGGGGCGCCTGCAAGGCCACCCCCCGATGCTGGGCCTGGAGGGCGAAGCGATGCAGCAAGCGCTGGATGATGAACCCCGGGGGCACCGCTTCCGGTTTTAGGGCCAACCTGCCGGCTTCGAAGCGGCTCAGGTCCAGGACGTTTTGCAGGTGCAAGAGCAGGCCCTCGCTGCGCCCGATAATCCCCTGCAATTTGGCGCGGATCTCCGGAGGCAAGGTTTCGTCCTCCAGGACCTCGATAGTGAGGCGCACTCCGGTCAGCGGGGCCTTGATATCATGCACGATCATCGCCAGAAAATCGGCGTTGGCGGCGACCTGGTCCCGCTCCTCCTGGAGCAGGCGGGTCTTTTCTCTCAGGGCCCGGGTCATGGTGTTGAAGGACTCGGCCAGCTCCCCCAGCTCGTCCCGGCTGGTAACCGGAATATCCCCGGCCAGCTCCTCCCGGGCCGCCCGCCGGGTGCCCTCGGTTAGATGAGAGATCTGGCGCCGCATCCCCCTGGACAACCAGAAGCTCAAGAGACCGCCCAGCAAGGCGGCGCCGAGGCCCACCCCGAAGATCACCAGCTTCAGGGTGCTGAGGGTGGGCCCCAGTTCCCGGCTGTTAACCCCCACCACGATGAGGTTTTCCCAGGGCTTCTCTTCTCCCTCCAGGGGCAGGAAGTTTATGGTATAGGATTCCTTCCCCAAGGACAGGGTCTGGATGCGGTTGACGGCGCCGCTGGCGCTGGCGGCCAGGTCTTTGCCGCGCCGGATCTGGTTCAGGGCGTCCTCCGGCAGGTCTTTAAAGGAATTGACCACCAGGCGGTTGCCATAAAAGATGGCCACCTCGGCGCCGGGACGGGACAGGGACTCCACGAAGCCCCGGTCGATGAGGACCCCAGTGAGCACCACCCCGACGATCTTCTCCTGATAACGGATGGGGGCCGAGGCCATCAAAGAGATGCTGTCCTTCCAGGTAGTCATGCGGGAGGCCTCCTTGCCCTGGAGGCCGGCCCGTACTATGGGGTTACTGGAGATGTTGACCCCCAGGGCGCTGGGATCATGGGCCCGGGCCTGGATCACCCCCTGGTAATCGGTGATGGTGAGGATACTGAGGCCGGTAGCCTTCATCATCGGCGTCACCAGGCCGCGCAAGGCCTCGAGGTTGCCCGCGGCCAACAGCTCGCCGTAGGTAGGGTTGTCCGCCAGCAGGTTAGCCGCCTGTTCCACCCGTTGGATCGTCCCCTGGTATTCCGCCAACACCAGGCGGCCCACCAGCTCCACCCGCTGCCGGTGCCCCTGCAGGACCTGGCGGGTGGCCAGGTATTGCATCACCAGCAGCAGACCCACCAGGGCCACCAACAGAGAAAACAGGGTGACCCCCAAGAGCTTGCCGCCCACCTGGCTTTTCCTGCGAATATGCCACATTATCAGAATCATAGCATATCCGGCCGGTTAAGGGAATCACTCCCCGAACCCCGGCCCGCGGTATAAAAAGGGGGGTTTTTAGAACAGGACGGTCTATCCCAAGAGAAAGCCGGCGATGACGTGGTATAGGGGCAGGAGAATGGCCCAGAGCACCCCGGTGTAGAAGAGGAGCAGGATGAGGACGAAGCCCAGCGGCTCCAGGTAGCGGTACAGGCGGGCCAGCTCGGTGGGCAGCAGGATGTAAAGGATGTGGGAGCCGTCCAGGGGTGGAATGGGGAACAGGTTGAACAAGGCCAGGAGGATGTTGATGCTGACGCCGTAGTAAGCCAGTTTTAGCAGACCGACGCTGCCCGGGCCGAGATGCAGCAGGGCGGCGAAGACCACCGCCAGGGCCAGGTTGCTCAAAGGGCCGGCGGCGCTCACGGTGATCTCCCCCCAGCGGTAATTCCGATAATTGCGGGAATTGACCGGCACCGGTTTGGCCCAGCCCAGCAGAAAACCGGCATGGCTCAGGAGGAGGATGGCCGGCACCAGGATGGTGCCCACCGGGTCGATGTGGGGTACGGGGTTCAGGGTAATGCGGCCCAGCATCCGGGCGGTGGGGTCGCCGTTGAGCAGAGCCACGTAACCATGGGCCACCTCGTGGATAATCACCGAAAAGAGCAGCACCACAACCAGGAGGGCCATTTCCAGGAGATAGGGGAGGCTGAAATCAGGCATGAGAGATCTAAGTTCCAGTCTTAACTATTGGTAGTAACTTATTGGTTATTTTCGCATTCCCTAGTTTAAGCGTTGGCAAGGCACCCTTGGCGCCAGGCGCCGTCTGGCGGTGGGCGGCTTCCATGATGATGAGCCGGTTTCAGAGCCAAGCGGCCTTCAGCTACCCAGCAGTATGGCCTCCCCGGCCTGCCGCAGCCTGGCCAGGCCCTCCGGCGAGGAGGCTTCGAAGTAAAAGCGTACGACGGGTTCGGTGCCCGAAGGGCGGAAACAGACCCAACTGCCGTCTTCCAGGAGATACTTATGGCCGTCCAGGCTGACGTGCTGCTTTACGGTGAGGCCGGCAAACCGGGCTGGTGGGTGCTCCAGGCTCACCAGCAGGCGTTCTTTGGCCTCCGGGCTCATGGGAAAATTGAGGCGGCGATTATAAACCGGGCCGCCCACCCGGGAAAAGAGATCGGCCCGCAGCTCGGGAAGGCCCTTGCCGGTGCGAGCCACCATCTCCGCCACCATCAGGCAGGCCAGAATGCCGTCTTTTTCCGGTAGATGGTGCTTCATGGAGAAGCCTTCGCTCTCATCCCCCACCATAATGACCTGGTCCTGAACGATATATGGCCCCAGGTATTTGAAGCCCACCTTGGTCTCGAAGACCGGCCGGCCATAGAGGTGGGCCACCCGGTCCACCAGGTGGCTGGTGGCCACGCTGCGGGCCACGCCGCCTTCCCAGCCCCGGGTGCGGATCAGATAGTCGAGTAGCAGGCCCAGGATTTCGTTGGCATCGTGGTATTCCCCGGCGGCGTCGAGTACCCCAAAGCGGTCGGCGTCGGCGTCCACCGCCAGTCCCAAATGGGCCCCGACGGTCGGAATGCGGCCAGCCAGCTCCTGGAGGAACTCCGCCGCGGGCTCCGGCCGATGCCCGCCGAAATAGGGGTCCCGCCAGCCATGCAGCAATTCCACCTCCACCCCCGCCTGGCGCAGGAAGGCATCCAGATAATCCCGGCCGGCGCCGTAGAGGACGTCCACCACCACCTTGAGGCCGGCCCGCCGCAAGACCTCGAGGTCCACCAGCGTCCGCAGGTGTTGAAAATAAGCCTCCCGGGGGTCGAGGTCGATGATCAACCCCTGGGAACGGGCCTCGCCCACGGAAAGGAGTTTGACGGCCTCGGGGTTGAGACGGTTGGCCAGGGCCTCGATGGGCTGGGTCACCGCTTCCGGAGCCGGGCCGCCGCTTTTGGGCGAGAATTTAAGGCCGCTGTATTCCGGGGGATTGTGGCTGGCGGTGATGTTGATTCCCCCGGCATGGCCGCCCTGGAGGATGGCGAAGCCCACCGCCGGGGTAGGGCAGTCCCGGATGCTGAAATAAGAAGGGATGCCGTTGCCGGCCATGACCTCGGCGGCGGCCGCCGCAAAGGCCTCGGAGCGAAACCGGGTGTCATAGCCGATGACCACGCCCCGGGAGGTCAGCCCTTCCTGCCGGAGGTAAGTGGCGATGGCCTGACAAACCAGGCGGGCGTTGGCAAAGGTGAAATCTTCGGCAATAATCCCCCGCCACCCGGAAGTGCCGAATTTGATCGCCGACATGGGAAAGACCTCTTGCCTTCAGGGGAGAAACGGGGCTTGGGAGGCATCGAGAGAAGGCCAAAGGAAAAGGTCAATAGGCCAAACCGGTTGCCTTTTTACTTTAACTTTGGCCTTAATCCGCCGTATGGCTCTGATTTATGATATTCCCTTTAACCGGGAAACCGTCCTTAAGTGCCGAGATCGTAAGAGGACAGATATTTTTCCTGCTCCGGGGTCAGGGTGTCGATCTCCGTTTCCATGGCCGCCAATTTTACGCGGGCGATCTCCCGGTCGATCTCTTCCGGCACCGGATAGACCTGCTTTTGGAATTTCTGATGGTTCTTGGAAATGAATTCCGCGACCAGGGCCTGGTTGGCAAAGCTCATATCCATCACCGCGGAGGGATGCCCTTCCGCGGCGGCCAGGTTCACCAGGCGGCCTTCGGCCAAAAGATAGAGGCGTTTGCCATTCTTCAGGGCATATTCTTCCACGAACTCCCGGATGGGGCGATGGCCGGTGCTGATGCGCTCCAGGGAGGCGATGTCGATCTCCACGTTGAAGTGGCCGGAATTACTGAGGATGGCGCCGTCTTTCATGACCGCAAAGTGTTCCTCCCGGATGACGTTGATATCTCCGGTAAGGGTGCAGAAGACGTCGCCCACCTTGGCGGCCTGGCTCATGGGTTGCACTTCGTAGCCGTCCATCAGGGCTTCCAGGGCCTTGAGGGGATTGACTTCGGTGACGATGACCCGGGCCCCCAGGCCCCGGGCCCGCATAGCCAGGCCGCGGCCGCACCAGCCATAGCCCGCCACCACGAAGATGCTGCCGGCCATCAGGCGGTTGGTGGCCCGGAGGATGCCGTCGAGGGTAGACTGGCCGGTGCCATAGCGGTTATCGAAGAGATATTTGGTCATGGCGTCATTCACCGCGATGACGGGGTATTGCAGCACTCCATCCCGGGCCATGGCCTTGAGGCGGATGACCCCGGTGGTGGTCTCCTCGGTGCCGCCGAAAATTCCGGGGATCAACTCCTGGCGCTGGGTATGTAAGGTGAACACCAGGTCGGCGCCGTCGTCCATGGTCATCTGGGGTTTGAGCTCCAGGGCCTGGTGGATGTGGCGGTAATAGGTGTCGGCGTCTTCCCCCTTGATGGCGAAGGTGGGGATGCCTTCATGTTTGGCCAGGTAGGCGGCCACGTCATCTTGGGTGCTCAGGGGGTTGGAGGCGCAGACATGGACGGTCGCCCCGCCGGCCTTGAGCGTGGCCGCCAGGACCCCGGTTTCGGTGGTGACGTGGAGGCAGGCGGCGATCCTGACGCCGGCCAGGGGCCGTTCCCGGGCAAAGCGCTCCCGGATGGCGGTCAATACCGGCATGTCCTGCTGGGCCCACTCCACCCGCAGCAGCCCTTTATCGGCCAGATTTATATCTTTGACGTCGTAATCCATATATTCCTCATTTGGCGGCAGAGAGCGGCTGACAGACAAGGTTGGGGGATGGGCCTTTGAGACCGGCCTTCTCCCGCAAGATGTCCACCTTATTGCAGTATTCCCAGGTGAAATCCGGGTCGGTGCGCCCGAAATGGCCGTAAGCCGCGGTCTTCTTGAAGATGGGACGTTGCAGGTCCAGGTATTGGATCATGGCCGCGGGCTTGAAGCTCCAGGTTTCCTTGATAATCTTCAGGAGCTTGGCTTCCGGGACCGCGGCGTCTTCGTCAATGTAAACCATGATGGAGAGGGGATCCGGCAGGCCGATGGAATAGGCCACCTGCACCTCGCAACGGTGGGCCAGGCCGGCGGCCACTACGTTTTTAGCCACGTGGCGCAGCATGTAGGAGGTGGTGCGGTCCACCTTGGTGGGGTCCTTGCCGGAAAAGGCCCCGCCGCCATGATAACCCCGGCCGCCGTAAGTGTCCACGATGATCTTGCGGCCGGTCATGCCGCAGTCGGCCAGGGGGCCCCCCGCCACGAAACGCCCGGTGGTGTTGACCAAAAATTTGGTGTCCACCAGCAGGTTGGCCGGGATGGTCTTTTTGATCACTTCTTCGACAATGGCCTCTTCCAGGTCCTCATGGTTGACCTCAGGGCTGTGCTGCGCCGCGACGACCACCGTATGGATGCTCTTGGGCTGATCTTCTTCGTAGCGCACCGTGACCTGGGTCTTGCCGTCCGGGCGCAGGAAAGGCAAGGTGCCGTTCTTGCGCACCTTGGCCAGGCGTTCCGCCAGGCGGTGGGCATACCAGATGGGCATGGGCATGAGATTCTCGGTGGAAGTGGAGGCATAGCCGAACATCAGGCCCTGGTCCCCGGCACCCTGCTCCGGCGTCAGGCCGCGGCCTTCAACCCCCAGGGCGATATCCGGAGACTGCCGGTCTATGGAGGTGAGCACGGCGCAGGTCTCCCAATCGAAGCCCATGGATGAGTCGCAATAACCTATCCCCTTGATGGTTTCCCGGACGATGTCGGGATAGTCGATGCGGGCAGTGGTGGTGATCTCACCGGCAATCATTGCCAGACCGGTGGTTACCAAGGTTTCGCAAGCCACCCGGGCATACTTGTCCTGGGCAAGGATGGCATCCAGGATGGCGTCGGAAATCTGGTCCGCCACCTTATCGGGGTGCCCCTCGGTAACTGACTCCGAGGTGAATAAAAAGGATCTGGCCATACTTCTGGGCTCCTTAACCGAAAAAATAGCAGTTCACGCCGGGAACCCCCGGCGCTAAATCATGTAATTTTAACTATGGACGGAGAAAATTGCCAGAGGTTTTTCGGCGAGGGTAGTATTTTTCAGATGGTTGTCCCGGTCCACCATTACCACTTTGGGCTGGTGCTGCTCAAGCTCCGCCGCGGCATAGGTGGCGTAGGTGGTGATGATGATCAAGTCTCCGGCGGCTCCCTTGCGGGCCGCGGCCCCATTCAGGCAAATAACCCCGCTGTCGCTTTCACCCTCCAGGGCGTAGGTTTCAAAGCGTTCACCGTTGGAGATGTTATAGACGTGGACCATTACATAGGGCAGGATATCCGCGGCGCGCATCAGCTCCGCCGAGATGGTGAGGGAGCCTTCATAATTGAGGTCGGCTTGGGTGACGGTGGCCCGGTGGATCTTCGATTTCATCATTACACGCAACATTCTGGGCTCTCCCTGAGCGAAATATTGTCAATGAGCCTGGTCTGGCCCACCCACACCGCCAGCAGCAGGCGGGACTCCCCCCGGACGGGATCCATTTCTTCCAGGGTCTCGGGGTGCACCAGGCCCAGGTAGTCAATACGGGTGAAAGGCGCCTGGGTGATGATTTTTCTAACCGTTGCCAAAATCTCTTCCCGGGAGGTAACCCCGTTTGCCGCCAGCCGGCAAGCTGCAGTGAGTGCCTGGTTCAGGCACAAGGCGGCGCGGCGCTCCTCCGGGCTTAAATAAACATTTCTGGAGCTGAGGGCCAGGCCGTCCGGGTCCCGGACGATGGGCCGGCCCACCACCATTAGCGCCAGGTCCAGGTCCGCCGCCAGCCGTTTAATCACCGCCAGCTGCTGGTAGTCCTTTTCTCCGAAGAGCGCGGCGTGGGGCTGCACCTGGTTAAAGAGTTTCAGCACCACGGTGGCCACTCCCCGGAAGTGCCCCGGCCGGGAGGCGCCGCACCACCCCTGGCTGAGCCGCTCCACCGCAACATAAGTCTGGTAGCCCGGTGGATACATGGCCGCGGCCTCGGGGGTGTATAGGAGGTCCACCCCCACCTCCCGGGCCAGGGCCGCGTCCTGCTCCAGGTCCCGGGGATAGCGCTCCAGATCTTCCTCAGGCCCGAATTGGGCCGGATTGACGAAGAGGCTTACCACCAGCTTGTCGCTGATAGTCTTGCCGTACTCCATCAGACTTAAGTGCCCCCTATGGAAATAGCCCATAGTGGGCACTAGGGCGATCCTGAGTCCCCGGGCCCGCCAGTCCGCCGCCAGGGCCTGGATCTCTCGAGGAGCGCGGATGATCTCCATAAAAAAACAAAACCCCCGGCCGATTCTCTGGGGGTTTTCGAGCCGCCCGCCGAGTCTCGGTCCGTCACTATCGGATCCAAGCCCTGGGTTTTAAACAAATCTAGTAATATTTATCATCATTGCCAGGGAAAAGTCAACCTTTTCTGTGAATTTGCAGACCATCTGCCGTCGTCGCGCGCCGGCGCTAGACATAGACTACCGGCGCCTCGCTGCCTTTGCGGGCGGCGATTTCGCCGATGACGAAGCCCTGCTCGTTGAGGCCCTGGAGCCTTAATAAGACATCCGCCACCAGGTCTTTATCCACCACCAGGACCAGGCCGATGCCGTTGTTGAAGGTGCGCAGCATCTCCCCCTCCGGTATGTTCCCCAGCTTGCGGAGGAGGTGGAAGATAGGAGGCACCGGCCAGGATTGGCGATGAATCACGGCCCGGCAGGATTTGGGCAGGATGCGGGGCAGATTATCGGTGAGGCCGCCGCCAGTGATGTGGCAAATACCGGCCAGGGAGAAATCCCGCAGCAGGTTGAGGACCGTCTCCACATAGATGCGAGTGGGTTTGAGGAGTTCCTCCCCCAGGGGGCCGCCCAATTCCGGAATTTCATCATTCACCCCGTAGCCCTGGCCTTCCAGGAGGACCCGGCGCACCAGGGAATAGCCGTTGCTGTGCAGGCCGCTGGCGCTCAGCCCGATGATCTGCTGGCCTACCGCGATCCCGGAGCCGTCGATGATCTGGTCCCGTTCCACCACGCCCACCACAAAGCCGGCCAGGTCATAGTCTCCGGACTGGTAGATGCCCGGCATTTCCGCGGTCTCCCCGCCGATCAGGGAGCAGCGGGCCTGGCGGCAGCCCACCGTGATGCCTTCGATGATCTGGGCGCCGGTGTCGGGGTCGAGGCTCCCCATGGCCAGATAGTCCAGGAAGAACAGGGGGGTGGCGCCATGGACGATAATGTCGTTGGCGCACATGGCCACCAGATCGATGCCGATGGTGTCATGGCGGCCCATCAGGATGGCGATCTTGAGCTTGGTGCCCACCCCGTCGGCGGCGGACACCAGCACCGGCTCCCGGTAGTGGTCCGCCCCCAGGTGAAAGAGGCCGCCGAAGGCGCCGATATCCCCCAAGACGCCGGTGCGGTAAGTGGATTTGACCAGGGGGCGGATCCTCTGGATAAAGGCGTCCGCCTTGTCGATATCGACCCCGGCCTTCTTGTAAGTGATGATCTCGGCCATCTCCTTTGTCTCCCCCTGCAAAGGATTGCCAGTCTTAATAGAAATACCGCAATCTCCGAAAAGGTCCTCGACTGGTCTGATGTTTTAGAGAATCCCGGGAAAAAATTGCCTTTATCCCCTCCCCCGTGAGGGGGGCGACAGCGGATCGGGGTGATTATCTTTTGGCGATGTCAAGATACTGCCACCCCCCCCTACCACCTGCCCTCTCAGGGAGGGGGGATTTGCGAGCCCTTATATATTAACCATATTTCAGAAACACGAAACTAAATTCTGCGCGGCCTTCAGGATGACTCACCTGGGTTATACCGGGGTCTAATTCCCTAAAAATTGAGGTCCGGCCCTAGGCCTTATCCCCCTCGTCCGTCCCCGGGCAGGTGCAACAGTCGAGGCGGGCCTCACCGCTTCCCAAGCCGCAGGTGGCGCACTGCTGGCCCAGGCGGTAATCCCCGCCTTCGATGCATATGGCCTTGCCATTTACCAGGGCTTCGGCCACGGCCCGGCGGGCCCGGGCCAGCATCCGGGTCACCGTCGGCCGGGAGACCTGCATCTTCTGAGCCACCTCCCCCTGGGTCATCTCCAGGAAATCGGCCAGGCGCATGGCTTCCAGCTCGTCCACGGTAATCACCATCTGCTCCAGGGACCGCAAGGGAATCCCCCGGGGCTTGAAGAAGGTCACCCCCGGTTCGGTCTCTACCCAGCGGCACTTTTTGGGCCTGCCCATGTGGTTCTGCTCCCTGATGATACTCTATTTTTAGAGCAATCCGGGCCACTGTCAAGGACAAAGCGAAAAATGGCGGCCGGGCCGCGGGGCGTATTGACGCAGCCCGGAAAGGGACTTATGCTAACAGGACTGATCGGTCCAAAGGAGCCCGGCTTGAGCCACAACTACCGGCAACAGGTGGAGGAATGCGCCCGATTGGTGGCTTCCCGGCTTGGGGAGACCCCAACCTGGGGCTTCATCCTGGGGACCGGCCAAAATCTCCTGCCCAAGGAGATTGAAGGCGGGGGATCTTTGCCCTACGCTGAACTGCCCCACTTCCCCCGGGCCACCAGCCCCAGCCATCAGGGCAACCTTTGCTGGGGGCGGCTGGCAGGGAAACCGGTCCTGGTAGCCCATGGCCGGGTCCACGCCTACGAAGGCTATTCCCTGGCCCAGGTCACCTTCCCGGTGCGGCTGATGGCGGCTCTGGGCGTCAAAACCCTGGTTCTCACCAATGCCGCGGGAGGGCTCAATCCGCTCTTCAGGGCCGGGGAGATGATGCTCATCTGCGATCACCTCAACTTTATCGGGGATAATCCCCTCGCCGGAGAAAATGTTGATGCCTGGGGGCCGCGTTTTCCTGATATGAGCAGGGTATATGATCCAGCCCTCCGGGACCTGGCGGAAGAGGTGGCCCGGCGTCGCGGCCTGACCTTGCGCAAAGGCGTCTACGTGGGGCTCAAAGGACCCAGCCTGGAAACCCCGGCGGAAACCCGGGTCTTGAGAAGCCTCGGCGCCGACGCGGTGGGCATGTCTACTGTGCCGGAGGCCATCGTGGCGGTGCATGCCGGTCTCCGGGTCCTGGGGGTTTCGGTCCTCGGCAACGTCAACCTCCCGGACGCCATGGCCCCCATCGCCATCGAGGAAATCGTGGCCACCGTGGCCAGGGCCGAGCCCCACCTGGTGGCATTGCTGCTGGGAGTGCTTGCGGAGGGGGATTAACCCCAACGGAGAGGAGGGCCTGGCCAGGGGGCGGCCTAAACCTCCGGAGACGCGTCCTCGCTAAGGAGCGCGACGGCTGCCCCCGGATCGGTTCGGGAGGCGCGGCCCTGGGGCCTTGGGTTCGGTTTCCGGCTAAATAAATAATAATGCTCAAGGAATTAGAAAGTTAGATAGCTGGTTGTGGGCCTCACCCTAGTGTTTCTTGGTCCCCGGTTTTTTGGACTGCTTGGCGGGTTTGGGCGCCACAGGGACTGCCGCCGCCTTGGCGGCCGCGGGCTGGACTTTCGGTGCCGCGGTTTCCAGGGGACCGATGACGTAAACCCGCTCCTGCCGGGGGAGATTATCCAGGGACCGGCCGCACTTGGGACAGACCTGGAGAGCAAGGGGATTGTTGCTTTGACACCCTGGACATTTCAACCATAGGCCCATGGCCGGCATCTCCTCAGTTTTTTCTTACCATTAGCAAACCCGGCGGCATTCTTCAAGAATTTTCGTCTGACCGGGGAATTCTCGAGGTAAAGGAGATATTTTATGAAAAAAGGTATCATTGACACCGACCAGGCCCCGGCCCCCAGCGGAGCCTACAGCCAGGCCCTCTCCGCGGGCCCCTTCGTCTTTATCTCCGGGCAGATCGCCCTGGATGCCCAAGGGAACCTGGTAAAGGGAGACATCGTGGTGCAGACCTGCCAGGTGATCGCCAACCTCAAGGCCATCCTGGCCGCGGCGGGTCTGACCCTTAAAGACGTGGTGAAAACCACGGTCTATCTGACGGACCTGGCCGATTTCCAGGAAATGAACCGGGCTTATGGCGAGTTTTTCCCGGCATACCCGCCGGCCCGCAGCACCCTCCAAGTGGCCGGGCTGCCCCGGGGCGCCGCCATTGAGATCGAGGCTATCGCCGCAAAAAAGGCCTGGCCCGCTTGACGTGGAAGTGACCGCGGCGCTCAATGGGACGGAAACGCACAGCTTTCAGGAGTACTCGGCCTGAATAGGTCTGAGAGCCGTTCCCGAACCTCTCTGAGCAGAAAAGGCCATGCGGAGCGGAGCGAAGAACCAGGTTATTTTATCGTCCTTTACCACTACGGCGCGCCGTGCCACCCAAAAAGACGGGCTGGCCATGCCTCTTAGCTCAGTCCGTCCGGGCGTCGCTTAACCCGTGGTGAGTAACAGCGCCGCCAAAAAGACCACCAATCCCCATTTTCTCACGGCCCCCCTCCCAGAGTTGGCCATTGGCCTTTTTGCTGCTGATCGCCAGGTTTCCTGATGGCCTGAGGTTAATCGAATTTCGACTTCATCCCCTCCCAGGCCTTTTTCAATTCATTCATGGCCTTTTCCGATTGCTCCTTGAGTTTTGCCGCGGCATCGCCGCTGGCGGCCTTGAGTCCCTGCAGCTTCTGCTGGGCGGCTTCCAACTTGGGCCGCATGGCCTCCATCTGCCGGTTCATTTCCTGCCGGGCCTGGACGCTGGCCTTGGCGGCCTTGCCCTTCAACTCCTCCAATTTCGCCCGCCATTCCTGCAGTTGGGCCTCCATCTTATCCTGGTATTGCTTCAGGTCCATGGCTCATCTCCCCGATTCCTTCGCTTATTCTGGTAATGTTATGGGTAATCATCCTTCCGGCTTTGTCAATCCGGGAATGGTCCTGGTCAAATCACTCCGGGCCCCTGGCCGGGGTCCTGGGACCATCCAGTTCCGGGCCGCAGCCGAGATGGCTATTTCAGCCATTTGCTGTTAGACTTGGGGGCGGGAGGTTAATGGCCGATGACCTGTTTAAAGATCGGTACTTTAAGTCCATCTCTACAGCAAAAAATCTCTCCCTTTTTCCATGAGATCCTGCAAAGCGCCGCGCCCCGGGTCCACTCCCTTTACCTGGTGGGCAGTGTCCTGACCGAGGATTATCTCGAGGGGGTCTCGGACCTCAACAGCATTATCGTGCTCCGGGAGATGGCCCTAGACTTCCTGGACGTCCTGGCGCCGCTGGGCGGCAAATACGGGAAAACCGGACTGGCGGCGCCATCGGTCATGGACTCCGGCTACATTCAAAGTTCCGTGGATCTCTTTCCTCTGGAATTTCTCAGCCTCAAGTTGGTGCACCACACCCTTTACGGAGAGGACCTGCTGGCTGGACTGCAGATCGACCGGAAAGAGCTTCGCTGCCAGTGTGAGCGGGAGCTTTTGGGCAAGTTAATCTGGCTCCGCCGGATATATGTGTCCGCCATGGGGGATCACAAGGTCCTGGCCGCCGACATTGTCCGCCATTTTCGCGGCTATCTGCCGCTGTTCCGGGGGATTGTGCACTTGCTAGGCCAGGCGCCGGCCAACGGCCTGAAAAAGGCCCTGGAACAGTTGGTTACCTTAACCGGTGCGGAAATCGAAGTCTTTGCAGAAATCTACGCCATCAAGAAGAATCTAAGCAAACCGTCCAAAGAAGAAATCTCCGGATTGTTCGAGAACTATTATCGCGCTACGGAAAGATTGGCCGAGGTGGTGGATGGCATTAAAATCGACTAGCTCCAGGAAGCTCCTTATCGTTCTGTTATTTTCGGTATTGGGGGTCCTCCCCGCTCTGGCCTGGGCGGTGACCCCGCCCCTGCCGGCGCAGCCGGGCCAATATGTGGTGGACCTGGCCGGGGTCATTGACGCCAACAGCCAGGCCCGGCTCAATACCCTGCTGCGCAATCTGGAGGCCAGGACCACGGCCCAGGTGGTGGTCCTCACAGTCAATTCCCTGGAAGGGGAGCCCATCGAAGAGTTCTCCCACCATACCGCGGTGCAATGGGGCCTCGGCCAGAAAGGCAAGGATAACGGGGTTCTTCTCACCGTGGCCGTCAAGGATCACAAATACCGCATCGAAGTGGGTTATGGTCTGGAGGGTGACCTGCCCGACAGCTTGGTGGGCAGCATCGGCAGGCAATACCTGGTGCCGGCCTTTCGCCAGGGGAATTATGCCGGCGGCATTATGGCGGCGGTGACCGAGATAGCCAATAGCATCCCGGGCGGTAAAGAAGTGACTAAAACCGGGGGAGCCGCGGGCGGTTATCAGAGCAGACCCGGGAAGGGTATGCGAGGATCTCCTAACTTAACCTTCGTGTTAATTATATTTTTTGTTATGGCTCTGCTTGCCTTTATCGTGTTTAGTGGACCGCGAGGCGGCAAGGGCAACCGCGGCGGCGGCAGTGGCGGATTTTGGTTAACCCTGTTGCTTCTGCAGCTCTTCAGCGGCGGCGGAGGTGGCGGGGGCTGGGGCGGCGGCGGGGGAGGCGGCTTCAGCGGCGGCGGCGGGGATTTCGGCGGCGGCGGCTCTTCGGGAAGTTGGTAACCGGCCGGATACTGCCAATTCTGTTAGATATGAGACCACCATTGCCAAACGTAACACTGGATGCCGGGGAGCGTTCCGGAGCAAATTTCCTGATAGCTGCGGTTTCGCCAGAGATGCGGCCCTGAGGCCATTGCAACCGTGATGGGGAGGAGATGGGATGAATAAAAATCTGCTTGTGGTCCTGGGGGTGATCGCCCTGGTGGTGGTGATCATCGGCGGCTGGGTCATCAATGGCTACAACCGGGTGGTGACCATGGACGAGAACGTCAAGACCGCCTGGGCCCAGGTGGATAACCAGTTGAAACGGCGCTTCGACCTCATCCCCAACCTGGTGGAGACGGTCAAGGGTTACGCCTCCCATGAGAAGGAGATCTTCGAGCACCTGGCCGACGCCCGGACCAAATATTTTCAGGCCCCGGACGTCAAAGGCAAGATCGAGGCCTCGGGCGATTTCGAGCGGGCCCTTTCCCGGCTCCTGGTGCTGCAGGAGAACTATCCGCAGCTCAAGGCCAACGAAACCTTCCTGAAGATGATGGATAGCCTGGAAGGCACCGAGAACCGCCTGGCAGTGGAGAGAAAGAGGTATAACGACGCGGTGCGCACCCTGAATACCTATATCCGCACGGTTTGGGGCCGATTCTTTGCCAGTCTGGCCGGGGTCAAACAGGCCGAATATTACCAGGTCCCGGAGGCCGAGAAGGCGGCTCCCAAGGTGAAGTTTTAGCCGGCCTCCCCTGAGACCTCCGGCCGATCCTCGAAGCGGCGGGGCAGGCGGATGGTCACCGTGGTGCCCCGGCCCACCTTGCTGTCCAGGGTAATTGTGCCCCGGTGTTCCTCCACAATCTGGCGCACGAAGACCATGCCCAAACCGGTGCCCCCGAGCTTGGTGGTGTAGAACGGGACAAAGACCTTGTCCACCGCCTCGCCGGCCATGCCGCGCCCGGTGTCCTGGATCACCAGAACCGCAAAATTCTTATCCGTGGAAGTGCGCACCATGATGGTGCCGCCGGGGCGGGTGGCTTCCATGGCATTGCGCAGCAGGTGGGCCAGGGCCACCTTCAACAGGTGTTTGTTCAGGCGGCCTACCAGGGGTTCGCGGCAGAATTCCCGCACCAGATTGAGGTTCTTGGCCCGGAGCTCCGGCCGCAGCAGGTCCAGGGTGGTCTGGAGAATGAGGTTCAGGTCCTCCTGGTCGAAAAAGGAGGTCTTGCGCCGGGCCAGGGTCTCGAAGCGCTCCACCATCTGCTCGATGCGCTTGGCCTCTTCGGTGATGGCGTTGGCCCAGATCCGGCTGGGGTCGTCGGCGTCGGTCTTTTTCAGCAGGCGCTGGCTGAAGCCGCCGATGACATGCAAGGGGTTGCGGATGCCGTGGGCCATCCCCAAGGCCATCTCCGACATGGTGCGTTCCATCACCAGGGCCTCCATCTCCCGGTTCAGGGCCAGGATCTCGTGGCTGGTCTCTTCCAGATGGTGATGGTCCGCCTCCATGCGGCGGTACAGCCGCTGCAGGCGGTGGAAGAAAAAGATGATGGTGGCCATGGTCACGAAGATGATGGCCTCGAAGCCGCTAAAGATGCGGCGGGCGGTGTCCAGGCGGGGATAATCCCCGTAGGTGATGAGATCTTGGAGGCCATTGGCAATGATATGGTTGAAGCCGAAGATGACCAAGACCAGGGCCAGCCAGTTGAGAAACAGCCACAAGGCATTTTCCGGATCCCGGGCCACCAGGGCCTGGGACTCCCTCAGGGCCATCAAGGTGAGCATGATGACCAGGAGCGAGGCGGTGTATTTCAGGAGCCAGAGCGGCGCCAGATAGAGGTAGAGGTTGGTCATGGCGCCTTGGTCCCGGGTCCTTCGGGCCGCGGCTCCCGGGCCAGGACCTTGAGGCCGCGGTAGAAGAGGTAAAAGGCTGGCGGCAGCAAGAGGAAATTAGCGATTTGGGTGAGGTAGAACAGCCAGGTGCGAGCGTCGGACATCAGGAGCTGCCGGGAGAAACCGCGCCCGAGAGTTACCTGGTTGTTCAGGGTCCATGCGCTCCAATTGCCGACGAAGGCGTTCAGATTCCACAGGGCCAGAATCCCCCAGGACCAGATGAACAAGCGGAAGCCGCCAAAGCGCTGCAGGCGGGTATAATAGATCTCCCGGATGAAGAAGAGCAGCGCCGCGGCGAACAGCAGGTGGGCGGTTTGGTGGACGTAGGAGCCTTCGGTGGGCCATTGCAGGCTCCAGGCCAAGGCCTGGGGCGGCGAGATCAGCAAAAGGCCGAAACAGGCGGAAACCGCCAGGAGCATAGTCAGAAGGCGCCTCATGGGTAACAACCTTTTCGCTTGGGGGCTTTCAGTTATCGGATAAAAGCAGCTTATTTATCAATAAGTTAACCTATGGACGACAGTGGCACAGGCTTCCAGCCTCTGATCGCCTCGGAAGGATATTTGCCCTCTTGGGCTAGGGTGGGCATTATTGGGGAAATTGTCAATGAGCCTTTGGTCCCCAGACCCCTATCTCTGGTAGCCCAGGGCGCGCAGAGCCAGGGGGTCCTTGCGCCAGTTCTTCCAGACCTTGACCCAGAGGTCAAGGAAGACGCGGGCCCCCAGCAGGGACTCGATCTCCTGCCGGGCCTCGATGCCGATGGCTTTGAGCAGGCGTCCCTGTTTGCCGATGATGATGGCCTTCTGGGAATCCCGCTCCACGTAGATTACCGCCCGAATCCGCACCAGCTCCGGGCGCCGGCTCTCGTCGAACTCCTCCACCGCCACCGCCACCGCGTGGGGCAACTCTTCCCAGGCGTGGTGCAGGACCCGCTCCCGGATAAACTCCGCAACCAATAAACGTTCGCTGGCCTCGGTATCCTGGTCCGGAGGGTAAAGGGGCGGTCCGGCCGGCAGCAGCCTGGCGATTTCGGCCTGCAGCTCCGCCAGGCCGTCTCCCAACAGGGCGCTGATGGGAATGATGGTGGCGGCGGGAAAGGCCTGGTGAAAAATCTGGATGAGGGGCAGCAGTCTGGTTTTGGCCACCGTGTCGATCTTATTGATGGCCACCAGCAGGGGCCGCTTAAGCCGCCGCAAATGGGGGAGCAGCACCGGGTCCTGCAAATAAGGGGCCCGGGGCTCCGCCAGCCAGACCACCACGTCGGCCTCAGCCAGGGCAGTGAGGGCCGCCTGCGCCAGGATGGCGTTGAGGCGCCCCTTGGGCTCCAGGATTCCCGGGGTGTCCAGGAAGAGCATCTGGGCCGCGGGCGTATTGACGATGCCCAACAGGCGAAAGCGGGTGGTCTGGGGCTTGGGCGAGGTGATGGCGATTTTCCCCCCCACCAGGCGGTTCAACAGGGTGGATTTGCCCACGTTGGGATAGCCGATCAGGGCGATAAAGCCACATCTGAAGGGGGTTGCCGTTTCCGGTTTTTTATTTTCCGTGGGCATTGGTTAAGGGGATATTCTTTCCAAGTAAGCCAATCCCGGTTCGCCGGGATATCGAGGCTGGCAGCCCCGCCCATCACTCCCAGCTGCGGCGCCGGGCGAAAATCAGGGGCAAACCGGTGAAAATAACGCAGCCCCAGGCAAAGAGGTCACCGTAACGGGTATAAAGGCTGCCGCCGGGCATCAGAGGCAGCTCCAGGGCATGGGCCGCGGGGACGTACAGTTCCGACTGCCAGAGGATGCGGCCCTGGGCGTCGATGAAGGCGGAGATCCCGGTGTTGGCGGCCCGGGCCAGGCAGACGTGGTTCTCCACGCACCGGAGCACCGCCATGGACAGATGTTGGTAGGCCGCCGCGGTCTTGCCGAACCAGGCGTCGTTAGTGATGTTTACCAGCAGCCGGGCGCCGTTGGCCACCTGGGCCCGGGCTAAATTGGGGAAAATGGACTCGTAGCAGACCAGGGGTCCCAAGACCACGCCATCCGGCAGGGGCACGGTGGCGC
Organism: Desulfobaccales bacterium; assembly: GCA_052326585.1. Lineage (GTDB taxonomy): Bacteria > Desulfobacterota > Desulfobaccia > Desulfobaccales > 0-14-0-80-60-11 > JAPLJC01. The sequence goes on along the minus strand of JBKQLU010000003.1, from coordinate 101,721 downwards.
CCACCGGCCCCTCAGCAAAGTCACCCACCATGGGCACCATCTTGCCGATAAAGGGCATATAGCGCCCAAGGGGCACGTATTCGCCGTAGGGCACCAGATGGGCCTTATTGTAATAGCCCAGCACCTCACCCTGGGGAGAGAGGAGGTAGGCCCGGTTGAAATAGCGCTCCCCCGCGGCAGTAAGCTCAAAGGCGGGCGCCCCGAAGAGGAGGGAGCCGCCGCTCTCCTTGGCGATGTCCCGGACCTGGGTGGTGAGTTCCGGCTCGCGTAGAAAGAAGAAGGGCATGGCGGCCTCGGGCCAGACGATGAGCTGGGCGCCTTTAACCTGGCGGGTAAGCTCGGCGTAGCGTCCCAGGGTGGTAGCCACCATCTCTTTCTTCCACTTCTCGCCTTGCTCGATGTCACCCTGGACCACGGCCACTTTGATTTTCGGGCTCTGGGCCTCCAGTTTTTGGAGCACTCCCAGGCGGTGATGGCCATAGCCCAGCCAGCAGGCCAGCACCAGGACGAGCACCGGCAGATGGCGAAAGCGCCAGGGATGCAGGGCCCGGGGTGGCCACAGGCAACGCGCCAGGCTGACGTTAATCAGGACCACCAGAAAGGAGAGGCCGTAAACCCCGGTGAGGTCGGCCACCTGCAGCAGCAGGGGATGCGGGAAAAGGCCGTTCCCCAAGAGCTCCCAGGGGAAACCGGTGATGATATAGGTCTGGCCCAGCTCCAGAGTGACCCAGAGGACCGGCCCCCACCATAGCAGGCTCATCCCCTGGGCGGCGCCCCAGTTGAGCCCCAGGGCCCACAGGGCCCGGTAGAGACTGAGGTAGCCGGCCAGCAAGAGCAATATCCCCAGCGACACAGGCAGGGAAAGATGGCCGAAGACATGGGTGACGTAAACGATCCAGTAAAGCAGGGCCAGATAGTGGGCCAGGCCCGAGATCAGCCCCAGGCCGAAGGCGGCCGGGAGCGATTTTCCCCGGAGGGCCCAGCATAGGGGAACGAGGGCGACGAACAGCAGGTAGCTTTGATTCCATTGGGGAAAGGCCGCGGCCAGCAGTAGGCCCGAGAAGATGGCGGCCAGGATATGTTCGAAAGAGGTCCGGTTCATCTTGGGTGGATTATAGCCGCTTTCTGTGGAGAGGTTTAGCCATTTTTCCTTGGGCTGCTGCGCCTCATACCCTTCCCCTGCATCATTTTGCCCCCGCCTCTGCAGCCAGGGACGTGCGGGCCCGTACCTGCTTGGCCCGGCGTTCATCGGCGGAGACCACCGTCAGTTCCAAGTTGTCGATCTGCACCTGGTCGTTGACCTGGGGGACCCGGCCCAGCTCATGGATCAGGAGCCCTCCCACCGATTCGAACTTGCCTTCCGGGCGGGGCAGGCGGAAGTGCTCCAGGAGCACCTCCACATCCAGGCGGGCATCCACCAGGACGGCGCCATCCTCCTGGGGCACCAGGCGGGGCTCCATGCGGTCGTATTCGTCGTAGATCTCCCCGACGATCTCCTCCAGGATGTCTTCCAAGGTGATGAGGCCGGCGGTGCCGCCGTATTCGTCGATGACGATGGCGATGGCGGTCTTGCGCTCCACCAGGTCCCGGAGCAGGTCGCTGATCTTCTTGCTTTCCGGGACGAAATAAGGCGGGCGCAGGACCTTGGCCAGGTCACAGGTCTCCTCCGGGGTCTGCCAGAAGACCAGGAGGTCCTTGCCCAGGAGAATGCCTTTGATGTGGTCGATGTCCCCCTCAAACAGGGGCAGGCGGGAATGGCCGCTGGACAGGAGGAGGTGGATGATCTGATTCAGAGGGGTGTTGCGCTCCACCCCCACCATTTGCAGGCGGGGCACCATGATCTCCCGGACCAGGGTATCTTTGAACTCAAAGATGGACTCAATGAGTTCGCCTTCCTGGCGGGTGATGAGGCCCCGCTCTTCGCCTTCCACGATGATAGATTGGATTTCGCGTTCCACGTCCTCCGGCTGCTGCATGGCGGTCTTGCGGCTGAACCGCTGCCGGAGGCGCGCCAGGAAGCCGGAGGAAGGAGCGTCGGCCTCGTCCATGCTAACCTCGCATCTGCTCCCTCTCCTGGCGCAAGATGCGTTCCACCGACCTCACTTGTCGGGGGAACTCCAGGCCCCGGTCCAGGAGATTCTTCTCGTGGCGGGTGATGCCGAATAGCTCGGTGGCGTAGGCTATGGCCTGCTCGTAGTCGAAATCCTTGCAGGAAAAGATATCCAGGCTGAGGTAGCCCCGGTCAGGGAAGGTATGGATGCTGATGTGACTTTCCGCGATGAGCACAAAGCCCGACAGGCCCCAATCCTCCGGGACCTTGCCGTGGTACTTGAAGACGTACGGGGGCATGATCTTGGTCATGTGGATCACGTCGGGACAATGATCCAGGAATTGATAGATGGCGTCCAGGTTCGTCAGCCGCTCATAACTGCACCCATAGCCGTCCAGGGTAAGATGCAGTCCGAAGCCAGGCACCGGATTAGTCAATAGTCCGCCCTCCTCGTACCAAGTTAAGATGACACCGGGGAATGCCCGGTGGCATACCACCTGCGCCGCCTGGGGCGGCGCGCCCCCGGGAGCGGAACTCCCGGGGAAAGCAAGGTTTGGGCCCCGGCAACGGTCCGGAGAGCACGAGGAAGGGGGCTTAACGCCCCAGTTTGTTTGGCCCCGTAACCTGATAACCCCTTCTCACTTGTGAAGGGGTCATGCGCATACGCCCATCCCTTGATCAAGATTAATTCAGTGTTTATAACCTTAAGGGTAGCCAGGGTCAAGATTTTTTTACGACCTGGTCCGGAGGGCGCTCCGGGGAAATGGCGATTTGTGCCATGAGCCTATTGACGCCAGATGCCAGGGTGATAAATTTAAACCATTATTTGCCGCCCTTTCCTGGCCGGAGGCGCAGCCGGTCCCTGGGGGAGAGGTGGTATTTCCGGATGGAAACCGCGGCTTAGCAAACAAAAGAGGAGGATGCCGGTGGCCCTGGTCGCCCCGTTCCGGGGGTTGCATTATAACCCCGCCAAGGTGTCGAACCTGACCGACGTGGTGACGCCGCCCTACGATGTGATCAATCCCGGCGCGCGGCAGGCCTTTGCGGCCCGCAGCCCCTATAACATGGTGCACCTGATCCTGCCCCAGCCCCTGGCCGGGGACGACCGGTTGCACAACCGCTACACCCGGTCGGCGGCCCTGTTTCAAGAGTGGCGGCGCAACCAGGTGCTGCTGCGGGACCCCCAGCCGGCCTTCTACTATTGGGAGACCGATTTCGAGGCCCAGGGGCGGAAGCGGACCCGGACCGGCCTGGCGGCCCTGGTACGCCTGGAGCCCTTAAGCGGCGGGGCCATTAAGCCCCACGAGCAGACCTTCTCCGCCGTCAAAGCCGACCGCCTGGAATTGTTTAAACAGGCCAGGGCCCATTTTTCACCCATCTTTTCCCTCTATTCCGATCCGGAAAATCTGGTCCTGGGCCAACTCCGCCAGGCCCAGCCCCCTGTCCCGCTGGAGGCCTTTGAAGATACCCTGGGATATTACCAGCGCCTCTACCGGGTAACGGAGCCCGCCGCCCTGCAGGCGGCCCACCAGGCCCTGGCCGGCCTGACCCTGTTCATCGCCGACGGCCATCACCGCTACGAAACCTCCCTCAATTACCAAAAATTCCTGAAACAGCAGTATCCCCAGGCGCCGCCCCAGGCGGGCTTCAACTATACCCTCATGTACCTCTCCAACATCTACGACCCGAACCTGGTCATCCTCATGGCCCACCGCCTCCTGGGGGGGGCCCGGGTGAGGCACCTGGACGAGGCCAAGATCCTGGGGCGCCTGAAGGAATATTTCGAAATCTTCTCGCTACCCGCCGCCGACGAGTTTGGCCGGGCCTACGATGACTTTCTGCAACAGACCCTGGCGGAGGTCCCGGCCGGGGAGACCGCCATCATCATGCTGGGCTTCGGCCGCAAGGCCTGGCTTCTGAAGCTGCGCCCCGGGGTGCGGCAAAAACAACTGGCCCGTCAGATGCATCCCGCCTTGGCCCAACTAGACGTGGCGGTGCTCAATTACCTCATCTTTGAGAAGGTGTTGGCCCTGGGCGCCGAAGCCATGGATGACCATGATACCTTTAGATACTCCAGCCGGATCGATGAGGTGGTGGAGGCGGTGGCCCGGAGGGAGGCCCGCATGGCCTTTATCCTCAATCCCACGCGCATCGAGCAGGTGCAGGAGGTAGCCTCCGCCGGCCTCACCATGCCCCGGAAATCGACCTATTTCTATCCCAAGGTGATGACCGGGCTGATTATGAACCTCATCAACCCGGAAGAAGAGATCTGTTTTTAGGGGAGCCCCCGCCCCCGCCGGGCGCCGGCCGCCGCTTTCCTCAAAAACCCCGCCAACCCTCTTGCCAGCCGGTGCATTTTTGATAAATTAGCAGCAACAGCCTTAAGGAGACCCCGTAATGCCCGCGGATAGCGTTTGCCAGGGGCGCATCCTGGTGTTGGATCAGGAGCAATGGGTTCGGGAATTCCTCTCTTCGGTCATCAAACTCTGCGGCTATGAGGACTTCAAGCTGGTAAGCTCCGAGTCCGAGGCCCTGGAGGCCCTGGAGCAGTGCCCCTACGATCTCATCATCACCGATCCCAAGCATCTGCACTACCAGAGGTTCCTGGACCAGGCCCGCGCCCGCCATCCCGGCATCCGCTTCCTCATCATAATGCAGCAGCGGGCCCAGACCCAGCAACTGGTCTATTATGAGCAGGTGGACATCATCTTCAAGCCCCTGAGCCTGGATGAAACGGTGCGCAAGATCAGGCACGCCCTCCGCCAGAAACAACTGCACCAGGCCGAGGAAGATTTCCGGCGCCTGAAGCAGGAAGCCCTGAGACTCTTTCTCAGTTAGGGGCTGGTTCCAGGCCAGAAAGGCAAAAATTCCGGATAACTGGAGAGAGGCAGGTATGAAACCCATTGCCCGGGCCCTGATCAGCGTCACCGATAAAAGCGGCATCGTCGAGTTCGGCCAATTTCTGGCTGGTCACCAGGTGCAGATTCTCTCCACCGGCGGCACCGCCAAGATATTGCGGCAAGGAGGGGTCCCGGTGACTGAGGTCTCGGACTTCACCGGTTTCCCGGAGATGCTGGATGGCCGGGTCAAGACCCTGCACCCCAAGGTGCACGCCGGCATCCTGGCCCGCCGGGACCTGGCCAGCCACCTGGAGCAGATGCAGAGGCAGAACCTCGGCTTCATCGACCTGGTAGTGGTGAATCTCTACCAATTCGAACAGGCCGTCAACACACCCGGCTGCACCCTGGAGGATGCCATCGAAAACATCGACATCGGCGGCCCCACCCTGCTCAGGGCCGCGGCCAAGAATTACCAGGCGGTCACGGTGGTGGTGGACCCGGCGGACTATGCCCTGGTGATCCACGAAATGAAGCTCAACCAGGGAGCCACTAATCTGGCCACCCGCTTCGCCCTGGCCCGCAAAGTCTTTAAGCTCACCCATGAATACGACGGCGCCATCTATCACTACCTGAAAGACCAGGCGCCGGCCGGCTGACATGAGCCCCGCGGTCACCCTGAGCCGGGGCCGCCGCCTGGACCTGGCCCACCCCGATTACTACCAGGACCTGCTCGCCGGCATCGTGGAGGAGATCCTCCACGAATTGGCGGAGCTGGAAAAGATCAACCTGGAATCCCTGGCGCCGGAGGATTTTGACCAGGTGGCGGGCATTACCCAGATCCGCCTGCTCAACGAACTCTACTACTGCCTGGGGCAACTCCGGGCCCAGGGCGCGGTCATCGAGGTGAAACAGGCCATCCAGGACCTGCGGGATTACTGGAACCGTTACATCGACAAGAGCCAGCGCCCCGCGGCGCTGAAATTCCACGGGGACCCCAAGGATAATCAGGTGCAGTGAAGGAGCAGGGAGCAGGGGTCAGGGGTTAGGGGCAAGATAAAGGAATTTCAGCGTATAAAAAGGATTTCCCAAATTTTCGCCTTTACCAGCGGCCTCAGGGCCGCTTTATCTTGTCAAGGTTTTATAGAAATTATTGATATCATTGCATACTGTGCCAAATCTGGAATGCGACCAGATAATCCTAGTGTAGTAGTTAGCTTTATCTTCCTTGCCACATCAGGTTCTTTGTATATTATATAATCAAGTGATTGAACTTTTAGACTTGTCACAGAGGCCTGATCCCGATGAGCATTCAAGGTATCTTCTTTTAGCTCTTCCGTATTAGGTACCTCCCCCCTATCAACAATTTGAAGGACTCCCCCCGGTTTAAGTATTTTATCCGCTAGTTCATAAACTTTATTTTGTACCCTTAGCCGATATTCTCCACTTGATTGAATTCTCAATGCGGCGATATTGCTACATTCACATCTTAGTTGATGACTACCAATAAGCCATACAGTAATTGCATCAAATTTCGTAATTCTTAATAAAAATGTCAATAGTTCCTCGTCATTAAGGAGAATATCGGATTCTATAATAGTAACTCCAGTATTTTCAAGCAACTTGCCTTGCTCAATATATAATTCGTGCTTTCGGTCTTCGGTTTGATGAGCCACCATTCTGCTTATGGTCATTGAAGAATACCCCATATAATCTAAATGTTTTTGTGTTGTTCGAGCGCATTCAGAGTTCTCTTCTAAAGAGAAAACAGTGAGATCTTCGGAACCTATTATCTTTAGCAAGGCAATAATTCCGCTCCCATCCCCACACCCTATATCTAAAATTCTTTTTGGAGAATAAGGTTTAAGTTGTGATGCCATCCACTCATAGCAACCTTGCGATGTGTAATAAGCCGCATTACTCTTCCAATTAATATCATAAACTCTTCTCGCTGCCTGTAACCGGGAATTTGTAGGGGCTGTATCAATTTGATAATGGCAGTTTTTGTATTTGAGACGGCTCCCACACCAACAAGGTTCATTTCGCCCGGTCGCCATGAGAACCTCCTTTTAAAGAAAGCCCGTAGGCCGGGTAAGGGAAGCGCATCCCGCCTTTAACCATTTTTCCTTTTTCCTCTATCTTTTAAGTCCGCAACAATTCCGCCTTCTGGTAATGGAGGCCGATGTCCCGGCGCAGGGTCAGGCGATTGCCCGCCAGGTTTTCCCGGGGGATGGCCCTGATCTTGCCAAGATCGAAGGCATTGAGCAATTTCTGCCGCAAGGTTTCCACCACCTGGCCCCGCTGCTGCCCTGCCTTGACGGTGGCGTTGGCCACCAGGTAAGCCACCCGGGAGCCGTCGGTTTTGAACACCCCCTCGTCCCAATCCATGGCGGAAGGGATCACGGTGATCTTCTTTTTGTCGAAATAGTCGAAATCCACCTCCAGGGTCTCCCCTTTGGTCAGGGACCAGGGGTAGCCCTTCTGCTGTTTGGGGCCGCCGGGGCCGGTGACCAGGGCCAGGCAGAGGGATATCTGGTCGCTTCTGACCTCCGGGGCCATCTGGTCGAGACTGCCCTCCACCATGGCCCGCAGCAAGGGCCCCAGATTGCGCAGCCGTTTGACGACGGGCTGGAACTCCGGCTCCCCGGGGCGGATATTGATTTCGCTGACGCGAATGGCGGTGGGGGTAAAGTCCCGTCCGAAGGAGACGAAACATCCGGGATAGAGGACGCACTGGCGCAGGAGGCCCCGCTCGCGCATCTTGGCGACCAGGGGGCGGGCGATGGTCTCTTCCGCCAGGAGCAGCAGCTCCGGAGACTCCAGGGGGTGGGGGGAGATGGAACCCATGCCGCCGGTGATGGGGTTCTCCAGCCCCGGCGGGCCGGCGAAACGCTCGGGATAGTCCATGGCCGTGGGCAGGAACCGGTGATGACCGTCCTTATCCACCAGGATGGTGAAGCTGATCTCCACCCCGGACAGACGGGACTCGATGAGCAGCGGCCAGGGGGCTCTTTTGCCGAACCCCTTCAGGTAGGCTTCCCGGTAATCGTTGAGCAGCTGCTCATAAACATCCCGGATTTCCCAGGTATTGCCGATTATACGGGCCCCTTTGCCGCCGGCGGCGTAGGGATACTTCAGGACCGCCCCGCCGTAGTCGTGCAGGTATTCTAGACAGGTTCCCAAAACGGACCGGTAATCCCGGGCGTCGGCCTCCACCCAGGCCGGAGCCACCGGGATGCCAGCCTCCCGGCACAGGTGTTTGCAGGCGATCTTGTCCGCCTCCACAAAGGCGGCCTGCCGGCTCAGGCCGATGATCCGGCCGCCCTGGCCGGCTGCGGCCACCAGGTCCACCAGGCCTTCGAAGACCAGGGACTCGGGCATGACCAGGGCGGCGTCCAGGGCCCCTTCCCGGAAGGCCCGGATCAGCGTCTCGGCATAGGCCGGGGCGGCATGCTCGGCCACCGGCAGGAAATCCACCGGCCAGCCGGCTCTCCGGGCCCAGGCCGGCATGGCCGGGGTGCCCCGCACTACCAGCCCCCGGTAGTCGCCGGGATAGAGCTCGCTGGTGGCCCGGCTGGTCTCCAGGGCGGCCAGCAAGGTGCGGCCGTCGGTGCCCACGAAGCCGATTTTCCATGGATTCATGCCGATTTCCTTTCCGGGGAGGACCTTGGAAAAAATTTAGACCCTCACTATAGCATCAAGGCTCAGGCAAATCCATGGAAGTTTGCGGCGCCGGAGTGTTAAAGCAAAAGGCAAAAGTTTTGCCTTGTTACCCTGTAGCTTTGCCTTAATATGGCGCCCCGCGGAGGCCCTGATCCTCAGGAAAAACGTTTTTTTAAGGGTATCCATGTTATGATACTTAATGAGCCGGGTTATTCGGATGAGCTCGGTAGGGCGCATCGTCCCGGCTAAAACACCCAAGAGGAGGAAAATGTGGCGGACAAAGTCATCAACCTGAATGAATTCAAAACGCCCAGTCCCCGCAATATTGCCATTATCGTCTTGCTCATCGTCATCCTGATCGTTGGTTGGAGCACCTTTGTCATCATTCCGGCCGGCCACCGGGGGGTGGTCCTGTGGTGGGGGAGTGTAGAGAGGAGAATCATGGGGGAGGGGCTCAACTTCATAGTCCCCATAGCCGAAACGGTCGTCAAGGTGGATGTCAAGGTGCAACCCCATCCTTTCAGAGAGATCGATGCCTCTTCCAGGGAATACCAGAATGTGAAGATGACCGGGATGATGAACTTCCATATCGATCCGGCTTACGTCAATGATCTTTACCAGAAAGTGGGGCTCGATTTTGCCGACAAGGTGATCGACCCGGCCTTCAACGACTTCGTCAAGGAAGTGGTGCCGACTTACCCCATCGAGGAAATCCTGCCCAAAAGAGCCGAGATCCGCAAGAAGGCGATGACCTTATTGGGGGAAAACCTGGCGAGGTATCACATCATCGTCGATGACATCTACTTTGCCGATATCCGGTTCTCTCCTGAATATGAAAGGGCCATCGAGACCAAGCAGGTAGCCCAGCAGCAAGTCGAAACGCAGAAGCAGGTTTTGGCCCAACGCACCATTGAAGCTCAGCAAAAGGTGGCCACGGCCAAAGGGGAGGCTGAATCCATCCAGGTGGTGGCGCAGGGACAGGCCAAGGCCAATGATGCCCTGTCACGCTCGATCACCCCGATCCTGGTGCAGTACAAAGGGATCGAAAAATGGAACGGGATCTTGCCGCAAGTCTCTGGAGGAGCCGTTCCTCTCATTGACCTGGGCAAGGTGGGCGGCTTGTCAGGCGGTGCGGAGGCAGGCGCCAAATAAGCATTAAGAGGCGGGAGATCGCCTGAAAAGGGCTGGCGGGTTTAGATCCCGCCGGCCTTTTTTAACTAAGCGGGTTCGGGGTTCCTGATCGGCTGGATCTAATCTCAGGACTGGAAAGCTGGATTGGCTGTGATTAAGGCCCCCTTGCCAAAAAGGGGCAAAAAATCGGTCCGTTTCAATGGAGAACCGCTGGCGGAACGACGCCAGTTCCGGGCGGCGGCGTCACTAGACTTCTTGGCGCTCTCAACTCATGAGCTTCCGGAGGTAAATCCCTTTTCGTGGCACAGCCTCAGGCAGGCATCCACCACCTCGCTATCATAGAGCACGCCGCGATTCTTGGAGATTTCTTCCAGGGCGGCGCTCAATCCCAGGGTGGGCTGGTAAGGCGGCCTGGAAGTCATGGCTTCCACCACCTCGGCCACCGCCAGGATCCTGGCCTCCAGGATCAGCATGGGCTCATTAATCCCATGGGCATACTCCAAACCGTTAACCCTGCCATGATGCCGGAAGACCATTTGGGAGAGGGGCCTGGGAAATTCGACGGTATTCAAGATCTCAAAAAATGCCTGACAATGAACCTTAATCAGGCTCATTTCGAAGGCGAGCAGTGCTCCCGGTTTGGTCAGACTGGCGGCGGGAACCCCCATCTTGGCGATATCGTGGACGAAGGCGGCCAGGCGCAGGACCTCGATCCGTTCTTGCGGGAGCCCCATTTCCATGGCGATGGCGCAGGCCAGGTCGCCGACGCGATTCTGGCGCGCGGCGCTATATGGGTCTCTATGTTCCAGGGTGGAGGCCAGGGCCTCCATCGTATTCTCGATGAGGTTTTTGAGACTGGCCAGGCTATGCTGCAGTTGCCGCAGAATGTCCTTTTCTTTCCGGACCCGCCAAATCTTAGCCCGCAATTCCCCCAGAGAGAAGGGCTTGGCAATGAAGTCGCTGGCCCCGGCATTAATGGTGTCTTGGCAGGAATATTCCCGGGCATAACCGGTCATCATAATGAAGGGTACCTGGGGATAAGTCTGGTGCGCCTCATGCATCAGCGCCACCCCATCCATGCCCTCCATTTTAATATCGCTGACCACCAGGTCGATCCGTTCTTGAGCCAGGATTCCCAGGGCCTCCGGCCCATCGGCGGCGCCCTTGCCGGCAAAGTGGATGAGCTCCAGATAGTTCAGGAGAACCCTGCGGTACTGGTTATCGTCATCGACGACCAGGACGGACGGCAGGATATCCGGGTAGGGGGGGACGCTATCCGGGTGGCCGGGGGTAGCAAGCAACTCCATGCCAAGGTGCGGGGGCGATAAACTTCTGACCGAGTCTCGCATCCGTGTCTCCTTTGGTTGGCGGGTGGCGGACCACCCCCGGGGCTTGTCGCCCGGTGTTTCAGGAAAAGCCTCAAAAAAGAGGGCGCTTTTATCCCCTTTTTCCTGAGGAGGGAGGATCGGCCTGGGGTGATCAATTCTTTGCTATCCTAAAACGAGACCACCCTCCCCCAACCCCTCCCTACTCAGGAAGGGGGGTTTTTAGGGTCGGGATTTATTAAAGAAAATCCCGAAAACCCATACTGGCCGCGGCTTGGCTCTCTTCAGGTATCAATCCAAGGATCATGCCAGGGTGGGCCATGGAAATAAACTCTGAAATTACAGATGGTTAGCCTATGGGGAGACCGTGGCGGGACCGGCCCGGGATGGGGAGGAGCGAGATTCTCTTGGAAAATAACACAAAAATTCTTTGCGGATAAGAATAGCCGGGCACGTCCGTGGCAACCGATCACTTGCCATTATCTGCAATTAAAGCCGAGCCACCGGACCTATCAATCCAAGGTCGTTCCCCGGTCGATGGCCTTGTAGGTGATCCTGGCCAGGTCCTCAAGCTCCGCGGACGAGATGCTCAGGGGCGGCAGCAGGACGATGACGTCCCCCAGGGGCCGCAGGATGGCTCCCAGGCGGCGCGCCGCCAGGATGACCCGATGGCCGACGCGTTGGGCCGGCGGCCAGGGTTCCCTGGAGCCCTGGTCCCGCACCAGTTCGATCCCCACCATCAGGCCCCGCTGGCGGATATCGCCCACATGGGGGTGGACTGCCATCCCCGCCAGGAGCCGGGTGAGCAGCTCAATCTTCGGGGCCAGGGCCTCAATCAGCCGCTCTTTTTCGAAGATATCGAGGCTGGCCAGCCCCACCGCCGCGGCCAGGGGGTTGCCGGTATAGGTGTGGCCGTGGAAAAAGGTTTTGAATTCCTGATATTCCCCCAGAAAGGCCTGGTAAATCTCATCGCTGGCCAGGGTGGCGGCCAGGGGCAGGTAGCCCCCGGTAATGCCCTTGGCCAGGCACATGAGGTCCGGACTCACCTCTTCGTGCTGGCAGGCGAACATCCGGCCGGTGCGGCCGAAGCCCACCGCCACTTCGTCGGCGATCAGGAGCACGCGGTGGCGCCGGGTCACCTCCCGCACCCTGGCCAGGTAACCCGGGGGTTGCGGGATCATGCCCGCCGCCCCCTGCATTACCGGCTCCAGGATGACCGCGGCCAGTTCCCGGTGATGGCCGGCCACCTGGGCTTCCAGGTCCTCCAGGCACTGCTCCCGGCAGTCCTCCCGGTGGCGGCAGCGGTAGCAGTATGGGGCGGGGGCCTCCAGGGTGTCGAACAGCAGGGGGTGGTAGATTTCGTGGAACAGTGGGATGCCGCCCACCGCCACCGCTCCCAGGGTGTCGCCGTGGTAGCCGTTGCTCAACTTCAGGAACCGCCGCTTCTTCCGGTTCCCTTGGTTTTGCCAGTATTGGAAAGCCAGCTTCAGGGCCACCTCCACCGCGGTGGAGCCGTCGTCGGAGAAAAAGACCCGGGTGAGGCCGGCGGGAGCCAAGTGGGCCAGGCGGCGGGCCAGGAGGATGGCCGGGGGATGGGCCAATCCCAGGAGGGTGCTGTGGGCCACCTGCTCCAGTTGGCTCTGCAAGGCCTGGTCCAACTCCGGGCGGCGGTGGCCGTGAAGGTTGGCCCAGAGGGAGGAGACCCCGTCCAGGTAGCGGTTGCCGTCCTGATCGAAGAGATAGCTCCCTTCGCCCCGGGTGATGATCAGGAGTTCTTCCTCCCGGAAGCCCTGCATCTGGGTGAAGGGATGCCAGAGGTGCTCCCGGTCCCAGCGCACCAGGGTGTCGCGGTCGTAAGTCATGGTGAGCTGCCTCTAAAAAGCAAAAGTAGAAAGTAAAAAAGCAAATATTTTCCCTTTTAACTTTTGCCTTTTACCTTGCCTGGTCCGCCGCCCTCCGCCACCGCGGCGCCGTACTGTTGGCGCAGGAAGTCCCGATAGGCCCCGGAGCGCACCCGCTCCAGCCAGCCGGCCTGGGCCAGGTACCAACTCACCGTATCCCGGAGACCCTGCTCCAGGGTGACCTGCGGGCGCCAGCCCAATTGGGCCTCGATCTTCCCGGTGTCCAGGGCATAGCGCCGATCATGGCCGGGGCGATCCGTGACAAAGGTAATCAGGCGTTCCAGGTCCACAAGTTCGGGGCGCAACTCGGAGAGCACCCGCAGCAGCAGACGCACCAGTTCCAAGTTGGGCTTCTCCTGGCCCCCGGCGATATTGTAAGTCTCCCCGGGGGCGCCCTGCTCCAGCACCAGCAGCAGGGCCCGGCAATGGTCCGTAACATGGAGCCAGTCCCGGATGTTGTCTCCCCGGCCGTAGATGGGGATAGGCTTCCCCTCCAGGGCCTGGCTCAGGCAAAAAGGAATGAGCTTCTCCGGGAACTGGTAGGGGCCGTAATTATTGGTGCAATTGGTGATGAGCACCGGCAGCCCGTAGGTGTGGAAGTAAGCGCGGGCCAGGAAATCGGCCCCGGCCTTGGAGGCCGCATAAGGACTGCGGGGGGCATAGGCGGAGGCTTCGGTTGCCGGGGGCTCATGTGGGCCCAGAGAGCCGTAAACCTCATCGGTGCTGATTTGCAAAAACCGGACCCCGGATTCGGCCGCCGCCCCTTGCCAATGGTCCCGGGCCGCGTCCAACAGGGTGCAGGTCCCCAGGACATTGGCGCGCACGAAGACCTCGGGGTCCAGAATGGAGCGGTCCACGTGGGTTTCTGCGGCGAAATGCACCACCCGGGTGATGGGGTGCCGGGCGAAGAGGTCGGCCACCAGGCCCCGGTCAGCCACGTCCCCTTTAACAAAGGTGAGGTGCGGGTCTCCCGCCAAGGCAGCCAGGTTCTCCAGATTGCCGGCATAAGTGAGGAGATCCAGGTTGATGAGGCGCCAGTCCGGACGGTGCTTGCGGAGAAAATGGATGAAATTGGCGCCGATGAATCCTGCCCCGCCGGTTATCAGAACCACGCTCATAGCTCTCCCCCGAAGGTCTCCCAGAACTCCCGGAAGGCCGTCTGCCAATGAGGCATCTGGTCCAGGCCCTGGAGCTCAAGGAGGCGGTTGGCCAGCACCGAATTGGCCGGGCGCCGGGCCGGGACGGGATATTCGGCAGTGCTGCAGGGAGCCACCGCCGCCCGCAGACCGGCGGTCTCGAGAATCAGGCGGGCAAACTCGTACCAGGTGGTCTCTCCCTGGCAGGCGGCGTGATAGGTGCCGAAGGCCTCGGTTTGGGCCAGGGCCAGGAGTTGCGGCGCCAGGGCCAGGGTACTGGTGGGGCTGCCCCGCTGGTCATTGACCACTTTTAACTCCTGTCCCGGCGGCAAACTCCTGCCTTTCGCCAGGATGGCGGTGACGAAGTTGGGGCCCGGCAGGCCATAAAGCCAGGCGGTGCGAACGATGAAATGGTCGGTCCACTGCTGCCGCACCAACTCCTCCCCCAGGAGCTTACTCCGGCCATAGACCGACACGGGGCCGGGGGCGTCCCATTCCAGGTAGGGGCGGTCCTTGGTCCCATCAAAGACATAGTCGGTGGAGAGGTGGATCAATTTGCACCCCAGTTGCCGGCAGGCCACCGCCAGGTTGCGCGGCCCCAGGCCGTTGACCTTAAAGGCCAGGTCGGCATCCTGCTCCAGGGCGTCCACCCGGGTGGCGGCGGCGGCGTTCACCACCACTTCCGGCCGGTGCCGGGCCAACTGCTCCCGGATCGCCCGGGGATCGGTGATGTCCATATGCTCCAAATCGACGCCCACCGCCTCCCAGTTCCTGGCGGCCGCCTCCCGGAGCAATGCCTGTCCCAACTGGCCGGCCGCGCCGGCGATCAATAATTTCATAAAGCGGGCCTTGGGCTTGCTGAGCACGGTTTCCGGAATTTTCGTAAAGGCATGCCAGCTCCGCAGGTTTACCTTCACTCCAGGCGGAAAGGTGAGTCGGGGGTGTCCTCAAAGCGGATCTCATCCGCCGGTTCCTGGCGGCCCGGTCCCCGGTAGAGGCGGTTGGCGAAGTTGCACACCAGGCCCGGCCGATCGCTCAGATTCCGATAGCCGTGCACCACCCCCGGTGGAATGATGATGAGGCCGGGGCAATTCTCCCCCAGGAGAAATTCCTGGCGCAAGCCGAGAGCCGGGCTCTCGGGCCGTTGGTCCCACAGGGTGACCCGGAACTTCCCCGGACCGGGGAAACAGAAGAGGTCGGTTTGCCGGTGATGGGCATGGGGGCCTCGTCCCACCCCGGGCTGGGTCACGGAGATATAGGCCATCATCGGCAGTTGCTCCGGCGGGAGCTCATCCTGGCGAAAGATTTCGGCCAGCCAGCCCCGCTGATCCTGGTGAATCGTAAGCGGCCGGCAGACCACCCCGGGGATCAGGGACTCGAATCCTTTTGCGTCGTTGTTATTCATCGGCGGCCTTTTGAGCTCCCTGAAGCGGGCCCGCGACCCGGAGCCGAAAATGATCCGGATGGAGGTTTTGGGGACTCCATTTGCCTATATATACAGGCACTATTAACTTTTTGAAACTTTTTTAAACCTCCTGCCCCTTCTTTACCGGGAGACCAGGATCTTGATGCAACCGCGGCGCCTGGTTCTGAGAGTTCTTCCGAAAGATCACGGGGAAAGCCGCCTTGGCCCGCCTGGCGATCGCGGGCGGCTAGCGGCCCTGGATAAACGAAAAGACGGCCGTGACCAGGGGATTGAGGTAGGGGCCGACGATGCCGCGGGAGCTGAGGCGCTCCAGCAGCGCCAGGGCCAGGATGAGGAAGGGCCCGGCCAGCCAAAAGGTGCGCCGGAGGGTGGCATATCCGGACGGGATCATTTCCTGCACCAGGACCCCGGCGGCCAGGGGCGGCAGGGGAATCAGGTTATAGACGGCCGTGGTGATATTAACCCCGACGACCATCAAGAAGACCCTCGGATTCCAATTCAAGGAGTGCATGACGCTGACGATGCTGCCGGCGATGCCGGCCAGAAGCAGATTGGCCACGGGTCCGGCAGCGCGGCTGAGCACCGTGTAGGCCCGGGGATGTTTGAATTTACCGGGATCGAGGTCAATGGTGCGGGGCCAGCCGAACCCACCCACCAGGTAACAGATGGTCCCCAAAATGCTCAAGTGCAAAAAGGCGTTGAAATGGAAGCGGTCCTTGGGAGCGACCCGGGCGTCGCCCAGGAGGGTGGCGGCAAAGGCCTGGGCCTCGGCATTGAGGTTGACGGCCAGCAATACCGAAACGCAAAAAGACGCCACCGCATCCACTGCCAGGTGCTGGGGGTCGAGAAAGAAAGGCACTGGCCAAAAGCTACTGGAGATCATTGAGGTACTCGAAATGGCCTGAAACATAGAGAAGGCAGGGACTCGTCCCTGCCTTCCCAGTTTAGCAGATTAGCGGCTGAACGCTAAGCCCTAGAGGTGCGTTAGCCTAGGATGCCTATCTTTCGTGCTCCAGCAGCGGCCTCTTGGTTAAACGGGAGACGATAACCGCGATGATCAAAACGCAAGCCGAAGCAACAAAGGCATAGTTAAGAGAGCCGGTCCAGTCTTTAATGGAGCCGCCCAGCCGGGTCATGAAGAAGCCCAGACCCCAACCGAGGAAGACGATGCCGTAGTTCATCCCCAGGTTCTTAGGCCCGAAGAAATCTGCGGTATAGGAAGGCATCAGGGCCAGGCCGCCGCCATATTGCCAGAAGGCGATGCCCACGGCGACGAACAGCAGGAAGACGCTGTGGCTGGCGATAATGGCCGGGAGTAAGAACAGACAAAGGGCCGAGACCAGGCAGTTGAGGGTGTAAGCGTTGTCCCGGCCAATCTTATCGGAGTAGAGCCCGGTGCCTACCCGACCCAGGGCATTGATCAGACCCCCGTAGGAGGCCAGGATCCAGGCATTGGCCGCGAAGAAGGGAATCGCCTTAGCCGTGGTGGCCAGGAGGCCGGCGGCGTTGCCGATAATTAACAGGCCCGATTGGGTGGTGCCGATAAACATCAGGATCAAGGCATAACACTGCCCGGTTTTCAGGATATCGCTGGGGGCCCAATCCACCAGGGTGCCTGCGGCCTTGGCCGGGGCCGCGCCCGCTTTGACCACGGGCGCCGGCGGCACGTAGCCCGGTTCAGGCCAGGACAGGAGACTGCCGGCGATGATGGTGACGACGCCGAAGAAGATACCCAGGGTGACGAAGCTGTAGGTGATGCCGCCGCTATTCAACAGATGCGCGGCCAGGGGTGCAATATAGAGGGCCGCGCCGCCGTAGCCGCCCACCACCAGGCCGGCGATGAGGCCGCGCTTGTGGGGGCCGAACCACTTCAGGGCCGCCGGGGTAGGCGCGGCGTAGCCGATGCCCATGCCGATGCCGCCGAAGATGCCAAAGCCGACGATCAGGCCGGTATAGCTCTTCATGAGGCCGGCGATGATGCAGCCGACCGCCAGAAACAGGCCGCCGGTGATGGCCCCGGCCTTGGGACCGAATTTATCCTGGATGCGGCCACCGGGGATCATTAACAATGCAAACATGATGACGCACAAAGAAAACGGAGTGGCCATCTCGGCATTGGTCAGATAGGTCCAACCTTCATTCAGGCCGGTCAACCCGGTGCCGGCCAACTTAAGGTCTTTTGGAATCAAGCTGACTGACCAGACGCTCCACGCGTACAGGATACCCAAACAGAGATTTATTGCGGTGCCGGCGAAGACTACAACCCACGCCTTTCCTGGAACTTTATCTGCCATGTGCTCCCCTCCTAAAATAATGACTTAGAAAAAGCCTGCCGATTAAATGCAAGATGAATGGCACTTCGGTTTAACCGCGGACGCACCACCTCCTTCTCCGTAAAAAATTTTTATCGTGTTTACAAGTGCAAAGGCCCTGCCAACGCCCTGATAGCCGGGAAATAAATCCATCGCCAATTTAACTAACTGCAATACTTAATTAAATTAAAATAAGCACCGCGGTTGGCCACCCTGGGCGCGGGGCAGGGTCAAGGGCGGCTGCGGGACTTTTCCCCCAGCCCAGGGGTGCTTCACCCCATAGTTCGAGGTTCAAAGTTGAAAGTTGAAGGTTCGAAGTTTTGTCATCCCGAGCGCAGCGAAGGATCCTGTATTTACAGGTAATTCTAGATTCTTCGGTCGCTGCACTCCCTCAGAAGGACAGTTAAGGGGATTTTCCCGGAGGTTCCGATTGGGCAGGATTAATAGCGGCGAAGCGGATGGGGTCCGCCTGCAGCAGTTTCCCTCTTTAGAACTGGATCTCGAAGAGCGAGCTGATGGAATCTTCCTGGTGAATGCGCAGGATGGCCTGGGCGAAGAGGGGAGCCACCGGCCGCGGCACGATCTTCGGGCATTGTCTGGCGGCTGCGCTCAAGGGGATGGTATCGGTGACCACCAGGCGGTTCAGGGGGGACTCTGTGACCCGGCTGACCGCCGGCCCGGAGAGTACCGCGTGGGTGCAGCAGGCGTTGACGTGGAGGGCGCCGTGCTGCAGAATGACCGCGGCCGCCTCGGACAGGGTGCCGCCGGTGTCGATGATGTCGTCCATGATGACCACCTCCTTGCCCAAAACCTCGCCGATGAGGTTCATGGCCTTGGCCTTGCCCGGGGCATCCCGGCGCTTGTCGATCAATCCCAGGGAGGCGCTCAGGCGTTTAGCGTAGGCCCGGGCCCGGGGCACCCCCCCGGCATCGGGGGAGACGATGGCCAGGTCATCCTGGAAATTCTCTCTGATATAGGGGATCATGATGGGGGAGGCATAGAGGTTATCCACCGGGATGTTGAAAAAGCCCTGGATCTGGCCGACGTGCAGGTCCATGGTGAGGATCCGCTGGGCCCCGGCGGTGGACAACAGATCGGCCACCAGCTTGGCGGTGATGGGCACCCGGGGATGCACCTTGCGGTCCTGGCGGGCGTAGCCGAAATAGGGGATGACCGCGGTGATGCGCCTGGCCGAAGCCCGTTTCACCGCGTCGATCATGATCAGCAACTCCATCAAGTTACGATTGGTGGGGGGACTGGTGGACTGGATGACGAAGATGTCCCGGCCCCGAACATTATCGCTGATCTCCACGCGAATTTCCCCGTCACTAAAGTTGGTGACCAGGGCCTCCCCCAGGGGCAGGGAGAGATGTTCGCAAATATTGCGGGCCAACTCGGGGTTGGAGTTTCCGGTGAGGATATGGATGTCATTCTTGATCTTGGCGTCTTTCATCCAGGGGCATCCTGTGATTAGGAATTATTTCTTGCAAAACAATTATGTTAATTCAAAGGGCAGGGTGGAGGCAAGGGTAATTTCCGGCGGGTCGACTTTTTCCTGGAGCACCAGGATGCCGACCCCCTGGGCCGCGGCCGCGGCCAGTTCCCGGGCGTAGGCCGGATCCACCCGGGTCGCCGGGCGCATGGAGCTGGCATCCTGCCGCTGTACTACGAAGACGTTCCAGGCCTGATGACCCTGGCGCACCAGGGCAGCCAGGTGCTCCAGGTGACGCCGGCCCCGGGAGGTGACGCCGTCGGGAAACAGGGCTACGCCGTCCTCTACCCAGGTGATGCTCTTCACTTCCAGAAACAGGAGTCCGGTTTCGGAATCCCGGAGGGAATAGACGAAATCGAGGCGGCTGCCCTGGGGCAGGCTGACCTCGGCCCGCACCTCCCGAGGCGGGGGCAGGCCGGGCAGGCCGCCGGTGGCCAGGGCTTCGGCCACCAGGCGGTTAGGCGCCAGGGTGTCGATGCAGGTCCAGCCGCCTGGCACCCGGGTAAAGCGCCAAGTGTAATCGGTTTTGCGGCCCGGGCGGCGGTCCTCGGTGAGCAGGATCTCTCCCCCGGGCGGGGCGCAGCCGGTAAGGCCCCCGGAGTTGGGCACATGCACCCAAACCCGGCGGCCATCGGGCAGTTCCACCAGGGCTAGAAAGCGCTGGCGGCGCTCCAGAAAGCGGGCCGGGATCAGGGGGGCAGGAAAACGCACGATTACGAAAAGCCGGGAACTCTAAAAGGCATACCAGACCCGGAACCAGTTTTGCAGGTCGCTCCGGTCCCGGGTGCCGGTTTCCATCTGGGACTTCATGACGAAGCTCCAGCGCCCCAGATCGTATTTGAGGCCGGGCCCCAGGCCCATGGCCCGGTCGCCGAAGGGCTGGGCCAGCGCGAGGTTGTTCCCGGTTTCGGGCCGGTAGAGATAGGCGTTCAGTCCCACCGCGAGGTTGGGCAGGAGACGGTAATCCAGAGAGGACTGCATTAACATGGAGTCGCTTTGCTGCCGGGGATCTATTCGGCCGGGATCGCCGGCGTAGAGCACGGAGATATGCATTTCCAGGTTATGCGGGAGTATGATGGCCGCCCCATTATCCCCGTCCAATTGCAGGCGGGAGCCCAGGTTGGAGAAGAGGGTGTTGGCATCCTGGGGGGCGGTATGGGACTGGGAAGGCGCCTCCCCCAACATCTGGGCCGCCAGGGGAGTTTGGGCCGCCGCCAGGTTGAAAGGCGGATACCCGCCGGGAGCAATGGTATCCGCGGCCATCCCCGAAAAAGGGAGGCCAAGCAGGCCCAGGGCCAAACTCAGCACGGCCAACCAGATTCTCCCCCGGTTTCCCCGCATACCAGCATTCCCCCAAAATTCGATAAGCCAATATAATATAGTACCTTATCCAGAAAATGTCAAGTGATACCCCTGGGTTAAGGGAGGGTCCCGGAGAGCGCCGCCAGGATTTCCCGGCCGCCCCGGGATAGGAGGCGGTCGGCCAGTGCCGTCCCCAGGGACCAGGCCTGGTCCTCCGGGCCCGAGACGCGGTCCCGCAGGTAGCGCCTGCCCTCCAGATCACTGATCAGGCCCTCCAGGGTTAGGGAGCCGCCGGTCTCCCGGCCCAGGGCAGCCACCGGCACCAGGCAGCCGCCCTCCAGGCGGGCCAGGAAGGCCCGTTCTCCGGTTACCGCGACGCGGCTGGGGGGATGATCCAGGAAGGCGAGGAGTTCCTGCAGCCGCCGGTCATCGGCGCGCACCTCCAAACCCAGGGCTCCCTGTCCCACCGCGGGCAGCATCTCGGTTTCCGGCAGCAGGCCCCGGTAGACCTGGCCCAGCCCCAGGCGGTTAAGCCCGGCGGCAGCCAGGATCAGGGCATCCAACCCCAGGCTCTCCATCTTTTTCAGGCGGGTATCGACGTTGCCCCGCAGAGGCACGATCTCCAGGTCGGGGCGCAGATGCAGGATCTGTGCCCGGCGCCGCAGACTGCCAGTGCCGATGCGTCCGCCCGCGGGGATGGCCTCAAGGTTGGGATAGCGCTTGGAAATAAAGGCGTCCCGATGATCCTCCCGGGCCGGTACCGCACCCAGCATCAGGCCGGCCGGCACCTGGGCGGGCAGGTCCTTGAGGCTATGCACCGCCAGGTCCACCTGGCCCGAGAGCAGGGCTTCCTCGATTTCCTTGATGAAGAGGCCTTTGCCCCCCACCTGGGCCAGGGGGACATCGTGGAGGGTGTCTCCGGTGGTCTTGATAACCACCAACTCCACCCGGCAGTGGGGATGGCGTGCGGTGAGCTGCTCCTGCACCCAGCGGGCCTGGGCCTGGGCCAGGGCGCTGCCCCGGGTGCCGAGGCGGATCTTTGCTTCCGGTGGCGGCGCAGGCATCTCGTCCGGGCCTCAGCGGGCCTTAGCCGCAGGAGCTGCAGGAACCCGAGGAGCAGCTGGAACAGGACCCGGCTTTGGGACTGGAGGCCGCGGTGAACTTATAGCCCACCTTGGCGGCGCAGGGGCTCATCAACTTGGTTACCTGGCTCTGGCTGCAAAAAGGGCACTCCACCTGCGGGTCGCTGCCCAACACCAGCTTCTCGAAATCCTGGTTGCAAGCCTGACAATGAAACTCGAAGATCGGCATCTAAGAACTCCTGGGTCAAAATTTTTTGGGGAAGGGCAAGGGTCCCGCCCTTAAACCCTTCCCGACATCAATATTATAACCTACTTCTTCTCGACTCGCACCGTGGCCCCTTCGGGTACCAGCTTGAGGCAGCAGGGATCGCCCCGGAGGCGGCCCACCAGGTTGACGGCGCTGGCCGGCCGGATCTCGCCCGGGATGCTGGCGGGGGTGAGCCCAAAAAAGATGCAGAAGGCCCGGCCGGTAGGCCAGTAGCCCAGGTCCCCCACATCCACGGTCACTGCCGCAGTGTCGTCGAGATCCGCCACCACCTGGGGGACGGGAAAATAGATCTCGTCCCCCCAGCGCTGGGCCTCCGCCTGGATAGGCAGGGCCTGGGCCAGGGCCTGGGCGGTGGGGGAATCGTTCAGAACCCCCTCCAACTTAATGTCATTAGCAGTAATGACGATCTCAGTGGGCATGGTCATCCTCCATTGCTTCGATTACCAGGGCGGCCAACAATGGCAAGAGCAGTTCGTGATGGCCGGTCAGGGTGTAGCCCCGGCCGGCGGCGGCAGTGGGCCGGCGCACCACGTTGGTCAGGGGCCGGTAATGCTGGATAAAGTCGAGGTTGACGGTGGTCAGGGGCGATATCTGATGGCCCAGATTGCGGGCCAGGGTGAGGGCCTTCAGAAAGACCTCCGGCATAATTACCGCGGACCCCAGGTTGAGATAGACTCCCTCCGCCAGGCGGCTGACCAGGGCGGCGAAGAGACGGAAATCGAGATGGGTCGCGGCCCCCAGGGCCTCCGGGTTCACCGAGGGGTGCAGGTGGACGATGTCGGTGCCTATCGCCACATGCACCGTCAGGGGCAGGCTTAACTCCGCGGCCGCCCGTAGCAGGCTCTCATCCTTGAAGGGAAAGTCCGACTCCAGCAGGCGCAGGCCCACCGCCTCGCCCAGGCCCAGGCCCTGGCTGGCTCCCGAGGAAATGGCGTTATTGATAAACTCTGCGGTTTCCCGGGCCATGCCGAATTGGCCGCATCCCAAAACCTGGTCCACGTCCTCCGACGTGCAGCCCACCATGGCGATCTCCACGTCGTGGACGACGCCGGCTCCGTTCAGGGCCAGGCCGGTGATGAGATTCCGGCGCATCAGGTCGATGAGGATGGGGTTGAGCCCCACCTTGATGGGGTGGGCCCCCATGCCCAGGAGGACCTGGCGGCCCTGGCGCCGGGCCGCCACCCAGGCTGCGGTCACCGCCCGCAGGGTATCCCCCGCCAGGATCTTCGGGAGTCGCGCCGCGAATTCCCGCAGGCTGCCCCCCTTCTCCCAGGCGCGGCCAAAGTCCCGGCGCTTCACCGTAGAGTGGCGCTCCGGCAAACTATAAGTCTCTATATCCGTGAGGTTCAGGGGTTCAATCTTCTTCATCGCCATTCCCAGGCCCCGCGGGGCGGCAAACCGGGTTCGGGCCCTTCCGGCCGCCGCCAAAATAACTTTTCAGCACCGGGGTCCCTATTTTTGATCAGTAAATTTTTCCGGGTACAGAATAAAATCAACCAGGTCGCAGAGGGCGTGGCCGATGGTGATGTGGACCTCCTGAATCCTGGGGGTGTCCCGGGAAGGCACGATCAGGGCGAGTTCCGCCGCCTGCGCCACCGGTCCGCCACTCCGGCCGCTCAGGGCCAGGGTCGAAAGGCCCAGTTCCCGGGCCTTCTTCAGCCCCGCCACCACGTTGGGGGAGTCGCCGCTGGTGCTGAGGCCCCAGGCCAGGTCCCCGGGCCGGCCCAGGGCCTGCACCTGCCTGGCGAAAACCTGGAGAAAGTCATAGTCGTTGGCCACCGCGGTGAGGATGGAGGTGTCGGTGGTCAAGGCCACGGCCGCATGGGGGGGGCGCTCCACCAGGAAGCGATTGACGAACTCCGCGGCCAGGTGTTGGGCGTCGGCGGCGCTGCCGCCGTTGCCAAAGAGGAGCAGTTTGCCGCCGCTTCTCAGAACCTCGGCCAGCCTCCGGGCCACGGCCACCACCGCTTCGCCCTGTTCGGCGGCAAATTCCTGCTTAAGGCGGCTGGACTCCGCCACGGCCTCTCGAAATCGGGTCAGTAAGATCATCATGGCTCCATCGTCCCGAAGGCATGTCCTGGTAGCCGCAGGCTTTAGCCTGCGCTCATTTTATGGGGATTTTCGCAAGCTAAAGCTTGCGGCTACATGCTCCGGCTGCCAATAAAGATGTTATCAGATTTATGAAATCGCAAACCAGCCTCATCCCAACAGCCTTATATAGCGTACCGGGCTGAAGGAGAAGTCCTCCATCAGCTTCACCAACTCCCGGGCCAGGGCTGCGGATTTGGGAGACTTGGCCGCCTTGGCAGCCACCTCCGGGAAGCGCTGCTTCATCAGGTGGAACAGCGAATTTTGCGCCCCGGACAGATCCAGGGTTATGGGGGTGCGCCTCACCAAGCCCAGGAAATGGCGCAGCCGGGTGGCATTTGCTGCCTGAAAGCCGGCAGCCAGGTCATCCAGGTGCCGCTGCAACATGCGCTGCAGGATTTGGGCTCCTTCCCCCGACTCCAACTTTAGACCCAGTATTTTGGCCTCCTTCACCAGATCAAGGATATCCTGGGAGGTGGCCAGCAGAGAGGGCTGCGGCTCCAGTTGGCGCAGGAGTTCCACCAGGCGGCGGTTCAAGGTGATCTCCCCCAGGGCCTGGTATAGCCGGGGTAGGGGCAGCCTTTCGGCGGCCATGGCCTTGAGGAGGGCCCCGGCGTTCTCGAAACTATGGGAAATCAGCGAGACGGCTTCCTCCTGGTTGTCCCGGATCAGGTCCTGGAACATCCGGAGCTTTTCCTCCCGGAAGAGATCGTGAAAGCTATAATAGCTCTCCCCCAGGCGGCGCACCATCAGCGGGATCAAATCTTCCGGGGCCTTTTCCAGGACCTGGAAGAACTCAGTCTTCAGGGCCAGGTATTCCTGGGGGTTCGGCGAGCTTTGGACCTGGGTGCGATAGAGGTAACCGCCCATGAAGGCGGTGAAATAGGCCAACTCCTCGGTCTCCAGGGTGACCCCGGAGGTGAGGCGCAGCCGGCCGGCGGCAAAGAGCAGGGTCCCGTGGGTTTGGTCCTCCCGGTCCAGGGGCTCGGCCCGATAGTGGTAGATCTGGGTTTGGGGAGATTGGCGCGGCCGTTCCTGGAGCCAGGAGATGACCCACTGATTGGCCACCTTGGCATAGTCCACCACCACCGGTTTGATGCGGTGGAAATAGATGGTGCGGCCGTTGCCCTCCTCGGGGATATTGCTCTTGGCCTGCTCCAGGAGGCTCAAAAAGGGCTGCTCCAGGTCATCGCGGCTGAAGGCCTGGCCCAACTGCAGGGCCCGGGCGGCGTACTTGATCACCTGTAAGGTCTCCAGGCCCGACAGGTCGGCGAAGAACCAGCCGCAACTGGTGAACATCAGCAAGGCATGGCGCTCCATCTCCAGGAGCTTCAGGGCCGGCACCCAATCGGCCTCTTGAAGCCCCGGGACTCCCTGCTGCGAGAAGAATTCCGCCAGCACCCCGGGGCTGCGGTCCAGGAGCACCTGGTGATAGGCGTTCCGGGCGGCCCAAGGGTCTTGTAAATATTTTCCTCCCCCTCCCTCGAAAATCTTGGCCAAACGGCCGTTTAGCCAGTCGAAGGCCTCCCGCAGGGGGGCGCGCCAGCGCTGGTTCCAGCCAGGCTGGCTCCCGGTGGCGCAGCCGCAATCTTCTTTCCAGCGGCCCACCCCGTGGGGGCAGCTCCAGGAGCTGCCTTCCCCCCCGGGTCCCAGATAGAGTTCCACCTCCCGGACGGGCGGCGCCAACTCCAGAAAAGCCGCGTAATTGGTGAGTTTAAAGCCCTTCTGCGGTAACACCTGGGACAGGGCGTGGGCCAGGGCCAGGTCGCCGAATTTCTTGTGATGGCCGTAGTTTTCCCCATCCGTGGCTACGTTCAGGATCTGGGGCCGCGGCCGCAGAGGGGAGTAGCCCTCCAGCAGGCGGCCGGCCAGGCGATAGCTGTCGCTGAGCAGATCGCCGAAGCTGAGGTCCGCGGCGACATCGCCGTTGTAGAAGAAGACGTCGATATGGCGCCGTTTGCCGGGCGAGGCCGGAGCCTCCGGGAGGAAACAGCGGTAGGCCTGGGTGCTGTCCAGGGTCTGGCCCGCCGCCGGGGTCCATTCCCCTCCCGCCAGGGGGCGCACCCGCCTGGCCTGGTACGGGGAGAGGATGACGAACCTCATCCCGTGGTCCACCAGGGCCGCCAGGGTGGGGTTGTCCACCGCAGTCTCCGGCAGCCACATGGCCGCGGCCGGCCGTTGGAAGCGGTGCTCAAAGTCCTTAAGGCCCCAAATGATCTGGGTTTCCCGGTCCCGCTCCTGGCACAGGGGCAGGATGGCATGGCTGTAAGCCTGGGCCAGGGCGTTGCCGTGCCCCAGGGCCGCCAGGCTCAGGCGGTCCGCCTCCAGGATCCTGGCGTAGGTCTGCGGGGCGTTCTCCGCCAGCCAACTGATCAGGGTGGGGCCGAAGTTAAAGCTGATGTGTTCGTAGTTGTTGATAATATCCAAAATCCGGCGCTGGCCGTCATAGATGCGGGCCGCGGCGTTGGGGCTGTAGCATTCGGCGTTGATGCGGGCGTTCCAGTCGTGGTAGGGATGGGCGCCGCTCTCCACTTCGATCTGCTCGATCCAGGGGTTCTCCCGGGGCGGCTGATAGAAATGGCCGTGGACCACCACATATCCCAGAGGTCCGGCCTTGACCGGTAATTGGTCCATTGAAGCTCCTGCCAGCTCCATGATCTGTCAGGCATATTAATCTGCCCGGCCGCTTCCGTCAACTACGGGGTGAGCCTCGGGCCGTGGGAAGAGAAGTTTTAGCAAATTGGCAGGGAGACCAAGAAACATTTTAGAGTAAAAGAGGCAGCCGGGCCTGTGCCGCGAAAGGAAGATGGCGGGCCGGGGCCACCCCGCAAATCCGCGCCGTTAGCGCCCCTGGCCTTTTCCTGCCGGCGCCGCAGATGTGCCCTAAAGGCGGCCATTTTGCAGCAGTACTGGGTTTGGCTCTTGACAAGAATCTCGGGGAAGATAAAATTAACCTTCTAAGGTTTTAAAAGCTGGAGGGAAACGTGTACGCCATCATCCAAACGGGCGGGAAACAATATCGGGTCTCCCCCGGCGACGTGCTCCGGGTGGAGCGCTTGCCGGGCCAACGCGGCGATGAAGTGAGGCTGGACCAGGTGCTTCTGCTGACCGGCGAGGGCGGCGACACCCGGGTGGGCACCCCCCTGGTGGAGAACGCCAGCGTGCGCGGCCAGATTCTGCTCCAGGGCAAGGCGAAAAAGGTCCTGGTCTTCAAAAAGAAACGCCGCAAGGGCTATCGCCGCAAACAGGGGCACCGGCAGTTGTTCACCGCGGTGCAGATTCAGGAAATCCTGGAAAATTAGGGGCAGGAGCGGTCGGGCCGCCCCACTAAGTTCGAGTTAGGGTGCGCAGTTGGCGCCCTGCCCGAGTGAGGATACCATGGCACATAAAAAAGCCGGGGGCAGTTCCCGCAACGGCCGGGACAGCAACAGCCAGCGCCGGGGCGTGAAGCGCTTCGCCGGCCAGGTGGTCAAGGCCGGCACCATCCTGGTGCGCCAGGTGGGCACCCGCATTCATCCGGGGCAGAACGTAGGCATGGGCAAGGATTTCACCCTGTTCACCAAGATCGACGGGGTGGTGGCCTATGAGCCCTTCGGCAAAGATCGCAAGCGGGTCAGCGTCTATCCCCCAAGTTGAAATCCTTCCCTGACGAAGCCGAGATCACGGTCCGGGCGGGTAACGGCGGCCCAGGCTGTGTCAGCTTCCTGCGAACCCGCTCCCAGGCCGTGGGCCGCCCCGACGGCGGCACAGGTGGCAACGGGGGCGACGTCATCCTGGAGACCTCCCGTACCGAGCGCACCCTGGCCCATTTCCGGCGGCGCCGCCTCTTTGAGGCGGAAAGCGGCCGCCGCGGCCAGAGGCAGGACCGCCACGGCAAAACCGGCCCGCCCCTGATCATTCCGGTCCCACTGGGGACCAGGGTATTCGACGCCGGCGGCAGGCTCTTGCAAGACCTGCTCAGCCCCGGCCAGCGCCTGGTGGTAGCCAAGGGCGGCCGGGGCGGCAAAGGCAACGCCCATTTCGTCTCTTCCCGGATGCGTTCGCCGCGCTTCGCGCAACCGGGGGAGCCGGGCCAGGAGCGCCGCCTGCGCCTGGAATTGCAGATCCTGGCCGACGTCGGCCTGGTGGGGGCTCCCAACGCCGGCAAGACCTCCCTCCTCAAGGCCCTCACCGCCTCCCAGGCCCGGGTGGGCGTCTTCCCCTTTACTACCCTGACCCCCCAGTTGGGGGTCCTGGTCCCCGGCCCGCCGCAGGGGGAGGCCCAGGAACGAGAGCCCTTGATTATGGCAGAGATTCCCGGCCTGATCCCCGGGGCCCACCTGGGCAAGGGCCTGGGACACCGGTTTTTGCGCCACCTGCAGCGCACCCGGTTGCTGCTGCAGGTCATAGACCTGAGCGAGGTGGACCCGGCCCGGCCCCTGGCCCCTTTGCAGGCCCTGGAAAAAGAATTTCAGGCCTTCGACCCCAACTTGCTGGACAAACCGCGTCTGATCGCGTTAAATAAAATCGATCTGCTGGCCCCGGAATTTCCCCGGCAGCAGGTGCTTCAGGCCTACGCGGATACCGGCCGGCTCTGCCTGCTGGTCTCCGCCAAGGCCGGCCTGGGTCTGGAGGCCTTGCAGCGGGCCATCTGGGAGGAGTTCAGCCGTTCTGGCCATGACCATGGTGCGCCGTCCATACCTGAGTAAGGCCCGCCGCGTGGTGCTCAAGCTGGGGAGCGCCGTCTTGGCCGCGGCCGAAGGGCTCAACCAGCCCCTTATCGAGCGGCTGGCGGGGGAGATCAGCGCCCTCCGGGGAGGCGGGGGTGAGCTGGAATTCATCATCGTCTCCTCCGGGGCCCTGGCCGCGGGCTGCCGCAAGCTGGGGCT
Organism: Desulfobaccales bacterium; assembly: GCA_052326585.1. Classification (GTDB taxonomy): domain Bacteria; phylum Desulfobacterota; class Desulfobaccia; order Desulfobaccales; family 0-14-0-80-60-11; genus JAPLJC01. The sequence goes on along the minus strand of JBKQLU010000003.1, from coordinate 72,840 downwards.
GAGCACCTGCCCCATCGGCATCCCCCAGCAGCAGGCGGTGGCCGCCCTGGGCCAGAGCGCCCTGATGCTGGCCTATGAAGAGGCCTTTGCCCGCTTCGGCCTCAAGGTAGCCCAGATCCTCCTGACCCACGACGACCTGGAATCCCGGCAGCGCTTCCTTAACGCCCGCAACACCCTGTTCGCCCTGCTCCAGTGGCAGGTGGTGCCCATCATTAACGAAAACGACACGGTGGCCACCGAGGAACTCAGGTTCGCGGACAATGACAATCTTGCCGCCCTCATCTGCAACCTGGCGGGGGCCGACCTGCTCATCCTGCTCACCGACACCGACGGCCTGTTCGACAAGGACCCCCGGGACCATGCCGACGCCCGGCTGGTGCCCCTGGTGAAGGCCTTCGACTCCCAGTTGGAGAAGGCCGCGTCCGGACGGCCCGGCGCCCTGGGGCGGGGCGGCATGGGCAGCAAGCTCCAGGCCGCCAAAAAGGCGGCGGCCGCCGGTATACCCACCTTTATCGGCAACGGCCTGATCCCCGGCATCCTGCCCAGGCTATTTGCCGGCGACCAGGTGGGCACCTTTTTCCTGCCCCAGGCCCAGAAACTGAAGAGCCGCCAGTATTGGCTGGCCTACAACGTCAATCCCAAAGGCGCCATCCAGTTGGATCGGGGGGCCTGGAAGGCTCTGGTCAAGCAGCACAAGAGCCTGCTGCCCGCCGGCATCGTCGCGGTCCAGGGCGGCTTCGGCAAGGGCGCCGCGGTGCAACTGCTGGACCCGGAAGGCGAGGCCTTTGCGGTGGGGCTCAGCAACTATTCGGCCCGGGACCTGAACCGCATCAAGGGCCGCCATACCAGCGAGATCGCCCAATTCCTGGGCCAGAAAGGCTACGACGAGGTCATCCACCGGGATAATTTGGTGATTTTTCCGGAGATCTAGATCTGGTGGCACAGGCTTCCAGCCTGTGCGATCTCTTGCTTAAAGGAAGCGATATGGGCGAGAATCAAATTTCTGATCTTTTGGGCATAGCGCCATATGGCGAGGCATTGAAAGCTGCAACAGAAGCAGCTATCCAGGGTGTTGGAAATTTTTTAAATAAAATAGTCATGCCGGCAACAGAAGAATTTGGTTTACTTCTCAAAGATAGAGTAAGTTATTGGAGAGCTATAAATCTTAAAAAAATAACTGAAAAATCTAAACAATTACTCGGGTCGACTTCGAACCATGCCCACCCAAGGTTAATAGCTCAGATTATTGAGAATGGGTCTTGGTCCGATGACACAGTAGTCCAGGATATGTGGGCTGGATTACTTTCATCATCCTGCACTCCTGATGGCAAGGACGATAGCAATCTATTTTTTATTAATTTATTATCACAATTAACGAAATCACAAGCGAGATTTTTAAATTTTACTTGTGGAAAAGCGCCAAAATCTCTTGATAATTCAGGGTTGATAGTAATAGGAAGCTTTCATGTTTGGATTTCTGAGCTTTTGTCAATATATGAAATTAATGACATTCATGTTATTGATCGAGAATTGGACCATCTAAGAGCTTTAGGTTTGATTAGGGGAGGAATAATGGTCGATGCGCATGCGGCTGATATCGCTCCCACACCTCTCGGACTTTATATGTACGTTAGATGTCAGGGATCATTAGATTCGCCGGGTAAATATTTCGGATTAGAATAAAGACAATCACTTACAATATTTTTTAACTAAATCTAGTCATTTTAAAAACTATAATTTAAAAGGCAAATATTGGACCTCGACGACGCCGTAGTGCTGCAAACCTTTTACAGCCGCATCGAGGCCGAGATGGCCGCGGGCTTGCTGGAGTCCGAGGGCGTCCCTACCCTGGTCATGGCCGACGACGCCGGCGGCGCCTACCCCTCGCTGCAGTTCGTCCGGGGGGTGCGCCTCATGGTGGCCGCTGAGGACGCCTACCGGGCCCGGGAGATCCTCAAGGGCATGGAGGAGTCAGGGGTGCTGCTGGAGGATGAGCCGCCCGGGGAAGAATAAAATTATTTGTCATCCCCCATCGGGGGAGAGGGGATAGATAGGGATTCCATAATGCTCCTATTAATATCTCCATCTCTTCCCAAGGCGCCCTGAAGAGCGGTTTTGCAGTTGTAGGGGCGGGGTCTCCCCGCCCTTTTTTGAGACTCGGCGTCTAATCATCTGAGGCAAAATCAGGAATGATCCCGAACTCTCCCCGCCGCGTTTCTCTGCGTCTTTTAGGTTTCGATTATTCCAAGGAAGGCGCATATTTTGTTACCATTGCCGTTAAAAGGAGGCAATATTTATTCGGCAACATTATTGATAACGAGATGAATTTAAATGAATTCGGCAAAATTGTCGCCGCCAGTTGGGATGATTTATCCTCCCACTTTAATCCGGCGCTAAAATTAGATGCCTTCAGGGTAATGCCTAACCATGTCCATGGGATCATCATAATCACCAGGGAAAAAGGATTTGGATTTCCCTCCGGCAGCTCCATAGAGACGGGCGGGGAGACCCCGCCCCTACAAAAACCACCGGCCTTGGGAGAGATTCTGGGATATTATAAATATCAATCTGCCGTTAGAATAAACGCATTAAGGAATAGTGTGGGGACGAGCGTCTGGCAAAGGGGTTATTATGAACATGTTATTCGTGACGACCGCTCATTGAACCGCATCCGAGAATATATCGCCGGCAATCCGCAGCGTTGGCACCTGGATCGGGAAAATCCCCAGTCTCGGGGCAAAGATGGTTTTGATTCCTGGTTGGCATCGATTCAGGGGAGGCCCGGCCTGATTAAGGAAGAAAATAAAGGTTAAGGTGAAGTTAACCAAAGGAAACGGACATGGACATCCCGAACCTGGTTCATGATCTGGCCCGGGCCGCCAGGGCCGCGGCCCGGCAGTTGGGCAATCTTCCCCGGTCCGTCAAGGACCGGGTCATCCTGCGGGTGGCGGAGCTCCTGGAGGAGCGCCGCGGCGCCCTCCAGGCCGAAAACCGCCGGGACTTGGAGGCGGTTCGGGGCCAAGGCCATCCGGCGGCCTTCATTGACCGCCTCACCCTGTCCGATCAGGTAATCGCCTCTATGATCCAGGGTCTTCGGGAGGTGGCGGCCCTGCCGGACCCGGTGGGCGCGGTGACCGGCATGTGGGTGCGCCCCAACGGCCTCAGGGTGGGACGCGCCCGCATCCCTCTGGGGGTGATCGGCTTTATCTACGAGTCCCGGCCCAACGTCACGGTGGACGCCGCCGCCCTCTGTCTCAAAAGCGGCAATGCCGTGATCCTCAAGGGAGGCAAGGAGGCCATCCACTCCAACCTGGCTTTGACCGGACTGATGCAAGAGGCCCTGGAGGAGGGCGGGGCGCCCCAGGCCGCGGTGCAGGTCATCCCCAGCATTGCCCGGGAGGCCACCCTGGAACTCCTGAAACAGGACGAGCTGGTGGACCTTATCATACCCCGGGGGGGCGAGGGACTGATCCGCTTTGTGGCGGAGCATTCCCGCATCCCGGTATTGAAGCACTACAAAGGGGTTTGCCACATCTTCGTGGATGCGGGCGCCGATCTGGAGATGGCCGAAACCATCTGCTTCAACGCCAAGGTGCAGCGCCCCGGGGTTTGCAACGCCATGGAGGCCATGCTGGTGCACCAGGCGGCGGCGCCGGCCTTTCTGCCCCGGATGCTGGCCCGCTTACGGGAGGCCGGGGTGGAACTGCGGGGCTGTCCCCGCACCCGGGAGATCGACCCCAAGTTGGCGCCGGCCGCCGCGGCGGACTGGGGCTGCGAATTCATGGACCTGATCCTGGCGGTCAAGGTGGTGGACGACCTGGATGGGGCCCTGGACCACATCGCGCGCTACGGCTCCAACCACACCGAGGCCATTATTACGCGGGATTATCACCGGGCCCAGCGTTTTTTAAAGGAGGTGGACGCCTCGGTGGTCCTGGTGAACGCCTCCACCCGCTTCAATGACGGCGGCGAGTTGGGTCTGGGGGCGGAGATCGGCATCAACACCTCCAAGCTGCACGCCTTCGGGCCCATGGGCCTGGAGGAACTCACCACCACCAAGTTCATCGTTTATGGAGACGGCCAGATCAGAACCTGAGGCCCGGCGCCGCCTGGGCCTCTTCGGGGGCACCTTTAACCCCATCCACTTCGGCCACCTGCGGGCTGCGGAAGAGGTCTGCGAGGCCTTGGCGTTGAGCCGCCTCTGGTTCATTCCGGCCGCTGAGCCGCCTCATAAGGCCCCCGGGGAGCTTTCCCCCTTTGCAGTGCGCCTGGCCATGACCCGGCTGGCGGTGGGTGACCATGCGCTCCTTAAGGTCTCCGACATCGAGGGGCGCCGCCCCGGCAAGTCATATTCCATCGAAACCCTGCGGTTGCTCCGGGAGGAGTTCGGCCCCGGCTGGGAGCTTTACTTTATCCTCGGGCTGGACGCCATGCTGGAGATCCCCAGTTGGAAGGACTCTGGCCAGATCTTTAATCTTTGCCACTTTGTGGTGCTGGACCGGCCGGGATATGACCGCACCAGCCTGGGGGAGATCCTTACCCGGGAAGTCGACCCGCAATTCCAGCCCCTGGCGGGTGACCGCGGCTTCCGGCATCCTTCCGGGCATCAGGTGCTTTGGCAGCAGACCACCCTGATGGATATCTCCGCCACCGGCATCCGCCGCCTGGCCCGCCAGGGGCGCTCCATCCGCTACCTCTTGCCGGAGCCGGTGCGAAGCTATATAATAGACAACAAACTATACCGATAAGGAGATGCTGACACGACCCCTTCAGCCCCTCCCACCCCGGATGCCCTGACGGAGTTGGCCCTCAAAACCCTGGAGGATTTCCAGGCCCTGGAGCCCGTGCTCCTGGAAGTGAAAGAGCACTGTTCCTTCGCGGATTATTTCATCATCTGCTCCGGGGGTTCCAGGCGCCAGGTGCTGGCCCTGGCGGAGCACCTGGAAGAAGCGCTGGCCAAGGCCGGGGTCAAGCCCCTGGGGGTCGAGGGGGTTAAGGATGGACTCTGGGTTTTAATCGATTATAACACCCTGGTAGTTCACATCTTTTTCCAGGAACTCCGGGAATTCTACGATTTGGAAGGTCTCTGGGCCGCGCTTCTTAAGACCAACCCGGCGCCTCAGGCAACCACCTCTCCCGCCCGACCGGCGCAAAGCCCGGAATCCGGGTCGGAATCCTCCCGACATGATTAAATTGCGGTCCTATCTCAGGAGAACGGGGATCATCTGTTTCCTGGCAGCCTGCCTGGTCTTGCTGCAAGCCCGCGCCTCCATGGCGCTGTTCGATGAATTTATGGCTCTAACCGTCGAAAGAGAGAAGCAGATCGGCGAAGAGTTTCTCCTGGATATCCAACAAGAGGCCACCCTCATAGAAGACCCCTTCCTCACCTCGTATATCAATAAGATTGGCCAAAAACTGGTAGCCCAAATGGGGCCCCAGCCTTTTAAGTATAAGTTTTACATCATCAAAGATCCGACCATGAACGCCTTTGCGGTGCCGGGCGGCTATGTCTTTCTTCATAGCGGCATGATTCTTATGGCCGATCGGGAGGAGGAACTGGCCGGAGTCATGGCCCATGAGGTTTCCCATATCTATTGCCGGCACATGGCCCAGATGATGGAAAAAGCCAAGGTGGTCACGGTGGCTTCCTTAATCGGCGCCCTGGCTTCGGTGTTCCTGGGCGGCGCCATGGCGGCGCCTATGCTAGTGGGCGCCATGGGGGGGGGCGAAGCCGCCATGCTGTCCTACAGCCGGGAATTTGAAGGTCAGGCGGACACCATGGGGTTCAAGTGGTTGCTCAGTGCCGGCTATAACCCCGAAGGTATGGTGGCCATGTTCAAAAAGATGAATAAACAGCGCTGGTTCGAGGGAGGCAAGGTTCCCCTGTACCTGCGCACCCACCCTTACACCGATGACCGCATCGTGGTACTCGAGAATAAGCTGGCGATCCATAAAAACGAGGTGGCGCCTTATAACAACTATCCTGACTTCCAATACTTCACCATCAAGTTGAACTCCATCTGCGGCAACCCCCATCAACTCTTGCGGGGCATGACCCAAGACGCCATCCGGGAGCCGCAAAATCCGGTCTTCGCTTATGGCCGGGCCCTGGCCCTGGCCAAGCTGGACCAGCCTGCCGAAGCCCTCGCCGCCTTTCAGCAGGCCCTGAAACTGGATCCGGGGAATTTCGTAATTAAACGAGAACTGGCCCTCTTTTATTTCGACCAGAACCGCTATCAGGAGGCCAACCAGTTATTAGACGATCTGACGCGCCGGGCTCCCCAGGACGAGGTCACCCTCTATTATCTGGGAAGGATTTGCCAGGAGCGCAAACAGACCGATAAGGCCTTGCCTCTATTTGAAAAGGTCTACCGGCTGAATCCCACTTATGGCGAGGTCTATTATAACTTGGGGACCATCTATGGGGAGAAGGGGCAGTTGGGTCCGGCCCATTATTATCTGGGCCTTTACAGCCTCAGGTCCAAGGCCTTGCCCACCGCGCTGTTCCATTTTCAAGTGGCGTTAAAAAATTTGTCCCCTGCGGATGGGCGCTATGCCGACGCCAAGGAGCAGGTCGCCCGTCTGAAAAAGATGAAGGTCAAGGACAATGGGGGTTCCATGTCAAATTAGCGTTCAAAACTTCGGGCCCCGCGGCTAGGGGCGCCGAGCCGCAGGAACGCCGTTTGCCGTTTTTTTCTGTCTTTTTGGTCTGGTTTGGCAAGGGACGCCGACATGCCCATTTATGAGTATCAATGTCAGGACTGCGGCCGGATCTCAGGTTTTTTGATCCTGAACCCCAAAGAGCCCTTTGCTCCCCGCTGTAAAAAGTGCGGCAGCGCTTCCCTGACCCGGGTGCTGTCCCGGGTGCACGTCCGCCTTTCCGAGGAGACTCGCCTGGAGAAGCTGGCTGACCCAGGGGCCTGGGGCGGATTGGATGAAAATGACCCCAAGAGCGTGGCCCGCGTCCTCAAGAAAATGACCCAGGAGATGGGGGAGGACGCCCCCGGCGAGGTGGACCAAATGGTGGAAGAGGCCATGGAAGGCGGGGATGGTTCAGCCGCCCCGGATTCCCTGGAGGACTCCTTTTAGCCTCTTCTTGGGACCTTTCCCGAGTTACCCCCCGACCCCGCACCGACAGCCATACCGGCTGGATTACCCTCCGCGCAGCCTTCGGCCGCATCCCTTTTCGGTTCCCGCGCCCGGCAGGCCTATAAGGTTATGGGCGCCAATGGCGCCGCAGTATGCACCTTCCTGGGCCTAGTCGAATTCTTGGCGGGATTTTGCCGGCAGGATTTGGCCGTCCTCAAGGTCCGTTATCTGCGGCCCCGGCCGCGCGCCGACGCGCCTTGAGGCCGCGGCTCCTGACTAATTTTGCGGTTTGGGGCTGGCGCCGGCGCTGCCGGGCTTCGCTTTGTCCTTGCCTTGCGCCAGTTTTTCGGGTTCTTTGGGGGTGGCCGCCGGGCGAAACACGGTATAGTAAGCGCCTTGGTCATCCTTACCCTGCCGCAGGGTGGCCTTGACCCCCTGCTTTTGCAGTGCGGCCACCTTGGCCCGGGCCGCATTGCCGTCCCGGTAGGTGGCCACCTTTACCTGGGGGGGCGCCGGTTTGGTATCGAAGCTGTTGAGAAAGGTCAGCTTCTTGGCCAGATCCTGGTGTTGGCGCAATTGCTCTTCCCGGGCTTTTTGCTCTTGGGCATGAACGGCCCGGGCCGCTCTCTTCTTGGGAGAGGTGGCGGCGGCCGGGGGGGAGAGCGGGACCATGGAGCTGGCCACTGCCGCGGGTTGGGCTGGCCTGGCGGCGGCAGCCGCCCGGGCGGCCGGTGGCGCTGCCGGGGAGGGGCCGGGGGAGGCAAGGTTCGGTGCACCTGCCGGGGCTAAGGCCGCCACGGGCTGGGTTGGGGCCGGCGCCAGGGGGGGGATTACCTGGGCCGCCTGCCTGGCCTCCGGCATCAGCAGCCCCAGGGAGTAAGCCGCCCGATAAATGTCCCCCCGGCCCGCCAGGACCCCCAGGATGAAACTCATCATCAGCAGCCCCACCATGCCGAAGGTGCCGAAGATGAGCTCCGTCAGCCCCAGGGTCAGATGCCATGGCTTTTTGCCGCTTTTGCCCCGACCTGTCTCCATATCCCCTCCCTCAGGCGCGGTATTGCCCTGGAATGGCGAGGCCGCCCAAGTTCACATGGTCTCCGGAGCCGCCACCCCTAGAATCTGCAAACCGTGGGCCAACACCGTCTTCACTGCCGCCACCAGGTCCAGGCGGGCCCGGGTCAGCTCCCCATCTTCGCTGATGAAGCGGTGTTTATAATAATAACTATGCAGTTGTGAGGCCAGTTCCGTCAAGAAATAAGTGAGGCGGTGCGGCTCCAAATTGCGGGCCGCGGCCTCCACCAGCTCCGGATAGCCGGCCAGCATCTTGAGCAGGGAAAGCTCCTCCGGAAGGGCGAGCCGCGGCAGGCGGCTCAGGTTGGGGGCGCCCTGAGGTATCCCCTGGGCCGCGGCCTGGCGCAGGACGCTGGCCAGGCGGGCATAGGCATACTGCACGTAGTAAACCGGGTTCTCGCTGCTCTGCTGCTTGGCTAATTCCAGGTCGAACTCCAGTTGGGCGTCGGGCCGCCGGGACAGGAAGATGAAACGGGCCGCATCCTTGCCCACTTCATCCAGCACCTCCCGCAGGGTGACGAAGGTGCCGCCCCGGGTGGTCATGGCCACCGGCTCCCCCTGGCGCAGCAGGGAGACCAACTGCACCAGGATCACCTGGAGGCGCCCCTTAAACTCCAGTGCCTGGGCCGCGGCCTGCAGGCGGGGCACATAGCCGTGGTGGTCGGCCCCCCAGATATCCACCACCAGGTCGAAGCCCTGCTGGAACTTCAGCAGGTGGTAGGCCACGTCCGAGGCGAAGTAGGTGGTGGCGCCATTGCCGCGGCGCACCACCCGGTCCTTCTCATCTCCGAATTGGCTGGCCCGGAACCACAGGGCGCCGTCCCGCTCCTCGAGGCAGCCGCGCTCTTTAAGAAGCTCAAAGCTTTGCTCCACCAGACCCCGGCGGTAGAGCTCGGTTTCGCTGAACCAATAGTCGAAGCGCACCCCGAAGTCTTCCAGGTCCTGCTTAATCTCGGCCAGGATGACTGCGCCGGCGTAGCGGCCCAACTCGAGCAGGTCGTCCTCGTGGGGCGGCGCCGGCGGCACCGCCCTTCCCTGGGCCAGGTAATTCCCGGCCAGTTCCTTCATGTAGCCGCCCTGGTAGCCGTCTTCGGGGAACTCGATAACCTCGCCCTGCAGTTCCCGCAGACGGAAATAGAGGGATTTGCCCAGGGTGAGGATCTGGTTGCCCACGTCGTTGATATAGTATTCCCGCAGCACCTGGTGGCCGGTGGCGGCCAGCAGATTGGCCAGGGCATCTCCCAGGGCGGCGCCTCGGCCGTGGCCGATGTGCAGGGGACCGGTGGGATTGGCGCTGACGAACTCGACCTGAACCTTTTGGCCGGCGCCCAGGCCGCTGTCGCCGTAAGCCGGGCCCTGCTCGTGAATCTCCGGGAGCACCCGGTACCAGAAGGCGTCAGCGATGAAGAAGTTGATGAACCCGGGGCCGGCGATTTCTATTTTTTGCAGCATCCCCGGGGGCGCCGCCACCCGGCTGACCAGAATTTCGGCCACCTTCCGGGGCGGCATCCTGGCCTGCTTGGCCAGGATCAGGGCCAGATTGGTGGCCAGGTCGCCATGGTCCCCCTGCTTGGGGGTCTCCACTTCGAAGGCGGGCAGGGCCTCGAAGCTGAGTTCGCCCGCGGCCCGGGCGGCTTCCAGCGCGGCGCTGATTAAATCGCGTAAGTCTTCTTTGAGTCGCATTGACTAGTTTTCGAATGGTTGCTATTGCGGGGCGGCCCGACGGGCCGCCCTATGGTCAAGTGGCGCAGCATGGAGGGTGGGCTCTGCCCACCATTTCGTTAAGTGCTTTAGGCGCAGGCTCAAGCATACGGCCACATGGCAAGCCTTCACTGATCACTGTCACTTCTCTTCCTGCTGCGGCGCTCCCCCCACCGGTTTGGCCTTCAGGGTCAGGTCCCGGGTAAATTCGAGGCAGTGTTGGCCGGTGAAGGAATACTTCTTGACGCAATTCTCCCGCCAGGCGCAGACCAGGCAGATGCTAGGCTCCTGGCTATCCGGTTTTCTCGCCATCTCGGGCTCCCTGGTAACGCCGCGGATTGGCGGCGCCCAGGAGACAGTAGACTTCATAGCTGATGGTCTCCGCCCAACCCGCCAGTTCCTCGGCGCTGATCCGCTCGTTTTGGTCCTGCCCCAGCAAGGTGACCCGGTCCCCGGGCTTGACCCCGGGGATGCCGGTCACCTCCACCATAGTGAGGTTCATGCAGATCCGGCCCCGGATGGGGGCCCGCCGACCCCGGACCAGGACGGCGCCCCGGTTGGACAGCAGCCGGTTGTAGCCGTTGCAGTAGCCTACCGGCAGCACCGCCAGGTCGCACCAGTCGGGGGCGGTGTAGGTGCAGCCGTAACTGATGCTGCTCTGCGGAGGTAAACGCTTCACCTGGAGGACCTCGGTGGCCAGGGTCATTACCGGCTTCAAGGTAACCGGCGGCGGGCGGCGGGGAGACGGGGGTGAGCCGTAGAGCATCAGGCCCGGCCGCACCAGGTCCAGATGGGCCTCCTTGAGTTCCCAGAGGGCGGCGCTGTTGCTCAGCTGGCTCAGCGGTAAGGCCCAGCCCTGGCTGCGGACCGCGGCCAGCAAACCGGTGAATTCCTGCAATTGTTTTAAAGTATGAGCCTTATCCTCCTCGTCCGCCGCGGCCAGGTGGGAGATGAGCCCCAAGACTTCCAACGACCAGTGTTCCCGGAGGCCGGCGAGAAACTCCGGGACCTCCCCGGGAAGCAGGCCCAGCCGGCCCATGCCGGTATCCACCTTAAGGTGCACCTTAGCCGGCTTCGCTTGATTCCGGGCCGCGGCCGCCAAAGCCAGGGCCACATCCCGCCGGAAGAGGACTACCTCCAAATCCGCGGCCACGGCCTGCTCCGCCTCCCGGGGCAAGATCCCCAGGAGCAGGAGGATCGGCAGGGTCAATCCTGCCTGGCGCAGGGCCAGGCCCTCTTCCAGGGAGCCGACTCCCAGATAATCCACCCCGGCCCCGGCCAAGGTCCGGGACGCCGGCAGGAGACCGTGGCCGTAAGCGTCGGCCTTGACCACCGCCAGCATCTTGACCTTTGGTTCGCACAGGAGCCGCAACTGACGGTAGTTGTGCTCCAGGGCCGCCAGGTCAACGCTCAGGTCCACCAGGGAGGTGAGAATCATGCCTTATTCCTTGCTTCCTTATCCCAGGTCGAGCTGCCCAGGCCAGCGCTCACCTCCGGGCGAGCTATCCCTGGCGCCGGTATTCGGCGGGAATCTCCTCGGCTTGCCGGGCCACCTCTTCCTCCAGCTCCTGTTTGTGCCGGGCCAGGGCCTCCTGAAGCCGTGGGTCGCTCAAGGCCAGAATTTGGGCGGCAAAGATGGCGGCGTTCTTGGCCCCGGCCTTGCCGATAGCCATGGTGGCCACCGGCACCCCCGGGGGCATCTGCACCGTGGACAGGAGGCTGTCCAATCCCTGGAGATGGGACCCGGGCAGGGGCACCCCGATAACCGGCAGGGTAGTGGCCGCGGCCAGGGCCCCGGCCAGGTGGGCCGCCATGCCGGCCGCCGCCAGGATGACCATTAAACCACGGCCGGCCGCCTCCCGGGCATAGCTCTGAACTCGCTGGGGGGCCCGGTGGGCCGATGCCACCACCACCTCAAAGGGGATGGCCCACTTCTGCAACAACTGCGCGGCCGGTTCCACTTCAGGCCAATCCGAGGCGCTGCCCAAAACGATCCCCACGACTACCGCCATAATAGTCCCCTTGCTTGGGTTTTGGGTGGCAGGGCTGCCTGTCTGCCACTCACATCTTAACTACCGGGCAATGAGCTTTAAAAAAGGAATTATATACTTGGATCCCTCGCATTATCTTTTGTAGGGGCGGGATTTCCCCGCTTAGGGCGGCGAGGCGCCGCCCCTACGGCAATGATGGGATCGGGAATCAACTATATAATTATAATTGCCTTAAAAAGCCTAATGGGAATGGGGCAGGGGATCGGGGCCGGGGCTAATGCCCTGGGCCCTGGCCTCCTCCTCCCCAGCCGCCGATCTCGCCGCCGCCCTCAATACCACCCGGCCAGGGTGATCACCGTGTCCACGTAGGCGTCGGAATGGTTATAGCCGTAAACCGCCCGGCGCCAGGAGGCCCGGTTTTGGAGTTGGAAGCCGCTCTGGTGCAGATAGCAGGCGATGCTGAAAATGGCGTCGTCGTGAGTAAAGAGGTCCACCGGCCCCTTGCCGCTGGCGGAGACGCCGCAGCTCTTCAAGCTGGAGGGCAGGAACTGGCAGAAGCCCATGGCCCCGGCCCAGGAACCGCAATAGGAGAAGGGGTCCAGGCGGTGGGCGGCGCAGTATTCCAGGAAGACCCGGAGTTCCCGCCGGGCCCAGGCGGCTTTCTTTCCCAGGCGGTCGCGGCCTGCCGCGTCCAGGTCCAGGCCCTGGATAACCTCCGGGGAAGCCATCACCGCCAGGGAGGCAAAGACATTGAAGACCGGGTACTTCCCGGTATTGCTCCCCAGGTTGCTTTCCACCGTGAGGATGGCCACGATGACCTCTGGAGCCACCCCAAATTGGGCCGCGGCCCGGTCCAGGGCGGCCTGGTGGGCGGCGAGATAGGCCCGGCCCTGGGCGGCCACCGCCGGGGTCAGGAATCTCGCATAGATGCCGGGGGGTTCTTTGCGCAGGAAGGCGATTTTCCGGACCACATCGGGCAGAAATTGCGCCCGGGGGTCGGCGAAGGTGCGGAAGACGTAGCCCTTGTCCAACCCCTGCCGCACCAGGTCGTATTTCAGCCCCACATAGGCCACCGGCTGGGCCTCGGCCCGGGCCGGCGCCGCCCCTCCCGCGAGAACCGCCGCCAGGATCAGGACCCCCGCCGCCACCCGGGAAAACCGCGTCTGAGCCATGCCATCCCCCCCAATAGAGTGAGCTAACGCTATCCGGTTTCCCGGGAATTGTCAAGGCGGGCGGGGCTTTGGGTCAAAGGCGGGGCAAGAGAAAATCGTTTGAACGGTGGCCGGAACCTTTCCTTGACGCACGGTGGACGATATGCTGCATATTTGGGTATACAAACTTTCGCGACTCACTCAAAGGCTAAAACAAAAGGAATCCGTTCCCCCAAGAAAAAGTCATAGTGTAAACTCCCAACCGGAAAACTGATATAATTGCCGCGGAAGTTAGGCGGCCATTTTTTATTGGCGGAATTCTTGCCCGAAATCGAGGCGTGGCGCCAAGCGCGAGTATCCCAAAAGCCATGAACGGTGCCATCCTGGAAAATCACCCCCTAGCGCCGCTGACCACCTGGAAGATCGGCGGGCCGGCGCAGTATCTGGCGGCCGCGGCGGGGCTGGAAGAGGTCTTTGGCCTCATGGCCCTGGCCCGGGAGCGGGGCTGGCCCCTGTTCTTCCTGGGGCGGGGCTCCAATCTGCTGATCGCCGACGCCGGCCTCCCCGGCCTCACCCTGCACCTGGCCCGGAGCCTCCAAATCCTGGAACGCCGGGGTGACACGCTCAGGGCCGGGGCCGGGGTGTCGCTGCCCCGCCTGGCCCGGACAGCCGCGGCCCTGGGTTTCTCGGGCTTCGAATTCCTGGCGGGCATTCCCGGCACGGTGGGCGCCGCGGTGCGCCTCAACGCCGGGGCGGACGGCCGGGACCTGGCCGCGGTGCTGAGCCGGGTTTGGGTGGCCACCCCCAAGCTCGAGCTCCTGGAATTTCGGGCCGGGGACCTGGGGCTGGGCTATCGTTCCTCCCGGCTCCTCTATTTCCCCCACTGGCTGGTGGTGGAGGCGGAGTTTCTTCTCAGCACTCCGGCCCCGCCGGAGACCCTGCGGCGGCGCCTCAGGGAATTGCAGACGGCCCGCCGGACCCGGCAGCCCGCCAATTACCGCAACTGCGGCAGCGTCTTCAAAAATCCCGCGGCCGGACCCGCCGCCGGTTGGCTTATTGAGGCGGCCGGCTGCAAGGGGCTGAAAAGGGGGGAGGCCCAGGTCTCCGGGAAGCACGCCAACTTCATCCTCAACCAGGGCCGGGCCACCGCGGCCCAGGTGCAGGGCCTCATCTATGAGATCCAGGAACGGGTCTGGCGCACCCAGGGCGTGGCCCTGGAGCGGGAAGTGGTCATTCTCCCTGATGATTTAGGGTGAATCAGCGTTGAGCTTTCGGTAGAGGCGAGAGCGACATAGATATGTGGGGTGGGCACTGCCCGCCATTGCCGTTAGGGACACAGGCTTCCAGCCTGTGATTGGGTCGCTCCTAATGGTGCGTGGGACGCACCCTACAAAACCACAATGATTCTGCAAAATGGCTCACCGTAGGGCGCGTCTCACGCGCCATTAGGGTAGACCAAGGGGCGATAGTGGCCTGGATATGCAGGGTGGCCACTGCCCACCAATCCTTTAAGAGCAGAGGAGGTATATCATGATCCGTCGGGAAACCTGGTACTTCGAGAAAGTGGGGTCCGAGAACACCCCGGCCTGTCAGGAACTTCTGGAGAAGGCGGTGGCCGAGGGCTTCCGCCACCTGGTGGTGGCCTCCACTACCGGGGTGAGCGGCGCCGAGGCTGCCCGGCGCCTGGCCGGCAAAGGCGCCAACCTGGTAGTGGTGGGCCATTCCGTGGGCTTCAAAGGGCCTAATCTGGACGAATTTCTGCCGGAACACCATGAGGAGATCACCCGCCTGGGAGGCAAGGTCCTGAAGGCCACCATTCTCACCCATTCCCTGGAAACCGCCATCGCCGATCAGTTCAAGGGGAGCGCCCCTACCCTGTTGATTGCCAATAGTCTGCGGCGTCTGGGGCAGGGTCTCAAGGTCTGCTGCGAGATCGTCATGGAGGCGGTGGATGCCGGCCTGGTCCCGGAAGGGGAGGAAGTGGTGGCCATCGGCGGCACCGGCAGGGGTTGGGACGTGGTGGCCATTATTCGCGCCGCGGCCTCCAAACGCTTCTTGCAGCTTTCCGTACTGGAAATCTGGGCCAAGCCCAGGGTATGAGCAGGTTGTCCCGGCTCTTTAGGCCGGGGCCCAAAACGGTGGGGCGCATCCATCTGCGGGCGCGCCCCTTGGCGCTCAGAGGGCCACATTAATGATCTCGTGAGGGTTTTAAGTTGATGGGATCTTCAAAAACCAATTGATTTTTGGCCTATTTTGGGTTATTTTGGCATCCTTGCCAAATGGTTTTAGAGAATCGAAAGTAGCCGCGGACTCGGGCGAAACTTAGCAACTTGCGACTAAAATCTAACTGATCGGGGGTTCTGGTGAAGCTCAGCCGAAAATGCCTGATACCGGCAGCGATTCTCCTAGGGGTCCTCCTGGCCAGCGTCCCGGCTTTAGGGGTCAGCCCTTCCGATGAGGTGCTGGTGCAGCAGGCGGCCAGGAATCTGCAACAGGAAAATTACGAGGAAGCCCTGGCCCAACTGACCGAAGCGTGGCGGACAGGGCCGCATACCGCCCAGAAGGCCTATTATTTGGGAGTGGTCTACCGCCAGCTCCTCGAGTATCCCAAAGCCAGGGACTATCTCGAGGAGGCCGTCCGGCTGAAGCCGGACTACATGGAGGCCAGGCGGCTGCTGGCCGACACCCTGATCACCCTGGATAAGCCGGACCTGGCCTTGGTTCAGCTTAAGGAGTTGGAGAAGGCCGGCTATCAGCCGGCCCAGACGGCCATGATGCAGGGCCAGGTGGCTATGAAGCAGAAACGTTACCGGGAGGCCCTGGACTATTTCGACAAGGCCAAGACGGACCCGGCGCTGGCCCAGGAGGCCACGCTGCAGGCGAGCCTGGCCTTGGCCGCGCAGAACCGCCTGAAGGAGGCCCAGAAAACCCTCAAAGAGACCATCACCCTGGCGCCGCAAACCAGCACCGCAGCATTCGCGCAGCGTTATGAAAAAGCGGTGGAATCCCGCCTCGAGGAGATTCGCCCCTTTCACTTCAACGTTTATGCCGGCGTCGATTATGACTCCAACATCACCCTGCAGCCCGGCGGCGCCGCGGCCGCCACCCAGGTTTCGGGCAAGGGCGGCGTCGCCTTCTCCTACGGCGGCTATGCGGAATACAACCTGGTGCCCCAGGGCCCCCTCGGCCTCCTGACCAATTATGCCTATTTTCAGAATTTCCACCCCAGCGTCCCCAACTATGACCTGCTGAGCAACACCGCGGGCCTCACTCCCACCTACCAGTTCCAAAACGGCCGCTTGTGGGTGCCTTTTACTTACAACTATACCGACGTACAATATGATGCCTACTACAGCGCCTTTAACCTGGCCCCCACTTATCTCCATTTCCTCACCCCCAACGTCGGGCTGGAGGTGGGCGGCACCATGGCCCGGGAATATTACTGGTATCCCATCTCCTTCCCTCAAGACGACCGCAGCGGCCGCAATATGGGGGGCAATTTGGGACTCTACTATTTCTTCAAGAATCAACAAGGCTACCTTCAGACGCGGTTCAGCTATGTGCATGACTGGACCGGCGGCACCAACTGGGATAACAGCAGTTATCGCCTCTTGACGACGGCCGTTTATCCCATCACCAATCGTCTCAAGGTGACCGCTTTCCTGGACTTGATGCTGCAGCCCTATAACTTCCGTTTTTATGACGGCAGCCAAAGCCCTCCCGTCTATGAAGGCAAGCGTTACGACAAGGACCTGATCACCGGGTTGACCTTGTCCTATCAGATCTGGAAGGGCCTCGAAGGCAACGTGCACTACTATTTCATCCGCGATGATTCCAACGTTTCCCTCTATAATTACAACCGCCATCTGGCGGGGGTGCAATTGAGTTATCAGTACTAAGCTTTGGCAGCAGCCAAGAGGTGAGTGACATGCAATACAGGTATCTGGCAGGTGTTCTGGTGTCGGCGGCGTTTGCCCTGGGACTCCCTTTAGCGGCCCAGGCCGTGCCGGTGGGCCGATTCGTGGAGGTGGAAGGATCGGTGGATTTGATGAAGGGGGGTAAGTTCCCCGCCGTGCCGGCGAAGGTCCAGGATGAGGTGAACCAGGGGGACGCGGTCCGCACCAAGTCGCTCTCCAAGGCCCAGATCCGGTTCGTGGATGACACCGTCCTGGCGGTGGCGCCGGAGAGCCGGGTGGCCATCGACGAATACATCTATGACGCCGCCAAAAACAAGCGCCAGGCTACGGTGGAGGTCTTCCGGGGTATGGTGCACTTCCTGGTAAGTAAGATTTTACAGACCGAAAAGCCGGACTTCATCATGAAGACCCAAACCGGGGTCCTGGGGGTGCGCGGCACCGGCTGGTACGCCCAGCTCACAGCCTTGGGCACCGACATTTATAATGAACACGGCACCACCGAGGTGCAAAATCTCTTCCCGGAAGTGCCGGGAAAAGTGACGCTCACCGGGATGCAGTTCACCCGGGTGGGCTTCAACCTGCCCCCCACCCTGCCTCTGCCCATCACCGAGCAGGACTTGCTGCAACTGCGGGGACTGTTTAGCCATTACAATGGGGGCGGAGGCGGCGCCGCCTCACCGCTGGAGACCGGGGCCCTGGGCGGCGGCGGCGGGCCCGGCCCATTGCTGCTGGGAACCCTCTTCACCCAGAATACCCCGGCAAACAACCCGTCCTTCAACCTCTACACCGCGAATAACCTGGTGAACAACCCGGTAAACAACCCGAATATCCCCATCACCCCGGGCCCGGCCCCGGGCCCGGGCCCCGGCACTTATAGTTTTGCGATGGACCTCAACGGCTATCTCACGAACACCGTCTCCTCCCCAGGTAACGCCACCCAAATTTCAGGTTACTGGGGGCAATTGACCGGGGTTGATCCGGAATACTTCACCACCAGCGGCTCGGGCACGCGTGCTTCCGCTTCCTTTAGCGGCCCTACCGGCAGTGCTACTAGTATCACCGCCTCCGATATTCTTACCGGCACGGTCAGCGGCGTCTCCGGGTCCAGCCTGAGCGGGACTTACTCCGCCAACTTCACTACCTCCAATGGATATAGCGGCACCTTCTCCGGACCCATTACCATCAACCCCAACGGCACTTTCAGTTACAGTTACACCAACCTCTCCGGCAGCAACAGCACCTATACGGTAACCGGCGCCGGCTCGGAGGGCGGCACCCCGGGCACCTATTTCACCCAGACGGCCGTGGGCAGCCTGTCTCAGGCCGGCAACGCCTCGGGCAACCAGCAAACTTTCACCAACGCCAATGGCTATCCTATCTGGGGCACCCGCACCGGGGTCTATCCGGGGACTTTTTCCGCCAACCTGAACATGACCAGCACCGCGCCGGTGAACGGCTACTATCCTCCCGCCGACCAGGGCAGTATGGCCGCCACCATGCAGGGGGTCGTCAGCGGCACGCCCGGAGGGCCGCAAACCGGGGTGATGACCACCGTCGCCTCCGGCCAGGGCCAGGGGGGCGGCAATCCCGGGACCTTGGCCGGGCCAGTGACCATCAACCCCAGCGGCAGCCTCTCCGCCACCTTTTACGGCACCAATACCGATAACAGCGTTACCCCGGCCCCCTCCGGTACCTTCACGCAGCAGGGCACCTTTACCCAGACGGCCGCGACGATTCCGACGGCCAGCACTTATAGCTTCAGCATGCCTTTGACCGACTCGGACTATATCAACCCCACCAGCACGACCCAGGCCACTGTTCAGACTCAAGGCTACGGCGCCCGCACCGGCGTCTTCCCGGGCACCTACCTGGACCAGGTTAACAACGGCACCCTGAGCGGGCCTTCCGGGTCCTTTAGCGTAGGGAACGGCACCAGCACCGGTATTACCGGGACCCTCTCCGGCACGGTCACCGGCGTGCTGGGCGGCTATACCCTGACGGGGACCGGCAGCTACAGCGGCACTTCCTCCGCCACCGGGCAAACCTTCAATTATACGGGGCCGATTACTATTGCCCCCAACGGCCAGTTGACCTTCAATTATACCGGCACTGTCACCGGGGGATCGACGACGCTCGCGGCCGCAGGGACCATGACCGAGCAGTTTGGCATAGCCATCTCCCACAGCACTTCAGGAACTTTCCAGGTGGTCTCAGGCGGGGATGGGGGTAGCCCCGTCTTGTTGAACACCGGCCAGATGGCCGGCAGCCAAACCATCAGCGGGGTGGGCACCACTGCCACCAATGGCAGCCTGGCGCTGAATTACGGCAACGGCAGTCCTCTTCCGGCGTTTCCTTCCAATGGCGCCAGCGGGACGTTCTCCCTGTCCGGCGCCGGCGCGGTGTACCCCTGGTACGGCGGGCAGACAAGCTACGGGGTGACGAGTTCCACTGTGACCGTGGGTGGAACCGGCGTATCGCAAATACCGATGCAGATAACCTATAATCCCGCCAACGGTAACCTGACCGGCCAGGTTGCTACCGGCGGAGGAGGTTCCTATTCCTATATAAACGCCACACTGGCGACGACGCCAACCAGCTCCGGGCAGACCACCACCTCATTTTGGCAGTCTGCTAGCGGTAATTATCAGCAGACCTCCAGCTCTCCCTATTCCACCGCGGTCTACACCAATGCCGGTCCCCTAACCGGCACCATGTATTTGGGAGGCTCAGGGTCCGTTGTTTCCGTTCCCATTACGGCCAACTTCAATTTGACCGGCACCGGCGCAGCCGGCGCTTTTCCGTCTTCAGACAGTGGATCGGTTTACCCCACCTTAATCGGCGCCGTCGCCGGGCCAGGTAACGGCACTCAGACTGGCATTGCCCTGGGATCCGCCCAATTCTATTCGACGGGCTACAGCGGATCTTACTCAAATGTGGGCTTGGGCGGGGTTTTTTCGCTGGGGCCCAATACCACCACACCCCCCCTGCGGGCCACCTGGGCCGTTGGACAAGGGAATACCGGCACCTCCATCAATGGCTACCCCATTAACGTAACCGGCAACTGGGCTCAGAGCGACCCACCCGCTACGGGGGCGGCGGCTGCGAGCGCCACCGGCGCCTGGGCCAATGTCCCCTACCTGTCCCCCAGGCTCACCGGGCTGACCGGGACTTCCCTGGGCTCCCGAATCCAAGGGATGTCGCACCTGATCCAGCCCGGGACATCCGGCAATCCCGCCTTGGCGGCTAATCTGCAGGCATTCCGGCGGTTGCGCCAGCACCAGCGTCTGGCGGCGCTGCATATGGCCTCCGGCCCCACCGCCGGGGGCCGGAGGCCGGGGAACCCCGCCGGGCCGATCCTGGGGTTGCAGAGACACTAAAACTTTTGCAAAACCGCGGTCTGCCAAAGTGTCGTCCTGAGCGTAGCGCCTGGGCTCCCTTTACGGCGGAAACTCGACAGACTCGACATCTTTTGGCGTGGACTTTTGGTCGGGCCCGGCCCCGGGCCCGGCGACAGGGGGATGGCCAGGTTGAATCTGGGGTTAATGGCAGACCTTTTATAATGAGTTAATTCTTTAACAAGTTCTCAAAAGGGGTTGACAGATTTAAATGTCATGCCTAAAATATAATGCGGAAAAAGCCAAACCCGCCGCGAGGTGGGGACGGAAAGCCACGGGTCTTTTAGTACGATAGAGATAGCCGGGTTGCCTGGAGATGGGCAGCGCGGCTTTTTTGTGCCCTTGGCGGTGGGTGTGGTAATCCAGAATTAAAGGAATCATAAATAGCATCGCATCTGGCGGCACACGGAGGTGCGACATGCAACGCAGGTATCTGGCGGGTCTGCTGGTTGTGGGGGCGTTTGCCCTGGGGCTGCCTTTAGTGGCCCAGGCCGTGCCGGTGGGCCGGTTCGTGCAGGTGGAAGGGTCGGTGGATTTGATGAGGGGGGGTAAGGCCCCCGCTGTCCCGGTGAAGGTCCAGGATGAGGTGGAGCAGGGGGACGCGGTGCGCACCAAGTCCCTCTCCAAAGCTCAGATCCATTTCGTGGATGACACCGTCCTGGATGTGGCGCCGGAGAGCCGGGTGGCCATCGACGAATACGTCTATGACGCCGCTAAGGGCAAGCGCCAGGCCGTGGTTGAGATCTTCCGGGGTTTGGTGCACTTTGCGGTGAATAAGATTGCCCAGAATGAGAAGCCAGACTTCATCATGAAGACCCATACCGGGGTCCTGGGGGTGCGTGGCACCGCCTGGTACGCCCAGCTCAATCCGCTGAACACCGACATTTATAATGAACGCGGCATCACCGAGGTGCAAAATCTTTTCCAGGAAGTGCCGGGAAAAGTGACGCTGACCGGGATGGAGTTCACCCGGGTGGGCCTCAACCTGCCCCCCACCCTCCCTCTGCCCATCACCCAGCGGGACATGCAGCAACTGTGGATCCAGTTTAGAACCTCTTGTGGAACCTCCGGTGGAACCTCCTGTGGAGGCCAAGGCACGGTCTCGCCGCTGGATACCGAGGCCCTGCTGGGCGGCGGCGGCGGCGGGACCGGCCCATTGCTGGGAACCCTCTCGACCCAGAATAACCCGGCAAACAACCCGGCCTTCAACCTCTACACCGCGAATAACCTGGTGAACAACCCGGTAAACAACCCGAACATATCCACCTCGTCCCCGGGTCCGATCTCCAGCACTTATAATTTTGCGATGGACCTCAACGGCTATCTCACGAACACCGTCTCCTCCCCAGGTAACGCCACCCAAATTTCAGGTTACTGGGGGCAATTGACCGGGGTCGATCCGGAATACTTCACCACCAGCGGCTCGGGCACGCGTGCTTCCGCCTCCTTCAGCGGCCCTACCGGCAGTGCCATTAGTTTGACCGCCTCCGATATCCTTACCGGCACGGTCAGCGGCGTCTCCGGGCAAAGCCTGAGCGGGACTTACTCCGCCAACTTCACCACCTCCAATGGATATAGCGGCACCTTCTCCGGACCCATCACCATCAACCCGAACGGCACTTTCAGTTATAGTTACACCAACCTCTCCGGCAGCAACAGCATCTATACGGAAACCGGCGCCGGTTCGAGCAGCGGCACCCCGGGCACCTATTTCACCCAGACGGCTGTGGGCAGCCTGGCCATGACCGGCAACACCGCGGGCAACCAGCAAACGCTAACCAACCTCAACGGCTACTCCATCTGGGGCACCCGCACCGGGGTCCTTCCGGGGCAATTTGCCGCCACCATAAACATGACCAGCACCGCGCCGGTGAACAGAGGCTACTATCCTCCCGCCGACCAGAGCAGTTTAACTGCCAGCATGCAGGGTGTCGTCAGCGGCGCGCCCGGAGGGCCGCAAACCGGGGTGATGACCACCGTCGCCTCCGGCCAGAATAGTAGCAACACACCCTGGACCTGGACCTTGGCCGGGCCGGTGACCATCAACCCCAACGGCGGCCTCTCCGCCAGCTTTTACGGCACCAATACCGATAATGGCGTTACACCGGCCCCCGCCGGCACCTTCACGCAGCAGGGCACCTGGACCCAGACGGCCGCGACGCTTCCGGCGGCCAGCACCTACAGCTTCAGCATCCCCTTGACCGACTCGATGTTGATCTCCCCCACCAGCACGACCCAGGCCACTGTTCAGACTCAAGGCTTCGGCACCCGCAGCGGCGTCTTCCCGGGCACGTACCTGGACCAGGTTAACAACGGCACCCTGAGCGGGAATTCCAGTTCCTTTACCGTAGGGAATAACAGCAGTCTCGGTATTACCGGGACCCTCTCCGGCACGGTCAGTGGCGTGCTGGGCGGCTATACCCTGACGGGGACCGGCAGCTACAACGGCACTTCCGGCACCGGGCAAATCGTCAAATATACCGGGCCGATTACTATTTCCCCCAATGGCCAGTTGACCTTCAATTATACTGGCACCGTCACCCAAGGGGCGACGATACTGACGGCCGCGGGGACCATGACCGAGCAATTTGGCCCGGCCCTCACCCGGAGCGCCTCGGGAACTTACCAGGTGGTGTCAGGGGGGTCTGGGGCGGGGACTACCACCCTGCTGAACAACGGCCAGATGACCGGCAGCCAAATCGTCAGCGGGGTGGGCGCCACTGCTACCAATGGCAGCCTGGCGCTGACCTACGGCCACGGCACTCCTCTTCCGGGGCTTCCCACGGGCGCCAGCGGGTCGTTCTCCACGTCCGGCGCCGGGGCCAATGGCCCCATCCTAACCACCAGGCTTACCCGGCTGACCGGGATTTCCCTGGGCTCCAGGATCATGGGGATGTCGCACTTGATCCAGCCCGGGACATCCGGCAATCCCGCCTTGGCGGCTAATCTGCGGGCATTCCGGCGCTTCCGCCAGCAGCAGCGTCTGGCGGCGCTGCATATGGCCTCCGGCCCCACCCCCGGGGGCCGGACACCGGGCAACCCAGCGGGACCGATCCCGGCGTTGCAGAAACACTAGCGTTGTGCTTCGTAAATAGCCGTAAACGAAATGACATTAATTCTATTCTGTTAAAGATTGCCTGGTTGCGCTAAAATGACCCCTAGATTTTTTGCCGCTCGCGGCAAGAGCGCTGCAGCTTCCGACGCCGACGTCCGCCCATGTTAAGCCGACTAGCCTCTCTGTTTCGCTCCATCACCTTTCAGTTGGTAGCTGGCGTGACCCTGACAGTGGTCCTGCTGATACTGTTCCGGCCCCTCTTTGCTGAGATTCTGGAGCTTAAACTTTACGACCTCAAGCTGCGGGTGCGAGGGGCGCGGCCCCCGGGTCCGGAAGTGGTCATCGTAGCTATCGACGACGACAGCCTGAAGACGCTGGGACGCTGGCCCTGGTCCCGGGATATCCAGGCCCGCCTGATCGATCGCATCAAGGCAGCCGGCCCCAGGGTCGTCGGTCTGGATATAATTTTCGCGGAAAGAGAAGAGACCGCGGCGGTAGAAACCATCAAAAACCTGCGCCAGGGGTTGGCCCGCGAGGGCTCGGCCAACCCGGCAATGCTGCATCTGCTGACCCAAGAAGAAGACCGGGTAAATGTGGACCGGCAGTTGGCCCAGGCCCTGGCCCAGGGCCCGCCCACTCTGTTGGGGTTTTACTTTAACGAGGTGGGGGGTATGGCCCCCCCGAAGGCCGGAAAGTTCATGACAACTTCGGCTCCCCGGGCCTGCACCTATAATCTGGTGCGCTGCCTGGACGGCGAGCCCACGGAAATACCCATCATCAGCGCCAAAAACATTGTGCTGAATCTCGAAGAAATCAACGCCGGCTGCGCCGGCGGGGGCTTTTTCAACATGGTCCCTGATGAGGACGGGTGCGTCCGCTGGCTCCCCCAGGCCATCGTCTACGGACCGGATATCTTCATCCCCTTGTCCCTGGCCGTGGTCCAACAATACCTGGGGTGCCCACCCCTGGCCCTAACCCTGTCCCGGGCGGGGGTAGAGGGGGTGCGCCTGGGCGACCGGGAAATCCCGGTGGACCGGTACGGCCGCCTGCTCATCAATTATTTGGGGCTTCCCGGCCGGTTCCCAACTTACTCGGCCGCAAAGGTGCTGAATGGGGAGGTTCCGGCCAGCGCCCTGAAAGACAAGGTGGTGCTGCTGGGAGCCTCCGCCGTGGGCATTTATGATCTCCGCGTCATGCCGTTTTCCGGCATCTGCCCGGGGGTGGAAATCCAGGCCACCATTATCGATAATCTGATCCACCGCCAATTTTTACAAACGAGCCGGCTCCGTTCGGTACCAGTCCTGCTTATCGTCCTGGGCCTGGGGCTCTTCATGGGCCTGGCGTTGCCGCGCCTTTCCGCCGCCTGGTCCTTAGTTTTCGTACTGTTTCTGGCAGAAAGTTACATTACCTTCGACTACCTGCTCTTCAGCCGCTGGGGCTGGCAACTGGAACTGTTCTACCCCCTGCTGGCCATAGGCGGCATCTACATGAGCCTCACCGTGCAACGGTTCCTGGCGGAAGAAAAAGAGCGGGTCTACATCAAGAAGGCCTTCCAGTCTTACGTCGCCCCGGAAGTGGTAGATGAAATCCTAAAACACCCGCAACTTCTGCGTCTCGGCGGCGAGCGCCGGGAGTTGACCATCCTTTTTTCGGATATTCGGGGCTTCACCAGCCTGTCGGAGACCCTGGAACCTGAGGTCCTGGTGGGCCTGCTGCACGCCTTTCTCAACCCCATGAGCGAGATCATCGTCACCCATGGCGGCACCATCGACAAGTACATCGGCGACGCCATCATGGCCCTGTTCGGCGCCCCCCTGGATCGTCCGGACCACCCGGTTATGGCCTGCCGCACTGCCCTGGCGATGATGGCCAAGCTCAAGACCCTGAACGAGGAGTGGGAGAGCCAGGGGCGCCAGCCCATGCGCATCGGCCTGGGCCTCAATTCGGGTGGCGTGGCCGTAGGCAATATGGGCTCCGATCGCCTGTTCAACTACACCGCCATCGGCGACAACGTCAACCTGGCCTCGCGCCTGGAAGGCCTGAACAAGTATTACGGCACCTCGATCCTCATCAGCTCGTCCACGGCTCAGGCCCTGGACGGCCAGTTTGTCCTGCGGGAAGTCGACCTGGTCCAGGTCAAGGGCAAAGCCCAGGCGTTGACTATCTTCGAACTTCTGGGTGAAGGCACGCCGGAACCCGACCTGGCCGCCTTCCTGGGGGTTTATAACCAGGGACGGACTTTTTTCCGGGAACGCCGCTGGCGGGAAAGCGCCGGGGCCTTCAATGAGGCCCTCAACCTGCGTCCTCAGGACATCCCCTGTAAAAACTACCTGGAACTCTCCGAAGAATACTGCCTCAGTCCTCCCGGCCCCGACTGGACCCCGGTGCGGGTCATGGAATCGAAGTAAGTTTACTTGTGCGTCTGGGGCAGGGACCCTTAGCGCTCCGGCGCCCCCAACTTTACCGAATTCCACCGGGTTCAAGCGCCGCGGCTCCCCCGGGCCCGATTTGGAAGCCATCCCAGTGCGGGACGCGCCGTAGATCGCGCTGCACCTCTGGCCACCGGCTTCCCGGGGGTCTTACGGCCCAGGCGCACTTGACCGCCCCTGGTTCTCTTGATATTTTAGAGTGAGGGCGCCGGTGCGGACGAGACCTGGCCGGCCCGCCTGGATGAGGCCCAAGTATGTCTAAAGTCATTGATCTCGAAGACCGGCTGAAGCTGGAGCAGAAGAAAAGGGCCAGGGTCGATAAAGCCAAGAAGACCGAGACGGTGCGCAAGGTGGTCCAATGTACCCGTTGTATGGCCCGGTGCGCCCGTTGCGGGATCCAATTCGACACTGCCGAAATGTATAAACGCTACCCGGGGCCTTACCGGCTGTGCACCTTCTGCCAGGAAGAGTACGAAGATTTTCTGCGGATTACCGCAAAGGGGCAGGAGAGCCACTGCTACTGGCACAACCAGGAGTGGCTGGCCTTGTGGCAATCCTGGATCGATTACCAGATGGCCATGAAGGCCTACGGCGAGTCCCCGGAGTTCATCGATCTGGTGCGGGAGGTGGAACTGGATCGGTAGGGCCGGGAGCCCGCGGCTTTAAGGCAGAAAAGCTATTAATCCACTAAACAGGCTGCTGGCCACCGCCTGCCATCATTACCCCTGGCCCAGGCGGTAGGCCTGTTGCAGGATTTCCATAGCCAGATCAAAGGCGTTTTTGTGGTCCAGGAGAATCTCGGTATGCTCTATCTGCTTTTCGCCGCTGCCGGTATAGACCACGATCTTGAGAACGCCTTCGGGACGCTGCACCACGGCGATCTCCCCTTTAGGCTTGAGAGTCTTGTAGGTGCGGTGTTTTTCTTTATCCGGATCTTTTCCATAAACAGGGTGTACCATAGTTTCCTCCTCAGGCGAGTTGCTTGAAGATTTAACATAAACGTCTCGCGGCCGCAATTCAAGCCCGAAATTTCCTGCCATGGCCTTTTATTCCACCGAGTACGATGTGATTGTCATCGGGGCCGGCCACGCCGGCTGCGAAGGGGCCCTGGCCGCGGCCCGCATGGGACTCAAGGTGCTGCTCTGCAATCTCTCGCTGGATACCATGGCCCAGATGGCCTGCAATCCGGCGGTGGGTGGCCTGGCCAAGGGCCACCTGGTGAAGGAGATCGATGCCCTGGGCGGGGTGATGGGGGAACTGGCGGACCTCACCGGCATCCAATTTCGCACCCTGAACCTCTCCAAGGGTCCGGCGGTGCGGGGCACCCGGGTCCAATGCGATAAGCAGGCCTACCGGTTGGCCATGAAGTCCCGGCTGGAGCGAGAACCCCGCATCCATCTGCGGGAGGCCACGGTGGCGCGGCTGCTGGTGGAGGAGGGCCGGGTGGTGGGGGTGGTGGAGACCCTGGGGCTGGCTTACCGGGCCCGGGCGGTGCTGATCACCACCGGCACCTTCCTGAATGGCCTGATTCACATCGGCGAGACCCGCATCCCGGCGGGCCGGGCCGGGGAGTTCGCCGCCACCGATCTGGCGGCGCACCTCAAGGAACTGGGCTTCCGCATGGGGCGCTTGAAGACCGGCACCCCGCCCCGCCTCCGGGCCGGCAGCATCGATTTTGGCGGCATGAGCGTGCTCTCGGGCGATCCCCGGGTCCGCCCCTTCTCCTGGCGGAGCCCGGCCGGGCCCCGGGAGCAGCTCCACTGCTTCATCACCCAAACCAATCCGGAAACCCACCGCCTGGTCAGAGACCACATTCACCTCTCGCCCCTATACAACGGTTCTATCCGGGGGGTGAGCGCCCGCTACTGCCCCTCCCTGGAAGACAAGGTGATGCGCTTCCCGGACAAACCCTGCCACCAGGTCACCCTGGAGCCGGAAGGCCGGGACACCGCGGAGATCTATGCCAAGGGCCTGGGAAACTGCCTGCCGTTGGAGCTGCAGGTGCAGCTCTTCCGGAGCGTCCCGGGGTTGGCGGAAGCCGAAGTGATGCGCCCGGCCTATGCCATCGAATACGACTACGTGGACCCCTTGCAGCTCCAACCCACCCTGGAGACCAAACTGATCCAGGGACTTTTTCTGGCTGGGCAGATCAATGGCACCTCGGGCTACGAAGAAGCCGCCGGCCAGGGACTGTGGGCCGGGATCAACGCCGCCTGCCAGGTCTTGGGGCGCCCTGCCTTTCTGCCGCACCGTTCCCAGGCTTACATGGCGGTGCTGGTGGACGACCTGGTGACCCGGGGCACCCGGGAGCCTTATCGGCTCTTCACCTCCCGGGCGGAATACCGCCTGCTGCTGCGGGAAGACAACGCTGATCAGCGTCTCACCCGCTGGGGCCATGAACTGGGTCTGGTGGATCGGGAAGCCCTGGAGCGCCTCCAGGAAAAGGAGCGGCTACTGAGCGAAGAGGAAGCCCGCCTGGCACGCCGCCGCCTCCATCCTTCGGCCGCGGTTAATGCGGAGCTGACCAGCCGGGGGAGCGCTCCCTTGCAGTCCCCGGCGCCCTTCCTGAGCCTGGTGAAGCGTCCTCAACTGGATCTCCCTACCCTCTACCGCCTGGCCGGCGAAGAACCGCCGGTGCCTCCCGAAGTGGTGGAGCAGTTGGAAATTAAACACAAATACGCGGGCTACATCCGGCGCCAGGAGGAGGCGGCCAAAAAATTCGCCCAGGGGGAAGGGCGCCGCATCCCGCCGGACTTCGACTACCTCGGCATGCCAGGGCTATCCGCAGAGGTGCAGGAAAAGCTGCAGGAGGTGCGGCCCCGGTCCCTGGGCCAGGCGGCCCGGATCTCCGGAGTGACCCCCGCGGCCCTGGCCATTTTGATGGTTTATCTGAGAAGGCGGGGTGGAAAAGTCTAGGACCGCCCACCGCGGTTGTGCCTGGAGGTGTAGGTGGGGAGCGCCCACCCCGCATTGGCTGATCCGGGGAGTAAAAGACGGCTCTGGGGGACCTCCACCTTTAGGCTGGATTAGCAAGTCCCTGCTGAGAAGCCGGGAGGCGGCAGCCATTACCTTACTTTTCCGTGGGGCCGGTGGAGCGATCGGTGGTATAGTAAAAATAGTCACCGGTCACCGAGGCGCCGCACATGGCGCAGGTGGCGGCCCGGCCTACCTCGCTCTGGGAATTGGTTTCAGAGCAGCCCCAGGACATGAGGAGCGCCAGCAACAGCAGCAGGCCAGTGGCTCTTTTCATCACTTCTCCCTTCCGAGGCTTCCCTGCTAGAGAATAACCCTCCACCGCTGTGTTTGGAGACCAGGGGGGGCCCACCCACATGGACTGATGCGGGGAGCAGGCGGTTCTGGGGGACCTCCGCCTTTGGGCTGGATTAGCAATTCCCTGCTGAGAGCCGGGAGCTGGCAGTCATTACCCTATTTTTGCGTGGTGGGGCTGGTGGCTTGACCGGCGGCAGGCAAAGTATAGTCGCCGCTCACGGCGGCGCCGGTCACGGCTCAGGTGGCGCACTGGCCCACTACCTCGCTCTCAGAACCGTTTTCGGAGCAGCCCCAGGACATCAGGGCCGCCAGCAGCAGCAACGCCAACACCAACAGGCCAGTGGCTCTTTTCATCACTTCTCCCCTTCTAAGGCTTCCCTGGCGGCGCCGGCTTCACGATCTTGCGCCGGATAGCGGAGTGGCCTGCCAGTGGCGGGTTTTCAGCCGCCCCGATCCAGGCCAAATTTTTATCATTTAGAGCAGCGAGGCCGGATTACTGGCCCCGGGATTTCTGATATTGGTCGTAGATAAAGCCGCCCAGCAGCCCGGCGCCGCCGCCGATGGCCGCACCTGCCGCGGGCGAGCCCGCCGCCAAGCCGATGAGCGCGCCGCTGCTGGCGCCGATGGCGCCGCCGCTTAGGACCCGCTGCTGGGTGGAAGACATCCCGGAACATCCCCCTAAGGCCAGGGCCAGAACTACTATCAGAACCAGCGCTTTTTTCATCAGCATTTACTCCTGCACCTAGAAGTTAAGGCGTCGGTCCCGGCGCCACGGGAATCTTGGCTACCAAGCCAGCAAGTCCGGGGAGATAGCCTCCCGGGACCCCGGCATCCAGGGAAGCTGAGAACGCCGAGGTTCAACCCGGTATCCCCAGGAGCCTCGCATTCCGGCACTGTCAGAAGCGGTCCCGGGGCGGCGCGCAGTGCTGGCAGATGCAGCCGGCTGGTCTTACTTGCCCGTTCCCGGGGGGCAGATCCCCTGGGTGCAGCGGATCAGGATCACTTCCAGCACCGAGGTGCCCAGCTTGCCGGGGTTCTCGGTGTAATAGCCGTCAATCTGCTCGATGATTTGCCCGACGGTCTTGGTTTTCAGTTGGCTTAAGAAGGCGTGGGCAATGGGAGCGCCTTTGCCTTTGGCGCCAGCCACTTCAAAGTCGGCCAGGTTGCCGACGCCCTTGACATAGCCCACCTTGGCGTCATAGGTTAATTGGGGCCACTGGTGGCCGTCCCAGAGAAACCCCTTCTCCTGGGCCAGACCGCCGCCGGCCAGGACCAGAAACACCACCAAGGTAAGCAGGCCAACCATTCCCCGAAATTTCAAGCGTGCACCTCCGCTGGGATTTGGAAAAACCGGGTCTGCCCTTTTGGCGGCGCCGCCAGCGGCATTGCTCTTTAAGTTAAGCGCCACCCCCCCACGAGTCAAGCCGGTCAAGGCAAGCCTGGATTGGCAAAGCTGCGGGGGGCCATTTCCGGGGGCCTCTGGGACTGGGCTGGCGTGGCTTGAGACCGCGCTTTAGCTATTTTTTCGGTGGAGTGGCGCTGGGTTCCTGGGCACACAGTTTGGTGCTGGCCCGCAGGATCACTTCCACCACCGGACAGTTCATTTCTCCGGGGTGCTCCTTGTAGTATTTATCCACCTCCTGCACCACCTGAATCACGGCCTTGTTCTTGAGCTCATCGACCAGCGCCTTGGAAATACAGCCGGCTTGGCCGCCGGCGCCAACCTTCGCCTCGAAATCGGCCATATTTCCCACTCCCTTAACGTAGGCCACTTTCAGATTGTAACCGATGGCCTTCCAATGGCTGCCATCCCACAGAAAGCCTTGCTCTGTGGCCGAACTCAAGGTAACCAGAGCGAAGCACAGGGCCAGGCTGGCCAGGAGCGTCGTTACTCTGAATTTCATGGGCTTCTTCCTCCCACCGAGATATTTCATCTCTCGGGTTCAGTTTTCGGAGGTCCGGGATTCGGGCCGGGGGCCGCCGGTGGTGCAGCGGGTGGGGCCGCCGGTAGCGCAGCAGGTTCGGCCGCCGGGAGCTTCGCCTTGGCGGCGGCTTTGGAGCCTTTGGCTTTGGCGGCCTTGTGGGCCTTGCTTTTGTTAGCGGTGGTCTTTTTACGGGCGGTTCGCTTGGAGGTGGTCTTTTTCCGAGATTTAGAGGCAGTTTGGGCCTTGCCCTTGGGTTTGGCCTTCTCTGCCTGCCCCTCTTGGGGCGCTGCCGGTTCCTTGGTTTCAGGGGTGGCCAGGGGCTTCTGGCCCTCCAGCATGGGGGGCACCGACGGTGGTTGCACCTCCCTTTGGGCGCTGGCGCCCTGCAGACTCAGGAGAAATATCCCCGTCGTGGCCAACGTGATGATCTTCTTCATGGTAATCCTCAGGTTTTCCCCTGCCCGAGTCGCTAAATTTGCGGCCGGAATTCGTCCCTCGGACGTGGCGAATTCCGGCATGGAACCGGAGGCGGGTTTTCCAGCTTTGGGGCCTTCGGTTCCTCCCTCATTCTAACCTGGGTGAATTATGTGGCGGTGCAGGGATTCGAACCCCGGACACTGCGGATATGAGCCGCATGCTCTAACCGACTGAGCTACACCGCCGTAGCTCCTGAAAATATAGTGCTCCTGGCCCTGCCTGTCAAACAAAATCACTTGGCCGGGGGCCCGGCCAGTCCCGGCCAGCCAGAGGCAACAGGCATTAATCATTCAATTATTTCGAGTACTTGGTCAAGGCGGTCCAGGAGGAAGTCGGGATTGGCCGCTTCCAGGGATTCCCGGTCGCCGTAACCGTAGGTGACCGCGGCGCAGTGGGCCCCGGCGCCCCGGGCGCAGTTGACGTCAGCGGGTTTATCCCCCACCATCAGAGTCCGTCCGGCTTCCACCCGCAGGTCCCGGATCAGGGCCAGCAGTGGTTCCGGGGCAGGTTTCAAGGGCAGTCCGGCGCCGCCGCCGCGACTGGCGTCGAGAAAGCGGGCGATCCCCAGGGCTGTCAGGATCTGCTGCGTCAGCCGCTGAAGTTTGTTGGACAGCACCGCCAGTTTCTTGCCAGAGAGTCTCTCCAAAGTTTCCGGGACCCCGGAATAGAGGCGGGTCCGGTCGCAGCAATGGCGAGTGTAGTAGTCCAGGTAGAGTTCCAGGCAATCTTCCAACAGGGCCTGGTGCCCCGGGCCCAGCAGGCGCTCCATGAACATGCGCTCGCCGCCGCCGATCATCCCTTTAAAGGCCTCCCCGGGACGCTCCGGCAGCCCCAGGCGGCGCAAGGCGTAGTTGGCGGCGTTGATCAGATCCGGCAGCGAGTCCGCCAGGGTGCCATCCAGGTCGAAGACGATGAGATCTACAGGAATCTTCTTTAAGGATACATCTGCCATATTCTCACAGCCGTTAGGGGCTTCGGACCCCGTTCTAGTTATAGAGCTCTCGACTGGAAACTTTTGAACCTTGAACTTTTATAAGCAGTTACTCATAGTTAAGCCGCGCAGGGCGTACCCGGCATGAAGACCTTTCATAACCGAGATGGGAACCAGGAGTTGGCGCGGGCCTGGCGGAAAACGCCGCCGTGCCGGCTGGCTACCTGGCCCGCCTGCCGCGCAAGTCCCGGTGGGAGGGCAGGACCCCCAGGTTGTCGGCCCGTTTCACCGCCCGCATGATGGCCTGCTGCAGCACGGTATCCGCCAGCACGCCGATAATGTGCAGGTCGGAGTCAACCTTGGGGTGGGCCAGGGCAAAGACGGTGTCGCCGTCGAACATGGTATGCACCGGCCGGATGCAGCGCGCCAGGGCGTCGTGACCCCACTGAGCGATCTTCCTGGCCTCCTCCCGGGTGAGACGGGCATTGGTGGCCACTATCCCGATGGTGGTGTTGGGCTCCCCGAACCGGCGGCGCACCAGCCCTTGGCGGATCAGTTGGGTAGAGTCGGCGAACTCACGGCTATCCGGGGATTTCCGGGCTCCGGCCAGGATTTCTCCGGTTTCCGGGTTCACCACGTCCCCCAGGGCGTTG
The DNA here is from genome assembly GCA_052326585.1 of Desulfobaccales bacterium. GTDB lineage: Bacteria > Desulfobacterota > Desulfobaccia > Desulfobaccales > 0-14-0-80-60-11 > JAPLJC01. The sequence continues at coordinate 39,785 of JBKQLU010000003.1, read as the reverse complement.
ACCACCACCAAGGCGCCTACCTGCAGGCCATCGGGGCCTTCCACGAAGGCAGTCCCCAGCCCGCCTTTGGTGGCCTGGTTGATCCCCAGAAGCTTGCCGATGGTGGCCCCGGTGCCAGCCCCCAGGCTGCCGTCGCCTTGGGGCTCCCCGGAGGCCGCCTGACAGGCGGCATACCCCATGGCCTTGTCGGGGCGGACCTGGTAGTTGCCCACTGACAGGTCGAAGACTACTGCGGTTGGGACAATGGGCACCCTGGTGACCGAGACGTCGAAGCCCCGCCCCTGCTGTTCCAGGTACTCCATGACCCCACCGGCCGCGTCCAGGCCAAAGGCGCTGCCCCCGCTGATCAGGACGGCATGGACCTCGGTGACCAGGTGATAGTTTACCATGGTGTCCAACTGGCGGGTGCCCGCGGCGGAGCCCCGGACATCGACGCCGCCCACCGTGCCCGGGGGGCAGAGGACCACGGTGCAGCCGGTGACGTTTTTAAAGTCACTGGCGTGTCCTACCTGGAATCCGGGAACCTTGGTAATCATCGCGGCGACGCGGGGCTGGCGGCCGCGGGGGGCTGCATCTGCACCCGGCCATTTTGGAAGGTGAGCAGGTAGATGGCCGCTTCCTCCTCTCCCTGGCGGTTGAAGCCCCGGAACCATGGCAAATCGGAGGTCGCCTTGAGAGACTGCAGTTCGGGGGCCAGATTGGCGCGGCTCAGGGTGGCGTCTGACTGGGCCAGCCTTCCGAAGAGCCGGACCAACAGATAACCCTGGGCCGCCAGGTAATCCGGGGCTTCGCCGTATTTTTGGCTGTAAGCGGCCACGAATGCCTGGACGGCTGGATCTGGATCCCCGGCAAAGAAGGCGTCGGGAAACCACACCCCTTCGAGGGCGGCCGACTGCTCTGGGGTGATTTCCGGATTATGCAGCAGGTTGGTGCCCAGGAGTTGGTCCCCTGCCAGCGGTGAATTGGCCAGCCGCCCGGCGATGGCCGCAACCGCCGCGGCGTCGTCCGGGATGAAGAGTGCCGTGCCGGCCGCGGTCTCCGGCTTCTCAGCGGGCTGGGCCTGCTTCAGGCTTGCCAATGCCTGGGTGAAGTCCTGGGTGCCGGGGGCATAAACCTCCTGGGCCGCCAACTCCAGGCCCGCCGCCGCCAGTTCCTCCTGGAAAGCCTGCAGGAAGGCGCGGCCGTAAGCAGAATCGGGATAGAGGATGGCGAAGCGCCCCAGACCCATCTCCAGGCAACGGCCCACCAGCGCCCGAGTCTGCTGGCGCGGGGTGAGAAAGGCATGGAAGATCAGGTTGCCGGTCTGGGTGAGGCCGGCCTTCTGGGAGAGGGCCACCAGGGGTACCCCGGCGTCCTGGGCCGCGGTTGCCGCGGTGTCGGCTATCCCCGCGCTGAGGGGTCCCAGGATGGCCAGCACCCGCGGGTCCTTGGCCAATCCCTGCACCTCCTGGCTGACGGTCCCGGGATCGTTGGGGGTATCTTTAAAGATCAAATCTACCGGGGCCTGCCGGGCGGCCAGCTCCATGCCCCGCTGCACCCGGAAACCGATGTCGCCCAGTTCACCGCTCAGGGGCAAGAGGCACCCCAGGGTGACTTTGCCGGCAGGGCCTCCGGCCGGCAGGGCTTGGCCGGCCTTGGCTTCCGGGCTGTCGGGGTAGCGCTCCTGCAAAATTTTCATCCATTTCCGGGTTTCCCCGGATTGGCCGGTCTGCTGGGAAAGGCGGGCCAAGCGCAGGACCAGGGCAGCGCTCAAGGGGTTTTCCGGATACAGCTTGGCCAGGCTTTCCAGCTCCTTGGTGCTGGCCGCTTCCACCACCCGGGTCTTCAGATCCTCAAACCACTCCTTGTCACCCGAGGCCAGGTCCTGGGCCGCCAGGCGCAATCGGGAATAGGCGTTGGGGATGTAGCCTTGCTTCAGGGCGACCTCCGCCAGCAGGGCCTGGGTGGAGAACCACAGGGAGCGGGGCAGGTCAGGGGCCGCGGTGAGGCTGTCCAGGGTCCGGGCCGCCTCTTGATACTGGCCCAGCTTGTAATAGGCCTGCCCAATCCCGTAGCGGGCCTTCAGGGCGACGTCGGGCTCCGGCTGCCCGGCCAAAATGGACTGATAAAGCCCCAGCGCTCCCTGCCAATTACCCATGAGCCCCAGCAGCTCCGCCTCCCGCAGGCGAGCCGCGGTGGCGTGCGGCCCCTGGGGGTAGCGCCCCAGGTATTGGGCATAGCTTTCGTAGGCCCGGCCATAGGCCTGCCGGTGGTAATCGGCCTCCGCCGCCTGGAACAGGGACTCGTCCGCCGCCGCCGCCTCCACGGCCCGCCCCGGGGGCGGCAAGCCGGGAAGTTCGGCGCAGGCCGGCAGCAGCCAGAGCAACAGGAAGACGAGCAAAAGCCTGGGCAGAGAAATCTTCATCCTTAATATCCTAAACACCCGAGAATTTAGAATAAGTTAAAAAAATAACAAATTATTCCCGGAAAAAGAAGGGAATTGTTTGCGGGCGGCGGCTCATGGGGCGGTCCGGGCCGGGAATACTGCGACCCGGGTGCTGGCCTGGGAATTATTAGATTGACTGGGGCACGGCAAGGATGGTAAAAATTGCCCAAATCTGCCCCAGAGGGTTGAAATGCCGCAGCCCCAAGACCGCCTCATCTTTCCCCTGGATGTCCCTGATAAGGCTGAAGCTGAGAGATATATTTCCCTATTAAAAGGCGAGGTTGGACTTTTTAAGGTCGGGTTGGAGCTCTTTGTGGCTGAAGGGCCCGCTTTTCTACAATTCCTGGGGGACACCCGCGTCGATTACTTCCTCGATCTCAAATTTCACGACATTCCCGCCACCATCACAGGAGCGGCCTCCCGGATGCTGCAGGGGGCAAAACTGACCACGGTGCACGTGGACCAGGGCCGTAAATCCCTTAAGGCCAGTGTCGGGGCCTTGAAAAGCGGGGTCAAGGTTCTGGGGGTTACGGTTCTTACCCACCTGGGGCCGGATGACCTGGAGGCCATAGGCATTGCCCCGAAGTATGCCAGGAATCTTACCAAACTGGTTCTCCTGAGGGCGAAACTGGCGCGAGAGGCCGGCTGTGACGGGGTGGTGTGCGCCGGCACCGAGGCCAAGGCGGTCAAGGCGGCCTTCGGTCCGGATTTCCTGGTGGTCTGTCCGGCCATCAGGCCGGCCTGGGCCGCGGTGCCGGGGGATGACCAGGGCCGCGTCACCACGCCTTATGAAGCCATCCGGGCCGGGGCCGATTATATCGTGGTGGGACGTCCCATCCGCCTGGCTGCATCTCCGGCTGAGGCGGCCCGCCGGGTTGTGGAGGAAATTGCCCGGGGGTTGGCAGACCGGGGATAATGAGGCAAAAAAAAGCCAAAGGGCGGGATTTCCCCGCCCTTTCGTTTGGCCGCAGAGATTAAAAATGAGCCCCCGCCTTACTTGACCTCCTCGAACTCCGCCTCCACCACCTCTTCTTCGGGTTTCTTGGCCTGCTCTTCGTGGCCGGCTTCCCCCCCAGCCCCGCCGGGGCCGCCGGGCCCCCCTTCGCCGCCGGTCGGGCCGGTCTTGGCATACATCTGCTCCGCCAGTTTGTGGGAGGCCTTCATCAGCTCGTCGCTGCCGGTCTTGATGGCCTCGAGGTCGTTTGCTTCGATGGCGGTCTTCAGGGTGGCGATGCGGCCTTCGATATCCGTCTTGGTGGCCGGGTCCACCTTGTCCCCCAGGTCCGACAGGGTCTTCTGGGTGGTATAGATCAGGGAGTCGGCCTGGTTGCGAGCCTCGGCCTGCTCTTTTTTATGATGGTCTTCCTCGGCGTGCAGTTCCGCCTCTTTCACCAGCTTGTCGATTTCGTCCTTACTGAGGCCGCTGGGGGCCGTGATGCGGATGGACTGTTCCTGGCCGGTGCCCAGGTCCTTGGCGGCCACGTGCACGATGCCGTTGGCGTCGATGTCGAAGGTGACTTCGACCTGGGGCACGCCCCGGGGGGCCGGCGGGATGCCATAGAGCTCGAAGCGCCCCAGAGTTTTGTTATCCCCAGCCATCTCCCGCTCACCCTGAAGCACGTGGATGGTCACCGCGGTCTGGCTGTCCGCCGCGGTTGAGAAGACCTGGCTCTTGCGGGTGGGGATGGTGGTGTTGCGCTCGATGATCTTGGTGAAGACCCCGCCCAGGGTTTCGATCCCCAGGGACAGGGGGGTGACGTCCAGCAGGAGCACGTCCTTGACATCGCCCTTCAGGACCCCGGACTGGATGGCGGCGCCCACCGCCACCACTTCGTCGGGGTTGACCCCCTTATGGGGCTCCTTGCCGAAGACCTGCCGGACCTTTTCCTGCACCCGGGGCATGCGGGTCATGCCGCCCACCAGGATGACCTCGTCGATCTCCTTGGTGCTGGCCTTGGCGTCCCGCAAGGCATTGAGGCAGGGGGGTTCGGTCTGATCGATCAGCTCCGCTACCAGGGACTCCATCTTGGCCCGGGACAATTTGATCAGCAGATGTTTGGGCCCGGAGGCGTCTGCGGTGATGAAGGGCAGGTTGACGTCGGTATCCAGGGCGGTAGAGAGCTCGCATTTGGCCTTCTCGGCGGCTTCCTTGAGCCGCTGCAAAGCCATGCGGTCCTTGCGCAGGTCGATACCCTGCTCCCGAAGGAACTCGTCGGCCAGGAAGCCCATGATGCGCTGGTCGAAGTCGTCGCCGCCCAGATGGGTATCCCCGTTGGTAGATTTTACTTCAAAGACTCCCTCCCCCAGCTCCAGGATGGAAATATCGAAGGTGCCGCCGCCCAGGTCGAAGACCGCGATGCGTTCGTCCTTCTTCTTCTCCAGGCCGTAGGCCATGGAGGCGGCGGTGGGTTCGTTGATGATGCGCAAGACGGTGAGCCCGGCGATGGTCCCGGCGTCCTTGGTGGCCTGGCGCTGAGCATCGTTGAAATAGGCCGGCACGGTGATCACCGCCTCGGTGACTTTCTCCCCCAGGTACGCCTCTGCGGTCTGCTTCATCTTGGTGAGGATCATGGCGGAGATCTCCGCCGGGGAATAGGTGCGGCCCCGGATCTCCACATGGGCGTCACCGTTGGCGGCCTTGACGATCTTATAGGGCAGGATCTTGGTATCCCGCTGCACTTCCGGATCTTCATATTTGCGGCCGATGAGGCGCTTGATGGAAAAAATGGTGTTCATGGGATTGGTGATGGCCTGGCGCTTGGCGATCTGGCCCACCAGCCGCTCCCCGGTTTCGGTAAAGGCCACTACCGAAGGGGTGGTACGGGCTCCTTCGACATTGGGAATGACCTTGGGCTCCCCACCTTCCATAACCGCGACGCACGAGTTGGTAGTGCCTAAATCAATGCCGATGGGTTTGGGCATTTAACTCTCCTCCTGATCAGTGGAATCGGATTGAGATGAAGTTTCTTGGTTATTGCGGGCCACTACTACCATGGCTGGCCGCAGCAGGCGTCCATGGAGCAGGTATCCTTTCTGCAGTTCCTTAAGTACGGTGCAGTCGGGAACCTCCGGGGCGGGTTCCTGGACTACGGCGTTGTGGTAAGCCGGGTCAAATTGCTGGCCCACCGCCGCCAGAGGCGTCACCCCGAACCGGCCCAGGGTCTTGAGAAATCCCTGCTGCACCAGTTCGAGACCTTCCAGGAAAGCGGCCGGGGTCGCGGCTTGCCGGCCGTGTTCCAAGGCCAGCTCCAGATGGTCAACCACCGGCAACAGCTCTTTGATCAGATTTTCGTTGGCGAATTGCAGCAGGTCGGCCTTCTCCCGCTCCAGCCGTTTCTTCAGGTTCTCCGTTTCCGCGGCGAGCCGGAGGAAGCGCTCGTAATTCTCCTGGGCTTCCTTGGTTTTTTCTTCCAACTGGAGCTGCAACTGAGCTATATTGGCCGGCGGCGCCGGCGCGGCGGCCTCGGGCAAAGGTGGGGTCGCCGGGGCGCCTTCAGGTGGCCTTCCCTTATGATGTTTGGCTGCCGCCATAAGACCATCTCTCCTTCTCGTTCGCCGGCAAAAGGCCACTCCAGGCAGGTCGCTGATCTACAGAACTTGCGAGGGGTTCAGGTCTGCCGCTCATTTGAGCAAGTCGCTGACCAGGGAGGCGGTATAACGCACTATGGGAACCAGTCGGGCATAATCCATGCGCATGGGGCCGATGATCCCCAGGCAGCCCAAAGAAGCACGCCGGCTTCCGTATGAGGAGGCCACCAGGCTCAGTTGCATCTCGGGAAAAGGGTCGCCGGGGCTGATGATGATCTGTACCCCCTGGGCCGCCAGGGTTTGATCCAACAGGGTGATGAGCCGATGTTTCTCTTCGAAGGCCAAAAACATGGTGCGCAGTTTAGCCACGTCCTCGGCAAACTCCGGATAATCCAGGATGCGGCTGGTACCCTCGATATAAAGCTCCTCGCCATCGTCGCTTTGTAGAGCCTGACTGCTGAGACTCAAGGCCTGGGATACCATTTTGTCAAAGAGGCTCTTTTCTTCCTCCATCTTGGCCTGAATCTTTTGGCGGGACTCCCCCAGGGTGAGGTTCTGGTATAGCTCGTTGAGATAGTTGCTGAAGCGGTCCAGCAGGTCTTGGGAGTAGTGGAACTCGCCCCGCACGAACCGGGTCTGCACCTGGTTGTCCTGAGAAACCAGGATGGTGAGGACCCCGTCGCCGCTCAGGCTGATGAATTGGATATGCTTCAGCCGCGTGGCTTGGGGCCGCGGGGCCAGGACCAGGGCCGGATGGCCGCTGATGCTGGAGAGCACCCGGGAGGCTCGCCGGAATAGGTCCTGAGGTTCGCCGACCGGCGGCGAGAAGGCCTCCTGGATCTTCTGCTGCACACCCGCCCCCAGTTCCTGGATGGGCAGTATATGGTCCACGTAATAGCGGAAGCCCTTGGGAGTGGGTAGTCTGCCGGCGGAGGTATGGGGTTGCTGCAGGTAGCCCTGCTCCTCCAGATCCATCATCAGGTTGCGAATGCTGGCCGGTGACAGGGTAAGGCCCGAAGCCCGGGCCACCAGGCGGGAACCCACAGGTTCGCCGGTGGCGATATACTGGGCCACCACGGTCTTCAGGACCCTGGTGTACCGATCTCCCAAAAGCTTCATTAACAGTGCCATGGCCATATCTCAATCTTAAAATTTAATTAGTTAGCCGGGATTTGTCAAGGGTATAAGGGATTTTTGCCCGCCGGGCAAGACCTGCCGGAAGGTGCTTAGCAGACCCAGGGACCCGCCTCTCCGGATCGCCGCCTTGGCCTCTACCCCTGGCAACGGTGGCGGATGGACTCTCCTTCCACCATGTAGACCACCTGTTCGGCGATGTTGGTGGCATGGTCGCCCACCCTTTCCAGGTTGCGGACGATGTTGATTTGACACGTCCCTGCCGCAATGGCCTCGGGGTCCATGGCCATCTCCGTCAGCAAGTTATGAATGATGGCGCGGTCCAGGTTGTCCACTTCATCGTCCGCCTTGCAGACCTCCCGGGCCAGGTGGGCGTCCTGCGTGAGAAAGGCCTGCATGGATTGGCGTATCATTTCCTGGACCTCCTGGTCCATGCGGGCCAGGTCATAATGGATGGGCTTGGCCGGCAGATGCTGCAGATTGAGGACCTCTTCGGCGATGTTGGTGGCTGAATCGCCGACGCGCTCCAACTCGGCGCTGATGTGGTCCACTGCCATCAACTGCCTGAGGTCGATGGCCACGGGCTGGAACAGGGCGATAAGGCGGATGCATTCGATGTCGATGGCCTCCTCCAGGTCGTTGACCGCCCGGTCGCCGTTGATCACCTGTCGGGCCAGGTTCGGGTTCCGGTGTAAAAGCGCCTTGATGCTGAGGTTGATGGCAACCTCCGCCGCCTGGGCCAGTTCCAGCAACCGGGCCTTCAGTTCCGCCAGTTCCCGGTGGAACTTGTCGGGCATCGGAGGTGCGCCTTTGATCTCTTCGGGCATACGACACCTCACAGCTAACCGAGTGATTTAAGGTAGGATAGCATTATTTCACCATTATGCCGACAAAAATTCTGGTTCCGCGGCGCCGGGGGGGGGCGCCAGGAAAGGGGCGGGTAGAGAAGGCAGAACCCGGGACCGGGCCGGGAAGGTCTCCAGTTTCCGGGCCTGGGCCCGCATCTGAGGTCCTTATTGACAGGAGAGGCCGGGAGGATTATAAGTGAACCCGGAGGGCGACCATGGTTGCGGCACCCCGGGTGCTTCATCTCATCGACATCAGCTCCTATTTTTACCGGGCCTTCCACGCCATCCGTGAACTGGCCACTTCCAAAGGTTTTCCCACCAATGCGGTTTACGGGGTGACCACCATGCTCCTCAAGGTCTTGAAGGAGCGCCAGCCCCACTATCTCGCCCTGGTCTTCGACAGCAAGGGGCCCACCCAGCGCCACCGGGACTTTCCCGACTACAAGGCCCAGCGGCCTCCCATGCCGGAAGAACTGGTCTTGCAGCTCCCGGAGATCAGGAAGGTCATCAATGGCTTCCGGCTCCCGGTCTTGCAGCAGGAGGGTTTCGAAGCCGACGACCTCATCTGCACCCTGGTGCACCGGGCCAGATCTCAGGGTTTTCAGGTGGAGATCATCTCCGGCGACAAGGACTTGCTGCCCCTGGTGCAGGAGGGGGTGGCGATGTGGGATCCCATGAAGGGGGTGCGCTACGACCCCGGGGTCATCCGCGAGCAATACGGCCTCACCCCGGAGGAGCTGGTGGAGATGCGGGCCCTGGCCGGGGATGCCAGCGACAATATCCCCGGGGTGCCGGGAATCGGTGCGAAGACGGCAATAAAACTGATCGCCCGGTTCCACAGTCTGGAAAACCTCCTGGCCCATCTGGAGGAGATCAAGGAGACGGCCTTGCGCGGCCGCCTGCGCCAATATGCCGCGCAAGCCCGCCTGAGCCGCAGCCTCACGGTGTTGCAATGCCAGGTGCCGCTGGAGGTGGACCTGGAGACCTTGCAGCCCGGCCCCCCCGATCGGGAAGCCCTGCGGCGTCTTTTCGTGGAACTGGAGTTCAACAAGCTGGCCCGGGAGCTTGGATTCGACACCCGGCCTCCCGAGACCTGTATCCTGGTCCGGAACTATGAGGATTTGACGCGGGTGGCCGGGGAAATCCGCGCCGCCGGGACCATGGCAGTCTTTTATCCGCTTGTGGACCAGCATCCTCTGCTGGCGCCTCTGGCCGGGATAGGGTTGGCCTGGAAGCCAGGTGAGGCGGCCTTCGTCCCTTGCGGTCCGGAACTGCCGGCGGAGACAGCCTGGCAGGTCCTGGGACCTCTGTGGTCCGACCCGGGAGTGGCGAAGGTGGGCTCAGATCTGAAGGCGGCCTCGCTGATCGCCGGCCGTTTCGGCCAGACGGCCGCCGGCCTGGCCGGCGATATCCTCCTGGCCTCCTACCTGCTGGCCCCGGTCCGTTATGAGCAGAACCTGGAAAACATTGCCCTGCAATACCTGGGTCTCAACCTGGCCGGGCCCCGGGAGTTGGCCGGGCGGCCCCTGGGGGCGGCGGAGTTGCCCGACGATTTGCGCTGCCAGTATGCCGCCTCCCGGGCTGAGGCCGCCCTGAATCTTTGGCCTCTGCTCCGGGGTGAGCTGGAACGCGAGGGTCTATGGGAGCTCTATGCCAACCTGGAGCTGCCCCTATTGACCACCCTGGGGCGTATGGAGGCCCGGGGCATCCGCCTGGACCAGGATTTTCTGCGCCATTTCGGCCGGGATTTGGAAACCGAGATGCTGCGGCTGGAGAAAGAGATCTATGACCTGGCGGGAGAGACCTTCCTGATTCAATCCCCGCAGCAGCTGGGCCGGATTCTTTTTGAAAAGTTGCATCTCACCCCCCAGAAGAAGACCAAGGGCAAGGCCTTGTCCACCGATGTAGAGGTCCTGCAGACTCTGGCGGCGGTGCACCCGCTGCCGGCCAAGATCCTGGAATACCGCACCATGGGAAGGTTAAAATCGACTTGCGTGGAGGCCCTCCTGAAGCTGGTCGATCCCGCCAGCGGCCGCATCCATACCACTTTTCTGCAGTCGGTGGCTGCCACCGGGCGGCTCTCCAGCCGGGACCCCAACCTGCAAAATATTCCGGTGCGGGGAGAACTGGGGGGCCAGGTGCGCCAGGCCTTTATCCCGGCCCCGGGCTATCTCTTCCTGGGGGCGGATTACTCTCAGATGGAACTGCGGCTCCTGGCCCACTTTTCCGAAGACCCGGTGCTCCTCAAGGCCTTTCGGGAAAAGATCGATATTCACCGGCAGACTGCGGCGGAGATCTTCGCCATCCATCCGGAACTGGTGACTTCCGAGATGCGGCGCCAGGCCAAGGTGGTTAACTTCGGGATCATCTATGGCATGAGTCCCTTTGGCCTGGCCAAGCAGATGGGGGCGCCCCAGCGGGTGGCCAGTGAGTTCATCCTGCGCTATTTCGCGCGCCACACCCGGGTCAAGGCCTATCAGGAGGAAACCGTGCGGGTGGCCCTGGAGCGGGGTTGGGTCACCACCTTTCTGGGGCGGCGGCGGCGTCTCCCGAATCTGAAGAGCGCCAACCGCCTGCTGCGCCAGGAGGCGGAGCGGGCCGCCATCAATACCCCCCTCCAGGGAACCGCGGCGGACATCATCAAAGAGGCCATGCTGCAGGTGGAAGCGGCCTTGACGGCCGCGGGCCTGGGAGGCCGAATGCTGCTGCAGATCCATGATGAGCTGCTGTTTGAGGTGCCGGAGTCGGAAGTTGCGGCCACGGCCGGCACGGTGCGCCGGGTCATGCAGGAGGTGGTCCCCCTGAAGGTGCCGTTGGAGGTGGACCTGCGGGTGGGCAAAACTTGGGGAGAAATGGCCCCCTTTTAAAAAAAAAAAATTTCAGTGACAATATGAATTAATACAAATAGTTATATAATATGGCGCTGTCGCCCCGGCAAAAAAAAATGGCGCGGCTGCGGATTTTTCCTTGATATTTTCTTGCGCATAGTTATCTTAAACGAAAATCAAGAACTTATGGGCACCGGGAATAGCCTGGATTTAAAAAAAATTCTCGCGAACCCATATTTCTCTTGATCTTTTCGGCCTGCTGATATTTAATGTCGGCATCTTTAACCTTTAACTATCTCTTTGAGAAGGGGGGATAAATGATGAGGAAGGCTTTGGTAAGGAAGGGGTTTGCTTTGGCCATCATCATGGCATTTATCGTTGCCATGGTGGGAGGTTGCTGCGACGCCTGCAAGAAAAGCGTAGACGAAGCCAAGATGTACGCCGATCAGGCAGCGGCTTCGGCTGGCAGAGCAGACGCCGCGGCACGTAACGCGGAAATGGCGGCTGCTGACGCCAAAGCTTCGGCTGACAAGGCTGAGGCGGCGGCTGATCGGGCTGAGGCTGCAGCTGCAAAGGCTGAGGCTTGCCTGACCAAGAGGATGCGGAAGTAGCACCCGGGTTGATCAGCTAATGGAGAGTTTAATGCTCTCCGAAAGGGGGTAATCGATGAGGAAGGCAATGAGAAAGGGCTATGCCTTAGCTCTCCTCGCGGTCTTTGCCCTGGTGCTGGGAGGTGCTGGCTGCTGCCAAACATTCCATGATCAGTGCAAGATGTATGCTGAGCAAGCTAAGGCTTCTGCAGACCGGGCAGCCGCGTCGGCCGTAAAGGCTGAAGCAGCTGCGGCGGATGCGAAAGTACCTGTGCCTCGCGCTGCTGCTGCTGCCGACAAGGCTGAAGCTGCTGCCGCCAGGGCCGAAGACGCCGCGGAAAAATGCTGCGCCAATGTCGGAATGATGAGGGCCCCTCACAAAAGGGCCCACCACCATGCAGTAAAGTGCCCGCCGGTAAAAAAGGGCGCTAAGGCTGCCGCTCCGGCTGCTCCGGCCGCTCCGGAAAAGTAAGCTAAGAACCTTTGGGGTTTATGCCCCGCTTTTTAGAAAGAGGGTGTGGATCGGGCGTCAGCCCGCCACACCTTCTGTCTTTTGGGGGCGGGGGTTTACCCTGAATAGGGACCGGGGCCATTAATTACCTGGCTCTGGGCGCTACCGGCGGCTCTCCTTAATTGGATTTTCCGAGAGAACTCTTCTCCGGCCTCCCATCAACCAGGGAGCAGGGGCGCCTCGCCGGTCCAGGCGCCGGTCTCTGTTCGCGGCTGCGGCGCCGGCAAAAGAGCTGCCGGACGCCATAAATTATTTCCCGCCTCCTTCTACCTTTAGGGGCCGCAGCTCGCGCTCTTTGCTGATGCCATAAAAAAAGGGGCTCTTCAACTCACGCCCCTTTTCTGCGGCCGGATTCCGGATCGGCAAAGCGGCTCGCCTCAATAACCGGACTGGCTGAGCTGGCTGCCGGCGCTCTCCTCCGCCCTGCCGGTGATATCCACCGGCATGCCGGTCTGCTCTTCCACCGTCTGCAAGACCTTGCGCATGTCCACCTTATCCGCCAGGCCCCGCTGCTCAATCATGCCCAGCACGTGCAGAAGCATGGAGGGGATCTTGAAATAGACGTCATCGTGCACCGACAGGAAGACCCGGCCATCGCGGAAGCCGATCTTGGCCGGCTCATAGATATACTCCACCCGGGTGCCCATGGGAACCATAGCAAAGAGCTTCTTGATATCCTCGGGATAGAGCCGGGTACAGCCATGACTCACCAGCCGGCCCACGGCCCAGGGCAGGTTGCAGCCGTGAATGCCGTAGTCTCCCCAGGACAGCCCCAGCTTAAAGGCGCCCATGGGGTTATCCGGCCCGGCGGGCATGACCGCCATGCCGTATTTGGCCTGCAACTCCTTGGGGATGTACCAATCCGGATTCACCTTCCTCTGCACCACGGTAAACTTGCCGGTGGGGGTCCGGTAATCGAGAACCCCCATGCCGATGGGATAGGTGTAAACCTGGGTGCCGTGGTTGACGAAGTAGTAGAGCCGCATCTCCCCGGTATTCACGAGTATCTGGGCATCATGGCCGGTGGGGACGATCCACAGGGTGGGGATGAGCAGATTGACGCCCGGGGGCGGCAGGAAGGGGTCCCAACTGCGGTACATGGCGCCGATTTCCGTCCAGCCCAGGTCATAGCTCCGGGTGATGTCCAGAAGGTCTTCCCCTTTTCTGGTCACATGATGCTGTGCGGCGCCGATCACCGTCATCGCCTGGGGATCGATGCCGCTGGCGGTGGCCGGCGGACGGAAGTTATAAGGGCCGCCGGCCCAGGCCGGCAATCCGATGCTGAGGATGAGCAGAAACGTCAAAGGCAGAGACAGGTAACGCATACTTCACTCCCGTGGCCGCAACGGCTTTAAACTGGAGGTATAGGGGGGCTTCAGTACCCCCTTCTCAGTTATTATACCGGAAATCAGATCACTGGGGGTAACATCGAAGGCCAGATTCAGGGCTGGGGCCCCGGCCGGGGCCAGCGGCTCACCTCTGAGGTGGGTGACTTCCTCAGCGGAGCGCTCTTCCACTGGGATGTGGCTGCCGTCGGCCATGGTGAAATCGAAGGTGGACAAGGGCGCGGCCACATAGAAGGGGATGCCGTGGTGGTAGGCCAGCACCGCCAGGCTGTATGTGCCGATCTTATTGGCGGTGTCGCCGTTGCCGGCGATACGATCCGCCCCCAGGATGACCAGGTCCACCCGGCCCTGGTGCATCAAGGTGGCCGCGGCGCCGTCGGGGATCAGGGTGTAGGGAATCCCCAGTTTACCCAACTCCCAGGTGGTGAGGCGGGCCCCCTGGAGTAGCGGCCGGGTCTCATCCACCCAGACGGAGAACCGTTTTCCGGCCTCCCAGGCGGAGCGCAGAACTCCCAGGGCAGTGCCGTAGGCCCCGGTGGCCAGGGCCCCGGTATTGCAATGGGTGAGGACGCGCATCCCCTCCTCGATGAGGATCTCTCCCCACCGGGCCAGATGGCGGTTGGTGGTGTCATCTTCCTGAAGCATGGCCTGGGCTTCGATCACCAGGTAATCCTTGAGGGCCGGCACCGGCTCCTGGGCATGGTCTTGGGCCAGCCGCTGCATGCGCTCCAGGGCCCAGAAGAGATTCACCGCGGTGGGCCGGGATGCCGCGATTTCCCGGCAGATTTCCCGGAAGCGCTCCAGGAACTCCGCCCCATCCTGGGTGTGGATCTCCAGGGCCCCCAGGGCGGCGCCCATGGCCGCGGCCACCCCGATGGCCGGCGCCCCCCTGATGGCCAGGGTGCGGATAGCCTTGATCACCTGGTGATAGTCCCTGATCTCCAGATAGACCTCTTCCCGGGGGAGGCGGCGCTGGTCCAGCAGCTTGATCTTGTCGATATCCCAGCAGATGCTGCAGTATGGAATCATATTGACATCCTGTTTGCGGTTTTCGGTTTGCGGTCTTCGGACTGCAAGTCAATTCCCCTGGTTCATTTGAGCAGTCTCTGGAAGATCTCGTTGGCCAGTTGCGGGTTGGCCTGGCCCCGGGTGCGGCGCATCAGTTGGCCCACGAAGAAGGAGAGGACCTTGCCCTTGCCGGCCCGATAGTCCGCGGCCTCCTTAGGATTGGCGGAGATAATCTCCCGGGCCAGGGCTTCCAGGGCCCCGGCATCGCTGATCTGGGTCAGGCCTTTTTCTTTGATGATAAGCCTGGGGTCCTTTCCGGTGGCCACCATCTCATCAAACACCGTTTTTGCCATCTTGCCGCTAATGGTGCCATCCTCCACCAAATCAAGCATACTCGCAGAAGCCGCAGGGGTGAGAGTTGACCTTAAGGAGATAATGCCAGCCTCTCCTTTTTTTACCTCTCTGAGCACATCCCCCATAACATAATTACTCACCTTTTTGGGGTGGGGAAACAATTTCGCCGTGGCCTCGAAGAAATCCGCCAGGGCTTTATCGCCGGTGAGCACCTCGGCGTCGTATTCCGGCAGGCCATAGTCGGCCTGAAACCGCTGGAGCCGCGCTGCCGGCAGCTCTGGCAAATTCTTGCCAAGCTCTGCCAGCCACTCCTGGGTGACTCTCACCGGCACCAGGTCCGGGTCGGGGAAATAGCGGTAGTCGTGGGCCTCCTCCTTGCCCCGCATGGAGACCGTCTGGTTTTGGGCCGCATCCCAGAGGCGGGTCTCCTGAAGGATTTCCCGCCCGGCGCTCAAATTGGCCCGTTGCCGTTTGATCTCGAACTCCAGGGCCGCCTTGACAAAGCGGAAACTGTTCATATTCTTCAGTTCCACCTTGCCCCCTAATTCCTTAGCGCCCACCGGCCGCAGCGAGACGTTGGCGTCGCAGCGCAGGGAGCCTTCCTCCATGTTGCCGTCGCAGATCTCCAGATATAGGAGGATATTGCGCAGACCCTTGAAGTACTCCACCGCCTCTTCAGGGCTCTCCATATCCGGCTCGGAGACGATCTCGATCAAGGGCACCCCGGTACGGTTGAAATCGACGAAGCTCACCGGCCGGGTGTCGCTGTGGATCAGCTTGCCGGCGTCCTCCTCCAGGTGAATCCGGGTGATGCCGATGCGCTTGCGGCCGCCGTTGGCCTTAATGTCCAGGTAGCCGTGCTCCGCCAGGGGCAGCTCATACTGGGAGATTTGGTAACCCTTGGGGAGGTCCGGGTAGAAGTAGTTTTTCCGGGCGAAGACCGACTCCGGATTCACCCGGCAATCAGTGGCCAGGGCCATCATCAAGGCGTAATCTACGGCCTTTTTATTCAGCACCGGCAGCGATCCGGGCATACCCAGGCAAATCTCGCACACCTGGGTGTTGGGCGGGGCCCCGAAGGCGGTGGCGCAGCCGCAGAAGATCTTACTGGCGGTGAGCAGCTCGGCGTGAATTTCCAGCCCGATGACGGGTTCCAACTCCAAGGGGCAGATCCTCCCGAATCTTTTACACGTTACCCAAATGGTGAAAGCCTGTCAAGGCAAGGCCGGAAGGAGCGCCGCCGGGTAAACCCCTGGCGCCTCAGCAGGGTCCGGCAAAGATTTTGCATAAGGGCTGGCGAATGAAAATTTAAAAATGTAGCCGCAAACCTTTAGCCCGAGACGACAGGGGCAGCCCGGAAGTCTTAAAAACCCCCTCTCCCCTGTGAGGGGAGAGGGCTGGGGTGAAGGGTGGCTTCGAGGAGTTATCAATTCCCCCTCACCCTACCCTCTCCCCCATTGGGGGAGAGGGGAAAAAGCAAGCGACCTCCACTAGTTAATCAAAGATGGGAATTTGCAGTTTAGATTACACGGCAGATTAGCAAAAACCTTGCCCGTAACTACTGGCAGCCCCCAGGTTGTCTGATGGCTTGCGGAAGTTTATAATTTGCATAAGATACGGGGTATAGAGGCAAGCGGCGGCCATGGAAAATTCCCTCTGCCAACCGGCTTAGCGGGCGGGCCCGCGGTTTTAACCGGGGCTATAAGGCGGAGCGCGGCCGCCAACGGCAGGACGCCAGACGGAGCCGGAGAAGGGGAGGAATGTTCCCCCAGGAGAGAGAGCGCTATTCCCGGAACGCCATGCTGGCCCAGGTGGGTTGGGAAGGACAGGCTCGCTGGGGCGCTGGCCGGGTGCTGGTGGTTGGGGCCGGCGGCATTGGCTCCGCCGCCCTTCTCTACCTGGCCGCGGCCGGAGTGGGGCGCCTGGGTCTGGTGGACGGCGACCACGTGGAGTTGTCCAACCTGCAGCGCCAGGTTATCCACCGCACCCCGGACCTGGGCCGGCGCAAGGTGGCCTCGGCAGCCGACTCCCTGGCGGCCCTGAACCCCCATTGCCGGGTGGAGAGCTTCGACCTCTACCTCCGCACCCCAGACCAGATCAGGGAAGTGGTCCAGGGTTTTGAGGTGGTGCTGGACGCCAGCGACAACTTCCCCACCCGTTTCCTGGTGGCGGAGTGCTGCTGGCGGGAGGAGATTCCCCTGGTGTCCGCCGCGGCCACCGGATGGCATGGACAGTTGCTGGTGGCGCGGCCGGGGCTGGAGAATCCCTGCTATTGCTGCCTGGTGCCGGAGCCGCCGGCGGCTGCGGCCGTGCCTGCCGGCAGCACCGCGGGCATCCTGGGGGCAGTGGCCGGGGTCATGGGCTCCTTGCAGGCGGTGGAGGCCTTGAAGCTCCTCCTGGGCCGGGAATCGGACCTGACCCGGCGGCTCCTGGCCTATGACGGGCTCCGGGGGAGATTTCAAACCCTGGATCGGGTAAAAAAGCGGGACTGCCAGTTATGCGGGATAAGGTGAGCAGAGAGCAGTGATAGAGTAAAAACCCGGGCCGGGAAATCCTCGATCTGAATCGTTCCCTATTGATGTCTACCTTTTGATAGAGTTGATAATGCCAAATGATCCGTTAATCATCGCCGGACGCCGGTTCCACTCCCGCCTCATGGTGGGCACCGGCAAGTTTCCCTCCGCCGCGGCCCTGCAGGCGGCGCTTAATGCGGTGGCCGTCGAAATCGTCACCGTGGCCCTGCGCCGGGTCGATTTGAGCAAACCGGCCAGTGACAGCATCCTCTCGGTGCTGGACCCCGGGAAATACCTGATCCTGGCTAACACCTCCGGGGCCCGCACCGCCGAGGAGGCGGTGCGCCTGGCCCGAATGGCCCGGGCCATGGGCCTGCCGCCCTGGGTCAAGCTGGAACTCACCCCGGACCCCAAGTATCTGCTGCCGGACCCGGTGGAGACCCTGAGGGCCGCGGAAATTCTCATTAAAGATGGTTTTGTGGTTTTGCCCTACATCCAGGCTGATCCCATTTTGGCCAGACGCCTGCAGGAGCTGGGCGCCGCCACCGTCATGCCCCTGGGCGCGCCCATCGGCAGCAACCGGGGGGTCAAGACCAGGGATATGATCCGTATCATCATTGAGCAGGCCAGCGTACCGGTGGTGGTGGACGCGGGCCTGGGCGCCCCCTCCCACGCCGCCGAAGCCATGGAGCTGGGGGCCGACGCGGTGCTGGTAAATACCGCCCTGGCCGATGCCCGGGATCATGCGGCCATGGCCAGGGCCTTCGCCCTGGCGGTGGAAGCCGGCCGCCTGGCCTATCTGGCCGGCCTGGGGCCGGAACGGCCAACCGCCTCCGCCTCCTCGCCGCTGACGGGGTTTTTGGAGTGACTGGAAAGAAGGTATAGCTAATATGAACAAACAAAAAGTTACGATTTTATTAATTATAGGTATTATGTTAAATATTTCTTATAGTTATTTCACAATCACAACGCCATATCCTTCTGAAAAAATTTATGAAGCTATCGGTTATTCTATACCTTACATTGTATTATCATTATTATTAATGCCTATAATAAAAATGATAAGGAAGAACGATCAAATATTTGAAAATGCAGTCGCCGCTATATATTTGGGTGTCATTGTTAGAATTATATTTTCAATATTTTATGCTAAATCAATAATTAAATAATAATTTAAGGCGTGCTTTGCCCCCGATAATTGGTGTATAAGACGCACCGCACGGACTGGTAAAAAATTATGGAAGAAGTGGATTCCTTTAAAAAGCATGCAGTTTCAAGCATTTCCGAGTTCGTGAGCTATGTTGAGGAGATAGGAAATGATGGTTTGACTCTGCTTCGCGGTCAACGCGATGATTGGGACCTTTTGCCAAAGCTTGGGAGAAAGCAGCTTTTCAATCAGGGAGACGTTACGCCAAGAATTGATGAAAAGGAGAGGAGAATTATCGAAGAGTTTAGGAAGAAATCACCCCCCTTTCTTGATAAGCCTCCGAAAAATGACTGGGAATTATTAGCAATTGCTCAACATCATGGGTTGCCTACCCGCCTATTAGATTGGACCACCAACCCACTAGTTGCGCTATGGTTTGTTGTCAGGAATGGAGCGGGTGTAGATAGAAAAAGTACGTTTGGAATTGTCTGGATATTTGAATCTAAAAACGAAGATATTGTTAACGATGCTTCAACTGATTTGTCTCCTTTCTCATTAGGTAAAACAATGGTTTATATACCAAGTCATTTATCACCGCGTATAGCCGTCCAAAATTCACTATTTACTGTACATAAATATATCCCCCTTCACGATTGGTTTCCTAGATTTGATGGCAATATTCGTGAAAAAGTAAAATTACATAAAATTATCCTCCCAACCGATTTCTTTAAAGAAATTAGAATTACTCTCTATGTGTATGGAATTAACGAGGCCACAATGTTCCCTGGCCTTGATGGTTTAGCCAAGCATATTGAATGGAAGTCAACATAATTTTCTCGTTTCCAATTTGTACTTGGGAACGAAAATGATTGCCAGTCTTATCTTGGCAGGTAAAGACGTTCCATGCCCAGCCTGGGAATCATAAAGGAAGTCCTGACAACCGTCATTCTGAGGGAGCGAAGCGACCGAAGAATCTGATAAATATTGAGAAAATGCGAGATCCTTCGCTTCGCTCAGGATGACAAATTTGGTTTTCGTAGAGGTCTCGAGTTAAATCTTCGCCGTCAGGGCGGCCTTTAACTTTGAATTTTTAGCTTTGAATTTTGAACCAAAAATTCAGGAGATATTCCTTTTGAAATTGACCATCAACGGCGAATCCCGGGAGGTAGCGGCAGCCACGGTTTTGGGCCTCCTGGAAGAGATGGGCCTCCATCCCCAGGGGACCGTGGTGGAGCGCAACCGGGAGATCGTGGACCGTCAGGCTTTCCGGGAAACCTGGCTAAGCGAGGGCGACATCCTGGAACTGGTGCGTCTGGTGGGGGGCGGCTGATGTCCCTGGCGCGGCGGTTGGCCGCCCTGGCGCGGGCCGACCTTTACGTGGTCATCACCCAGGCCTTCTGCGCCGGGCGCAGCCCGCTCACGGTCCTGGACCAGGTCCTGGCCGCCGGGGTGTCCATCGTGCAACTCCGCGAAAAAGACCTGACTGACCGGCGGCTTTATGAGCTGGCGGTGGCCTTTCGCCGGCGGACCGAAGCGGCGGGGGCCCTGCTGATCATCGACGACCGCCTCGACATCGCCCTGGCGGCGGGGGCCGACGGGGTTCACCTGGGCCAGGAGGACCTGCCCGTGGCCGCGGCCAGGGAAATCGCCCCGGACCTGATCAGCGGCGCCTCCAGCCATTCCCTGGAAGAGGCCCTGGCGGCCCAGGAGGCCGGGGCCGGCTATGTCAATATCGGGCCCATCTTCGCAACCGCCAGCAAACCCGCCGCAACTCCCCTGGGCCCGGAGGCCATCGGGCACATCGCTCCCAGGCTGCGGATTCCCTGGAGCGTCATGGGCGGCATCCATCAGGGGAACATCGCCCAGGTGTTGGCCTTCGGGGCCCGGCACCCCGCGGTGATGAGTGCGGTCACCGCGGCCGCCGCGCCCGCCGCCGCAGCCCGGGCCTTAAGGGAGGCGATTGTTAGGGAAAGGTAGAAGTAAAAAGTTAAAGACAAAAAGGCAAAAAAGGCCGACCCTTTTTTGCCTTTAGCTAATAGCTGACCACTGACCGCGCTCGGGCATTATTGCCCAGTAGGGGGCGCGCTGAGATAAATTTAAGCTGGCCGTGACGGCCGGCAGGGGAGGGGTGGACTTTGGCCGCCACTCCCCAATCCCATCCCTTTATCGAGGTGAACATGTCCCAATTGGCATTATTATTTCCCGGCCAGGGCTCCCAGTACCTGGGCATGGGTCAGGACCTCTACGAGGCCGGCCCGGAGGCCCGCGAGTTGTTCGACCTGGCCGAGAAGACCACCGGCCTGCCCTTGAAGCGTCTCTGCTTTACCGGCCCCCTGGAGGAGCTCACCGAAACGGTGCATCTCCAGCCGGCCGTCACTGTGGTCAACCTTTGTCTTTACCAGGCCCTGCGGCGGGCCGGGGTCAAAGCTAAGGCGGTGTGCGGCCATAGCCTGGGGGAATTCAGCGCCCTGTTCGCCGCCGGGGTGCTCGATGCCGCGGACACGTTGGCGGCGGTGCGGCAGCGGGGGCGCCTGATGCAGCGGGAAGCGGAGAAATATCCCGGCGCCATGGCGGCGGTCATCGGCCTCACCCCGGAAAGGCTGCAGGGACTGGTCCATCCCCTGACCAAGGAAGGCCCCCTCGCCCTGGCCAACTTCAACACCCCGGAGCAGACGGTGATCTCCGGCACCCCGGAACTGGTGGCCCGGGCCGGCAATCTGGCCAAGGCCGAGGGCGCCCGGGTGATCCCTTTAAAGGTGTCCGGGGCCTGGCACTCTCCCCTGATGGAGGGCGCCAGCGTCGATTTTGCCGCCTCCCTGGCGGAGCTCGATTTTCGAGTCCCCGCGGTGCCTATCTACCTCAATGCCACCGCGGCGCCGGAGCTCGACCCCGGGCTGCTGCGCCAGGCCATGTCCCGGCAGCTAACCTCGCCGGTGCGTTGGGCTGAACTAATCCTGAATCTCAAGGCGGCGGGAGTGGACACCTGGGTGGAGGTTGGCCCCAAGAACGTGCTTTCGGGCCTGGTTCGCAAGATTATGCCCCAGGAGCCCAAGGAATCCATCTTCAACGTGGAAGACCGGGAGAGCCTGGAGAAGTTGCTGGCGGCCCTGGGATGAAATGCGGCGGGCGGGGCTTTCCCCAAAAGCCATTCGTAGGGTGCGTCTTACGCACCATAAATGTCATCCCGGAAATAATGAACTTTATTGTTGGCGCGTGAGACGCGCCCTACGAGAATCAAATGGCGGAAACGGTAGGGGCGGGTTTTAAACCCGCCCTTGTCAATTCTATGGCTATGTTTCAGAAATATCTGCGGACTCTTCCGTCTGGCGGTCCTGGTCAAGGTTGAAGAGGCGCCGGGCCAGATCCAGCTCCAGATGCGGATTTTTGCGGTGGTGGTTGCGCTTCAGAAAGATGATGGGGTCGTGGAGCAGCTTTTGGCTTACCGAGGCCAGGAGCACCTCCAAGGACTGGCGCTGCTCCTCGCTGATGGGTCCCAACTGGCCCAGGGTCTTTTTTAGCTCCGCCTGGCAGATGGCCGCGGCCTTTTCCTTGAGGCCGATGATGGTGGGATAGACCTCCAGGGTCAGCAGCCAGTCCTGAAACTTGACGGTCTCCTCCGCCACCAGGCGTTCGGCCCGGGCCACCTCCTGGCGGCGCCGCTGCCAGCCCTGCTCCGCCACTTCCTGCAAGTCGTCGATATTGTAAAGGTAGACGTTGTCCAGTTCATTGATGGCCGGGTCCAGATCCCGGGGCACGGCGATGTCGATGAGGAACAGGGGCCGCTGTTTGCGGCGGCGCATGGCCACCCGCACCTGGTCCCGCCGCAGGAGATAGGTTTCCGAGCCGGTGGAGCTGATGAGAATATCGGCGTTCCCAAGCTGCTCCTCCAGTTCCTCCAGGGAGACGGCCTCCCCCTGGTAGCGCTCTGCCAGGCGCAGACCCCGCTCCAGGGTGCGATTGGCCACGATGAGGCGGCCCACCCCATGGGCCCGGAGGTGCTCCAGGGCGAGTTCGGCCATTTCGCCGGCGCCCAGCAGCAGCACCGTCTTGCCGGTCAGCTCTCCGAAGACCTTCCGGGCCAGGCCGACGGCGACGTAGCTGACGCTGACGGCGTGATCGCCGATGCCAGTTTCGGCGCGGACCCGTTTGGCCACCGAGAAGGACTTGTGCAACAGGCGGTTGAGAACGGGCCCGGTGGCCTCCTGGTCGGCGGCCTGACGATAGGCCTCCTTGATCTGGCCCAGGATTTGGGGCTCCCCCAACACCATGGAGTCGAGACTGGCAGCCACCCGGAAGAGGTGCCGCACCGCCTCGGGGCCCTGATGCTGGTAAAGGGAGGCCGACAGGGCCTCCGGGGAGACCTCCGGGGCCCCGGAGATAAAGGCCCGCAGCCGCTCCAGGGCGGCGGTTGCGTCCGCTGCCAGGCAGAGCAGTTCCAGCCGGTTACAGGTGCTATAGAGAATGATTTCGGCGAATTCCGGGAAATCCTTGAGGCTCCGGTAGGCCGCCGGCAGGTCCGGGATGAGGCCGGCCAGTTTCTCCCGCAACTCCAGGGAAGCGGTCTTTTGATTGAGGCCCACTAACAGAAGATTCATGGTTTCCCGAACTTGGCGAAGCTGTGATACCCGGACACCCAGAGGTCGGCGCCCGCAAAGGTGACCAGCAACACCAGGAAGCCGCAAATGGCCAGCCAGGCCGCCCGCCGCCCCCGCCAGCCGACGGTGAGCCGCTCATGCATCAGCACCGCGTAGATCAGCCAGGCGAGCAGGGTCAGGACTTCCGTGGGGTCCCAGGACCAGAACCGCCCCATGCTATGCTGGGAGTATAGGGAGCCGGTGATTATACCTGCGGTAAGCAGGGAGAAACCGATGCTGAGGCACCAGTAATTGAGGGTGTCCAGTTGGGACAGGGACGGCAGGCGGCGGAAAAAGAAGCCGAATCTCTTGGCCTTGAGCTGGCGCTCCTGGATCAGGTAAAAGATGCCGCCCAGAAAATTTAGGGTCAGGGCGGCATAGCCCCCCATGGTCAGGCCGATGTGGGCCGTCAGCCAGAAGCCCCGCAACAGGGGGGAGATGGTCCCCTGGCCCCGGGGCAAGATGAGGGCGCCGGAAATTATCAGGGCCGCCAGGGGCGCCACCAGGGCTCCCAGGACCCGGATGGGGTAGCGCCAGTTGAGCACCAAAAAAGCCGCCACCAGGACCCAGTCGAACAGCAACAAGGCGTCGCCGAAGGTGGCCACGGGAAGATAGCCAGAGGCCCAGGTGCGCGAGAGCAGGACCAGGGTATTCCAGACCAGGCCCGCGGCCACGATCCAGGTGCCCCAGCGGCACAATATCTCCCGCTGTGCCAGGAAGAAGGCCAGCCACAGGACGGTGGCCCCAAAGTAAAACGCCAGGGTGAGATATAATAAATAATTAGTCATATTAATGACTTAAGAGTCATGGTTCCGGATCACCCTTGATCCTCCCGGAAGGCCTCGCTGGTAATTTCTGCCAGGACCTGGGGGCTCAAGACATCGCCCAGGACTTCCCGGAGCGCGGCCACTACCCCGCTTCGGTCTCCACGGGCCACCGCCGCCAGCAAAGGGCCATCCACCAATTGGTGAAACAGGGGGGCGTTCTCCAGATGGCCCCGGCGTTCGCTAAGGAGCCGCACCCGTACTCTCTTGAGCAGGGCCAGATATGGCCGATATTCGGGACCGAAGCGCTGCTGCAAGTCTTCCCGCAGCTTCCGGGCCAGGGCCGGAGAGGCCCCGCCGGTGCCAATGGCCAGGGTCAGGTCGCCCCGCCGCACCTGGGCCGGGACGATGAAGGTGCAGAACTCCGGACGGTCCGCCACGTTGACCCAGATCCCCTGCTCCCGGGCCGCGGCGCTGACCCGGGCATTCACCCGGGGGTTGTCGGTGGCCGCCATCACCAGGACCATGCCCTGCAAATGCTCCGGGGTGAACTCTTCGTTCAGATAACGGATCTGCCCGGCCTGGGCCAGCCCCTCCAGGACGGCGCTGAGCCCCTGGCTCACCACGGTCACCCGGGCCCCGGCCTCCCGCAGATCCTGGACCTTGCGCTCCCCCACCCTGCCCCCGCCCACCACCAGGCAGGGGCGATCCTCAATGATGGCAAAGATGGGATAGGTTTTCATCAGCTCGTATCGAGAGGCGCCGGGCTCCAAAGCGACGGGGACGGAGTCTTTTAAACCCTGCGAAACAGCCCGGCCCGTTTTTAACTTTATCAGGCTTATGGCTGCCAGGCAAGGAAAATGCCAGCCATTCCGCCGCCTTCGCCCCTTGGGCCATTGACATGCGGGACGATCCTGGTTAGATAAACAAGCTAGAGCAACGTTGCTTTCGCTCCCGTCATCACATGGCTGTTGCGGATTTTTATCGCCTAATGCTGATTCTGCCAAGCGGCGGCCCGCGGAGCCTGACGGTGCCGGAAGCCCGGGAGGACAGGTCAAGATGGATCTAAGCGATGCGGATAAGAAGTTATTGTTGCAGATAGCCCGGGACAGCATCGAGGCGCACCTGCTGGATAAGCCGGCGGCGGCCCGGGAAGCTGTGCCGGCCTCCCTGTGCGAGTCCCGGGGGGCTTTCGTATCGCTGCACCGCCGGGGGCAACTCCGGGGCTGCATCGGCTACCTGGAGGCGGTGCAACCCTTGGGGGAGACGGTGCGGGAGATGGCCGCGGCCGCGGCCTTTCATGACCACCGCTTCCGACCCCTGGGCCGGGAGGAACTGGCCGACCTGGAGGTGGAAATCTCCGTCTTGAGTCCTATGCAGCCGGTCAACGACATTGGGCAGATCCAGGTGGGCACCCATGGCCTGTACATTATCCAGGGGCGGTGCCGGGGCCTGCTCTTGCCCCAGGTGGCCACAGAACATCATTGGGACCGGCTCACCTTCCTGGGGCAGACCTGCTGCAAGGCCGGTTTACCGGCGGATGCCTGGAAGGATCCGGCCACCAAAATCTACCTCTTCACTGCGGAGATCATTGCCGATCATCCGCAGAAAGCCGGATGTGTCAATCCATGACCCCCAGATCTGAAAAACCCGAGCAATTGCCGATGCCCCTGCCGCCGGGAGGCCCAGCCGCGGCTCCCCTATCCCTGTTGGCGCGTCTGTTGCGCTACCGCTTCTTCCTGGTGGCCCTGGTGGTCATCCTCTTTTTTGCGGGGTTGTTCGCCTGGAAGCCCAGGCAGCCAAGCCAGCGGGCCGCGGAGCCTCAGCTCGCGGCGGCCCAGGGCCATGCCGTGATCATGGAGGAGGGTAAAGAGCCGCTGCCTCCGGCCCCGGCCGCGGAGCCTAAATCCCCGGAAACGGAACCACCGGGTCCCGAGACCAAAGCCCCGGCCGCGGCGCTCCCGGCGCTCCCGGTGATTGCGGCCCCTGAGCCCGCCAAGGGTGAGATCTTCACCCGGGCCCTCATCAAGATCATGGACGACCAGCTCAACCGCACCTGGTTCGGCTGGCGCCCCAACAGTCTGCTGTTTGGCAAACTACACCTGACCCACAACGTCAACAACATCCAGGAGGGGGTGCTGGAAGTGGCCCGGCGCACCGTTGAGGTGTTGAACTTAAACATGACCCGGTTTGCCACCACCGAGGCCTATAATCCTCAGGTCAATGAGGCCATGAATTACTTCATGGTGAGTTCGGACAAATACTGGTTCCCATCGGCCTCGGGCAAGTACCGGGAGGCCTTGCGCGACCTTCAGGCCTACATCGACGGCCTGCACCGGGGCCGTAACCGCTTTTACACCCGGGTGGACTACGTCATCATCCTGCTTGGCAACTATAAAGACATCCTGGGGAGCAGCTTCCACAACCTCATCAAGGACACCGGGGACGACGGCAGGCCGGTGGGCTGGTGGCTCTCGGGCGAATACTTTTACCATGCCCAGGGCATCGCCCTGGGGATGGCGGAGATGTTGGAGGCGGTGGATCGGGAATTTCAGCAGGAACTCCAGAAAAAGGACTCCCACAAGTTGCTGGAAGAAGCCATCCACTCCCTGCATGAGGCATCCCGCCTCTCCCCCTGGTTGCTGACCAACGGCGCCAAGGACGGTTTCATCGCCAATCACCGGGCCAATATGAGTACCTACATCGGCGATGCCGAGCACATCATCGCCACCCTGCAGTCGTCGCTGGCCTCCAACTGAGTCCGTTTCCGGCTGGCGCCTGTAGCGCCCGCACCCCAAAATGCCGGGAGGACCTCCGGTGCGAGCCCGCCTCTCACCAGGCTCAGGCGCTGAACCGGCCTTATGGCCCTGCCGGCGGCAGGCGCGAAAGTTTCGTTGAAAATTTTTCCGGCCCGGTTTAAGGTGGGGCTAACGACGGGGTCAGGAGGGGCAGACAATGTTGGTCAGCGAGATTATGAGCCGGGAGCTGGTCACCATCTCTCCCGACAAGAGGGTGAGCCAGGCCTTGCAACTGATGCAGGAGCGTCAGGTCCGCCACCTGCCGGTCACGAAAGGGGGCCGCATGGTGGGCTGGATCACCTCCAGGGACCTGCGGGAGGTGCTTCTGGCCTCCATGATGGGAAAGATCACCGTGGCGGACGTCATGATCAAGGCCCCTATCAGCGTCACCGGCGACACCGGGGTGGAGGAGGCGGCCCGCCTGGTCCATGAGCACAAGATCGGCGGCATGCCAGTCCTGGTAGGTGACCGTCTGATAGGGGTGATCACCATGCTGGACCTGATCGGCGCCTTTCTCACCCTGTTGAGCCTGCTCAGGACCAGTTCCCGCCTGGACCTGCTTTTGGAGGACCAACCCGAGGCTGTGGAGGCGGCTGCCAAGATCATCAAAAAGGCCGGCGGCAAGATCCTCAATCTGGCCCTGGGTCCGGTCCGGGGCCACCAGCGGTCTTACTGCGTACGCTTGCAGAAAGCCGACCTGGGCCCCATCGTGGCGGCCCTCGAGCAGCAAGGTATCAAGGTGCAGGACATCATTCCCTAGGAGGCGCCCTCATTGGCGGCGCCGCCCGGTTTTTCCTGGGCCGGTTCGGGCTCGGGCCCGCACACCCTATTCCTCCCAGCCTGCTTGGCCCGGTACATGGCGGCGTCGGCCGCTGCCACCAGGGCCTCGCCGTCCATGTGCGGCCTAAGAACCGCCACCCCGATGCTCACGGTAACGTGTATATCCCGGCCTGGCAAGGCAATGGGCATTCGGGAGATATCGTCCCGCAGCCGCTCCGCCATGCGAGTGGCCTGCCCCAGCCCGGTCTCGGGCAGCAGCACCACGAACTCTTCGCCACCGTACCGGCAGGCCACGTCGGCCTGGCGCACTCCCCGTTGCAAATAGGCGGCCAGGGTCTTCAACACCATGTCTCCCTGGAGGTGTCCCAGGGTATCGTTGACAATCTTAAAATTGTCCAGGTCCAGAAAGAGCACGGACAGAGGCACCTGGTAACGCCGGCTCTTCATGATCTCGTGCACCAGCAGTTCCCAGAAGTGCCGGTAGTTGTAGAGCCCGGTGAGACCGTCCCGGATGGCCAGTTTCTTAATCTCCTCCAGAAGTCCCAGGTTTTTCAGGGCGGCCTTCCCCTGCAGGATGAGGATCTGGAAGAGTTCGGCCTCTTCCGGGGAGAACGGGGTATCCCGGCTCCCGGCCACCAGGGCCAGACATTCCCCGGTCTGGGCCTTGCCCCAGAGAATCTGGGAGAGAGACTGGTCCGGGAGAGGCTCCGCAGAGGTCTCGGGGGCGCCGGCAGCAGTCAGTTGGAAGAGCCGCTTCAGGTTGGCCTTAAACCCGGCAACCGCATCTTCGTTTAGCCCCGGCTGGCGGCGGTAGGCTTCCTGGGACACCTCTTTCCCGGCCGCCTGGAACCGCAGGCCCAGGATTTTAAAGTGGAGGTTTTCCCAGAAGAGATTCACCAGGCTTTGAATGAGCTGTTCCCAGGTGAGGGGCACGGCCAGGGCCTCGCCGATGCGCCGCACCTGGATAAGATCCTGAGACCGGCGCAGGGTAAGCTCTTCCTGGGCCTGGCGCAGGCTGGCCACGAGGTCCAGGTTAAAATTGAGGTTCAGCCGCCGCCGCTCCAGAGCCCGGGCCATCACGCCCTGCAGATGCTCCAGGGTCATCTTAGACTCCGGCAGGTAATCATAGGCCCCCAGGCGTAAGGCTTGGGCGGCGCCTCCCAGGGCCTCTTCACCGGTGGAGAACAGGATGACTTCCGTACGGGGTGAGCTAGTCTTGATCCAGGAGAGGAGCTCCAATCCGGAAAAACCGCGCAACGCCAGATCGAGCAGGGCCAGGTGAAATTCTTCTTCCTGGAGGATTGCCAGGGCCTCCCGGCCATCGGCCGTCCGGCGCACTGCGAATCCCTGGCCTTCCAGAAACCCGGCGAGCGTCGTAAAGAGCTGAGGCGCATCCCCGACTAAAAGGATCCGCTCCCGGGCATTCTCTTCCCGGCTATCAGTCAATGTCCCACCTCGTGCCAGCCATCAGCGGAAATCAAAGTATCCTGGTGGAAGCGGGGCTCAACCGGCTGGGGGTAATCCAGGGTATAGTGCAAACCCCGGCTCTCCTTGCGCCGCAGGGCCATGCGGATGATCAGGTCGGCCACGTAGGCGATATTGCGCAATTCCAGGAGATCGCTGGTGAGGAGAAATTTCCAGTAATAGTCGTTAATCTCTTTCAGGACCAGGTCAATGCGGTCCTGGGCCCGGAGGAGGCGGCTGTCGCTGCGGACGATGCCCACGTAGTTCCACATGAACCGCCGGATCTCATCCCAACTGTGGGAAACCACAACCCCTTCCTCACTGTCTTTGGCCCCGTAAGTATTCCAGGCGGACACCTGGGTCGCCGGTTTGGCAAGCAATTCGGGCAGGATCTCCCGGGCAGCCTGGGCGGCCTGGTGAGAGAAGACCAGGGCCTCCAGGAGGGAGTTGCTGGCCAGGCGGTTGGCCCCGTGTAGCCCGGTCATGGAGACCTCACCCACGGCGTAGAGGTTGGTGATGGTGGTCCGGCCCCAGGCGTCGGTCACCACCCCGCCGCACAGGTAGTGGGCCGCGGGCACCACCGGGATGGGCTCCCTGGTGATATCGATGCCAAATTCCAGGCATCTCTGGTAGATATTGGGGAAGCGGCCCTGGACAAAATCGGCCGGTTTGTGGCTGATATCCAGAAAAACGCAATCGGCGCCGCTCTTTTTCAACTCCAGGTCGATGGCCCGGGCCACCGTATCCCGGGGGGCCAGGTCTCTCAAGGGATGATACTTCTCCATGAAAGGGCGCCCCCCCCGGTCCATGAGGACGGCCCCTTCGCCGCGCAAGGCCTCGGAGATCAGAAAATTCTTGGCCGCGGGATGGTAAAGGCAGGTGGGATGAAACTGGACGAACTCCATGTTGCCGATCTGGGCCCCGGCCCGGTAAGCCATGGCTACCCCGTCGCCAGTGGCGATGTCGGGATTGCTGGTGTAGAGATAGACCTTGCCGGCCCCGCCGGTGGCCAGGAGGGTGATGCGGGCCATAAAGGTATCCACCTGGCCGCTCTCCTTATTGAGGACATAGGCCCCCAGGCAGGTTCTCTCCGCCTCGGTCACCTCCCGCCCCTGGCGCACCACCCGCTCCAGGGTGATGAGATTGACCCCCATGTGGCCTTCGAAGACCCGGATGCGGGGATGGGCCAGGACCTTCTCTGCCAGGATGCGCTCCACTTCGGCCCCGGTCATGTCCTGGGCGTGGATGACCCGCCGCCGGGAGTGGCCCCCTTCCCGGCCCAGGTCATAGCCGCTGTCCTTGCCGGCGTCGAAGTGGGCCCCCATCTCGATCAGTTCCCGGATGCGGGCTGGCCCCTGGCGCACCACCAGCTCCACGATGTCCGGATGCGACAGGCCTTCCCCCACGGTGAGGGTGTCTTGAATGTGATATTCGAACCGGTCGTCCGGTCCCAGCACCGCGGCAATGCCCCCCTGGGCCTTGCTGGTGGAGGTTTCCGTCAACCCCTGTTTGGTCACCAGATTGACCTGGGCGAAATCCGCCACCTTCAGGGCGTAACTGAGACCCGCCAGCCCGGAACCGATTACCAGTACGTCCGCAAGTTGATCCAAATTGGGTTCCTTTTTGAGCCGCGTCCGCTTTCAGCTTTTTTTCCCCGGTAGCCGCAGGCTTTAGCCTGCGCCTGCCCAGGGGAGCGCTTATTTCAAATTTCTATTGTCGTTCCAGAATATATTTAAAGAACGGGTAGAAAAGGCGTCTAGCCCCCAGCGGTTTGCTCTTCATTTTTCATCTTTAAAAATTCAAGCCATTGCTCAGTGTTCTGCGCCTTTTGGCGGGCACTGATTGAAATGTCTTTTGCGTTTCTCCAAAATGCGCGCATCACTTCAGCATGTATGTCCGGTGACTCGATGTTATATGTATGCGCCATAAGTGTCAATAGGTGCTTCTCACAGGTCTTCATTGGGATTAGATATTCCACAGCTAGTACACTGTATTATGAACTAAGCCGTTCTAAACTGCGAAATTCATTTGCAGCAACTTCAGAAAAGACGCAAGCAGATATTCCAAGTTGAGAACATAGTTTATAAGCATTGGCGATCGTTCGCCCTGCAAAACATGTATCTTTAATGCAAAACTTCCCGTGTTCAATCACACCCCTTGTAGGAAGACTTGCGCGAAAGAGATGTTGTTGGACTCCAATCGCTGCAACGAGGAACGCCAACCATGACATTTCGGTAAAATTTTTATCCGTCCCTTCAATCGCCAATGTGAGTAATACCGTATCTGAGAATACAAGCCAGCCCATTGAGTCAATGATCTTATCGTAAAGTTCCTTAGTGTGGCATCTGTCATAATACTTTTTAATGGGATCTCAATGAGGCCTTTGGTGATTTCGCCGCTTATATTGGTCAATATTGGTAGGACTTCTTCAGCTATTGTCTCGGGCTCATTCCTTTCAAGGAGGTTCTGGTAGCAGAGAATGTCAAAAAAGCCTATAAGACCCGTTTTTGTGCTCTCATTTTGCATATTTCACCCAAGTTCATCTAAAATTATAGCGGTGAAAGCCGATTTCTGACCGCTATAACCCCAGCAGCCGCGCCAGATTTCCCCCTATAATCATCTCCTGCCAGTCCTCGGGCAGGCCGGCTTCCGCCATCTCTTTCAAGTAGCGGCTAGGGGGCAGCAGGGGATAATCGCTGCCGAAGATGATCTTTTCCGGACCCACCATATCTGCAACCACGCGGTAAATCACCGGCCGATAGATGAAAGGGGAGGCGGCGGTATCGAAGTAGACGTTTCTGAAGGTCTCGGGGGCCTCTTTTTTCAGAAGCCCGTAAAACGGCAGCCGCCCGCCCCAATGGGCCAGGATCCAGGTGGTTTCCGGGAAGGCCTTGATGACCTGGTAGAAGGCCGCCAGGGGCGTCGGCGACCGGCCCGGGTAAACCGAGCCGACCCGATCGGTGGCGTGGATCAGCAGGGGGGCCCGATAATGGCGGCAGAGTTCGGCCACCGGGGCCAGCAAGTCCATCAGGTCCCGGCTGCAATCCTCCAGGTAGAAGGCTAATTCCCCGATGCCCCGGGCGCCGGCGGCTAGGCAGCGCTCCAGCTCCCGCAACGCCCCGGGCCTGGCCGGGTGCGCCGCGCAGAAGCCCAGGAGTTTGCGGGGCCAGCGGCGCTGGGCCTCCAGGATCACTTCGTTGTGCCGCCGCCAAAGGCGTTCCTGGCGCCAGGGGAACCCCAGGACCACCGCGGCTTCCACCCCTTCTGCCGACAAGTCGGCCAGCAGGTCCTCAGGGCCTACCAGCTTGGACTTGGGTGAATCGTAGAGCAGGCGAAAGGCGGGCTCCGCGCCGAAAAAGTCCTCCCGCCGCCGGCAGACTTCCTCAGGAAAG
Organism: Desulfobaccales bacterium; assembly: GCA_052326585.1. Lineage (GTDB taxonomy): Bacteria > Desulfobacterota > Desulfobaccia > Desulfobaccales > 0-14-0-80-60-11 > JAPLJC01. The sequence goes on along the minus strand of JBKQLU010000003.1, from coordinate 7,721 downwards.
ATGTGGGTGTGGCCGTCCAGAAGCATAGCGCTAGGCGCCCTTCCTAAAAATTTATTGGCAATTGCTTCGCTTGGCAATTATATTGGCTGTAAGGGGAGTGCAAAGGTTAACCTTAAATTTTCCCTTTGCCCTTTCTCTAGCGCATTACTTCATATAAAGTTGAATTGGCACTATGTCAATACTCCGGAAACTTCTTGGGTTTTTCCTGGTCCTCGGGTTGGCGGGCATCGGCAACCCGGCCTGGGGGGCCGGACCCTTCAGCTACCGCCTGCCGCAGGGGGCGGGGGTGGACCCGGAAGCGGTGACGGTGGTGGGCCAGCCCCAGATCCATCACCTTGTGCGCTATGAAAACTTCTACGACCTGGCCCGGAAGTACGACCTGGGCTTCTGGGAACTGGCCCACTACCACTGGGGCCTGGACCATTTCTACCTGCCCTGGGACACGGATATCGTCATGCCCACCCAGTGGATCATCCCGGAGCGTTCCTCTTATCCCGGCTATCTGATTAACGTCGCGGAACTGCGGGGCTACCGGTTTTTTCCGGGAAACCAGGTGCGCACCTATCCCATCGGCATCGGGGTGCTGGATTACGAGTCTCCCATCGGCAAGCACATGCAGGTGACGAATAAATCGGTAAATCCTGGCTGGCACATCCCGGGGCACCTCCAGGCCAAATACGGTATGGCCTACATGCCGCCGGGAGAGGATAACCCGGTGGGCAACCGCTGGATGGGCATGGCCCCGGCCCATTACGGCCTGCATGGCACCTGCTATCCCCAGGGGGTGGGCCGCCTGGTGAGCCACGGCTGCAACCGCCACTACCCCGAGGATATTGAGGAACTCTTCGATCTTACCCCGGTGGGCACCACGGTGGAGTATATCTATGAGCCGGTGAAGTTCGGTTATCTTAAGGGGCGCATCTTTGTGGAGGTTCACGAAGACATCTACGCCAAGATTCCCGATATGCTGCAATATGCTATCAAGCGGCTGAATGAGCGGGGTCTGGCCGGGCGCATCGACTGGAACAAGTTCCTGAAAGCGGTGGCGGAGCAAAGCGGCGCCCCTTTGGAGATTACCCGGGGTTCCACGGCCACTGCCCAAATCCAGCCTGGGGCCAGGTCAGCACTGCAGAACGACCCCGAATAACGGCCAGGTCAGCAAATTGTCCGGCTTTCAGGGGCAATCCGGCCAGCTCATTCGGGACGCCCGTTTCACCGGCTAAACCAACAAGTCCCTTTGCCAACCTGAACCAGCCCTGACTTCCCTAAAGCGTATCTTAGCCTGAGATACCTTGGGTGCGTTCTGGAGCGCCGCCGCCGGGTGCATCATGGTAGTTGACCTCCTGATCATAAACGCCCTGGTCCTCACCCTGGAGCCGGGCGCGGCCCCCATTTCCCGGGGCTACGTGGCGGTTCAGGACGGTAAGATCCGGGCCGTAGGGCCGGCCGCCGGCGTCCCGGAGCTGCCCCCGGCCCGGCAGATCCTGGACCTGGAGGGTTCCCTGGTTCTCCCCGGGCTGGTGAACACCCACTGCCACGCCCCCATGGTCTGGTTACGGGGCCTGGCCGACGACCTGCCCCTGAAAAACTGGCTCACGGACTTCATCTTTCCCGCGGAAGCCTCCTGGTTAGACCCCGAAAAGGCCTATTGGGGGGCCCTGGCGGCCGCGGCGGAGATGATCCGGGGCGGCATCACCACCGTGGCCGACGGCTATTTCTTCGAATCCCAGGTGCGCCGGGCCCTGGCGGAGGCCGGCCTCAGGGCGGTCACCGCCCAGGGAGTGGTGGACTTCCCCGCTCCCGGAGTCCCCGACCCCCGGGACCGCCTGAAGGTGGCGGCCGATTTTCTCGAGAGCGGCTCGGACCTGGTCCGGCAGGGCGTCACCTCGGCGATTTTCTGCCATTCTCCTTATACCTGCGGGGACGAGACCCTGATGGGGGCCAAGGAGCTGACCCGGGCCGGGGAGGTCCCCTTTTTCCTGCACCTGGCGGAAACCCGGGGAGAGGTGGAGGAGCTCCGGCGGCGTACCGGCCTTAGCCCCGCAGCCCACCTGGACCGCCTGGGAGTGCTGGATGAGAAGACCGTGGCGGTCCATGCGGTTTGGCTCTCGGCCGCCGACCTGGAACTCCTGGCCCGGCGGGGCGTTAAGGTGAGCCACTGCCCTGAATCCAACCTCAAGCTGGCCGCCGGGGTGGCCCCCATCTCGGAACTGCTGGCCCAGGGGGTCACAGTGGGCCTGGGCACTGATGGGGCCGGCTCCAACAACAATCTGGACCTGTGGGGCGAATTGAGCTTGGCGGCCAGGCTCCACAAGGTCTGGCGAGGTGATCCCACCTGCTTGCCCGCCCCTCAGGCGGTGGCCCTGGCCACCCGGGAAGGGGCCAGGGTCCTGGGGCTGGAGGACCAGACCGGCACCCTGACCCCGGGGAAAGAGGCGGACCTCATCGTCCTGGACCTGAACCAGCCCCACCTCACCCCCCTTTACGATCCCTTCTCCCACCTGGCCTACGCCGCCCGGGCCGCGGACGTGCGCCATGTCATGGTCCGGGGGCGCTGGCTGCTCTTTGACCGCCGGTTTACCAGCCTCGACTGGCCGGAGATCGCCGCCCGCCTCCGCCGGGACTCCCGGGGATTGGCGGCCCTCTGCCAAAAACGGAGCCGCCCTTGACCCCGGCGGCAATCCTTGTCACAATAGCAACAATGTCTGGGAATTTTCCGGACCCGCCCATCGGGGGAGGGCGCCCGGGCCAGCCAGGACCCCGGATGGCGGTACTTGAAGTGATCAAGGGTTAATCATGGCAAAGACTCCTTCCAGGTCATCTGAACCAGAATCCCTGGCGGCCCAGTTGAAATCCCTGGCCACCGGCACGGAAGTGCTGCGGCTGATCAACGACGTCACCACCTGCAGCCTGGAGTGGGCCGACTACCCCGCCAGCATTGTGCCCCCGCAGGCCAGGGGATTAGAACTTTTTCCTTGTTTTTCCATGTACTTCCAGCGCCATCTGGTGGAAGTCGAGGGCTATATCTACCCCAACCTAGTGGCCCGGGAGTGGGAAGGACTGTCCCATGTTATCCGCCTGAAACTGGCTGGCAGTGTCCTGGATCTGCGCCTCCATACCCTGCAGACCACCTTCCTGCTGTCTCCTTTCCATATCCGCTTTCTCAGCATGATCTTGGGGCGCCTAGTGCTGCATCACCCATCCCTGACGCCGGCAGGCCAGTCGCCTCTCTTCCCCTTCATTCCATACTCTCTGGAGGAGCAGGTGGTGGCTGGCTACCTCCAGAGCCTGGCCTGGGCTCCCTGCGCCACCATCAAGCTGGATGCCCACGACAACCCCTACATCGGCTCCATGCTCCACAGCAGCGCCGATCTGCGGCGTTGCGAGATGCCGGGCAGCGGCCCGGAAGAGGCGGTGGTCCGGGCCTGGCGCCTCTTTAAACGCCTCCTCTACTATTCTGTCGAAGGAGAGCGGCTCTTCACCGGCTTCGCCTTCCTCAACTCCGCCCGGCCCCTGGAATATTACCGGGGGCGCTGGCCATCACTGGTCTTGTACCATGAAGATAATTACACCTCCCTGGACCAGGGGCTCCAGGGCCTGAGGCAGTTTCTCCTCAATGCCGATGGCCGCACCACCTTCCTGGCGGTGCATGCCGGCCGCATCGTCGGCCTGCTCCACCTGGCGCGGTCCCAGGGGGCGCACCGCCAGCTCACCAACGCCGCCGCCTGGCGTTCGGTGCTGTGGCTGGCCACCATCTCCCACCGGGGCCGGGTCAGTTTTTGGACCGCCTTGAGTGGCCGGGAAAACCGGCGTATCCCTCTCTCGGTCCTGGAATACCGGCATGGCCACCTCCATATTCCCCTGTTCCAGGATGTCTTCTGGCAGGAGTTGGAGCGGGAGTTGAAAGAGGTCTGCCCCGGCATCCATGCGGCCGCGGCCAGCCAGCGCCTCAAGGCCCTTCTGGAGATGCTGCGCCGTGACGGCCATGGGGCCATCCTGCTCATCGGCCTGACCCAGAAGCAATTGTCCAACCCCAAGATTCCCATTGACAACCAGGTGCGCCTGGCCCAGCCGGTCCCCTTGCACGAGCGCTATCTGCCGCATCTTTTGGGCCTGGCCAAATCCGACGGCGCGGTGATCTTCGATGACCGCCTGGAGGCCTGCCAGTTTCGAGCCCGTCTGACTCCCGCCGCGGTGAGCCTGACACCCGGCCAGGACGACCTGGGCAGCGGTATGCGCCACCAAGTGACCCGGGAATTCTCCGCCTATGCCCCCGGGGTCCTGGGCATCTGCGTCTCCCAGGACGGACATATCTCTCTCTACCGCCGGGGCATACTGGTGAGCCGGCTCTTTTAGGCGAGAGGGCGACAGCGGCGCCAGGCTTTTAGCCGGCGATCGGTCGCCCCGGTCTGGGAAACTCGAAGAAAAAGCGAAAAAACTAAACCGGCGCGCCGCTGCGGGTGTTGCCGGCCCTCTTAGCTCCCCTCCCCAAGGGCCTCGACCCACCCGGCCAATTCCTCCAAAGCCCTCTCGGCATAAGCCGCCCGGCGCAGTTTTTTGGGGATGCGGCCCGGAAGCTCCGGGAACAGCCCGAAGTTGACGTTCGTGGGCTGGAAGTCCCTGGTATCCGTATCGGTAAGGTGATGCACCAAGGCCCCCAGGGCGGTGGCCCGGGGCGGGCTGGTCAAATCCCGTCCCTGAGCCTGGCGGGCGGCGTTGATCCCGGCCAGCAGGCCCATGGCCGCGGACTCCACGTAGCCCTCCACCCCGGAGATCTGCCCCGCCAGAAAGAGCTGCGGATATTGGAGAAAATTTAACGAAGGACTCAGGAGGCCGGGAGAGTGGATGAAGGTGTTGCGGTGGATGGAGCCCAGGCGCAAGAATTCCGCCTTCTCCAGACCCGGGATCAGCCGGAAGACCCTAATCTGCTCCGGGTATTTCAGCTTGGTCTGAAACCCCACCAGGTTATAGGCGGTGCCCTCCCGGTTTTCCGCCCGCAGCTGCGCCACCGCGAAGGGCCGCCGCCCGGTCCTGGGGTCGGTGAGCCCCACCGGCTTCATGGGACCGTAGGCCAGGGTGAGGTAGCCCCGGGCCGCCATCACCTCGATGGGCAGACAGCCCTCAAAATAGCGGGGTTCCTCAAAAGAATGCAGCGGCACTTGCTCCGCCGTAAGCAAGGCCTGGTAAAAGGCGGCATACTCTGCTTCGCTGAAGGGGCAGTTGAGGTAATCCTCCCCGGCCCCGTAGCGGGAAGCCCGGAAGATCTTGCCCGGACCCGGATCGAGGGATGCCGCCGCCACCGTGGGGGCGATGGCATCATAGAAATGGAGATGCTCCCGGCCGCCAAGAAGGCCCAGGGCCGCGGCCAGGGGCTCCGAGGTCAGTGGACCGCTGGCCACCACCGTAGTGGAGTTCAAATCGAGGCCGGTGACCTCCTGCCGCACGATCTCCACCAGGGGCTCCTGCTCCAGGGCCTGGGTGATCTCAGCCGCGAAGGCCTCCCGGTCCACCGCCAGGCAGCGCCCCGCCGGCACCCGGGTGGCCTCCGCCGCGGCCAGGATGAGGGAGCCGAGCCGGCGCATCTCTTCCTTGAGCAGACCCACCGCGCTCTCCCGGGCTTCCGCCCGGAGCGAATTGCTGCAGACCAGCTCCCCCAAGCGGGGCGAATGGTGGGCCGGGGAAAACTTCTGGGGCTTCATCTCCAGGAGGAGAACCCGAAGTCCCCGGCGGGCCGCCTGCCAGGCTGCCTCCGCCCCGGCCAGACCCCCGCCGATGATGGTGATGCGCTGCGCGGCTGGTGTTTTTCTGTTTCCGGTGGTCATGAGTCGGGGAGCAACATTCTTGGATAAGTAAATGTAGGGTGGGCACTGCCCACCATTTCCTTTATCTGGAGGCTCGGACTTCTTGTCGGTGAGTGCACAGGCGAGACGCCTGTGCCACCGGTTATCAGTATAGGGCGGCCGGTGGCGGGCAAAGACGGCGTGCCGAGCACGCCCTAGGGGTCTACCTCTGGGCTAAGGAGATGGCGGGCCGGCCCCACCCCACCTTGCACTTACCGAACCTCGAGGTCAACCTTCGGCCGCCGCGGCTTCCTGAAAGTCGCATTCATCCCGGGGGCAAAGGATCTTCTTGCCCTTCTTCATGAGCCAAGGAAAGGCGCATTTAGGACAAGGCCCTTCCACGGGTGGCTGGTTCAGGGTGAAATCGCATTTGGGGTAGTTGCTGCAGCCGTAAAAGATGCCGCGCCGGGAACGGCGCTTCACCAGGCTGCCGGTACAATCCTTGCGGGGGCAGCGGTGCGCGGCGGCGGCTTCGGCTTCCTGATCCAGGGGCGAGAGCTTGCCCTGGGGATCCCGGGTGAAATTCTGGGTAAACTTGCACTTGGGGTAGCCGGAGCAACCCAGGAATTCTCCCATCCGGCCCCGGCGCACCACCAATTCCTTTTGGCATTTTGGACAGGTGAGGCCGGTGGCGGCACCTCCCGGACCGGCTGCCGCCGCGCCCTCCTCAGCTTTAAGCACCAGGCGTCCCCGGGCATCCCGGCTGAAATCCCCGGTGAAGCCGCATTCGGGGTAGGCGGAGCACCCCAGGAATTCGCCGTTTTTCCCCCAGCGCACCACCAGCTCGGCGCCGCAGCGGGGACAGCGGACCCCGGCGGGGATGCTTTTCACCTTGCGCATGCCGCCCTTGGCCGCCTCCAGATCTTGGGCGAAGGGCCCGTAAAAATCCCGCAGGATCTGGAGCCAGGAGGCCTGCCCTTCCGCCACCCGGTCCAGGTCGGTTTCCATATTGGCGGTGAATTGGAGGTCCATGACCTTCGGGAAGTTTTCCACCAGGAGGTCGCTGACCACCAGGCCCATTTCCGTGGGCCAGAGGGTGGACTTCTCCTTGACCACGTAATCGCGGTCCTGCAGGTTGCTGAGGATGGTGGCGTAGGTGCTGGGCCGGCCGATGCCCTGGACCTCCAGCTCCTTGATGAGGGACGCCTCGGTGAAGCGGGGCGGCGGCTTGGTAAAGTGCTGTTGGGGATCGAAATCCCGCAATTCCAGCAGCTCGCCTTTTTTCAGGGGCGGCAGCTTGGCTGGACCCTCTTCCTCTTCACCCTCCCGGGACTCCTGATAGACCGCGGTGTAGCCGGGGAACTGCAGCACTGAAGCAGTGGCCCGGAACAGGTAATCCCCAGCCTCGATATCCACGGCGGTCAGTTGGTAGACGGCCGGATTCATCTGGGAGGCCACAAAGCGCCGCCAGATGAGATCGTAGAGGGCCAGTTGTTCCTTGCTCAAAAACTGTTTCAGGTCTTGGGGCCGGCGGCCCACCGCGGTGGGCCGGATGGCCTCGTGGGCCTCCTGGGCCCCCTTGGGGCTCTTATAGAGGTTGGGACCCTTGGGCAGGTAGCCGGCCCCATAGGTCTCCAGGATAAACCGGCGCAGCGCCGCCAGGGCCTCGCCGGAGATCCGGGTGGAGTCGGTGCGCATGTAAGTGATCAGGCCCACCGGGCCTTCGTCTCCCAGGTCCACGCCTTCATAGAGCCTTTGGGCCAGGGCCATGGTCCTTTTGGGGGCGAAGCGGAGCTTGCGGTTGGCCTCCATCTGCAGGCTGCTGGTAATGAACGGGGGCGAGGGGTTGCGCCGTTGCGGCTTTTTTTCGACCTCCGCCACCCGGAAGGCCCCGGCCTCGAGGTCGTCCAAAATGCCTTCCACCTGGGCGGCAATGGTGGG
>JBKQLU010000002.1:0-8028 GCA_052326585.1 Desulfobaccales bacterium | reverse complement strand
ATCCCGCATCAGGTTGGGCGCGTCCACTTCCTGCAAACGGTATTTCCAGAAGGCGGAGTGCTCGTGGGCCAATAAGCGGCGTTCCTCGTTCCAGCGTGCCATTTTTTCGTTCCCTGTTTTCTGTTTTCTCTATTTTTACTGATCACTGCTCACTGCTTCATTCCAGCCTCAATCCCAGCTCCAGCAATTGCTCCAGGTCCACCGGGCTCGGGGCCTTGGTCACCAGGCAGGCGGCCTTCTGGGTCTTGGGAAAGGCGATCACCTCCCGGATGGATTTGGCCCCGCAGAAGATAGCCACCAGGCGGTCGAAGCCGAAGGCCACCCCGCCGTGAGGTGGCGCCCCATATTCCAGGGCCTCCAGCAGGAAGCCGAATTTCTCTTCCGCCTCGTTGGGCGAAATGCCCAGGGCCTGAAAGACCTGTTGCTGGACATCCCGGCGCGAGATGCGGATACTGCCGCCGCCGATCTCCACCCCGTCAAGCACCAGGTCGTAGGCCCGGGCCCGCACCTCACTGGGAGCGCTGGCCAGCAGCGGCAGATCTTCTTCATTGGGCGCGGTGAAGGGATGGTGCATGGCCGCCCAGCGTCCCTGGCCGGCGTCATACTCCAGCAAGGGGAATTCGTTGACCCACACCAGGCGGTGGACTTCTTCCCGGATCAGCCCTTCCTTCTGCCCCAGGTGCAGCCTAACCTGCCCCAAGGCGGTGCAGGCCACCAGGGGGGCGTCGGCCACCAGCAGAATCAGGTCCCCTTCCCGGGCCGCCAGGCGCTGGTTGATGGCGTCCTTCACGGGCTCCGGAAAATATTTGGCCAGGGGAGATTGCCAGCCGTCTTTCTGGATCTTGATCCAGGCCAGGCCCCGGGCCCCGTAAACCCCCGCCAGGTCGATGAGCTCGTCCAACTCCTTGCGGCTGAGCTTGGAGAGGCCCGGGCCGTTCAGGGCCTTCACCACCCCGCCCTGGTCCACCACCTCCCGGAACTGGCGGAACTGGGTCTCTTGCACCAGGTCGGTGAGGTCCCGGAGTTCCAGCCCGAAGCGCAGGTCCGGGCGGTCCAGGCCAAAGCGGTCCAGGCATTCCCGGTAGGTGAGGCGAGGGAAGGGCAGGGGCGCCTCGACCCCCAGGAGTTCGCGAAAGAGGTGCGCCATCATACCCTCCACCACCCGGTAGACGTCGGCCTCGGTGATGAAGGCCATTTCTATATCGATCTGGGTGAACTCCGGCTGGCGGTCGGCCCGCAGGTCCTCGTCCCGGAAGCAGCGGCACAGTTGATAATAGCGGTCGAGCCCGCCCATCATCAAGAGCTGTTTGAAGAGCTGGGGCGACTGGGGCAGGGCAAAGAACTGCCCCGGCTGCACCCGGCTGGGCACCAGGTAGTCCCGGGCCCCCTCCGGAGTGCTCTTGGTGAGGATGGGAGTCTCGACCTCGATGAACCCCTCCCCGTTGAGGAAGTGGCGCACCGCCTGGGCGGTGCGATGCCGGAAGAGGATGTTCTTCATGACGCTGGGGCGTCTCAGGTCCAGGTAGCGGTACTTCAGGCGCAGGGCCTCGGAGATATCCAGCCGGTAGTCTTCCAACTCGAAGGGGGGGGTCTTGGCGCTGTTCAGGAGCCTAAGCTCGCTCACCAGGATCTCGATCTCCCCGGTGGGCAGATTGGGGTTGACCATCTCCGGGGGCCGCGGATTCACCACGCCGCGCACCGCCAGGACAAATTCGTCCCGCAGCACTCCGGCCTTGGTATGGGTATCCGGGTTGAGCTCCGGATTAAAGACCACCTGGGTGAGGCCGCCGCGGTCCCGCAGGTCCACGAAGATGAGGCCGCCATGGTCCCGCCGCCGCTGCACCCAGCCCATCAGCACCACTTCCCGGCCGGCGTCCCCGAGGCGCAAGGCGCCGCAGGAGTGGGTCCGGTTTAAGCCTTCCAGGTTATCGAACACTGGGGGTTCCTTTTTCGCGCCCTCTCAGAGGGGGCTGGGGATTTTCACGATTGTCATTCTGAGGGAGCCGCAGGCGGCCGAAGAATCTAGATCCTTCGCTTCGCTCAGGATGACAACCTGCTTATTTCTCGTTCCCAAGCTCCAGCTTGGGAACCAGGAAAAATAGTTATCAAACATTGGTCTCCGCCATCTTGCCCTGCAACCATTTAACATGGCCAGGCAGTTGGTCAAATGGAACCGGTTGCTGCCGGGCCGCCGCCATGTCCCGGACTTGCGCCTTCCCATCTTTTAATTCCGTTTCTCCGATGATAATAACGCAAGCCGCCCCCAAACGGTCTGCCTGAGACATCTGGGCTTTAAGGGAACGGTTGCCAAAATCCATTTCCGCGGCCAGGTCGCGCTGCCGCAGTTCCTTAAGCAAGTTTAAACACTTTTCCTTGGCGGCCTCGCCCAGGGCCACCAGAAAGACCTTGAATTCCCGGTCCCGGCCCCAAAGGTCCCGGGGCAAGACCTCCAGGAGGCGGTCCTGGCCGATGGCAAAGCCCACCGCGGGGAGGACCGGGCCGCCCATTTGCTGGGAGAGGCCGTTGTAGCGGCCGCCGCCGGCCACCGCGTCCTGGGCCCCCAACCCCGGGGCCACCACCTCAAAGGCGGTGCGGGTGTAGTAGTCCAGCCCGCGCATAAGGCGGGGCTGCTCCTCGTAGGCCACCCCGAAGCGCTGCAGCAGTAAAAGCACCCGGGCGAAATGGGCGGCGCAGTCGGGGCACAGATAGTCCCGGATCACCGGGGCGTCCTGGAGAATCACTTTGCAATGCGCCGACTTGCAGTCCAGGACCCGCATGGGGTTGGTGGTGCGGCGGCGCTGGCAGTCCTCGCACAGACCTTCCCGGCTGATGAGAAACAGGCCCAGGGCCGCCTTGAACTTCACCTGGCACTCCGGGCAACCCAGGGAATTGATTAGCAGGCGCAGCCCGCCCAGTTGCAGGCGCTGTAAAATGTCGAGCAGGAGCAGGATGACTTCGGCGTCCAGCTCCGGGGCCTCCACCCCGTAGGCCTCGCCATTGATCTGGTAAAACTGGCGGTAGCGCCCCTTCTGGGGCCGTTCGTAACGGAACATGGGCCCCAGGGTATAGAGCTTCTTGACCCCGCCGCCCTTATCCAGGCCGTTTTCCAGGACGGCGCGCAGCACCGAGGCGGTGGCCTCGGGGCGCAGGGTCAGGGATTCGCCCTTGCGGTCGCTAAAGGTATACATCTCCTTGCCGACGATGTCAGTGTCGGCGCCGATGGAGCGGGCAAAGAGCTCGGTGCGTTCCAGCAGCGGCAGGCGAATCTCCCGGTAGCCATAGAGGGCGAAGACCTCCCGGGCCACCTGCTCCACCCGCTGCCAGCGGGCCGTTTCCGGGGGCAGCAGGTCCCGCATACCCCGAATCGCCTTGATCATCGCGCACCTGGTTAAACCTGAGTCAAAAAGAAAATTTAACCTGCCAAGGGGCCTGTTGTCAAGGCGGTTGAGGCGCAGGGTGGTGCATCAATTTTATATTGCACTGTGACCAAAACTTTCCCATGCGGTTATAATTCTCTTGAAATCAGAGCGCGAAGTATTATAATTTCCTCGAATAACCTTGACAACATGGGACTTCTGAAGTGTTCTTGGAAGGGGAACTCGGCGATAATGCTTGGAAGATTGCTTAGCTTAATATTGATAACTGTCGGAGGAGGCCTTTTACAATTATGGGTTTTGGTGTTGATAATTGTTAATACAGGTGGCAAGTTAAATATAGGGTCTCTTCTAGGTGATGGTGGCCTATTCTTTTTTGCTACAACCCTTGCTTTCCATAGTTTCTTAATCCTTATAGACCATGAACCACTAAGAATAGGCTCTTCTAATTTGAATATTACGCTACTTTTAGTAGGACCTGTAATGGTTACATCTATGGTCACATATGCATCCGTTTTATCAATAGCATTGGGTAAAATTATATTGCCATTTTCAAATCATTTGGCGCCTCAAATAATTTGCTCATTATGTGCATTAACATACGCATTTTACGTTGGAACTGTTACTAGTTTTGGTAGGAGGTGAGTATTTAATGGAAACAATATTGACAATTATAACTGCCATTGCAACAATTATCGGGTTCCTCTACACTATATATTTAAGCCGAGCGAAGCACATAGCTCTCACGTCGGCAGCTCGCATAATCACCACTACTTCAACAGTGACACTGAGAATTGAAGAAGCAAACAAAGATCTTATGCATAGTAATGAAATTCTACCAATAGGTTTTGAACCCAAAAAGGTTGACGGCGCCTTAGCAGCATACCAGATTACTAAAGAACCAATTATTACCACGAGGAGCCAACCATATGCGGCTGCTAACGGTTAAACAAGCGCGATCTCTATGGTTTGTATACCTGGCCGACCTCAACCCTCATGGTCGCAACTTATTTTCTTTGGTCCCCATCATTATTGAAAAATATAACTTTAAGCTTTTCCCCAATTTAAATAAGCTGGAAGAAATGGATTTGCAGAAGGGAATCAAGTTTGGCCATGGAGGTTTTCAAAGAGACCCAGAAAATAATATAGAGATTGACCTTACTATTTATAATGATGGCTTTATAGCTGACACACGATCTTCTACTAGTGATTCAGATGCATTCCTTGACCAATTTCTTACGTGGATATCATCAGACTTCAATTTTGTCCCATACAAAGAAGTTCTTAGAAGAAAACTTTATGTAAGTGAATTATGGGTTCATACTGATAAATCACTAAAGAGCCTTAATCCCAGATTAGAGAATTTTGCAAAAAAGATAACTTCAGTGATTGAAGGTCATACGTATCATGATATCGATTATGAGCCTGTTGGAATTATATTCAATACTAATCCTGTCCTCCAGCCTCCTGGGCCTTTCAGGTTTGAAAGATTAATCGATATCCCATTTGCCGAAAATCGTTACTATTCGGGGGGTCCTCTCCAAACAGAGGTACACCTTGAATTGCTTGAGGAATTAGAGAACATCCTCAGCAGTTAAGGTTTTTATTCAAACTCCTGCCTCTACGTGACCCCATCAGCCTTACCGCCTTCGGGTCTTGACAAAGGACCTTGGGCGTGCTAATCACTAATTCAATAAGAACTTCCAGGCAATCCGGAACCCGGTGCGAATCCGGGGCGGTCCCGCCGCTGTGATGGGGGACGGAGGAAGCAGGGCTTCGAGGCCGGCCACTGACGGGGAGGCAGCAATAACCCCGCCGGGAAGGCTGGCTTCCTCCGGCGGATCCCAGAGCCAGAAGACCTGCCTGGTGGTGCTGCACGGCTGCTCCTGATGGTAAAGGGAGTTCCATCCATCGTGATGGGACGCCCTTTTTTGTTTTGGGTAGGGGCGACCCGCTGGGTCGCCCAAGATGAAGAGCGGGACACTTTTTGTTTTATGAGGAATTGGTGGGCATTGCCCACCCTGCACAACCAGCAGAGAAAATCGCTGACCCGGCTTTTCCCCCGGCGGCCGCGAATTCGCCTGGCCTGGCCGGTAAACCACCGAGGAAGGAGGACCCCTAATATGGCAAAAGCATCGAGTTCTAAGAAACCCATCAGTATCCGCTACACCTGCGCCCCCAACGGCGACCAGGTGGGCCTGTCCCACTACCTGATGGCGGACGCCAAAAAGGCCAAGTAGGGCTATGGCGACCGAAACCCCAAACCTCGAGGGCCCGTCCCTGGCTACGGTCAACGCCGGGGCCGGGCCCCACTTCGACGTCCTGGAGGTGGGCCACCCGGATTACGTGGCCCTGATCAACGCCGACACGGCCTTTTGGGTGCTCTCGCCCCGGCAGGAGGCCCTGGATTACCTGCTGGGGGGTGAACTGCCGCAGGTATTCCGGGAAAAAGAGGCCCGGTTGGCTGCCGACCTCCACAACGTGCGCTACGGCTTGCTGCCCTCCGCAGTCTATTTCAACCCCACCGAGCGCTGCAACCTCGATTGCGGCTACTGTTATCTACCCCGGGAGGCCCGGCGGGCCGGACATGACATGGAGCCGGCCAGGGTGCGGGAGGGCCTCTCCCGGCTGGCGGAATTTTTTAAAGAGACCCTGCCGGAGGGCGCCAGGCCGCAACTCGTCTTTCACGGCAGCGAGCCTATGTTGGCAAAAGATGCGGTTTTTGAGAGTATTGCCCAATACGGCGATTATTTCCGCTTCGGGGTGCAGACCAACTCGGTGTTGCTGGACAAGAGCGCCCGGGATTTCCTGGTGGCCCGGGGAACCGGCATCGGCATCTCCCTGGATGGGCCCACCGCCGCGATCGCCGACCGCAGCCGGCGCACCTGGGGCGGCCGCAGCGTCTTCACGCAGACGGTCAAGGTCCTGGAGGAATTGCACGACTACCCCGGGCTCAACGTCATCACCACGGTTACCAAGGAAAATGTCCGGCACCTGCCGGAGCTGGTGGAGTTTTTCCACCAGCGGGGGACGGCCAACGTCCTGCTCAACCCGGTGCGGGGCACCCAGGCCGGCGGACGCGCCCTGATGCCGGACCAGGAGGAACTGGCCCATTTCTTCTTTCAGGCCCTGGACCGGAGCTTTGAGCTCTATGAACAGACCGGCCGGAAATTGGTGGTGGGCAACTTCGCCAACCTGTTGCTGGGGCTGGCGGCGCCGGGGGCCCGGCGGCTGATGTGCGACATCTCTCCCTGCGGCGGCGGCCGCTGCTTCTTTGCAGTGGGGGCCGGGGGCGAAGTGGCCCCGTGCAGCGAGTTTCTGGGGCTGCCGGAGTTCCACGGCGGCAACCTCTTCGAGACTCCGGTCAGCGAACTCTTGGCCACCCCGGCCTTCAAGCAGGTGACCAGCCGGGCCGTGGAACAGTTGGACCCTTGCAAGCAGTGCGCGGTGCGGCACTTCTGCGGGGCCCCCTGTCCTGCCGAGGTCTATGCCATCAACGGCCGGCTCGAGGCCCCGGCGCCCAATTGCGACTTTTATGCCGCCCAGGCCCGCTATGCCTTTCGGGTCATCGCCCAGGGGAGGCTGGACGCCTTTCTCTGGGATGGCTGGAAGGATAGCCTGGAAGAGATCCTGGTGATGTAGGGCGGTGGGTTTTGTGGCGCGGAGTTTCTGTAGGGGCGGGTTTGAAACCCGCCCCTACTTTTTGGCCGGGGTCTTGGGCCGCATAAATAATCTGGCGTTGAAAAACGGCTTCTGTTTTTTGTCATCCTGAACGCAGTGAAGGATCTAGAATTTATAATACGACTAGATTCCTCGCTACGCGCAGAATGACATATTCCCGAAATCTCCGCCCGCTACTGCTTCTTTTCTTCCTTGCGGCTGGCCAGGAGGCGGCGAATCTCCTCCATGAAGTCGGTGGCGTCGGTGAAGTGGCGGTAGACCGAGGCGAAGCGCACGTAGGCCACCTCGTCCCAAAGGCGCAATTGCGCCATCACCCGTTCGCCGACCCAGGCGGAGGCGATCTCCCGCTGGCCGCCCTCCAGCATCTCCCGTTCCAGACCGTCCAGAAAATTCTCGATGGCGTCAATGGAGACCGGGCGCTTCTCGCAAGCCTTAATGATGCCTTCGTATAACTTGGCGCGCTGGAACGGTTCCCGGCGGCCGTCCTTCTTGACTACCAGGGGCATGCTCTCCTCCACCTGCTCGTAAGTGGTAAAGCGCCGCTGGCAGTGGAGGCATTCCCGGCGGCGCCGGATGGCGTTGGCCTCCCGGCTGGGGCGGGAATCGATCACCTTAATGTTGGTGCTGTGGCAGTAAGGGCAGCGCATGGGGAAAAAGGAGTTTCCAGTCAGCAGTTATCAGTTTCCAGTTTGCCGGGGCGGCAAAATCGCTTGAGGTCTCTTTCCGCGGGACGATACTCTTACATATTGGGGATTTGAAAGAGTCCGGTTAAACCGATTAAGGCGTCTTTCCCCCTCCCCACGGTGGGAGGGGGTTAGGGGGAGGGGGGCGTCAGTAGTTGGTAACTATTGGATAAAACATAACTACTTTCACCACCCCCACCCTAACCCTCCCCCATCGAGGGGGAGGGAACAAATCAATAACACTGATTTCGCACTGATTTCGCCATTGATATGACTTTTCCAAGAGCGTC
>JBKQLU010000001.1:0-15059 GCA_052326585.1 Desulfobaccales bacterium | reverse complement strand
GGGGGACAACGTCGCCCTGGAGGTGACCCTGATTACTCCGGTGGCCCTGGAAGACGGGCTGCGCTTCGCCATCCGGGAAGGTGGCCGCACCGTGGGCGCCGGTGTCGTGAGCCAGATTTTGGAATAATATTATGAGAGATATCATTACCTTAGCCTGTACCGAATGCAAACGCCGGAATTATACGACCACCAAGAACAAACGGCGCACCCCCGATCGGCTGGCCTTCAAAAAGTTCTGCCCTTTTTGTAGAACGCATACCCTGCATCGCGAAAGCAAGTGAGAGGGCGAATACAGGCCAGTAGCTCCAACGGTTAGAGCGCCGGTCTCCAAAACCGGATGTTGGGGGTTCGAATCCCTCCTGGCCTGCCAATCAAGGGGTTTTGGGACCGTGAGTTGCCGGGGCGCGGTGGGGCCGTTTAGTTGAGTGAGTCGCATTCTTTTCTGGAAACCGCTGGCCGCAAGGGGCTCGGGCCTGGGGCAGGCGGGTTGGCCGGCGGCGGGTGGGCGGCCTCGGCCGGTTGGGGGTTCAGGGCACCGCCGGGCAGCCATTAGGGCGATCGCGATTATGAAGAAGATCAAGAATAGGCAACCCAAAGAAGTCGGCGCCGGCGGCTCGGGCAAGCTGGTCAAACTGAGGCCCGGCAAGCCCCGGATTCCCCGGTTCAGCCTGCCCCCCGTCAAGGAATATTTCGAAAAGAGCAAGGCCTTTTTGGGAGAAGTGGTCACCGAGCTGAAACTGACCACCTGGCCCAACCGCAAAGAGACCTTGGGAACTACGGGAGTAACGCTAATCCTGGTAATCTTCATCGCCGTCTATTTAGGGTTGGTGGATTACGCCCTGTCCCATCTGGTGCAGGCTTTAATTCACTGAGGCAAAGGACTAGGCTGTGGCCCTGAAGTGGTACATAATCCATACGCATTCCGGCTTTGAGCAAAAGGTCAAGGGCGCCATCCTGGAGCGCGCCAAGGCCCGGGGGATGGAGGACCTGGTGCCCGGGGTCCTGGTGCCCATGGAGACGGTGGAGGAGATGGTCAAGGGCGAGCGTAAACTCTCCTCCCGGAAATTCTATCCCGGCTATGTGCTGGTGCAGATGGAACTGAACGACGACACCTGGCACCTGGTGAAGGACACCCCCAAGGTCACCGGCTTCGTGGGCAGCAAAGAGGAGCCCGTGGCCATCCCCGAAGAGGACGCGGCCAAGATCATGGCCCAGATGCAGGAAGGGGTGCTGCGGCCCAAGCCCAAGATTAAGTTCGAGACCGGGGACAAGGTGCAGGTCACCGACGGGCCCTTTGCCAATTTTACCGGGGTGGTGGACGAAGTGCGGCCGGACCGGGGCCGGGTGCGGGTGATGATCAGTGTCTTCGGGCGTCCGAGCCCGGTGGAGCTGGAGTTTACCCAAATAGAGAAACTCTAGGAGTGGTCAGTGGTCAATGACCCCTTCCAAACTTATTGGCAAGCTGAACAGAGTGCTCCGAGTATAGATTGACTACTGGAGCGAGGCTCATTATCCAACGCTGGTGTTTATAAACTATTTGCAAAGAATGAGTATTCAGTGAGGAGCAACACCAATGGCGAAGAAAGTCATCGCGCTGATCAAATTGCAGATTCCGGCAGGGCAGGCCAACCCCTCGCCGCCCATCGGCCCGGCCCTGGGGCAGCACGGGGTCAATATCATGGAGTTCTGCAAGACCTATAATGCCCGGACCGCGGCCCAGGAAGGAACCATAATCCCGGTGATGATCACGGTGTTCGCCGACCGCTCCTTCACCTTTATAACCAAGACGCCCCCCGCCGCGGTGCTGCTCAAGCAGAAGGCCCAACTGGCCAAAGGCGCCAAGGAGGCCGGGCGGGAAAAGGTGGGCAAGATCACCCAGGCCCAGTTGGAGGAGATTGCCCGGCTGAAGATGCCGGATTTGAACACTACCAGTTTGGAGATGGCGAAGCGCAGCATCGCCGGCACTGCCCGGAGCATGGGCATTGAGATTGAGTAAGGATTCCCGGTTCCCAGTAAAGTAATTCTGGCTACTGGCTACTGACAACTGAAAGAGGTGCTACCGATGGCCAAACGTGGCAAAAGATATCGGGAGGCCGCCGCCAAGGTGGACCGCAATCGCCGCTACCCCTTTAGCGAAGCCGTTAGCCTGGCCCTGGAGACGGCCTCCAGCAAGTTCGATGAAACCGTGGACACGGCGGTGGCCCTGGGGGTTAATCCCCGGCATGCCGACCAGATGGTGCGGGGGGCGGTAGTGCTGCCCCACGGCCTGGGGAAGACCGTGCGGGTGCTGGTCTTTGCCAAGGGCGAGAAGGAGAAGGAGGCCCTGGAGGCCGGGGCTGATTACGCCGGCGCCGAAGACCTCATCGAACGCATCAAGGGCGGCTGGATGGACTTCGACAAGGCGGTGGCCACCCCGGACATCATGGGCCAGGTGGGCAAAATTGGCAAGATCCTGGGCCCCCGGGGCCTGATGCCCAACGTCAAGGTGGGCACCGTGACCTTCGAAGTGGCCCGGGCCGTCAATGAGCTGAAAGGCGGCAAGGTGGAGTTCCGGGTGGACCGGGCGGGCGTCGTCCATGCCCCGGTGGGCAAGGTCTCCTTCGGGGCCGAAAAGCTGCTGCAAAACCTGGCGTCTTTGATGGAGGCCCTGGTCCGCCTGAAGCCGGCCACCAGCAAAGGCGCTTATATGAAGGGCATCTATGTCTCCACCACCATGGGTCCCGGGATCCCGGTGGACAGCTCCGACGTGAAAAATCTGCTGCGCCTGATGTAAAGGAGGGCTGGTCTGGTGGTGCGCGAGGTAATCAAAGAAAAAGAAAAGATCGTGAAGGAGATTCGGGAAAAGGTATCCCGCTCCCAGATCGGCATCCTGTCTGATTTTAAGGGGTTGAAGGTGGAGGAGATGACCGGGCTCAGGCGCCAGCTCCAGGAAGCCGGGGCTGAGCTCCAGGTGGTGAAAAACACCTTGCTGCGCCGGGCCGCGGCGGCTGATTCGCCCCTCGCCCCCCTGGTTCCCATGGTCACCGGGCCCAACGCCCTGACCCTGGGTTACGCCGACCCCGTGGCCCTGGCCCGGATCATGACCAAGTTTGCCCAGGACAAGCCGCTCCTGCAGATCAAGGGGGCGGTGCTGAGTGGGGCGCTTTTGAGCCCCAAAGACCTGGAGGCCCTGAGTAAATTGCCGGCCCGGGAGGTGCTGCTGGCCCAGTTGCTGGGGGTGCTCCAGGGGGTGCCCACCGGCCTGGTGACCGTGTTGGCCGAGGTTATCCGCGGTCTGCTCAATGTCCTGGTGGCTTACCGGGAGCAGCGGGAGCAGGCGGAAGGCGCCACGGAGCCTAAAGTCGAAGCGGAAGGGACCGCCGGGGCCGAAGTAGAAGAAGTCGAAGCGGCAAGCGCCGCGGCGCCCAAAGTCGAAGCTGAGGGCGTGGCCGAGGCCGAAGGCGAAGAAGGCGAAGCTGAAGGCGCCACGGACGGCAGCGAGGATTGATTGTCAGTGGGAGTGCCGGAGCCGCCGGCGCCCACAGCCCAATAAAGATTAGTATTTACCCAAGGAGGAAGAACGATGGCTATTTCGCGAGTCGAGGTAGTGGACTACCTGGCTAATATGACGGTATTGGAGCTCTCCACCCTCATCAAGGAGCTGGAAGAGAAGTTCGGCGTGTCCGCGGCGGCACCGATGGCGATGGCTGCGGGTCCGGGCATGGCGGCCGCGGAAGCACCGGCGGCCGAGGAGAAGACCGAATTCGATGTGGTCCTGACTGTCTGCGGTCCCAACAAGATCCAGGTGATCAAGGAAGTGCGGGCTATCACCAATCTGGGCCTGAAAGAAGCCAAGGAAGCGGTGGAAAACGTGCCCACGACCGTGAAGGAAGCCATCTCCAAGGCGGAAGCCGAAGAGGTCAAGAAGAAACTGGAAGCCCAAGGGGCTACCGTAGAGGTTAAATAGGGGCCCAGCCGCGGTTCTTCCCGATGATGGCTCAGGGTTTGCGGCTGGCGAGACAGCCAGGGCCAAGCGGGGCTGGCCAGCAGCGGCGCCCCTTGCCATTATTTGCGAGTAGCTGCCAACTCCTGGAGTTGTGGTGGGTTCGGGTGAACCCGGCCCCCGATGTTTTCCAGGCCAGCTTTATTAAGGAGTATCCATGGCCAACGCCTTATCGCCCTTAAAGTTATACCGCAAGAATTTCGGCAAGATCGAGCGGATTGTGGAAATCTCCAATCTGATCGAGATGCAGAAAGAGTCCTACCGCCGCTTTCTACAGAAAGACCTGACGCCGGAGGCGCGTTCCGAATACGGCCTGCACGCGGTATTCCGGAGCGTCTTTCCCATCAAGGACTTTAGCGGCGCCTGTTCCCTGGAGTTCGTGGACTACGATCTGGGTGACCCCAAGTACGACGTGGATGAATGCCTGCAGCGGGGCATGAGCTACGAGGTCCCCATGAAGATTCGGGTCCGGCTGGTGGTTTACGAGACCGGGGCCGAGGTGAAATCCCGGACCATCCGGGACATCAAGGAACAGGAGATCTATTTCGGCACCCTGCCCCTGATGACCGAGAATGGCACCTTCATCATCAACGGCACCGAGCGGGTGGTGGTCAGCCAACTGCACCGCTCGCCAGGCCTGTTCATCGATCACGACCGGGCCAAGATCCACTCCAGCGGCAAGATCATCTATTCCGCCCGTTTGATTCCCTTGCGGGGCTCGTGGATAGACTTCGAGTTCGACCCCAAGGATATCCTCTACGTTCGCATCGACCGGCGGCGCAAGTTTCCGGTGACCATTCTCCTGAAGGCCCTGGGTTACACCACCGAAGAGCTGCTCAATTTCTTTTATAAGACCGAACGGATCTTCC
Source organism: Desulfobaccales bacterium (assembly GCA_052326585.1). Classification (GTDB taxonomy): domain Bacteria; phylum Desulfobacterota; class Desulfobaccia; order Desulfobaccales; family 0-14-0-80-60-11; genus JAPLJC01. The sequence goes on along the minus strand of JBKQLU010000001.1, from coordinate 10,208 downwards.
TGGACGCCGAGGGCATCCGGCGCCCGCTGGTGCCGGAATTACTGCAGGACAAGACCAGCAGCGCCGACATCCTGGACCCGAAGAGCGGGGAAGTGGTGGTTAAGAAGTTGAAACGGCTCACCCCGGTATTGCTGAAAAAATTAGAGCGGGCCGGAGTCACCAGCATTCCCGGGAACGTCTCGGAACTGGTGGGCCGGGTGGTGGCCCACGATATCCTCGACCCGGAGAGCGGTGAGGCCCTGGCGCAGTGCAACGAGATGCTGGCCGAGGACAAGATTGCCTTGTTGCAGCAAAAGGGGATCAAGGAGCTCGATCTCCTCTTCATCGACGGGGTCAATGTCAGCGCCTGCCTGCGCCAAACCCTGCACGCCGACAAAACCGCCACCGCCAAGGACGCCATCCTGGAGATCTACCGGCGTTTGCGCCCCAGCAACCGTCCCAATGAGGAAGTGGCCACCACCTTTTTTAACAACCTCTTTTTCAATCCGGAATACTACGATCTCTCTTCGGTGGGCCGCCTCAAGCTGGACCTGAAGCTCAGGGCCCCGGAGGCGCGCCTGCCCCTGAACCAGACTACCCTGGAGCCGGAGGACATCCTTTTGGCGGTGAAGGAACTCATCACCCAGAAGGACAAGGAAGGCCCGGTGGATGACATTGACCACCTGGGCAACCGGCGGGTGCGGGCCGTGGGCGAGCTTCTGGAGAACCAGTTCCGGGTGGGGCTGGTGCGTATGGAACGGGCTATCAAAGAGCGCATGGCCATCCAGGACCTGGACACCCTGATGCCCCACGACCTGGTGAACGCCAAGCCGGTGCAGGCGGTGATCAAGGAATTTTTCGGCACCTCCCAGTTGTCCCAGTTCATGGATCAGACCAACCCGCTGTCGGAGATCACCCACAAGCGGCGCCTCAGCGCCCTGGGGCCCGGGGGCTTGACCAGGGAGCGGGCCGGATTCGAGGTGCGGGACGTCCACCCCACCCATTATGGCCGTATCTGTCCCATCGAGACGCCGGAAGGTCCCAACATCGGCCTTATCGTCTCCCTGTCCACCTTTGCCCGGGTCAATGAATTGGGCTTCATCGAAACCCCCTACCGGGTGGTGAAAAAGAAACAGACCGGCAACCGCACCGAGACCCGGGTCACCCGGGAGGTGCGCTACCTGAGCGCCCTGGAAGAAGCAGAATCGGCGTGGACTCCCGGCGACCCCCGGGTCATCGCCCAGGCCAATGCCCCCCTGGACGCGCAAGGGCGTTTCAAGGTGGAAATGATCGAAGCCCGCCGGGCGGGCGAGTTCATCATTGCCAACCCCAAAGATATAGAGAACATGGACGTGTCACCCAACCAGCTGGTATCGGTGGCCGCGTCCCTCATCCCCTTCCTGGAGCACGACGACGCCAACCGGGCCCTGATGGGTTCCAACATGCAGCGCCAGGCGGTGCCTCTGCTTACCAGCAGCTCACCCATCATCGGCACCGGTATGGAAAACGTGGTGGCCCGGGATTCGGGAGTCACCATGGTGGCCCGGCGGGCCGGGGTGGTGGAAGACGTGGACTCCACCCGGGTGGTTATCCGGGCCTCGGAGCCGGCCAGCGGCGGCGACGGCTCGCCGGTGGACATTTACAAGCTCACCAAATTCCAGCGCACCAACCAGAACACCTGTTTTAATCAGCGGCCCATCGTGGGCAAGGGCGACCAGGTGGAGAAAGGCCAGATCATCGCCGACGGGCCGGCCACGGGCATGGGCGAACTGGCCCTGGGCAAGAACGTCATGGTGGCCTTCATGCCCTGGGGCGGCTATAACTTTGAGGATTCCATCCTGGTGAGCGAACGGCTCATCAAGGATGACGTCTTCACCTCCATCCACATCGAAGAGTTCGAGGTGATGGCCCGGGACACCAAGCTGGGCAAGGAAGAGATCACCCGGGACATTCCCAACGTGGGGGAGGAGGCCCTGAGCAACCTGGATGAGAGCGGCATCATCCGCCTGGGGGCCGAGGTCCGCCCCGGCGACATCCTGGTGGGCAAGATCACCCCCAAAGGCGAAACCCAGCTCACTCCCGAGGAGAAGCTCCTGCGGGCCATCTTCGGGGAGAAGGCCGGCGACGTCAAGGATACCTCCCTCAGGGTGCCGCCGGGGATCGAAGGAGTGGTGATCGACGCCCGCGTCTTCTCCCGCAAGGGAGTGGAAAAGGACGACCGCAGCCGCTCCATCGAGGATGAAGCGGTGGCCAAGCTCCAAAAGGACCAGGCCGATGAAGTGGCCATCATCACCAAGAGCTACCGGCAGAAGCTGGGGGAGATGGTGGTGGGTCAAAAGGTCGAGGAGGCCCTGGAAGACGAACGGCGGGGCGTCACTCTGCTGGCGCAGGGCGCCGCGGTACCCCAGGACCTGGTGAAGCGCCAACCTCTGGAGTTCTGGCGCCACGTCTCCTTTCAGGAGGCTGGCCTGGAAGACCGCCTGGACCGCATCCTGGACCGCTACTCGGAGCAGTTGCACCTGGTGAATATGATCTTTGAGGCCAAGCTGGGCCGTCTCCGCAAGGTGGACGAGCTGCCCCCGGGAGTGATTAAGAAGGTCAAGGTCTTTGTGGCCATGAAGCGCAAGCTGGCAGTGGGTGACAAAATGGCCGGCCGCCACGGCAACAAAGGAGTGGTCTCCCGGATTATGCCGGAGGAGGACATGCCCTATTTTGCCGACGGCACCCCGGTGGACATCGTGCTCAACCCCCTGGGGGTGCCCTCCCGCATGAACGTGGGGCAGGTGATGGAGACCCACCTTGGCTGGGCTTCTTATGAGCTGGGCAAACAGATCGGGGCCATGATCGACCAATTCTACAGTCTGGACGCCATCAAGACCCGCCTCAAGAAGATCCTGGGGGCCAACGCTGCCCTGGCCAAGGAGATCGAGGGACTGAGCTTCGAGGAACTGCGGGAGATCTGGCAGAAACATTATCGGGAAGGCATCCACATGGCTTCTCCGGTCTTTGACGGGGCCACCGAAGACGAGGTCCGGGAATTTCTCGCAGAGGCGGGGCTGCCCACCGGCGGCCAGGCCAGGTTGCGGGACGGCCGCAGCGGCGAGGAGTTTGACCGCAGTGTGACGGTGGGGGTGATGTACATGATGAAACTGCATCACCTGGTGGCTGATAAGATTCATGCCCGCTCCATCGGACCATACTCCCTGGTGACCCAGCAGCCCTTGGGCGGCAAGGCCCAGTTTGGCGGGCAGCGCCTGGGGGAGATGGAGGTCTGGGCCCTGGAAGCCTATGGGGCGGCCTATACCCTGCAGGAATTTTTGACCGTCAAGTCCGACGACGTCGCCGGCCGCACCCGCATGTACGAGAAGATTTTCAAGGGCGAATACGATCTCGAGGCGGGTTTGCCGGAATCATTCAACGTCCTGGTTCGGGAGCTTAAGAGTCTGGCTCTGAACGTGGAGCTCCTGAAAAAGGAAAAGGGCAGGGACTAAGGTTATATGAGCAATAAGATGAAGGAAGTGGCTTTAGAAGATCTAAACAGCCTCTTTGCCCGGCCGGAAGACCCGGTGGTCATCGAGGCGGTCCGCCTGGCCCTGGCTTCCCCGGAGCTGATCCGCTCCTGGTCCCACGGGGAAGTGAAGAAGCCGGAGACCATCAATTACCGCACCTTCAAGCCGGAGCGGGACGGCCTCTTTTGTGCCAAGATCTTTGGTCCGGCCAAGGATTACGAATGCAACTGCGGTAAATACAAGCGCATGAAACACCGGGGCATCACCTGCGAGAAATGCGGGGTGGAGGTAATCCAGTCCAAGGTGCGCCGGGAGCGCATGGGCCATATTGAACTGGCCTGCCCGGTGGTGCACATCTGGTTTCTGAAGAGCCTGCCCAGCAAGATCGGCAACCTCCTGGACCTGACCCTGAAGGAATTGGAAAAGATCCTCTATTTTGAGGCCTTCGTGGTGGTCGAGGGCGGCGACACCCCCCTGGCCAAAGGGAACCTGCTCTCCGAAGAGAAATACCGCTCCTCCCGGGAGGAGTACGGCGACCGTTTCAAGGCCGGCATGGGGGCCGAGGCCATCCGGGAGATGTTGAAGGTCCTGGACCTGGATACCATTTCCAAGGAAGTGCGGGCTGAAATGAGCAAGACTTCCTCCGACGCCAAGCGCAAGAAGTTGGGCAAACGCTTAAAGATCATCGACGCCTTCCGGGAATCGAACCAGCGGCCCGAATGGATGGTTATGGAAGTGATCCCGGTGTTGCCGCCGGACCTGCGCCCCCTGGTGCACCTGGATGGCGGCCGCTTCGCCACGTCGGACCTCAACGATCTCTACCGCCGGGTGATCAACCGCAACAACCGCCTGAAACGCCTCCTGGAGCTCAGCGCCCCGGACATCATCATTCGCAATGAGAAGCGCATGCTCCAGGAAGCGGTGGACGTGCTCTTCGAAAACGGGCGCCGCGGGCGCACCATCACCGGACCTAACAAGCGCGCCCTGAAGTCGCTCTCCGACATGCTCAAGGGCAAACAGGGGCGCTTCCGCCAGAACTTGCTGGGCAAACGGGTGGACTACTCCGGCCGCTCGGTCATCGTCATCGGCCCGGAACTGAAGCTGCACCAGTGCGGCCTGCCCAAACAGATGGCCCTGGAGCTCTTTAAGCCCTTTATCTTCCACAAGCTGGTGGCCCGGGGATATGCCACCACCATCAAGGTAGCCAAGCGCCTGGTGGACCGGGAGACCCCGGAGGTCTGGGACATCCTGGATGAGGTGGTGCGGGAGCACCCGGTGATGCTCAACCGGGCCCCCACCCTGCATCGTTTGGGGATTCAGGCCTTTGAGCCCCTTCTCATCGAGGGCAAGGCCATCCAACTGCACCCCCTGGTATGCACCGCTTTTAACGCCGACTTCGACGGCGACCAGATGGCGGTGCACGTGCCGCTCTCCATCGAATCCCAGATCGAGGCCCGGGCCTTGATGATGTCCACCAACAACATCCTCTCCCCGGCCAACGGCGATCCGATCATCATTCCCACCCAGGATATCGTTCTGGGGCTCTACTATTTGACCCGGGAACGCCCCTTTGCCAAAGGTGAAAGAATTATCGAGGATTTGCAAACCTTCAACCCCTTCCAGCATCCCGAGCTGGTCCCCTATCCCAGTCCGAATGAGGTCAGGGTGGCCTACGATCAGGGGGAGATCCATTTGCAGGCCAGGATTCCGGTCAAAATCGCCGGGAAGATTATCCAGACCACCGCCGGCCGGGTAATCCTCGGCGAAATCCTGCCCGAAGGCCTCTCCTTCGACCTGATCAATGCCACCATGACCAAGAAGGAGATTCGCAAGCTCATCGCCCAATCTTACCGGAAGTGCGGCATCAAGCAGACGGTGATCTTTGCGGACCAACTCAAGAACCTGGGTTTCAAATACGCCACCCAGGCGGGTATCTCCATCTCCATTAACGACATGATGATTCCGGCCCGCAAGGCCGAGGTCCTGAAGCTCTCCCAGGCCGAGGTGGTCCAGGTGGAGGAGCAGTACCAGGAAGGCCTGATCACCGAAGGGGAAAAATATAACAAGGTGGTGGACATCTGGGCCAAGGCCACCGACGAGATCGCCGCGGAGATGATGTCCGAAATGGCCCGGGAAGTCCTGGTCCGGGAGGAGTTATCTCCTGATGGTTCCGGGGAGAAGGTGGTGCTTCAGGAAGAGGTGGCCTCTTTCAACCCGGTCTTCATGATGGCCGACTCCGGGGCCCGGGGCAGCAAGGATCAGATGCGGCAGTTGGCGGGCATGCGCGGCCTGATGGCCAAGCCTTCGGGAGAGATCATCGAGACCCCTATCACCGCGAACTTCCGGGAAGGCCTGACGGTGCTGCAGTACTTCATCTCCACGCACGGAGCCCGGAAAGGCCTGGCCGACACGGCTTTGAAGACCGCCAACTCGGGCTACCTGACCCGGCGGTTGGTGGACGTGGCCCAGGATGCGGTCATCACCCAGGCCGACTGCGGCACCATCGACGGCATCTTCGTCACCCCCCTGGTGGAAGGCGGCGAAATCATCGAGCGGGTGGGGGATCGGGTCTTGGGAAGGGTCTGTCTGGATGACATCGTTGACCCTCACACCGGGGAAGTGCTGGTGGTGGCCAACGAAGAGATCGATGAAGACGCCTCCCGGCGCATCGAGGAATCCGGCCTGGAGAAGGTGCAGATCCGCTCGGTGCTGACCTGCCAGACCCGCCGGGGAGTCTGCGCCAAGTGTTACGGCCGGGACCTGGGCCACGGCACTACGGTGTCCAACGGTGAGGCCATCGGTATTCTGGCGGCCCAGTCCATCGGCGAGCCCGGCACCCAGCTCACCATGCGCACCTTCCACATCGGCGGCACCGCCTCGCGGCGGGTCGAACAGAGCTTCCACGTGGCCCGGGGCAAGGGCTGGGTCCGGTTCGACAATCCCAAGATGGTATTCGACCGCCAGGGCGAGCTGGTGAACCTGAGCCGCCAGGCGGAACTGGTCCTGGTCAGCGAAAAAGGCATCGAACGGGAACGCTACCCCCTGACCTACGGGGCCCATATCAAGGTGAAGGAAGGGCAGGAGGTGGCGGCCGGCCGGGTGCTGGCGGAGTGGGACCCCTTTACCAATGCCATGCTCACCGAAGTGGGCGGCCGCATCAAATTCGGGGACATCGTGGACAACAGCACCGTGCAGGAACGGGTGGACCCGGTGACCGGCAAGGCCTCCCGTCTCATCATTGAGAGCCGGGACCCGGAACTCAGGCCCCGCATCTCGGTGAAGGACGAAACGGGAGCCACCGCCCGCATTCCCGGGAGCCCGGCCTATGCCCGCTACTTTATGCCGGTGGGCGCCATCCTCATGGTCAACGAAGGCGATGAGGTCTTTCCCGGAGACGTGATCGCCAAGATTCCCCGGGAAACCACCAAAACCAAGGACATCACCGGCGGTCTGCCCCGGGTGGCGGAGCTCTTCGAGGTGCGCAAACCCAAAGAGACCGCCATCATCAGCGAAATCAGCGGGGTGGTTTCCTTCGGCCGCCACATCAAGGGTAAACGCAAGATCATCGTCACCCCGGAGGTGGGCAAGCCCAAGGAGTACCTGATTCCCAAGGGCAAGCACGTGGCGGTCCAGGAAGGCGACTTTGTCCGGGCCGGAGAGCCCCTGATGGACGGCTCCGCCAACCCTCACGACATCCTGAACATCAGCGGCCTCAAGGAACTGGCCCGGTATCTGGTGGATGAAGTCCAGGAGGTCTACCGCCTCCAGGGGGTGAAGATCAACGACAAGCACATCGAAGTCATCGTCCGGCAGATGCTGCGGCGCATCAAGGTGGTGGAAGCCGGCGACACCGATTTCCTCATGGGTGAGCAGGTGGAAAAATGGGTCTTTGAGGAGAAGAACGACCGGGCCGTGGCCGCGGGCAAGCGGCCGGCCACCGGTGAGCCGCTGCTGCTGGGGATCACCAAGGCCTCCCTGACCACCGAGTCGTGGATCTCGGCGGCCAGCTTCCAGGAGACCACCAAGGTGCTGGCCGACGCCGCGGTGCAGGGCAAGGTCGACCACCTCAGGGGCCTCAAGGAGAACGTCATCATGGGGCGCCTCATCCCCGCCGGCACCGGGCTGGACGTCTACCGGGCCATGGATATCAGGATGTCGGATGAGGAGCTGGCGGCAATCGTGCCGGAGCCGGAGGTCCTGGCCGCGGAGGTGGAGGCCGGGATGGAGCCCGAGAGCTTGCCGGAACAATAAAACATTGACAAAGTTGCTCTAAATTGATTAATATAATTATTTTTAGTGTGCCCGCCTGAAGCGGCGGGCCGCCGCGGAGCCCAGTGACATGCCGACCATTAACCAGTTGATTCGCAAGGGGCGGGAGAAGGTGAAGAAGCACAGCCCCTCACCGGCCCTGCAAAACTGCCCCCAGAAGCGGGGGGTGTGCGTCCGGGTTTACACCACCACCCCCAAGAAGCCCAATTCGGCGCTGCGCAAGGTGGCCCGGGTACGTCTCACCAACGGCATCGAGGTGACCACCTACATCCCGGGGGTAGGCCATAATCTCCAGGAACACTCGGTGGTCTTGATCCGGGGCGGCCGGGTGAAGGATCTGCCCGGGGTGCGCTATCACGTCATCCGGGGCACCCTGGACGCCTCAGGGGTTCAGGACCGCCGCCGGGGCCGGTCCAAGTATGGGGCCAAACGGCCGAAGTGACGGTTGACCTCTAACCCTGGTTTTGGCAGCGGCAAACTGAAAATCGACATCCGAGGTTTTTATGCCCAGAAAAGGTGGAGTGGCCAGGAGACAGGCCATTGCGGATTTGAAATACAACGACCTGCTGGTGAGCCGCTTTATCAACGGCTTGATGGACTGCGGCAAAAAGAGTATTGCCCAGCGCATCTTATATAATGCCATGGAGATTCTGGGCCAGCGGGGCAATGACGAGTCCTTGAAGCTCTTTCACCAGGCGGTGGACAATGTCAAGCCCTTGATCGAGGTGAAGTCCCGGCGGGTGGGCGGCGCCACTTACCAGGTGCCGGTGGAGGTCCGGGCTGACCGGCGGATTTCCCTGGCCATCCGCTGGATCATCAGCTATGCCAAGGCGCGGAGCGAAAAGTCCATGGAGGCCAAGCTGGCCGCGGAACTAATGGACGCCGCCAACAACCGGGGCGCAACCATCAAGAAAAGAGAAGATACTCATAAGATGGCAGAGGCCAACAAGGCCTTCGCCCATTATCGTTGGTAAAAGATTTGGCGAGACAGACCCCGCTAAACCGGGTACGGAATATTGGGTTTATGGCCCACATCGACGCCGGTAAAACCACCACCACGGAGCGTATCCTGTTCTACACAGGGGTGACGCACCGCCTGGGAGAGGTGCATGACGGCATGGCGGTCATGGACTGGATGGAACAGGAACAGGAGCGGGGTATCACCATTACCTCGGCGGCTACCACCTGTTACTGGAAAGACCAGCGCATCAACATCATTGACACCCCGGGCCACGTGGACTTTACCATCGAAGTGGAGCGGTCGCTCCGGGTGTTGGACGGGGTAGTGGCGGTCTTCGACGCGGTGGGTGGAGTGGAGCCGCAGAGCGAGACGGTCTGGCGGCAGGCCGACCGCTACGGCGTCCCCCGCCTGGCCTTCATCAACAAGATGGACCGGGTGGGCGCGGATCCGGCCCGCTGCCTGAAGATGATGCGGGAGCGGCTCAAGGCCAACCCGGTGATGGTGCAGTTGCCTTTGGGAGAGGAAGACCGGTTTCAAGGGGTGATCGATATCATCCAGATGAAGGCGGTGGTTTACGACGAGGCCAGCAAGGGTGTGAGCTTCGAGGTGGGCGAGATCCCGGCGGACTACCGGGAACTGGCCCAGGAGCAGCACCAGTTGCTTTTGGAAGCCCTGGCGGAAGTGGACGAAGAACTTATGGAGCTCTATCTGGCAGATAAACCGGTGGATGCGGCCCTGATGCAGCGGGCCCTGCGCCGCGGGACCATTTCCCTGGCCCTGGTGCCGGTGCTGTGCGGCTCCGCCTTTAAGAATAAAGGCATCCAGCAACTGCTCGATGCAGTAGTCGATTATCTGCCGTCGCCTTTGGACATCCCCCCGGTGCAGGGGCTGGATCTCAAGGGCCAGGTGGTGGAGCGCCCGCCTTCGGATGAGGCGCCCCTGGCGGCCTTGGCCTTCAAACTGGTCTCGGACCCCTATGTGGGCCATCTCACCTTTATCAGGGTCTATTCCGGGGTGCTCACTTCCGGCGGCGCGGTATTGAACTCCACCAAGGGCGTGAAGGAACGCATGGGCCGCTTGCTGAAGATGCACGCCAACAAGCGGGAGGAGATTCCCGCGGCCTACGCCGGAGACATCGTCGCCGGAGTGGGGCTCAAGAGCACCACCACCGGGGACACCCTGGCGGACGAACGGGAGCCGGTGATCCTGGAGACCATGCATATTCCCCAGCCGGTGGTGGACATTGCCATCGAGCCCCAGACCAAGGCGGATCAGGATAAGCTGGGCCAGGCCTTGAGCCGCATCGCCGCCGAGGACCCCTCTTTCCGGTTGCACGCCGATGCGGAGACCGGGGAGACCATCATTTCCGGCATGGGGGAACTCCACCTGGAGATCATCGTCGACCGCCTGATGCGGGAATACAAGGTGGATGCCCGGGTGGGCAAACCCCAGGTGGCCTATCGGGAAACCGTCACCGAAGAGGCCCGGGC